>JBMNRP010000010.1:0-106829 GCA_050944685.1 Bilifractor sp.
TTATGATTTGGCCTCAGCATATCAGTCTGTGCACGTCAACTGTTGAAACCGCCGTGTACCGAACGGTATGCACGTGTGGTGTGAGAGGTCGGGGGCTAACCACCCCCTCCTACTCGATTTTTTCTCAGGTTTCAGGAGAGAAAACCGTATGAAAAAAAAGAAAATCAGCAAAGGGGAATTCGGATACATCCGGAATCAGAAGAAGGTCCGGCTGCTGAAGACGGTCCTCATGTTCGCCTGTGCGTTTGCGATCTTCCTGGTGGGATTTGTCCTGAACAATGGGGACAAGAAAAATATATACACGGTGATTGCCTGTCTCGGGATCATTCCCGCCTCGCTCTCGCTGATCGAGGGTATCATGATGTGGATGCGGACGCCCATGGACGAGTCGCTCTACCGGAGAATTTCGGAAGTTTCGGGCGATCTTGTGATGGCCTATGAGATGTATTTTACCACCCACGATATCAATCTTTTTGTGGATGCGGCCGCGGTCGCCAATGATACGGTAGCCGCGTTCACGCACGAAGATGCGAAACCGGACGTTATTCATTTCATGGAGGATCACATTCAGAAATCGCTGAGGGCTTCCGGGCACAGACGCACGGTCAAGATCTTTCAGAATGAGAAGCAGTTTCTGGAGAGAGTTTCGCAGCTCGCGGGAAAGAGCGGACCGACCGAGGAGGACCGGGCGACGCGTAACTCGATGCTGACGATCGTATTGTAAGCATGAAAGAAATTATTATCCGAGAAGAACAGGCGGGGCAGCGATTCGATAAATTTCTCAGGAGATATCTTCCCGGAGCGGGAAGCGGTTTCCTCTACAAAATGCTTCGCAGGAAAAATATCTTGCTGAATTCGAAGAAGGCGACGGGCAGAGAGAGGCTTGCCGCCGGCGATACGGTCCGGATTTATTTTTCGGAGGATACCCTGGAAAAGTTCCGGAAATCTGCAGAAGATTCCGGAAAGAGGGAGATTTCTGCGATGAATCCGGAGTGGGTGCTCTACGAGGACGATCACCTGATTGCCCTGAACAAGCCTGCCGGGGTGCTGTCTCAGGGCAATGACAGCGCGGATGTTTCGGTGGCGGATTACCTGAAGTCGTATCTGCCGGCCGGGGACGGACTGTTTTCCCCGGGGCCGGCCAATCGCCTGGACCGCAACACGAGCGGAATTATCCTGGCGGGAAAGGACAACGCCTCCGCCCGGGAGCTGTCGGAGCTCATCCGGGGACGGAATCTGAAAAAGTTCTATCTCGCCCTGGCGCTTGGAGAAATCGACCGGCCGGCCCGCGTCGGCGGTACGCTTGTGAAGGATCACGCGACGAACACCGTGCGGGTTACCGGAAAAAGTCTGAAGAATGTTCCGGGAGGCATCCGGATCGAAACTGCCTATCGCCCGATCCGCACGGAAAAGCTCGGATATACGGTTACGCTTCTGGAGGTGGAACTCATTACGGGACGACCTCATCAGATCCGTGCCCATCTTTCCTCACTCGGCCATCCGCTGATCGGGGATCCGCGGTACGGGGATGAGAAGGTGAACCGGTTTTTCCGGAAGCAGTTCGGACTTTCCAGACAGTTTCTCCACGCGGCCAGAATTGAGTTTCCGCAGATGGACGGAATCCTGAGAGAGGATTCCGGCCTGGTCATCCGCTCAGAGCTTCCGGCGGACCTCGCCCGTATCCTTCATTGACAAAATCACGGGAATATTTTATTGTGATAAAACATAACCACCATCAATTGTTTTGAGCTGGGGGATAAATAAGGGATGGATGAAAAAAATACCCGCGGAAGCGGGTCTGAGAATAAAAAAAACCGTTTCGGAAGGCGCGGAAAACACGAGCCTTACGATACGGATGATTACGAAAATGATTTTCAATTCATATATGGCGAAGAAAATGGCGAGGAAGATCCTGAAGCCGGGAGTGACGGGAAAAACGAAACCGGTGAGGAGCCGGATGAACAGCCGTCCGCTTCCCGGACGGATGAAAACACACCGGATGCTGTTTCGGGGTCTTCCGGGCAGGAAGGATCCGGAGCGTCCCGCCGCGGCAGGAGCGGCGGAAAGAAGAGCGGAAAGGGAAAAAGTTTTTTCCGGGAACTGATGAATGATCTGATTCTGATCGGAATCGTGGTCGTGGCGGTTCTTCTGCTTGAGCATTTCGTGATTGTCAACGCGACGATCCCCTCCCAGTCGATGGAAAATACGATCATGGTCGGAGACCGCGTCTTCGGAAACCGGCTGGCTTATCTGAACAAGGATCCGGAGAGGTACGACATTATCATTTTCCGCTATCCGGATGACGAATCGCAGCTCTTTATCAAAAGAGTGATCGGTCTTCCCGGAGATGTGATCGATATCAGAAACGGGGATGTATATGTCAATGGCAGCGAAGAGCCGCTGACCGACAGCTTCTGCATGGAGGAAAATGTGACGGACAGCGGTCTGATGGAGGTTCCCTTTCAGGTTCCCGAAGGCTGCTTCTTTGTTCTGGGCGACAACCGGCTGAACTCAAAGGATTCCCGATACTGGGAGAATCATTTTGTCACGAAGGACCAGATCGTCGCGAAAGCGATCTTCCGCTACTGGCCGCTGAACAAGATGAAATCTCTGAACAAAGATAATAAAGATTATTATTATCCGCCGTCCGCGGAGAACGCGGAAGAACTGCTCTCGTCCTCTTCGGAGGCGGAAGAAACCTCGACGCCGACGCCGACCGCCACACCGACGCCGACCGCCACACCGACAGCTACACCGACGCCTGCGGCTGCTTCGGAGTCGGGTCAGTCGCAGAATTCCTCGGAAGGAGGGACGGATTCGTCATCCGGAGATACCTCCGGAGGGACCGATCAGGACGGAACGCAGACGGAGAATGACGGGGGAAATTCCGGAAACGGGAATTATCTTCCCAGATGCTGAGAACACCGGCATCCGGGCACGGGCCCCGAAAATCAGGAAACGGAGAGAATGACATTGGGAACCTGGGGAACGAGAGGACTCCGCGGATCACTGCTGGAGGAAATGATCAATTTAACAAATGAAACCTACCGCTCCCGCGGTCTCGCCCTGATTCAGAAAATTCCCACTCCGATCACTCCGATCGAAATTGACAGGGAAAGCCGGCACATCACACTGGCTTATTTTGATCAGAAAAGTACGGTGGATTACATCGGGGCGGTTCAGGGGGTCCCGGTCTGCTTTGACGCGAAGGAGTGCAAGACGGATACCTTTCCGCTCGCCAATATTCATCCGCATCAGATTGAGTTTATGAAATTGTTTGAAAGGCAGCAGGGAGTTGCCTTTCTCCTTTTGTATTTTTCCACCCGGGATGAGTATTACTATCTGCGCTTCCGCGAGATGATGAAATTCGTCGGCCGGGCGGAAGAGGGCGGACCGAAACATTTTCATCTGGAAGAACTGGATCCTTCCTATTTTCTTCAGCGGAAGGGCGATCTTTTCGTCCCGTATCTGGATGGGATTCAGAAGGATCTTCTCTCGAGGGATTGAAAAAAGAAACGGTTGATTTTTTCAGGCGGAGGTCACCCGGCGGAGGACCGGGGGATTGCAAATCGTTCCGGCCGGGGTTGACAAGGCAATTTCGTATGATAACATGGTAGCATGTTAAAGCAAATCGGCCGGCTATTCCGGCGGACTTGTTTTTTTCGGCCATTACTGACGATTCAACAGACAAGGGGATGCCATGAAACATCTGATTCATACCCCGGAGGGATTCCGGGATATTTTCGGCAGAGAATGTGACAAGAAACGATTTATTGAACGGAAAATTGAAAAGAAATTCCGCTCCTTCGGCTACCAGTCGATCGAGACACCGTCCCTCGAGTTTTCCGATGCGTTTTCCAGAGACGTCGGATCCGTACCGGTCAATGAGATGTATAAGCTGTTTGACCGCGACGGAAATATGCTCGTGCTGCGACCCGATTTTACACCCTCGGTTGCACGGTCTGTCTCCATGTATTTCATGGAGGAGCAGGGGCCGCTCCGGTTCTGCTATCACGGAAATGTCTTTCAGAATAATCTCCATTATCAGGGGCATCTCCATGAGAACACGCAGATGGGCGTGGAGCTGATCGGGGAGGACAGCCCGGAGGCCGACGCGGAAATCATCGCCCTTGTCGTCGAGGCGCTCCGCGAGTCGGGTCTCACCGAATTTCAGGTCTCCATCGGCCATGTCGATTATTTTCAGTCGCTCGCGGAGACCGCGGGCCTCGATGAGGATACGCAGGCGGATCTGAGGAATCTGCTTCTGACCCGCAACCGCTTCGGTGCGGAAGAGCAGATCCGGAGACTTCGTCTGAGAAAGGATCTCCAGACGGCATTTGAGTCGATTCCGGAGCTTTTCGGAAACCGGGATGTGCTGTCTCGCGCGAAATCGCTCACCGATAACCGCCGCGCGATCCGCGCCTGCGAGCGTCTGGAAAAGATCTACGAGACGCTCGATGCCTACGGATGCGGAAATTACGTGACATTTGACATGGGTCTGCTCTCGCCCTACCGCTACTACACCGGCATTATTTTCCAGGCATACACCTATGGAACCGGTGATTCCATCATCAAGGGAGGACGCTACGACGCCCTTCTGGAGCGGTACGGGAAGAAAGCGCCGGCCATAGGGTTTACGACAGAAATCGGCTCTCTTCTGACCGCTCTCGACCGTCAGGGAATACAGGTGCCGATCCATGATATCAAGACGATGATCCTGTATCCCTCCTCGATGGAATCGGGATGCGTCCGCTACGCACAGCGTCAGCGCGCGAAGGGGCTGGATGTCGCCTGTGTCCGCTTTGAGCCGGGACGTGTGCTGGATGATTACCGTGCGTACGGAGTCCGCAACCAGTTCGGCGGAATTGTCTATTTTAAATCGGAGACGGAGGTTTACGCGATCAACCTCGGAACCGGCGAAGTAGACCAGATTAATGTTGCCGGGGGTGATGAGAAGATATGAGATACCTGACATTTGCACTGACGAAGGGAAGACTGGCGGACCAGACTCTCAGCCTTCTGGAAAAAGTCGGTGTTTCCTGTGAAGAGATGCGGGACAAGAATTCCCGGAGACTGATTTTTGTCAATGAGAGCCAGAAGCTGCGCTTCTTCCTGGCCAAGGGACCGGATGTTCCGACCTATGTGGAGTACGGCGCGGCCGACATCGGCATCGTCGGAAAAGATACGATCATGGAAGAGAACCGAAAGGTTTTCGAGGTGCTGGATCTCGGCTTCGGGAAATGCCGCATGTGCGTGTGCGGTCCGGAGAGCGCGCGGGAGTACCTGCAGCATAATCAGATGATCCGCGTGGCGACGAAGTATCCGAACATCGCGAAGGATTATTTCTATAACAAGAAGAACCAGACAGTCGAGCTGATTAAACTGAACGGCTCAATTGAGCTCGCTCCGATCGTAGGCCTCTCCGAGGTGATCGTGGATATTGTCGAGACCGGAACGACGCTGCGCGAGAACGGACTTTCCGTGCTCGAGGAAATCTGTCCTCTTTCCGCCAGAATGGTTGTGAATCCGGTCAGCATGCGAATGGACAATGAGAGAATTTCAGGCCTTGTCAAGGCCCTCCGGGCCTGCATGACCGGGATGTGAAGCGCAATAAGAGGATAAAAGCATATGGAAGTGTTTGAATTAACAGAGGAGACGCGGCAGGAGGTCCGTCAGAGAATGCTGGCGCGCAATCCAGCCAACTACAGGGAGCAGCAGAGCGCCGTGGACGAGATCCTGGCCTCTGTCCGTGAAAAAGGGAACGAGGCTCTTTTTGCCTTTACGGAAAAATTTGACGGAATCCGCCTGACTCCGGAGACCATCGAGGTGACGGAACCGGAGATAGACGAGGCCTGCAGAACGGTCGACCCGAAGCTGATCGGGGTGATCCGGGAGGCGCTTGTCAATATCAGGGGCTTTCATGAAAAACAGATTCGTCAGAGCTGGTTTTCCACCACGGAGGAGGGGACGATTCTCGGTCAGAGAATTACTCCGATCGAGCGCGTGGGCGTCTACGTGCCCGGAGGCAAGGCGGCCTATCCGTCTTCCGTTCTGATGAACATTGTACCGGCGCGCGTTGCCGGCGTGAAGGAGATTGTCATGACGACGCCCTGCGGCAGGGACGGAAAGGTCAATCCGGCCGTGCTTGTCGCTGCCAGGGAGGCCGGAGCCGACAGGATATTCAAGGCCGGCGGGGCTCAGGCGATCGCGGCGATGGCGTACGGAACGACCTGTATCCCGAAGACGGATAAAATCGTCGGACCCGGGAACATCTATGTGGCGCTCGCCAAAAAAGCGGTCTACGGAAACGTGAGCATTGATTCCGTCGCCGGACCGAGCGAGATCCTCGTTCTGGCGGACGATTCCGCTAATCCGCGCTACGTGGCGGCGGATCTTCTTTCGCAGGCGGAGCACGATGAGATGGCATCCGCTGTTCTGGTGACGACGAGCCGGAAGCTGGCAGACGGGGTGCAGGAGGAGATCGGGGGATTCCTGAAAAAGCTGTCCCGCGCCGGGATTATCCGGAAATCGCTGGACCGTTTCGGGTTTATCCTGGTGGCGAAATCCATGGATGACGCGATCGATGCGGTGAACCAGATTGCCTCGGAGCATCTGGAGATCGTGACGGAGAATCCGTTTGAGACGATGACGAAGGTAAAGAATGCCGGGGCGATTTTCCTCGGGACCTGGAGCAGTGAACCGCTCGGCGATTATTTCGCGGGGCCGAATCATATCCTTCCCACGAACGGAACGGCGCGTTTCTTCTCGCCGCTTTCGGTCGACGATTTCGTCAAGAAATCGAGTGTCATTCACTATTCGAGGGATGCCCTGCGCGCGGTTCATGAGAATATCGAGCAGTTTGCGAAATGTGAGGGTCTGACCGCCCACGCGAACTCGATCGCGGTGCGTTTCGAGGACGAAGAGTAATTCAGGAGGAACCGATATGAGCCGAACGGCGGAAATCACCAGAAAAACAAAGGAAACCGATATCTCCGTCTCCCTGAATCTGGACGGGAGCGGAATCTCTCACATCGATACCGGAGTCGGCTTTTTCGACCATATGCTGACGGGATTCGCGAAGCACGGTCTCTTTGATCTGGAGGTGAAGGTGAAAGGAGATCTGCAGGTCGACGACCATCATACGGTGGAGGATACGGGAATCGTCCTCGGGAACGCGATTGAAAAGGCTCTCGGGGACAAGAAGGGCATCCGCAGGTACGGGAGCAGCATTCTCCCGATGGACGAGACACTTGTCATGACGGCGTGTGATCTGTGCGGCCGCCCGTATTTTGTCTTTGAGGGAGAGTTTTCCGGGGAAAAAACGGGAGACATGTCGACGCAGATGGTCCGTGAATTTTTCTACGCCGTCTCTTATTCCGCGGGCATGAATCTCCATATGAGAATCCTCAGCGGGATGAATGATCATCACAAGGCAGAGGCTCTGTTCAAGTCGTTTGCGAAGACGCTGGACATGGCCACGATGAAGGATCCCCGGATCACGGACGTGCTGTCGACAAAGGGAAGCCTCTGAACCATACAGGAGATGAAAGGATCCTCCGGCTTTTTTTGCAGAATCGGATGGAAAGGCCGGGTGATCCGGATTTTTTATAAGGAGTGTGCAGTGAAGGAAAATCAGATTCCCTGCGTCTATCTGAAAAACGGACGGGCGATGCAGGGATTTCAGGGTGTCAGAGATGGCAGGCAGACCGGAGAAAATCTGGCGGATATGGCTGTGAATTTTCGTGACGGCGGGGCGAGAGCGCTCGTCGTATTTGATTTTTCCGATGGGGACAGGGAGCATGACGTCAATCTGGACGCGATGCATGTTCTCACGGAAAATGCCGTCGTTCCGGTGATTGGCGCGGGCAATGTGAAACGCGCCGAGGATGTGAAAAAGCTGATTTACGCGGGATGCGACAAGGCGGTTCTCAATTATTCCAAAGAAGCGGATATTGAGATGACCGAAGAGGTCTCGAAGCGCTTCGGGAAAAAACGGATCGCGGTCTATATTCCTGACGTTTCGGTGTTTGAGAGTCAGAAAGAGCGGATTGGCGAATACGTTTCCGCGATCCTCTGTGACCGGTCGATCGCCGGGAAAATCGCCGGGATGACCGACATCGGGGTGATTGCCCATGACGACGCGGCTCAGATGTGCGAGTCGCTCACCTATGAGCTCGGTTTCCGCCCGCTGTTTTCCTGGCAGGATCTGAAGACAGACGCGAACGGACTCGTTCCCTGTGTTGTACAGGACGTGGAGAACGACGAAGTTCTGATGGTCGCCTATATGAACGGGGAATCGTTTGACGCGACGATGAAGAGCGGAAGGATGACGTACTGGAGCCGGAGCCGCAATGAGCTCTGGGAGAAGGGAGATACCAGCGGTCACTTCCAGTTTGTCCGGGAGATGAAAATTGACTGCGACAAGGATACCATTCTCGCGAAGGTGGTTCAGATCGGAGCCGCCTGCCACACCGGAAACCGGAGCTGCTTTTACCGCAGTCTGATTGATGCCGACGCCTCCAAGCAGAATCTCACCGCCGTCCTCGAGGACGTATACGGGGTGATTGCGGACCGCCGTGTCCATCCGAAGGAGGGCTCCTACACCAATTATCTTTTCGATAAGGGGATCGACAAGATTTTGAAAAAGGTGGGAGAGGAATCGGCAGAGATCATCATTGCCGCCAAGAATCCGGACGCAAGGGAGTCGGTCTACGAAATTTCCGATTTCCTGTATCATCTCATGGTTCTGATGGTGGAGAAGGGGATCACCTGGAAGGATATCGCGAAAGAACTGGCCAACCGGTGAGATACTGCATCACAGCATAGAAATGCGATCTGAGGGAGTCAATTGAAAAAGGGGAAAAAAGTTACAATCGGAAGTATTGAAGGGGAACTCAGTTAAAAGAAAAACAGAATCCTGACGGATTATCTCGGGCAGGAGCACCCGGATCTCGAGGTGGTGACCATCTCGGTCCGGACTTCGGGGAAAAAGCTGTCGAAAGAGGCGGCTTCCGTCGAGAGTGAAAATGTTCTGGAGGATTCTCTGAGAAACGGACTGACGGATCTGAGTTTCCGCAGCCTTACGGAAATCCCGTACCAGATTCCGGACGAGCTGCCGATCGTCGCCTATGCAAAGCGCGGGGAGGCGAGAGACGCCCTCGTCCTGCCAAAGGGAAAGGACGCGCCGGATCCTGAGCGGCCGATGGCCACGACGACGAGGATGCGCGCGATTCAGCTGAGAAAGCTCTACCGGGGATTTCGCTTTGCCGTTGCCAGGGGTTCGATTCCGGAGATGCTGGAGCGGCTTGACTCTGGCCATTACAGTGCTCTGGTGCTGCCCGCGTCGGATCTGATTCTGTCCGGGTTCTCCGGCCGGATCAGCCGCTATTTCGCTCCGGAGGAGATTATGCCAGAGGTGGGCGCAGGAATCCTGGCTGCCCAGGGAAGGGCAGAAGAGGATTACTCGTTCCTGAGCGGATTTTCGGACCCGAAGGCCGCCTGCGAGGCGGTGTCGGAGCGTGCGTTCGCCCGGCTCATGACCGACGGAGAACAGCGGACGGTTTCCGCCTACGCCGTCGTTCAGGGAGATCATCTGGTTTTGCGCGGCCTCTGCTACGACAAGAAGCTGAGGAAAATGAAGAGCGGACAGGCGGACGGTTCCGCGGAGGATGCGGGAGCCATCGGCGAGACGCTTGCGAAGCAGTTCCTGGAGGAAGAAAAAAAGAGCAGGAGGCCGGAGAGAAAGCCGAAGGAGAAGAAAAAAACCAGGAAATAAAGAAGGGGTATGATATTTTTGAAACAGGTCGATATCTACACAGACGGCGCTGCCAGGGGAAATCCGGACGGGCCGGGAGGCTACGGTGCGGTCCTGCGGTTTGTGGATTCCGCGGGAGAGCTTCATGAAAAAGAGCTTTCCGCGGGCTATAAGAAAACGACGAATAACCGTATGGAGCTGATGGCCGTCATCGCGGCGCTGGAAGCGCTCCGTGTTCCGTGCGAGGTGAGGGTTCATTCGGATTCTCAGTATATTGTCAACGCGTTTAACCGGCACTGGATCGACAGCTGGCGGAAAAAAGGATGGAAGCGCGGAAAAAATGAGCCGGTGAAGAACGTGGATCTCTGGAAGCGTCTTCTGGCGGCGATGGCGCCCCACCAGGTCTCGTTTGTCTGGGTGAGAGGGCACGACGGGGATGAGCAGAACGAGAGATGCGACGTGCTCGCCACGACGGCCGCGGACGGGGACGACCTCCTCGAGGACCCGGGAGCGGAATCGTGAGACGTGGGCTTCTTTTTAAAGCAGACTTTCAGAAAATTTCAGGATAATAAAGATTGAAGGAGAGACGGAACATGCAGATTTACGAGGAACTGATCGCGAGAGATCTGATTGCACAGGTCACGGATGAAAAAGAAGTCCGCGAGCTGGTGAATACCGGAAAGGCGGTTTTCTATATCGGTTTTGACCCGACGGCGGACAGCCTCCACGTCGGCCATTTCATGGCGCTGTGCCTGATGAAGCGGCTGCAGATGGCAGGAAACAAACCGATTGCCCTGCTCGGGGGAGGAACCGGTATGATCGGGGATCCCTCCGGACGCACGGATATGAGAAAGATGCTGACGCCGGAAGTGATCCAGCACAACATTGACTGCTTCAAGGTTCAGATGAGCCGCTTCATCGATTTTTCCGACGGGAAAGCGATCATGGTCAACAACGCGGACTGGCTGATGAATCTGAATTATATTGATTTCATCCGAGAGGTCGGACCGCATTTTTCCGTCAACAACATGCTCCGGGCGAAGTGCTACGAGCAGAGAATGGAGAGGGGTCTCTCGTTCCTGGAATTTAACTACATGCCGATGCAGAGCTACGATTTCTACATGCTCTACAAAAAATACGGCTGCAATATGCAGTTCGGAGGAGACGATCAGTGGTCCAACATGCTCGGCGGAACGGAGCTGATCCGTCGGATCCTGCACAAGGATGCCTACGCGATGACCATCAACCTGCTGCTGAATTCGGAGGGCAAAAAGATGGGCAAGACGCAGTCCGGCGCGGTCTGGCTCGACCCGGAGAAGACCTCTCCCTACGATTTTTACCAGTACTGGAGAAATGTCGCGGACTCGGATGTCCTCAAATGCCTGCGCATGCTGACCTTCCTTCCGCTCGAGCAGATCGACGAGATGGATCACTGGGAGGGAAGCCGCCTGAATGAGGCAAAGGAGATCCTCGCGTTCCAGCTGACGTCTCTCGTGCACGGAGAGGAAGAGGCGAAGAAGGCGGAGGCGGGAGCGAAGGCTCTCTTTGCCGGAGGTACTGCGGAGGGCGCGGAGATGCCGACCGCCACGCTGTCGGAGGAGGATTTCACCGATGATAAAATTGACATTATTTCACTGCTTGTGAAAGCAGAACTCGTGAAGACCAGATCCGAGGGAAGACGTGCCGTTCAGCAGGGAGGCGTCACGCTCGGAGGAGAGAAGATCCCGGATTTCAGGTATGAGATCGCGAAGGACGACATTCCGGAGGACGGGATTCTTCTGAAGAAGGGGAAGAAGAACTTTAAAAAAATTTGCCTCGGGAATTGACGTGTGCTAAGATGGAATCTGCATGCGAAAATTGAAAGGAGCGTAACCGACCGATGAAAAAATATGGTCTGAACGAGCTGAGAGAGATGTTTCTGAAATTCTTCGAGAGCAAGGGGCATCTGCGTCTCCCCAGCTTTTCTCTGATTCCCCACAATGACAACAGCCTTCTGATTATCAATTCCGGCATGGCTCCGCTGAAGCCGTATTTCACCGGGATGGAGATCCCTCCGAGAACGCGCGTGACGACCTGTCAGAAATGCATCCGGACGGGTGACATCGAGAATGTGGGAAAGACCTCCCGGCACGGGACGTTTTTTGAGATGCTGGGGAACTTTTCGTTCGGAGATTATTTCAAGAAAGAATCGATCCCGTGGGCGTGGGAATTTCTGACGAAGGTCGTGGGACTTGATCCCGACCGTCTGTATCCGTCCGTCTATGTGGACGATGATGAGGCTTTCAATATCTGGCGCGATGACATCGGAATCGCTCCGGAGCGCATCTTCCGCTTCGGCAAGGAGGACAATTTCTGGGAGCACGGAAGCGGACCGTGCGGACCGTGTTCCGAGATATACTACGACCGCGGCGAGAAGTACGGCTGCGGGAAGCCGACCTGTACGGTCGGGTGCGACTGTGACCGCTACATGGAGGTCTGGAATATCGTTTTCAGCCAGTTTGACAACGACGGAAATGGCCACTATTCCGAACTGGAGCACAAAAACATCGATACCGGAATGGGTCTGGAGCGCCTGGCGGTCGTCGTCCAGGACGTCGACTCGATTTTTGACGTCGATACCATCCGGGCGCTGCGGGATGAGGTCTGCCGCATCGCCGGCGTCGAGTATGGGAAGAAGCATGAGACAGACGTGTCGGTCCGCGTCATCACGGATCACATACGCTCCGCGACGTTCATGATTTCCGACGGAATAATGCCGACGAACGAAGGCCGCGGCTACGTCCTGCGCCGCCTGATCCGTCGCGCTGCCCGTCACGGAAGACTTCTCGGAATTGACCATCCGTTCCTTGCGGAGCTCGCCTGCCGTGTCATTGAGGACAGCAGGGTCGCCTATCCGGAACTGGAAGAACGGAAGAACTTTATCGTCAGGGTTCTGACCAATGAGGAGGACCAGTTCAACCGCACGCTGGATCAGGGACTCGGTATCCTGCGCGAAATGGAGAAGAAGCTCTCGGAATCCGGAAAGACCGTGCTCGACGGAGCAGACGCGTTCAAGCTCTACGATACGTTCGGATTTCCGGCGGATCTGACCGAAGAGATCCTGGCGGAAAAGGGATACACCTACGACCGCGTGGAGTTTGAAAAATGCATGAAGATTCAGCAGGAGACCGCGAGAAATGCGCGTGCCGTCAGCAACTACATGGGGGCCGACGCGACGGTTTACGATCAGATCGATCCGTCCGTCACCAGCGAGTTTGACGGCTATTTCGATCATCTGACCGATGAGTCTCAGATCCTTGTGATCACGGGGGAAAAAGAGCTGAAAGATACTCTGAGCGAGGGAGAGAGCGGAACGATCATTACCGCGAAGACCCCGTTCTACGGAACGATGGGCGGACAGACCGGCGATGTCGGCGTGATTGAGTCCGCAAACGGCAAATTCGTCGTCTCCGATACGATTCATCTGCGCGGCGGGAAGATCGGCCACGTCGGAAAGATGGAATCCGGCATGCTTGAGACCGGAGAGAAGGTTACGCTTTCCGTGGACCGGAATGCCCGTCTTGCTACCGCAAGGAATCACAGTGCGACGCATCTTCTTCAGAAAGCGCTGAAAATCGTTCTCGGGGATCATGTCGCTCAGAAGGGTTCCTTCGTCTCTCCGACGCGTCTCCGCTTTGACTTCGCCCATTTCCAGGCGATGACGAAGGAAGAGATTGACCGCGTCGAGAATATCGTCAATCAGCAGATCGCCTCTTCGCTTCCGGTCCATACGGATCTGATGTCCCTCGAGGAGGCGAGGAAAACCGGAGCGATGGCCCTGTTTGACGAGAAGTACGGTGACGTGGTCCGCGTCGTTTCCATGGGAGATTTTTCGAAGGAGCTCTGCGGAGGAACGCACGTTTCCAATACGTCTGAGATTCTGTTCTTCAAGATTCTCTCCGAGTCCGGAATTTCCTCCGGAGTCCGCCGGATCGAGGCTCTCACGGGGACGAATCTGATTCATTACTACGAGAAACAGTCCTCGACGCTCGAGGCTGCGGCCCGCGCGCTGAAGACCGATCCGGCCGAGGTGCCGGAGCGCATCCGCCATCTGCAGGCAGAGGTCAGGTCGCTGTCTTCTGAAAATGAGAAACTGAAAAATCAGCTGGCCAATGAGTCACTCGGTGATGTGACCGAGCGCGTTCAGAATGTGAACGGGGTGAAGTTTCTGGCCGTCCCGGTTCCGGATACGGACGGAAATGAACTGAGAAATCTCGGTGACCAGATGAAAGAGAAGATCGGTGAGGGCGTCGTTCTTCTGGCTTCGGCGAAGGGCGGAAAGGTTTCTCTGGTCGTCATGGCCACGGATGAGGCAGTGAAAAAGGGAGTTCACGCCGGAAATCTGGTCCGTGCGGCGGCGAAGATCGTCGGCGGCGGCGGAGGCGGACGGCCGAACATGGCGCAGGCGGGAGGAAAGAATCCGGATGCCATACCGGAAATGATCCGCAGGGCGCCGGAACTTCTCGCGGAGCAGATTTCAGAAAAGCGTTGACGTTCCAAATAAAAACTGCTATTATGATTAAAGTGCAAAAATACCCAAACAGTTGTATTTAGCACAATCTTGTAACTGGAGGGAGGTCAGGTTTGGGCAATGGCTAATGTAATCGTAAAAGAAAACGAGACATTGGACAGCGCTTTGCGCAGATTTAAGCGTAGCTGTGCAAAGGCGGGTATCCAGCAGGAGATCCGCAAGAGAGAGCATTACGAGAAACCCAGTGTTCGTCGTAAGAAAAAATCCGAAGCAGCGAGAAAGCGCAAATATAATTAATTTTGCATGTCGAAGAGCTCTGACAAAAGTCAGGGCTCTTACTCATATTTCAGAAGATTCCCGCGGGTGACGGCCGGTGCCGGTTCCCGCTTCCTTTCTGCATGGCCGGGGAGTCCGGCGGACGTGTGAGTTCCCGGAGCGATCCGGAAAGCAAATGAATGATATGAAAAAAACAGTAGTCAACCGACAGAAGATTGTGATCCGGAGAGATCTGCTCCCGGAGGGGTCTCTCCGTGTGGCTTTTCTGACGGATATGCATAACGCGTGCGGCCCGGAGGAGTCGGAGTTTCTTTTTCATGCCCTGCGTCGGTACCGCCCGGATCTGGTTCTGGTGGGAGGCGATATGCTGATCGCCGCGCCCGGATACGGACCGGAGCCGGCCAGAAGCTTTATGCTTCGGCTCGCGGATGAATTTCCGGTCTACGCGGCCTCCGGCAATCACGAATACCGCAGCAGGCTTTACCCGGAGGTTTACGGGAGCCTGTACCGCGACTATATGGTCCCGCTCCGGAAGGCGGGCGTCCATTTTCTTGGGAACCATGTCTCGGATCTCTGGATCCGCGGACTTCCGGTCCGTCTGATCGGCTTTAACGCGGGGACCCGCTATTATCAGAGGTTCCGCAGATGCCGCATGGAGCCGGAAATGCTGTTTAACCGTCTGGGGAGACCGCCGGCGGATGAGGTTTCCATCCTTCTCGCGCATAACCCGTATTACTTCAGAACCTATTACGCCTACGGCGCGGATCTGACTCTCTGCGGCCACTGCCACGGAGGAATTGCCCGGCTGGGAAAGACGAGGGGGCTGGTCTCCCCGGATTTCCGGATTTTTCCGAAGTACGTCCACGGTCTGACCGAGCGGAACGGAAAATATCTGATGGTAGGGGCAGGACTGGGAGAGCACACGATTCCGTTCCGCATTCACAATCCCAGGGAACTGGTGGCACTGGACATTCTGGTTAACCCGTAATTTTTGACAGGCAGGATTTTTCAATTGGCAGAAATAGATGTAAAGCTTCAGGTTTTTGAGGGGCCGCTGGACCTTCTTCTGCACCTGATTGACAAAAACAAAATCGACATATATGATATCCCGATTTCCGAGATCACGGATCAGTATCTGGATTATGTTTCCTCCATGAACACCGAGGACATGGAAACCACGAGCGAGTTTATGGTCATGGCCGCGACTCTGATTGACATCAAGTGCCGCATGCTTCTTCCGAAGGAAGAGACGGAGGATGAAGAAGAGGAGGATCCCCGCGCGGAGCTGGTGCGGACCCTGCTGGAGTACAAGCAGTATAAGTACATGGCGGGCCGCCTGCGCGACCGGTCGGATCTGACGGGCGAGCTGATTCCCAGAGAACCCGGTTTTCCCCCCGAGGTTCTCGCCTATCGCCCTCCGGTGGACACAGAGGAGCTTCTTTCCGACGTGACGCTCGACCGTCTGCAGGAGGTTTTTGAATTTGTCATGCGCCGCCGCCAGGATAAGATCGATCCGATCCGCAGCAAATTCGGCGAGATCGAGAAGGAGGATGTGACGCTTCCGGAAAAGCTTTCGTACGTCCGGAATTACGCGAGGAAAAACCGCCATTTTTCTTTCCGCACCCTGTTGGAAAAACAGCACTCCCGGATGCAGGTCATCACGACCTTTCTTGCGGTTCTGGAGCTGATCCGGACCGGTGATATCCGGATCACGCAGAAGGAAATATTCGGGGATATCGAGATTGATTCCCTGGAAAAGGCCGGTTAAAGGAGGGGGCCAATCATGCAATACGAACAGATTTCACTGGAGGGATCCGAAAACTCCGTTGATTTCGTGGACCCGGAGGAATCCGAAGAGCATAGTCCGGAGGGCGCCCTGGAGGCGGTTCTGTTTTCCGCGGGAGATCCGATCCGGCTTTCCGCCCTCGCGGAAGCGGCCGGATTATCCGAACAGGACACCGAATCGCTCCTTTTGCGCATTCAGGAGAGGTACCGCGCCCGGGAGCACGGGATCCGGCTGATCGAGCTGAACGGGGCGTGGCAGTTCGTGACGAAAAAACAGTATTACCCCGATCTCATCCGGATCGCAAGTCATCCGGCGAAACCGCGTCTGACAGACGTTCTGCTGGAAACCCTTTCCATCATCGCGTACCGGCAGCCGGTAACCAAGGCGGAAATCGAGCGTATCCGCGGCGTGAAGTCCGATCATGCGGTCAACAAGCTCATCGAGTATGAGCTTATCAAAGAGGTGGGGCGCCTCAACGCCCCCGGCCGGCCGATTCTGTTCGCCACGACGGACAAATTTCTCCGGAATTTCGGCCTTTCTTCCACCGATCATCTTCCCGAACCGACGGCGGTCCAGATGGAAGATTTCCGGGAAGAAGCGGAGGCGGAAATCGGGTCCGGCGGTGATATGGAGGGATCCGAAAAGATACGGGTTTGACAGCCCGGATCTTTTCGGATTTCTTTTCTGTTTTCGTGAAAAATCACCAGTTTTGTAAACTGTTACCCCACTTTGTTTTTTTTGACGTACAAATTCGGCAAAAATTACATTGAAAAGGTTGTGAAAAACCGCTAATATTAATAGTGAATTTTTTATCATGAGGTTTAATGGATATTCATTAGATTTGGAGGTAATACAACATGAGCACGATGGATAGTTCGGCGGGGGCGAGAATTACGTCGCTTCTGGATCCGGGCAGTTTCGTTGAGATCGGTGCCGGCGTCACCGCGCGCAGCACGGATTTCAACCTGTCGGAGAAGAAACAGCCATCTGACGGCGTCATCACCGGCTACGGTCTGATCAATGACAACCTGGTCTATATTTACAGCCAGGATTTTTCGGTCATGAAGGGCACGATCGGCGAGATGCACGCGAAAAAGATTGTCCGTCTCTTCCAGATGGCAGTGAAAATGGGAGCTCCCGTGATCGGCTTTGCCGACTGCGCCGGCATGAGACTCGAGGAGGCTTCGGACGCTCTGAACGCTTTTGGAGAGATCTATAAGGCCATGAGCGACGCGTCCGGTGTCGTACCAATGATCACGGCGGTATTCGGGACTTGCGGCGGCGGTATGGCGCTGATCCCGGCTCTTTCCGATTTCACCTTTATGGAGACGGAAAAGGCCAGTCTTTTCGTCAATTCTCCGAACGCTCTGGCAGGAAATCACGAGTCCAGGTGTGACACTTCTTCTGCAAAATTCCAGAGTGAGAACAGCGGCCTGGCCGATTTCACCGGAACGGAAGAGGAGATCCTCATCAAGATCCGTGAGCTTGTCACGATTCTTCCCTCCAACAATCAGGATGATATGTATTATGGAGAGGTTTCGGACGATCTCAACCGTTTGATTCCTGACGCGGCGAACTGCATCGACGACCCGGCACTCCTGCTGCCGCGCCTGTCGGATAATCAGACCTGCGTCGAGGTGAAGAAGGCTTACGGCGAGGACGTCGTTACCGCTTTCATCGTAATGGGCGGAACCACGGTCGGCGCGGTTGCCAACCGCAGCATCAAATACAATGAGGACGGAACGTCCGGTGAAGTATTTGACGGAACGATTTCCACGAAGGGATTGAAAAAAGCGGCTTCCTTCGTGAAGTTCTGCGATGCTTTTTCCATCCCGCTGGTTACGCTGACCAATGTCGATGGGTTCAAGGCCACGAAGTGTTCCGAGACGCACATTGCGAAAGCTGCCGCGGATCTGGTATACGCGCTTACCAACGCGACGACCCCGAAGATCAATGTGATTACCGGAAAGGCTTTTGGTACCGCCGGACTGATTATGAACAGCAAGTCTGTCGGCGCGGACATGGTATATGCGTGGACCGGCGCGAAATTCGGAATGATGGACGGCAAAGAAGCCGCTAAGATCATGTATGATTCCGCAGATGCCGCAACGCTGAAGAAAAAGGCAAAAGAGTACAATGACCTTCAGAACAGCGTGGATTCGGCCGCGGCGAGAGGATATGTAGACACAGTCATCGAGCCCGAAGAGACAAGACAGTATCTGATCGGGTCCATTGAGATGCTCTTTACGAAAAGAGAATCCCGTCCGGCAAAGAAGCACGGGACGATTTAACGGGAGGCGTGATGAAGATCATTAAGAAACAGTCAAAAGCGCTTCTGGTTCTGGCCCTGTCGCTGATCATGCTCTTTTCTGGCGCTGTCACGGTTTTCGCCGCGGAATCCCTGTCAGATGACATGAAGACGGCGATTGCCAGCTATGCGGCATCTACAATCGATCAGCTCTATACCGCTGACGAAGAGACGCTCGACGCGATCCGTGAACAGGGCGATTTTGCCCAGGTTGCGGTAGACGCGGTTCGTGACAACCAGGAAACGCTCGGTGCCTATCAGAAGGTGGGCGATACGACGGTCGACGATTCCGGCGACCAGATCGTTTCCCAGACGAAGGTGGAATTTAGTAACTACAACGCGACGATTGAAATTTATTACGACTACGAAGACGATCAGCCGGTGCCGGTTAACTTCGTGGTCAATCCGGATTTTCCTCTGAGTATAAAGATGGAACAGGCGGGTTCCAATATGCTCGTCGGCCTGATACTGGTCTTTGTGGTCCTGATTTTCCTGGCCTTCGTCATTTCTCTGTTTAAGTACGTCGGAAAAGGAAAGACGAAAGAGGAGGAACCGGTGAAGAGGGCGGCACCGTCTCCGGCGCCCGCCGCGCCTGCTCCCGAAAAACAGGCGGTTCCGGCCAGCGGAAAAGAGGAAGAGATCGCAGCTGCCATCGCGGCCGCTATCGCCATGGCAGAAGAAGAACAGCCGTCCGGCGGGAACGGTTATTACGTCCGTTCGATTCACAGTCACACTGCCGGCAGAAAATGGAAAAGAGCTTAAGGAGGAAAACGCTCATGAAAACGTATAAAGTTACCGTTAATGGAACCGTCTATGATGTAACCGTAGAAGAAGGCGGCGCGTCCGCTTCGTCCGCCCCGGCAGCTGCTCCGAAAGCGGCTCCGGCTGCAGCACCGGCTCCGGCTCCGAAGGCAGCCCCGGCTTCCTCCGGGAGCGCGGGATCCGTTGAGATCACAGCCTCCGTTCCGGGCAAGGTTGTCAAGATCGACGCTCCCGCCGGAAGCGCGGTAAAGGCCGGTGACGCGGTTGTCACCCTTGAAGCGATGAAGATGGAGATTCCGGTCGTCGCTCCGCAGGATGGAACGGTTGCTTCCATCAATGTCAGCACAGGGGATGCGATTGAATCTGGCGATGTCCTCGCGACCATGAACTAAAGGCCATCGGAGGTAGATCATGTCAAGTATTTCTCAAACGTTGGCGAATCTGTTTCAGCAGACTGCTTTCGCCAATCGGACCTGGGGCAACTATCTGATGATTGTCGTTGCCTTTGTCTTTCTTTATCTTGCGATCAAACATGATTTTGAGCCGCTGCTGCTGATTCCGATTTCGTTCGGAATGCTGCTGGTCAATATCTATCCGGATATCATTGCCGCCCCGTACGTCGACACCGCCGGCGTCAGCCACGCGGGAGGCCTGCTGTATTACTTCTTCCAGCTGGATCAGTGGAGTATATTGCCCTCGCTGATCTTCATGGGCGTCGGTGCGATGACGGACTTCGGCCCGCTGATCGCCAATCCGATCAGTTTCCTGATGGGTGCGGCTGCTCAGCTGGGAATCTACGTGGCGTATTTCCTGGCCATCCTTCTGGGGTTCAACGGGAAAGCGGCCGCTGCCATCTCCATTATCGGAGGAGCCGACGGACCGACCTCCATTTTCCTCTGCGGAAAACTGGGCCAGACGTCCCTGATGGGGCCGATCGCCGTTGCGGCCTATTCCTACATGTCTCTGGTTCCGATCATTCAGCCGCCGATCATGAAGCTTTTCACGACGGAGGAAGAGCGGAAGATCAAGATGGAGCAGCTTCGTCCGGTTTCCAAGCTGGAGAAAATTCTGTTTCCGATCGTGATCACTCTTGTCGTCTGTCTGATTCTGCCGACGACCGCTCCGCTGGTCGGAATGCTGATGCTCGGAAATCTGTTCCGCGAGTGCGGCGTCGTTCATCAGCTGCAGGAAACAGCATCCAACGCCATGATGTATATCGTGGTTATTCTTCTGGGCACTTCGGTCGGAGCGACCACGAGCGCGGAATCCTTCCTGAACGTTACGACGCTGAAGATCGTTTTCCTCGGACTTGTGGCTTTCTGTTTCGGAACCGCCGGAGGAGTCTGGCTCGGTAAACTATTGTGTAAGCTGACCCACGGAAAGATCAATCCGCTGATCGGGTCTGCCGGCGTATCAGCTGTCCCGATGGCCGCGCGTGTTTCCCAGAAAGTTGGAGCGGAGGCGGATCCGACGAACTTCCTGCTGATGCACGCAATGGGACCGAACGTGGCCGGAGTAATTGGTACCGCAGTTGCGGCCGGTACCTTTATGGCAATTTTCGGAGTATAAGAATTCTGTTCCCGGCGTGGAAGGCAGGTGCTGGTTCACGCCGGAGCGGATGAATTCGACAGGAGGAATAATTCTATGGCTGAAGCAGAAAAAAAGCCTGTAAAAATAATGGAGACGATTCTTCGTGACGCGCATCAGTCGCTGATTGCGACGAGAATGCCGACCGAGGAGATGCTGCCGATTGTCGACAAGATGGACAAGATCGGCTACTATTCCGTAGAGTGCTGGGGAGGCGCGACTTTCGATTCGTGCCTGCGTTTCCTGCACGAGGATCCGTGGGAGAGACTGAGGAAGCTCCGGGACGGGTTCAAGAACACGAAGCTTCAGATGCTGTTTCGCGGACAGAATATCCTCGGATACAAGCCGTATCCGGACGATGTCGTGGAATATTTTGTTCAGAAATCTGTTGCCAACGGCATTGATATCATCCGTATCTTCGACTGCATGAACGATCTCCGAAACCTGGAGACGTGTGTCAAGGCGGCCAATAAAGAGAAGGCTCACGCGCAGGTCGCGCTTTCCTACACCATCGGGGACGCCTACGATCTGGAATACTGGACGAAAAAAGCAAAGGGTATCGAGGAGATGGGAGCCGACTCAATCTGCATCAAGGATATGGCCGGACTTCTCACGCCGACGGCCGCGACAGATCTGGTCAAGGCCCTGAAAGAGGTCACCAGTCTTCCGATTGATCTGCACACGCATTACACCTCGGGCGTCGCTTCCATGACCTATATGAGAGCGGTAGAAGCCGGAGTGGATATTATCGATACCGCCATCTCTCCTTTCGCGCTTGGTACTTCCCAGCCGGCCACGGAGGTTATGGTTGAGGCCTTCAAGGGAACTCCGTATGATACCGGACTGGATCTGAACGCTCTGGTGGAAATCGCCGATTATTTCCGCCCGTACCGTGAGGAGTGTCTCGAGAACGGTCTGATGAATCCGAAAAACCTCGGCGTCAATATCAAGACGCTTCAGTATCAGGTTCCCGGAGGCATGCTCTCCAACCTGACCAGCCAGCTGAAGGAACAGCACGCGGAGGATAAGTTCTATGAAGTGCTCGAGGAGGTTCCGCGTGTCCGCGAGGATCTCGGACAGCCTCCGCTTGTCACCCCGTCTTCTCAGATCGTCGGAACGCAGGCTGTGTTTAACGTTATTCTGGGGCGGTATAAGATGCTGACGCAGGAGACGAAGGATGTTCTTCTCGGGAAATACGGCGCGACCACGAAACCGGTCAACAGGGAGCTTCAGGAGCGCGCCATCAAAGAGACCGGCGAGCAGCCGATCACGCACCGTTTTGCGGATGACCTGGAGCCCGGCCTTCCGAAGTTCGAGAAGGAAGTGGCCCCGTACAGACAGCAGGATGAGGATGTCCTTTCCTACGCTCTGTTCCCGCAGGTAGCCACGGACTTCTTCAAGTATCGCGACGCCCAGCAGACGGGTGTGGACGCGACCAAAGCGGATCCGGAGAATAAGGCATATCCGGTCTGATCATGCGTCCGTTATCCGGAATATCGGCCCGGATGGCACAGGCAAGGGCAGAGTGCCCTGAAATAAGAGAAAGGAACGGCGGGCACGCCGGGACGCTTTCAAAAAGCGAACCGGCGTGCCCGCCGTTTTGCGTGTAGCGAGGCATGCATTCTTCCATTTTTATACGCGTATTTTTCTTCCGCGCGCCCGTTTTCTGCGGGCCATTTTTTTCCGGATCTTTTCCCTGACGGATGTGATCCAGTTAAAGAACCGCGTCAGATACCGGAAAACCGGCTCGCAGACGATGGAGAACATAACGAACAAAAGGACACACCGCATGGACATTCCGGTGATTTCGAAGAGGCTCCGGAGGAAGATCAGGCTGAAGAGGAGAGCGCCCACGCAGCCGATCCAGATCGCCCACTTGTATTTATCCATCGGTTTGCTGATCTGGTAAAGGATCATGAAGCCGACGATCCCGAGAAGAATCGTGGATGCCGTCGAAATATCGATCGTGCTCACATCGAACACCTCTCCGAAAATTACCATGGATCCGACGACAAAGGCATCGGTCAGTCCGGCCGGCAGAGCCTTCAGCAGGATGTTCGTGATAAAGTGTCCGTGAATCAGGTTGTGGTTCGGAACCTGAGACAGGAAGAAGGCAGGAACGCCGATCGTAAACATGCTGATCAGGGAAATCTGCGACGGACGGAGCGGATAGGACAGTCCGTACCAGATCGAGAGCAGCGAGATCAGAAGCGAGAAAATATTCTTGACCAGAAACAGGCTTCCGGAGCGCTCCATGTTGTTGACGACCTGACGGCCTTCCATCACGACATCGGGCATTCTGGCGAAATCCGATTCCAGAAGAACCAGCTGGGATGCCTGAGCGGCCGCGTCGCTTCCAGAGGCCATCGCGACGGAACAGTCCGCATCCTTCAGAGCGAGGACATCGTTGACACCGTCACCGGTCATGGCCACGGTTCTCCCCGCTTTCTTCAGACAGCGCACAAACTGCCGCTTCTGATTGGGCGTAACCCGTCCGAAAACCGTGTACTCCTGGACGGCCTTGAAAATATCACTTTCCGTTTTCAGCGTCGATGCGTCGATGTATTTTTCGGCGCCCCGTATGCCCGCCTGCTTGGCAATTTCCGATACGGTAATCGGATTGTCTCCCGAGATTACTTTGATCTCGACTCCCTGGTCCGCGAAAAACCGGAATGTCTCCGGCGCGTCTTTCCGGATCGGATTGGAGAGAAGAACGAGACAGAGCGGAGTGACCGCCTGCGTGAGGGCGTTTCCGTCCGGCGTACCGGCATATTTTCCGAAGACCAGCACACGGCTTCCCCTGCGGCTCTGTTCCTCGATCATTTCCCGGTATGTTTCGTAGTCGCCGCGAAGGACGAATTCCGGAGCGCCGAGGACGTAGGAACCGCTCCCGAAGGTGACGGAGCTGTATTTGTGGGCGGAGGAGAATCCCGTCAGCGAAACCGCTTTCGCGCCGGAGGGATTCCTGAAATAATCCTGCATCGCCGCCATAGTGATATTGTCCCTGGACTGTGCCGCTGCGAAATCGCCGAGCATTCCCTCCAGGACGGATTCGTCCTCTCCCTCGCCGATCGGGACGATTCCGGATACCTTCATGTCGCTCTCCGTGATGGTCCCCGTTTTATCCACGCACAGAACATCGACGCGCGCAAGTGTCTCGATGCACTTCATGTCATGGACGAGGACTTTTTTCAGGGCGAGCTTCACCGCGCTGACCGCGAATGTCACGCTCGACAGCAGGAAGAGCCCCTCCGGGATCATCCCGATGACGGCGGCGACCATGGAGGTGACGCTCTCCTTGAAGGTGGACTTCAGAACGTAATAGGACTGATAAAACAGAACGATACCGATCGGGATGATAATAATGCCGAGCACGATGACGAGACGGTTCATGGAGCGGACCATCTCGGACTGCTCGCCCTCCTTGCTTGCCTTCGCCTGAATGGTCAGACGGGAGATATAGGAATCGGGCCCGACCTTTTCCAGTCTCGCATAGCACGTGCCGGAGACAACGAAGCTTCCGGACATCAGGTGATCGCCGGGCTTTTTTTGAATCTCGTCCGACTCACCGGTCAGGAGGGATTCATTGACCGAGACTTCTCCTTCCACGACGACGGCGTCCGCGCAGATCTGATTTCCGGCCCCGAAGATCACGATGTCATCCAGAACCAGGCGCTCGGAAGGAACCGATTTGACACGTCCCTCGCGCACGACGCGGCACTTCGGAGCGTTCATGACGGACAGATTGTCGAGTACCTTTTTCGCGTTGAGCTCCTGTATTATTCCGATCAGCGTGTTGGCGATAATGACCGGGAGAAACGTCAGATCCTTGAAGGAACCGACGATAATGAGGAGGACCGAAAGAAAAAGGAACAGGAAGTTGAAGTATGTGAACAGGTTGCTTTTTACGATTTCTTTCGTGCTCTTGGAAGGCGGATCGACGGAAATATTTCCCCACCCGCATCTCCGGTAGACCTGGACCTGCTCGTTCGTAAGACCTGTGTGCACGTCCGCC
Organism: Bilifractor sp.; assembly: GCA_050944685.1. Taxonomy (GTDB): domain Bacteria; phylum Bacillota; class Clostridia; order Lachnospirales; family Lachnospiraceae; genus CADBRN01. The sequence goes on from JBMNRP010000010.1 coordinate 24,999, forward strand.
TGTATCCGGTCAACGGGCCGACGGATATGTTCCGGTGTTTGTTGCTTCTTTTTAGCCATAAAATTCATCCTGCCTGAATCGGCGCCGGACGGATCCGCTTCGTCTTCAGACGGCCTGGATTCCGGTGATGTCCGGCTCTGCCATGAGTGAGTAATTTGTATGGTATATCACAAACCCGGGTTTTGAGCCCGCGGGTTTCTTCAGATTCTTACGGCGCGTGTAGTCGATTTCAACCTTCGGCGCGCCCCTTCCGCTCGAGTAATATGCGGCAAGACGGCCGGCTTCTTCAAATACCGAGTCCGGAAGCTCGTCGCCGGCGCATTTCACAATGACATGGGATCCCGGCATCTTTTTCGCGTGGAACCACCAGTCGTTGCCGGAGGCGATCCGGAAGGATACCTCCTCGTTCTGCAGATTGTTTTTCCCGACGAAAATATCGTGTCCGTCCGATGACCGGAAATGAAGGGGTTCGGCGGGAGTGGAGCGCTTCTTTTTCTTTCCTCCGCCGCGCCTGGCCCGAACGTAACCGGACTGCTCGAGTTCTTCGCGAATCTGACCGAGATCTTCTTCGGTTTCCGCGATATCAAGCGATGTGCCGATGCTTTCCAGGTGATCCTTTTCCGCGCGGGTCGAGAGAATCCGGGTTTCGAGATCCTCCGCGGTGCGTTTCATTTTCGTGTATTTCGCGAAGTAGCGCTGCGCGTTTTCTGCGGGCGTCATCGCGGGATCCAGCGGAATCCGGACCGGCTTGCCCGTGTAGTAGTTGACTGTCTCGAGAACGGTTGCATTTTCTCCGAGATTGTACCCGAACGAATGGATCAGTTCGCCGTAGATGCGGTATTTTTCCCGCCCCGCCGTGTCGCGCAGCTGTTTTTCCTGAAGGCTCAGCTTCTTGGAGGTGCGCTCGGTCAGCGTCGAGACAATTTTTCTTAAATCCGACGATTTCTGCCGGATCCGGGTCTGCACTTCGCGCTGCTCATAGTAGGTGCGCAGCATGAGCGAGACGGAATCATACGTCACCGCATTCAGCGCGTCATACTGCGTGAGAGGCAGTGCGGAAAATTCAAAAGGAATCTTTTCTTTTTTGTAAATAGTCGGAGAAAAATGTCCCGAACGGACTTCCTCCATCGCGAGGGAGAAGGTGCGCGCCAGATGCTCCGCAGAGAGCTCATCGAGTTCGTCCGCGGCGGAGGTCCCGCTGATAGAGGCGCGGAAACAGATCTCCTCCGCAAATACGGGGGAAATTCCGGTCAGGCTTGTGTAGATCGCTTTTCCGACCGGCAGGTTTTTTTCGCAGACCGTGCGGATAAAATCGTCCTCGCTGATCGTGAGAGGATCCTGTTTTTGCTGTGTCTGTGGAATAAAATAGGCGCGCCCCGGGAGAACCTCCCGCACGGAGCTGATGTGCGAGGGCACCCGCTTGATCGCGTCGATAATGGTATCCGAAGAGTCCAGCAGAATAATATTGCTGTACTTTCCCATCAGCTCGATGGTCAGGACCCGTATGGCCGGATCGCCGAGCTCATCGCGGTGACGGATTTCAATGCGTATGATTCTCTCGAGCCCCGGCTGGGTGATCGAGGAGATGGCGCCGCCTCCGATGTGTTTCCGGAGAAGCATACAGAAATTGGGGGCGGAATCGGGAGCCGTCAGATTCTGACCGGTCAGATAGATCAGTGGAAGAGAAGCATTTGCGGACATCACAAGACGATGGGTCTCCCCTTTTGATTTTACGGTAAGGAGAAGCTCATCTTTTTCCGGCTGTATGATTCTGGTGATTTTTCCCCCTGTCAGGACCCTGCCAAGTTCGCTGGCAACCGCGGCCACGGTAATTCCGTCAAATGCCATATCTGTACTCCCTCTCTCTTTGAGACACATTATAGCAGAAACGGCGGGGAATGAAACATGAAACATGTGAAAATAAAGTGATTCAACCATTTACAAATTCATGATATCATGATATTATTCACAATATAGTTCAATTCTTTGCGGAAAGGAGCTGCCATGGCGGTCAGTTATAAAAAACTGTTTCATCTTCTGATTGAGCGGAATATGACCGCGTCGGATCTGCAGCGCCTCGCCGGCTACAGCGCCAATATCACGTCGCGTCTGAAACGGAATAAGTATGTTTCCATGGAGACGATCGAACACATCTGCAGCGTTCTGGACTGCACCGTCGATTACATTCTCGATTTCGTTCCGGACGGGGAGAAATCCGCCCGCTGATTGCCGTTTCATTTTTCGGGATTCATTTTTCCGGATCTGTTTTCCCTCTGTTATGGATATGCACGGATATTCCTGCCGGAGTCTGATCCGCACAGGTCTGATTTCTAACTCTTTTTTTCTGTGATTCTTTTCTTTCATTTATCAGAAAATTCCCCTGTTTAACCTGAAGAAAGGTAAAATTCCTGCCTGTCGTGCGCGCGCGGGATGGCGGGTTATTGAAATTATTAATGAGAGTATCGTCTGTTTTTTCCGGGATGCTGATGCCTTCCGGACCCTTTTCAGAGGGCGGTACCCTGCCACAAAATTGCATTCAGGAGGAGGCATATGAAGAACAAACTGAAAAAACGAATCTGGGCAATGGCGATGACCGCCATACTGTTTCTGCCGGTGCCGGGTTCCTTCCCGGTCCTGGCGTCCGGTCATGTGGAAGCTCCATCCGGAGGAAATACGGAAGATGCGGACATTTCCGGGTCTTTTGATGATTCTGCCGTCAGCAGATCAGAGGCGGATCGTCTCGATTTTTCGAGCGGCCGTCTGATCGTCGGAGTCCGGAACCCGGATATTATCGCGGACCCGGGGAGAGAAATCTCGCATTATCAGGATACGTATCTGCTGCAGTATTCTTCCGGGGAGGAGGCGGAAAATGCCTACTCATATTACCGGAAGCACGCGGATTTTGTCTCTCCGGATACGAAGCTGAAAGGCGCCGGCGGCATCGGGAATTTGACAGAAGCGGGGGATACGGTGTCATCATCCGTGCCCGAAGTCACAGAAATTCCGGGCGATCCGGCGGGATCCCCGGAAGAGAGCGGTTCGCAGGATTCCGATCACGTGATGGCAGATCGTTCCGAAATAACCGGGACGGAAGAATCCGGCGCGGCAAAGGGGGAGCAGCAGATTGTCCCCGAGAAGAACGACGCGTTTTCTGAGCTGAATGACGCTCTGGCGGATTCCGCGGATGTGGGAAACCAGAAGACCGTCGCGGTAATTGACAGCGGAATGTCCGGAAAGAATGTCGTGGATGCGGTTTCCATGATCGGTGACCATACCGATGATGATAACGGCCACGGCACAAAGTCCATGGAAACGATCCTGTCAGAGAACAGCAAAGCAAAACTGATCTCGATCAAAGCTCTCGATGCCAATGGGTATGGGGATACTTCCGCGATCTATGCCGGTATCGAGTATGCAAAGGAGCAGAAAGCCAATATGATCGTTCTTCCTCTGTACACCTACAGCACGGAAGAGAATGCGGCCATTGCCGAGGCAGTAAGAAGTGCTGTCGAAGATGGCATTACCGTTGTCGGCGCGGCGGGAAATGACAATGCGGATGCTCAGTATTACCTTCCCGGGAACATCGAGGAAGCCCTGATTGCCGGTGCCTGCGATGATAAGGGAAACAAGATTGAATCCAGTAACTACGGCGAACCCGTTGATTACAATGTAGTGGCGGATTCTACCTCGGAAGCCTCTGCCAAACTGGCGGGGTATCTCAGCAAGGCAAAAGGCGATGCAGAGGAGGTCCTGAAAGCGGAAGCCGCGAAGAAAGACTGGCTGTTTGTTCCGGGCGAGGTCAAAGAGGACAATGAAGCCCGAGAGCAGAAGAAGATTGCGGAAGGAAAAAGCGCAGCCGTGAAATACCTCTGCGTGGATGCGGACGCCATCGAATCGGACGACACGATTGATTCCGTTATTCTGAACAAGACCAATCGGGTCATTATGCAGTTTAACGTGACACAGCCGATCTACGAAGCGGACGACGGCACGTATCAGATTGATGCGGGACTGCCCTGGGCGACCGGATTTGCGAGCTGCGAGGCGAAAGATTATGTGTTTGCCCGTGCCAGCAACAAAGGTCAGGTTATCACGGACGGTGTATCCTATGACAAGGCTTCGAACATGGTAACTGTTTCCGCATATGCCTTAAAGAAGAACGACGGAGATTCCGCCGACATTCAGCTTCAGGTCTTGGTTCCGGCTGATGTATCCCGCAAGGCTTCCACGGAAGTCACGATTCAGATGGCGGACGGAAACGAAGTCAGGTCCACGATTTCCGGCGACGCATTCGCTTATGTCGGAATGCAGATGCAGGTATCTGGAAAGAAAGAAAAACTTTCCGAAAAAGATTTCTCCGTATACGTCAACGACAATACGGCCGCAATCGACACCGATGCGTATTCCTGGAACGCGGATCAGAACGTGCTGACGATCGGAAGCTTTGCGGGTGTCACCGAGTCGGTCCGGATTGAACTGAGCGACAACGTGAAAGCCGTATTCAAAGGTGCGATTGCGGACGGACGCGATGTGGGAACGCTTTCCTCGATTGCGGCTCTTCCTGACGGAACCGATCCGAATGCCTTTTATGCCGGGCAGTACGTCGAGACGAGTGCGATGTGGGGCAACTCCCATATGGGACATGGATACGAGCCCAGTGCCACGACGATTTCCAGTGGAAACGTAAAATCCCTGACCGATCAGTTCAGCCTCCACAACGGATACCTCGGTATTTCGAAGAGCGCCTTTGGAGTCAATTTCGATCTGCGTGATGTCAACAACACCGGGAAATCCTACGGAAACTGGAACGGAAACAACGGCTACAATGTCGGAATCCATATGTTCTGCAACCATGTCCGTGTCGGCGTGAACAGTAACACGGAGCGGCGTATCGGAATCCGTGTCCTGAAGAAATGGACTTCCGGGAAAAAGACCTATATTGTCCTTTCCGTTGAGAGTCTGGAAGCCGTGACCGGGACAGGCGAAGGAACGACGAACCAGACCATCGGCTCCATCTTCCAGCTTGAGTTTAAGGGGAAAGAGCAGGAAGGCTACCTTCAGCTCCAGAAGCGTTCCGGCAATCCGCAGATGACGAACGGCAATTCCTGCTATTCCCTGGCGGGCGCACAGTACGGCGTCTACACGGACAGCAAGTGCACGAAGGCGGCGAAAGACACTTCCGGCAATACGGTGGTATTAAAGACCGATGCCAACGGAATCTCGCAGACCGTCAAGATGAAATCCGGGACGTACTACATCAAAGAGCTGAAGGCTCCGAAGGGTTTCAAACGGAATACAGCGGTCAAGTTCATCAATGTGTATGGCAAAGCATCCGATAACGACGCATCCCATCCGCATGTCTTTTATGCGGTGGATGAGCCGGGCGCTGACTCGATGGAGATTGCAATTGCAAAGACCGGAAAAGGATCGTCCGCGTCCCTGGAAGGGACGGAGTTCACGGTTTCTTACTATAAGAACTACTATGACAGCCTTTCCGCTATCGGTAATACCGTTCCGGCCCGCGAGTGGACCTTCACGACAAAGAAGCAGAGTGACGGAAGATATGAAAGCAGAACCATAATAGATTATCTGATCGAAAGCCAGAAAAACCTGGTAAATGATCGTACTCCGATCTACGCCGTCAAGCGCGACGACTACCAGGAATACTTCTATACAACGAGCTATTCCGAAGCGATGACTCTCGCCAACCTGGAAGCTCATTCCTATTTCGTCGGTATCGCCGGATACTCGCACAAGACCGGGAATCCGATATGGCGGCTGACATTGGATGGTGCCTATCATTTCTATACAGCGACGCAGAGCGAGGTCAAAGCGTATGAAGATATGGGATGGACCTCGGAGGGAGTCCGGTTCCGGATCAACAGCACCGACGACCTGAAGCTGTACCGGGTATTCAATCCCAACGCCAGGAGCACCTCTCTCAGCCACTACCTGACGCCGTATGAGAGCGAGAAAAATTTTCTCGTAAAATCCGGATGGAAAGAAGAGAACAGTGCCATTAAGATCTCCTCCGTCACGAGCCATGATGTTTATTCGGTTGACGGAAGCACGATGGAAATTCCGTATGGCACCATCGTAATCCGTGAGACGCAAGCGGCACCGGGATACAAGAACGACGCGAACTTCACCTCGATAGATGGCAAGACTTCTTACGGCAGTGTCCTGGTCGCCAGAGTGGACGCAAACGGAATCCGTGATGTGAAAACGTCAAACAGCATTTCGAGCCTGAGCGCAGCCGATTCCCCGACTTACAAGCCGGCAGCCAGTACTACACTGGTCGGGACCGGAGAGGAAGCGCACTACGAGGAAGCAAAAGCGGGCGCGGTGCTGACCGATACCGTCAAACTGATACACGGCAATGATTATGCAGGCAAGACGATCATGGTATCCGGAGTTCTGTATGACCAGAGCACGGGGAAACCGCTTGAAATCGGAGGAAAGCAGGTAACAGCGAGCACAACCGGAACGGTTTCCGACGACGGAACAGCCACGGTGAAGAACGAGTTCAAGTTCGATGCCTCCGGACTGGAAGGACATACGGTTGTTGCTACGGAAACGATTGCGGTAGATGGAACGACGATTGCAAGCCACAATAACCTGAACGATACAAACCAGATGGTCCGTTTTCCGGGCGGCAGGACCACGGCGAAGGATCAGGTAACGGGAAATCATCTGTCCTGTGCCAACGGGAAAGTCACGATTGTGGATACCGTGGATTACACGAACCTGAAACCGGGAAAGACCTACACCGTGAACGGAAAACTGATGGACAGAGATCTGTCCACGAAAGACAAGATCGTGTACATCAAAGACAAGAACGGGAAAGTCGTCACCAGTTCCAAAAAATTTACCTGCGCGGAAGGCGGAAGCGGAACCGTGGAAATCACCTTCACGTTTGACGCTGCCGGGGATCTCGCCGGGAAGACGGCAGTAGCCGAAGAAAAGGTACCGGGATACTTCACGCACGCGGACCTGAACGACACCGGGCAGACCATCCATTTCCCGAAAATCGAAACATCGGCAAAGGATGGTCAGACCGGAACGGCTTTCACGAAAGCAGACCGTGAAATCACCATTGTGGACAGGGTATCCTACCGGAATATTATGGCAGGAAAGACGTATCTGCTGACGGGAACCATCATGGACAAAGCCACGGGAAAAGCTCTGAAGGACCCGGAGGGGAATGCGGCTGTCTCTTCGGTAAAGCTGTCGCCTTCCTCCGCATCCGGAACGGTTTCGGTCACATTCCGTCTGGACGCCTCTTCTCTGATGCTGGACGGAAAGAACTACAGCGCGGCGGGGAAGGATATTGTCGTTTTCGAGAGAATGACGAGCGGAGGAAAGATGGTAGCGGCGCATGAGAATATTAACGATGAGGGTCAGACGATCCATTTCACGGATGTCCACACCTCCCTCGCGAAGGCGGACGGAGATCCGTATCTGAAGGCAGACGGAAATCAGCAGGTCATTGACACCATTGATCTCGACAATATTCATTCTCTTTCGGGAAAGGTTGTCACGGTCAGGGGCGCGCTGTATGACAAAGCCGACGGAAATGTATTATGCGTCGGCGGAAGAGAAGTGACGGCGGAAAACAGCGTCCGTGTCACGGAGGACACGAAGCATCTGACCAATACCTTCACATTTGATGCATCCGGTCTGGAAGGACATACCCTGGTCGCGACGGAGAAGGTATATCTGGACGGAAAAGAGATCGGCCGTCACACGGATCTGAATGACACGAAACAGATGGTATTCATTCCGAAGATTCGAACCACGCTGACCGACCGGACGACGGGAAATCACCTGAGCAATGCCGGACAGAGTACCGTTGTTCTGGTGGATACGGTCCGGTATGAAAATCTGAAGCCGGGAAAGACCTACACGGCGGTCGGAACTCTGATGGACCGGGCGACCGGAAAGGATCTGACGGATGCGGACGGAAAGGTTATTACCGCCAGAACTCCGTTTACATGCGAAAAGAGAGGCAGCGGAATGGTCACGGTAACTTTTGAATTTGTTCCTCCGAAGGATCTGGCGGGAAAGAGCTTGGTCGCACGCGAGGAAGTGCCGGGGTACGCGATGCATTCCGATGTCGGGGATTCGAATCAGACAGTGGATTTTCCGGAGATCAAAACAAAGGCGAAGGCAGAGGATACGAAAAATCCGGTCACGGCGCCGGACGGAGACGTTACGATCACGGATACCGTCAGCTGCCGGAATGTTGAGCCGGGCAAGTCTTATGTGGTGAGAGGCATGCTGATGGACAAAGAAACCGGGAAGCCTTTGACGGACAGAAACGGAAAAAATATTACGGCGGAAAGCGAATCATTTATTCCGGAAAGGAATGAGGCGGCGGTCGATGTTGTTTTTTCGTTTGACGCGGAAAACCTGATGGTCGAAGGTGTCTCCTGGGCCGCAAAGGGAAAAGATGTCGTCGTCTTTGAGAGCATGACCACAAAAGGAGAGAATAATGAAGAGACGATCGTTGCGGTTCATGAGGACCTTAATGATGAGGGGCAGACGATCCATTTTCCCGGCGGCCATACCGAGGCGAAGGATGCCAGGACCGGATCAAAGATGACAGGCGCAAAGAAAAATGCGGAAATCATCGACAGGGTCACATACACAAATCTCCTGCCGGAGCACGAATATACGATAACCGGTACGCTGATGAATCAGTCCACCGGAGAGCCTGTGACCGAGGGAGGAGAAGCAGTCACCGGATCCGCCGTTTTCACAACGCCGGAGTCAGAAGACGGGGAAGATTCTGTGAGCGGAACGGAAGAAGTCGTATTCCGGTTTGACGCTTCGTCTCTGAAGGGTCAGACGCTGGTCGCCTTTGAAAAAATGACGGATAATGGCGTGACGGTTTTCGTACATGAAGATATCCGTGACCAGGCCCAGACGATTTACATCCCGGAAATCTCGACGATCCTGACGGGAAAGGACGGGACCTCAAAGGTAATCCGGAACAGGGGGACCGTCACACTGGTCGACACGGTTTCTTATTCCAATCTGGAACCACAAAAAGAGTATACGATGACCGGAAAGCTGGTCGACCAGAGCGGAACCGCCTATACCAGAGGCGGGAGAGAGATTACCTCAGAAAAGAAGTTCACGCCGGACAAGCCGGACGGAACCGTGGAGATGACCTTTGTGATCGACACCGGGAATCTGGCAGATGCAAGCAAAATCGTTGCGTACGAATACCTCACCCTGGCAAATGGAGAGCAGGTGGCGAAACATGAAAATCCGGAGGATGAAAACCAGACGGTAACATACCGGAGGCCCACCTCGTACGTGACGGGGAAGAAGACCGGCGGATCAGAGAAAACGACCGGCCATGTCCGTTCCAATCCCAAAACAGGGGATACGGCTTCCGCTTCGCTTTTTGCATCGGTTTTCTGCGCCTCTCTGGCAGCGGCCGTTCTGTTTCGGATTCGGCGGAAAAAGAGGCGGACTCACCCTTCCGGAACCGGAAGAATGCATCCGTTGGATAAGAATGATTGTATATAAAACAAAACAGACTTCCCAATTTTCAAAAATTGGTGTATTATGTTACAAAAAGATTAAAAAAACATGTAGTTTTAATTAAACGCACGTTCTGGTATCAGCTCCGCTTTTTTCGGAGTCTCGCGGAGGACGCCGGAATGGAAGGTATTTTTCGAAAAGAGGGTAATCGACACATGAAAAAAGGAGCGCTTCGATTTTTTTCGGTGCTGCTGACGGCGGGGATGCTTGTCTCCGGGGGATCCGCTCCCGCGAAGGCGGAAACCGCTTCGGGGAGCCAGATTGCGATGTATCGGGTTTACAACGGCAACAGCGGTGAACATTTCTATACTTCCAGCACTTCCGAGAGAGACAGTCTGATACGTCTGGGATGGAGCGACGAAGGGATCGGATGGTACGCTCCTTCCACCGGATCCCCGGTTTACCGGCTTTATAATGCAAACGGAGGGGAGCATCACTACACGCTTTCCGCTTCCGAGCGTGACCGGCTCGTCGCCGTCGGCTGGAAATATGAGGGAATCGGTTGGTATTCCGCTTCGTCGAACACGGTTCCCGTATATCGCTCTTACAACGTAAATGCGTTTAACTGCAATCATAACTTTACGACGAGTGTGGATGAAAAGAACCAGCTGACCGCAGCCGGGTGGAGAGATGAGGGAATTGCCTGGTACGCCGCTGCAAAGGGTGTTCCGAAAACCGTTTCGGATACGACCAAAAATTCCAGTTCGGCTTCTTCCAAAACCGCGACGATCAGCAACGGAGCCTCTATTCCTCAGATCGTTTCCTATATGCAGCAGTCCTACGGAATCACAAGAGAACAGGCCTGCGGAATCGCCGGAAATCTGTACCGCGAGTCCGGCTGCAATCCCTGTGTGATTGAAGGAGGATATAAAAAAGGCGGAAAAGACGCCAGCATCGGTTTTGACAACAATCCCTCCGGCTACGCCGCGGCGGTGAAAAACGGAACCTACCGGAACTTCACCACAGACCAGGTCGGTTTCGGACTGGGACAGTTTACCAGCTCTTTTACGAAGACAAAACTTCTTCAGAAGGCGCAGCAGTACGGAACGAGAGTGGATGACCTGAAAACCCAGCTGGATCTTCTGGGCGATTTTATCAACGATACGAGAAATTATCCGTACCTGAAGGCGAGACTGACGACCGCCGGAAGCGCGGAGGATGCGGCTTACGTCTGGCTGACCTGTTTTGAAATGCCCGGCTGGGCGAACATTACTTCTTCCTCTTCCAGCTATGCGTTCGCGCAGCGTGAGGGGGCAAAGCGCAAGAGCTACGCGAGAATGATCGCGAATATGGGCTGATCCGTCACAGGATGGATTTAAGAAACTGCGGCTTCCGATGGCGTGCCGGATCCGGCACGCGCGGAAAACCGCAGTTTTTTGGTTTGACTAGGCTTTTCTGATGCCGTATAATCTAGAAAGTATTGGTTTTTGATTGGAGTAATATATGATTTACAGTATGACCGGTTTCGGCCGCGGAGAGGCTGGTGATGACGAACACAAGATTTCCGTAGAAATCAAGTCCGTGAATCACCGATATCTTGATTTTAATATCAAGATGCCGAAGCGGTTCAACCATCTTGATACATTTGTCCGTTCTATTTTAAAGGAATACGCTTCGCGCGGTAAGATCGATGTTTTTATTTCCTATGAGGATAATTCGGAGAATGCCGCGCTTTTGAAATATAACCGGAGTCTGGCCCGGCAGTATTACCAGTATGCGGGAATTATCTCGCAGGATTTCGGAATGGAGAACGACATGACGGTCGCCCGTCTGATGCGTTTCCCGGATATATTCCGTGCCCAGGAGGGAAGTCTCGACGAGGAACTCCTGAAAAGCCTGCTGGATCAGGCGCTGCGCGAGGCGTGCGTACAGCTGAAAGCTGCGAGAAACCGTGAAGGAGAGGCCCTGAAATCCGATATTATCGGGAAACTGGATCACATGCGAGAAAACGTGCTTGAGATCGAGCATCGGGAGCCCGCGATTCTGAATAATTATAAAGCCAGAATCATGGGGAAGGTAAAAGACCTGCTCGGGGACACGCCTGTGGATGAAAGCCGCATCGCGGCGGAGGTCGTGATCTTTGCGGATAAAATCTGCACCGACGAAGAGACGGTGCGCCTGCGCAGCCACATTGACAACATGGTCAAGGAGCTGGCAAGAGGCGGACTGATCGGAAGAAAGCTGGATTTTCTCACGCAGGAGATGAACCGCGAAGCGAACACGATTCTTTCCAAATCCAACGATATGATTACGTCCAACATGGCGATCGATCTGAAAACGGAGATTGAAAAAGTCCGGGAGCAGATTCAGAATATCGAGTAATACCGCGGAACTGGATTGTCCGCAGAGTACGCAGAGGAAAACATGTCTATTCTGATAAATGTCGGTTTCGGCAACTGTGTAAACGAGGATAAGGTGATGGCGGTTGTGAGTCCGCTCTCGGCCCCGATCCGCCGCATGGTTGCGAACAGCCGCGACCAGGGACTTCTGATCGACGCTTCACAGGGGCGGAAGACAAAGGCGGTGATTATCCTGACAGACGGAAGGGTCATGCTTTCCGCACTGCAGCCGGAGACGATCATGAAGCGGTTCAATTCCAATGGTATGACGGATGAGGAGACGGAGCAGAAATGAGCAGAGGAGTACTGACGATCGTTTCCGGATTTGCCGGATCCGGAAAAGGAACCATCATGAAGAGACTTCTCTCGGAATATGACGGCTATGCGCTTTCCGTTTCGGCCACAACCCGCGATCCGAGACCGGGCGAGCGGGAGGGCGTGGAATATTTCTTCAAATCCCGGGAAGAGTTCGAAGAAATGATCCGGAAAGACGCTTTTCTGGAATACGCGCAGTATGTCGGCCATTACTACGGGACCCCGATGTCCTATGTGGATGAGAAGCTCTCCGAGGGGAAAAATGTGATTCTGGAGATCGAGGTGCAGGGTGCTCTGAAGGTAAAGGAGAGACGTCCGGATTCGCTTCTCGTATTTCTGACGCCGCCGGGAGCGCAGGAGCTCGAGAGACGGCTTCGCGGCAGAGGGACAGAGACGGATGAGGTCATCGTCCGCCGCATGAAAAGAGCATCGGAGGAGTCCGAACTCATGAGCCTGTATGACTACGTTCTGGTCAACGACGACATTGACCGGACGACAGGAGAACTGCACCAGATCATTCAGACGGCGCGGTTTGCCGCGGTCCGCAGTCAGGATCTGATCCGGAGACTTCAGTCGGAATTAAAAAAATACGCGGATTAACAGATTTTTCGGATACAAAACGGAGGAGGAAATGCCTTATGATGATTCATCCTTCCTATAAGGAAATGATCAGTAAAATAAACGAAGGACAGGATATGGACGAGGCCCCGCTTGTGACCAGCCGCTATTCGATTGTGATCGCCGCTGCCAGACGCGCCCGTCAGATCGTTGCGGGCGACGAACCGATGGTCGAAGCGGATCCCACCGAAAAGCCACTCACAATAGCCGTCCGGGAACTGTATGAGGATAAGGTTCACATTCTGAGGAAGGAAGAAGCTGAAGAATGATTCAGATTCTGTTCGTGTCGCTCGGATGCGATAAGAACCTGGTTGATACGGAGCATATGCTGGGGTCTCTTCCGGAAGGTGAATTTTCCGTCACCGATGAGGAGACCGAAGCGGATGTGATCGTGATTAATACCTGCTGTTTCATTGAGGATGCGACGCAGGAAAGTATCGACACCGTCCTGGAGATGGCAAAGTACCGGAAAGAAGGAAAGTGCAGGGCGCTGATTATTGCCGGATGCATGGCCGAGCGCTATCGCGAGGAGGTCCTGAAGGAATTTCCCGAGGCGGACGCGATCATCGGCACCGGAAGCACGATGCGCCTGTACGACGCGATCCGGGCTGTCCTGGACGGAAAGAAGGGGATATTTCTGGAAGACCCCTCGGGCGATCCGGAAAGGCGGAAGGCGACGGAACCGTCCGGACGGAAGAAGAAAAAACGCGTGATCACCACAGGAGGTCACTACGAATATCTGAAGATTGCGGAGGGCTGCAATAAACACTGCACCTACTGCATTATTCCCTCGCTGCGAGGCAGATATCGCAGCGTTCCCATGGAGGAACTGGTGGAGGAGGCGCAGGGTCTCGTGGACGAAGGCGTCCGCGAACTGATTCTCGTCGCAGAGGAGACGACGGTCTACGGCGTCGATCTATACGGGAAGAAATCCCTGCACATTCTGCTGAAGAAGCTCTGCAGGATTCGCTGGCTGAAGTGGATCCGGATTCTGTACTGCTATCCGGAGGAGATCTATCCTGAGCTGATCCGGGTCATGAAGGAAGAGCCGAAGATCTGTCACTACCTCGATCTTCCCATCCAGCATGCCGATGACGAAATTCTGAGAAGAATGGGGCGCCGCACGACGCGGGCGGGTCTCACGGAACTGATCTTACGTCTCCGGAGAGAAATTCCCGACATTGTGCTCCGCACGACGCTGATCAGCGGTTTTCCGGGAGAAACGGAGGAGCAGCACCGAAGTCTTCTGGAGTTTGTCCGGGAGATGAGGTTTGACCGTCTCGGCGTCTTTGCCTATTCCCGGGAGGAGGGAACGAAAGCTGCGGAGATGGACGGTCAGATCGATGACGAAGTCCGACAGGCGCGCCGCGACGAGATCATGGAGACACAGCAGCAGATTTCCCTGGAAAAGGGGAAAGAACGGGTCGGATCGGTTATGGAAGTTCAGATCGAGGGCTATCTCGCTTCCGAGGACGTCTACGCCGGGAGAACGTTCGGGGATGCGCCGGGTGTCGACGGCTACTGCTTCGTCACATCGGATGTTCCGCTGGAGTCCGGAGATTTCGTTCGTGTGCGCATCGAAGGCGCGGCGGAATACGACCTGGCCGGAACGCTGGAATCCCGATAACGCGGAATTACTATCCATTATTTTATAGTTAAAGGAGATACCCATGAACCTGCCAAACAAGCTGACGCTGATCCGCATGGCGATGATCCCGTTCTTTGTTATTTTCATGAGCGTTCCGTTCGCGGCAGGGAGATACATCGCACTCGTTATTTTTATCGCGGCGAGCCTGACCGATACCGCCGACGGATATATTGCGAGAAAGTACAATCTGATTACCGACTTCGGAAAATTTATGGACCCGCTCGCGGACAAGCTGCTTGTCTGCTCTGCCATGATCTGCCTCGTTCACACGAACGAAATACCGTACTGGATCGTGATCATCATCATCGCACGTGAATTCATTATCAGCGGTTTCCGGCTGATTGCGGCCGACAACGGCATTGTCATCGCTGCCAGCTGGTGGGGCAAGAGCAAGACGGTCTGCCAGATGGCGATGATCATCGTCATTCTGCTGAATTTCCCGGGGAAGTTCTGGCACATTCTGGAGACGGTTCTGATTTACGCCGCCCTTGTGCTCACGGTCATTTCTCTGGTGGATTATATCGTTAAGAACAAAGAAGTTCTCGGAACCGAGCGCTGAAATGGCGCCCGGATTCCGGGTAATTTTTTGAAAACGGTTTTTGGTTTAAGGACTGCATTTTGATGGAAAAAAAGGTGGATTCCGGAGAAGAAAGGCTGGTCAGCCTTCTGATGAAGAAGCAGCTGACCATTACTACGGTGGAGTCTCTGACCGGAGGACTGATCGCGGCCACGATCGTCAATGTCCCCGGGTCTTCTGACGTACTGAAAGCGGCCTTTGTCACCTACTGTGACGAGGCGAAGCATCTGCTCGCCGGCGTATCAAAAGAGACGCTGGAGAAATACACGGCTGTCAGTTCCCAGACCGCAAAAGAGATGGCGGAGGGTGGCAGGCGTGCCGCGTCCGCGGATGCGGCGATTTCCGCGACGGGCATCGCCGGACCTTCCGGGGGCAGCGAAGAGCAGCCGGTCGGACTTGTCTATATCGCGTTCGCCGACGCGAAGAAAACGACTGTGAAAAAACTTCTCCTCTCAGGAAGCCGCAGGGAAATCCGGGAACAGACCGTCTGCGAGGCGCTTGCACTGGCAGCGGACTGCCTGGAAGAGTGAATATATCAGATCCGTTTTTCCCTCCGGCTGGTACCCGGAAACAGACAAACCGGTACAGACCGGCCCGTTCCTGTTCATTATTGAGCGGGCGTTTTTCAGAAGCATTGATCTGCATTGCATGAAAGGAAGCTTAAATATGGTAAAGTCAAATGAAAATTATCTGAGACTTCAGGGCAGCTATCTGTTCTCAACGGTCGCGAAAAAAGTGGCAGCTTACAGTGAGGCCCATCCGGAAAAAGCGGACCGGATCATCCGCCTCGGCATCGGAGATGTCACGCAGCCGCTTCCCCCGACGGTCATCAAAGCCCTGCACAAAGCGGTGGACGAGATGGCGGACGCCTCTACCTTCCGGGGATATGCGCCGGATCTCGGCTATCCGTTCCTGCGTGACGCCATTGCCGCCGAGTACAGGGGACTCGGATGCGATATTGACTCGAATGAGATTTTTGTTTCCGACGGTGCGAAGTGCGACTGCGGCAATATTCAGGAGATCTTCAGCGACGACGCGAAGGTGGCGGTCTGCGACCCGGTCTACCCGGTCTACGTCGACTCGAATGTCATGGCCGGCCGCTCCGGAGAATGGGATCCGGCGACAAACGGATATAAAGATTTCATCTACATGCCCTGTACCGAGGCCAATGGTTTCGTACCGGAGCTCCCGAAGGAAAGACCGGACCTCATCTATCTCTGTTTCCCGAACAACCCGACCGGCGAGGCGATTACAAAGGAATGTCTGCAGGAGTGGGTAGATTACGCGAACCGTGTCGGGGCGGTCATTCTTTATGACGCCGCCTACGAGGCATACATCTCGGAGCCGGACCTTCCGCATTCGATCTATGAGTGCGAGGGAGCGAGAACGTGTGCAATCGAATTCCGCAGCTTCTCGAAAACCGCCGGATTTACCGGACTCCGTCTCGCCTTCACTGTCATTCCGACCGAGCTGAAGGCCGAGGGAGACGTTTCCCTTCACGATCTGTGGGCAAGACGTCACGGAACGAAATACAACGGCGCACCCTACATCGTACAGAGGGCCGGTGAAGCCGTCTACACGCCGGAAGGAAAGAAGGAGATCAAAGACCTGATCAGCTACTACATGCGCAACGCAAAATACATTTATGAGGGGCTGAAAAATGCCGGATATACAGTCTACGGCGGAGTGAATTCACCCTACATCTGGCTGAAGACCCCGAATCAGATGAGCTCCTGGGATTTCTTCGAGTATCTTCTGACCGAGCTGGATATCGTCGGAACGCCCGGGTCCGGTTTCGGTCCCTGCGGAGAAGGTTTCTTCCGCCTGACCGCGTTCGGAACGTATGAAAACACCAAAAAAGCGATTGACCGTATTTCCGGACGCTGAAGCCCGGACAAGCATTACATTGATAGCAGGAGAAAATGCCAATGCAGAAAATAGAAATGACAACGCCGCTCGTGGAAATGGACGGCGATGAGATGACTCGTATTATCTGGCAGATGATTAAAGAACAGCTGCTTTTTCCGTTTATCAATCTGAAGACGGAATACTACGATCTCGGTCTGAAACACCGCGACGAGACGAACGACGCGGTGACGAAGGAAGCCGCGGAGGCGATCATGAAATACGGGGTCGGTGTCAAGTGCGCGACGATCACGCCCAATGCCGCCCGAGTCGAAGAGTACGGATTAAAAGAGATGTGGAAGAGCCCGAACGGGACGATCCGTGCGATGCTGGACGGGACGGTATTCCGCACCCCGATCACGGTAAAAGGAATTGAACCGACAGTCAGCTGCTGGAAAAAGCCGATCACGATCGCCCGTCACGCATACGGTGACGTCTATCGGAATGTCGAGATGATCGTGGACCGTCCGGGAAAAGTAATCATGCAGTTTATCCCGGACGACGGAAGTGCCGGAAAGGAAATGACCATTCACGAATTCAGGGGACCGGGAATCGTTCAGGGCACCCACAATCTGGATGATTCGATCACCAGCTTCGCGAAGAGCTGCTTCGAGTACGCGCTTTCCGTCAACAAGGATCTCTGGTTTGCTACGAAGGACACAATTTCCAAGCAGTACGATCACCGTTTCAAGGATATTTTCGAAGATCTGTACGAAAATGAATATAAGAAGTATTTTGAGGAGGCCGGCATCACGTATTTCTATACGCTGATTGACGATGCCGTCGCCAGAATCATGAAATCAGAGGGCGGCTTTATCTGGGCCTGCAAGAATTACGACGGCGATGTGATGAGTGATATGATATCGTCCGCAAACGGCTCTCTGGCCATGATGACATCGGTGCTGGTCTCGCCGCACGGCTACTATGAGTATGAGGCGGCCCACGGAACGGTTCAGCGTCATTACTACAAGTATCTTAAGGGAGAGGAAACCTCCACGAATTCGGTCGCAACGATATTTGCCTGGAGCGGAGCCCTCCGGAAGAGAGGAGAGCTCGACCGGATTCCTGCCCTGATGGATTTTGCGGATCACCTGGAGAGAGCGACCATTGATACCATCGAGTCTGGAAAAATGACGGGGGATCTGATCCGTATCACGACGCTTCCGGATCCGACACCGCTTTCCACCGGTGATTTCATCAAAGCCGTCCGGGAGAATCTGGAGAAACTTCAGGAAGAATCCTGAATACAGCGGTGTTTTTCATCCCGGAACCCGAAGGTTTTCCGGAAAGTTAAGAAAGTGCAGCGGCGAATGCCGCGGCACTTTCTGTTTTCATGAAGAATTTTTTTCATGACGTCCGGTTTCTCAGAGGTCCGCGATCTCTTCCCAGTGCGCGTAGAGCTTCTCAAGCCGTGCGTTGTTTTCCGCCTGTTCCTCTGAGAGCTCCTGGCATCGGACCGCGTCCGTTCCGGTCTCCGGGAGGGCAAATTCTTCGTCGATCTTCCGGTTCCGGTCTTCCAGCCTT
This sequence comes from Bilifractor sp., assembly GCA_050944685.1. Taxonomy (GTDB): domain Bacteria; phylum Bacillota; class Clostridia; order Lachnospirales; family Lachnospiraceae; genus CADBRN01. Next base: position 43,480 of record JBMNRP010000010.1, read on the forward strand.
TCGATTTCTTCTTCGGTGACGCGGATATCATTTTCCTTTTTCCGTTTGGCTGCCTGAATCTGTTTCTGCTCCTGCCAGTCCGCCTTCGATGCGGAGGTCTCTTCTGCCTGTCCGTTCTCCCCGGAAACTTTCGCGGAAAGCTCGTTTTTCTTTTCCAGATAATAATCGTAATTTCCGAGGTAGCTGGTCAGACGTCCGTCCGCAAGCTCCAGAATTCTCGTGGCAGTGCGGTTGATGAAATAGCGGTCGTGGCTGACGTACAGAATAGTCCCCGTGTATCTCACCAGCGCATCCTCCAGAATTTCCCTTGACTGCGCGTCCAGGTGGTTTGTCGGCTCATCGAGGAGGAGAAAATTCGCCTCGGAGAGCATGAGCCTGGCCAGCGCGACACGGCCCTGCTCGCCTCCGCTCAGGGTTCCGATCGTCTGAAACACGTCATCGCCGGTAAACAGAAACGCGGCCAGTACATTGCGGATTTCCAGATTGGAGAGAGAAGGATAGTCGTCTGATATTTCTTCGAATATCGTTTTTTCCGGATGCAGCTGCTGATGTTCCTGATCAAAGTATCCGATCCGGACCTTTGATCCGTACCGGAATCCACCCGTATCGCACGGCTCCATGTGATTGATCATTTTCAGAAGCGTCGTCTTTCCGGTCCCGTTTTTCCCGATCACGGCGACGCGTTCCCCGCGGCGGATCAGAAACGACTGGTCCGTGAACAGCGTGAGACGGTCGAAGGATTTGGAAATATGTTCAGCCGTCAGAACGTCTTTTCCGCTCTCTGTTCTGGGAGAGAGGGAGAGACGCATCTCCGCGTTCATCGAGACGGGTTTGTCGATCCGCTCCATTTTATCCAGCATTTTTTCGCGGCTCTCTGCGCGTTTGATGGATTTTTCCCGGTTGAACTGCTTCAGCTTCCGGATGACCTCCTCCTGATGGCGGATTTCTTCCTGCTGTTTCTGCCAGGCCAGATATTCCGCGCGGCGAACCAGCTCTTTTTTCCGGCTGAATTTCGTGTAATTGCCCTCGTAGGAGAGAGCGGTCCCGTGCTCGATTTCGATCACCTTTGTCACGACACGGTCCAGAAAATAGCGGTCGTGGGAGACCACCAGAACCGCACCGCGAAAGCCGGAGAGATAGGACTCCAGCCAGGCGATGGAATCCAGATCCAGATGATTGGTGGGCTCGTCAAGCAGCAGCAGGTCCGGATCCTCCAGGAGAAGTTTTCCAAGGGCGACGCGCGTTTTCTGACCTCCTGAGAGCGTTGAGAGCGGCCGGCCGCGGTCGGAATCCTGAAATCCGAGTCCGCGGAATACGCCCTCCACTTCGCTTTTTGCGGCGTATCCGCCTCCGATTTCATACTGGTGAGTGAGATTCGTGTATGTGTTCATCAGTTTTTCCAGCGCTTCTCCGGACGAGGTTTTCATCTCGTTTTCCAGTTCCCGGAGACGCTTTTCCGCGTCGAAAAGATTTTTTTTGGCGGATGAGAGGGTATCGCAGATGGTTTCCTCCCCGGAGAGATTCTGAACCTGAGCCAGATAGCCGACGGAAATATCCTTTGGTATCACGACGGAACCGGAATCCGCCGTTTCGATGCCGACGATGATTTTCATCAGAGTTGATTTTCCGCATCCGTTCAGCCCGGTCAGGGCGGCTTTTTCTCCTTTCTCCAGATGGAGAGAGACGGATTTCAGAACCGGATCCGCACCGAAAGATTTCGCAATTTCCTGACAGGATAATATCATAATGTCCTCCTGAAATAATCCGGTTTATTATACCAGATCATTTGCCCATTGGCGAGACCGGATGGCATAGGAAATCCACTTGTTAAAAATATCAACATGTTTGTTAAGAAATCTACAAATCCGCTTGAAATCAAAACGATGCAAAGATATAATAGAAAAGGCAGAACATTGCATATGGGGGAATCTATCGTGAAAGAAAAAGGAATCTCAAAAGCAGTTATCAGTCGTCTGCCCCGGTACTACAGATACCTGGGCGAACTTCTCGATTCCGGTGTGGAACGAATTTCTTCCGGTGAGCTGTCAGACCGCATGAAGGTCACGGCATCTCAGATCCGGCAGGATCTCAATAATTTCGGAGGATTCGGGCAGCAGGGATACGGCTACAACGCCCGTGTCCTGCGCGAGGAGATCGGGAAAATTCTCGGGCTGGATAAAACCCATCCGATGATTATTATCGGCGCCGGCCATCTCGGACAGGCGCTCGGAAATTACGGATTTGACAAGAACGGCTTCAAAGTAGTCGGGGTGTTTGACATCAATCCCGAGCTGGAGGGAAAGGTCATCCGTGATGTGCGGGTTCAGATGCTCGATCAGCTTCCGGGATTTCTGAAAAGCCATGAGGTGGAGATCGCGACCCTGACGATCCCGAAGGACTCGGCGGTGAGCGTCGCCAAAATGCTGGTGGACAATGGAATCCGGGCGATCTGGAACTTTGCTCACACCGATCTGAATCTTCTTCTTCCGGAAGATGTGGTGGTAGAAAATGTCCACCTCTCGGAAAGTCTGATGCGGCTCTCTTATAATCTGACGAATGTCGTCTCAAAGGAGGAGGACGACCTTCCGGAGGATTCCGACGGGTCGGATCAATCCTGAGGCTCCGAACATTTTTCCGGTTTCCTGCCGATAAGATCACTTATTTCAGAGAAAAGGAGACAGCATGCGATATATTCTGACCGCCGGCGAGGCTGGTGCTGCGGACCGGGCCGCTTCCGGATCCGGCCTGCCTCCGATGGTTCTTATGGAACGCGCGGCGCTTTCCGTTGTGGAATGCATGGACCGCGAAAACATCCCGACCGACCGGGTTCTGGTGGTGGCCGGCACGGGAAATAACGGAGGCGACGGGATTGCCATTGCCAGACTTCTCTTTGAGCGGGGCGAAAGACCGCTCATTTTGCTGTCCGGCTCCCGTGAAAAAATGAGCGGGCAGACCCGAAATCAGATGGAAATACTGTCCCTGTATCATCCGGTGTTTACGGACCACATTCCGGAGGACCGGACAGTTATCGTGGACGCGCTCTTCGGAACCGGACTTCACAGGCCGATCGAGGGCGAGCGTGCCGCTCTTGTGGATGCGATCAACCGCAGCCGTGCGTATAAGATCGCCGTAGACATCCCCTCGGGGATCCATTCCGACACCGGAAAGGTGTGCGGGACGGCTGTGCGCGCCGACATGACGGTGACATTCTCTTTCGCGAAGAGGGGCCATTACTTTTATCCCGGCTCCCTTTTCTCGGGAGTCCTGAAAATTATGCCCATCGGGATTACGCCCGTTCACGCCTGTGCCTGCGGCGCAAAGACCGTTTCGATAAACCAGGAGGATCTGAAATGCCTGCCGGTCCGGGACGAGAGCGGGAACAAGGGAACTTTCGGGAAGGTGCTGGTGATCGCCGGCTCCCGCGATATCTTCGGGGCCGCCTTTCTCGCGGCAAAAGCCGCGCTGAAGACCGGGGTCGGAATGGTGAAGGTGTTTACGGATGAAAATAACCGCGTGTCTCTCGCCGCATCCCTCCCGGAAGCGCTCATGTCTTTTTACAGGGAATCCGAACCGGAAAGTGCGGTTCTTTCACGCCTCTCTTCGGATCTTGACTGGGCGGATACGGTCCTTGTCGGGCCGGGGATCGGAAAGAGCAGAACGGCGCAGGCGATCCTTCTTTATCTTCTGCAGAACTGGCGGAAGAATCTGGTAATGGACGCCGACGCGCTGAATCTTATGGCGGGGCATCGGGGAATGTGGCATTTTCCGGACACCGGAAGGGTAATCATTACTCCGCACATCATGGAGATGAGCCGGCTGTGCGGCTTCTCTGCGGAGAAGATCAAGGAAGATCCGGCGGGAACCGCCGCCGCCTTCGCATCGGAGCACCGCGTGGTCTGTGTCCTGAAAGACGCGACGACGGTCACTGCCTCCCCGGACGGAAGAGTTTTTCTGAATACATCGGGCAACAGCGCACTCGCAACGGCGGGAAGCGGGGACGTCCTCTCCGGAATAGCTGCCGGATTGTTTACCTGGATTTCCCGCGGGCAGGACGCGTCAGTACGGATGGAATCCGCATCGGAAGACGACAGCGCGGAGATGCTGCCGGCCGAATCGTTTCTTTCGTTCCGGCGTCTCTGCAGGGAAAACCAGGCGGCAGCATCGGCCGCTCTGGCGGTTTACCTCCACGGCCTCTGCGGAGAGAAGGCCGCCGAATCCGCCTCCCGGGCGTCCGTCACGGCGTCGGAAATCATTGATTTTCTGCATTTTTTCCTGTAGAATGGGGGTCCTGCGTTTCCTTGACTTATAGGAACCGTGGTGCTATATTTTTTTCAGAACTATAGAAAGTGAGAGTTTTAATATGTCCGGACATTCAAAGTTTGCCAACATCAAACACAAAAAGGAGCGCAACGACGCAAAAAAGGGGAAGATTTTCACGATTATCGGCCGTGAAATCGTAATCGCCGTGAAAGAAGGCGGACCGGATCCCGCCAACAACAGCAAGCTCCGTGATGTTATTGCCAAGGCAAAAGCGGCCAATATGCCGAACGACACGATCGAGAGAGGAATCAAGAAAGCCGCCGGGGATCAGAACGCCGATAATTATGAGAGAATCACTTACGAGGGCTACGGCCCCGGAGGAATCGCAATTATCGTTCAGACACTGACGGATAACAAGAACCGGACGGCAGCGGACGTCAGAAGCGCTTTTTCCAAAGGAAACGGAAACATCGGAACGCCGGGGTGCGTCTCGTTCATGTTTGATGAAAAGGGTCAGATCATTATCGCAAAGGAGGACTGCGAGATCCCCGCGGATGACCTGATGATGATGGCACTGGACGCCGGTGCGGAGGATTTTCAGGAAGAGGATGACTGCTATATTATTCTCACTTCTCCGGACGACTTTTCCAGTGTCCGGGAAGCTCTGGAGAAGGAAAACATTCCCATGGCTGAGGCGGATATCTCCATGATTCCTCAGACAAAGGTCGCGCTGGATGACGAGGGAATGCTGGCAAATCTTCAGCGCACGCTGGATCTTCTGGATGACAGCGATGATGTGCAGAATGTCTACACGAATCTCGACGAATAATGGATAAATCCTGGTTCCGTTCATCCGTTGCCGGGGGGAATTGAGACAATGCACATAGTACAGGTATTGATTACAGGACTGATTGCGGGGCTGACCGCTTTTCTGCCGCTCTCAAGTGCGGGAGCAGCAGTTGTGGCCAGCCGCGTTTTGGGATTTCAGATAGATCACCGGCTTTATATGATGATCCTTCTGGGGATTTTTCTCTCCGCTCTTTCCTTCAGCTTTTTTGACGTGGTTCGTCTGATCTCGTCTCTGGTCGGAATTTTCCGTGATCTGTTTTCCAATCTGAAGATCTTCTTCAATACAAGACACGGGAAGCGCGCCTACGGCTACCGCCGGATCCTGAACGGCAATTACCGGAGCCTTCTTCTGATGCTCTGTGTTGCCATGATTCCGTGCATGCTGATCGGCGCGGTGATCCGCCCCATCGTCCGTGTGTCTTTCGAAAATATCCTGGTTGTTGCGGCTGGATTTTTCGTGACGGCGCTGGTTCTGATGGTTTCTTCCTATATGTCCGGAGCCGATAAGACTCCGAAAAAGATGAAAGTGACGGACGGACTGATTATCGGACTGTTTGACGGATTTTCTTTTATTGCCGGCATTTCCAGAACGGCGGCGACCGCAAGCGCCTGCTATCTTTCCGGAGTTTCGATGAAAGCGGTCCGGAAGTTTTCTATATTGATGGTAATGATCCTGTCGGGACTGATGATGCTTCACGGACCGTGGTCACCGCAGTTTGCCAACCAGGTCCCGAGCGGCCCGCTTCCCTGTGTGGTGGCGCTGCTGGCTTCATTTGCGGGAGGATACCTGATGATCCGCCGGTCCGGGAAATTCCTGAAGAAGAATAACAGCCGCCGGGTCGCCGTATGGAACGCCGCGGCGGGGATTTTTTCGATTGTCATTTATCTGGTTTTCTGATTTTCCGTATCGGATGGAAGGAGAACCTGTCAGTTTTTTTGGAGTATAAAATAAGGGGATAAACATTGGCCAGACAGAACGCGCGGGCGGGGAGCCCGCGAAGCAGCGGCGCCCGGAGCGGCGCGTCGCAGGGAAAAAGAGCGGCCCGGGCAGGCAGCCGCGGGAATCGTTCCAATACCGCAGGAAACAGAAAAAACAGCGGTACCGGGAGGAGCGGTGCCGGAAGGAGCCGGGCGGCTGCAAAAAGCCGGAAGCCGGATACCGAGGACAGCAGGATCGGGCAGGAAATTTTATTTCTGGTCGTTCTTGCCTTTTCGATCCTGCTTTTTCTGAGCAATTTCGGACTCAGCGCCGATTTCGGAGTGATGATCTCGTCGTTTTTCTTCGGACTCTTCGGTCTGATGGAATACGTTTTTCCGGTCCTTCTGTTTTTCGGATTTATCTTTGTACTTTCGAATAAAGGAAACCCAAGGCTTCCCCGAAAAATGACGGGAGCTGTGGGCTTGTTTTTGTTTATCTGCGCTTTTTTCCAGCTGCTGATCATGCAGTATGACCGGCACACCAGAATCGTGGATCTTTATGTGGACTGTGCCCGGGACAGAAGCGGAGGCGGCCTCGCCGGCGGAATTCTTGTCCAGTTTTTCGGAAATCTGTTCGGATCGGTCGGCGCCTACGTCTGTGTTCTGACCGGTATGGTGATCTTTTCGATTATTATGACGCAGGAACCTCTCCTGAGACTGATGAAAAGCCACAGCGAGCAGGCTTACCGCAGGGCAAAGGAAAACCGCGAAAACCGCAGAATGGAAAAAGCGGAGAGCCGGGACACCTCCCGGCGCCGCCGCGGAGGGTGGTTCCGCGATGCGGATGAAGACGAATCGGATTCCGAAGAAGAGATTGATCTGGGTCCGGCAGGGGATCTGAATGTTCCCCCGGCCGAATCCGGAGGATCGGAAGAAGTCCGTCCGGATTCCGAATCCGATTTTGAGCGGGGCGTCCGTTATACCGGGAAAAAGCGAAAAAACGCCGTTTCCTCCGGCAAGAGCAATGTTTTCAATATCTGGCCGGATCTGAAAAAGAAGCAGGAGAGTGAGAGCACCCTCGCGGGTGAGGATTTCACCGGGGAAGATGTTCCGGCGGAGAATTCTTCGGAAAATACGTTACGGATCCACGGAGCATTTGAAGACGACGATGAGCCGGCTGTCCGTGAGGAAGATTCCATGCCTGCCGCCGATGCGGATGAGGCTCCTTCGAACGGGACGGTGCCTTCGGGTGCTTTCTCCTCCGGGAAGGACGGTGCTTCCGCAAAGTCCGGAAGGAAAATAGCTTCCGCTTCGGGTATTTCCGAAAAAAGCGACGCCCTGCGCAGAGCGCTCGAGAGTGCCCGCGGGTCTTCCCCGCATAAGGCGAAGAGCCGGGCTCTTTCCTCCGGGAAAAATTCCGGTTCCGTTCCGGCTTCACAGGACCAGGCATTAAAGGACGCAAAGGAGAAAAACACATCCGTAAGGAAGGCCGCATCCGGCGGCGCTTCTTCCGATGACTATGAATTTCCGCCTCTCTCTCTGATGAAAGCCCCGTCCCCGGCGAAGACCAGTCAGGCGGACCTGAAGAGCGAGCTTCAGCAGACGGCGGACAAGCTTCAGCAGACGCTGCACGAGTTCGGCGTTGAGGTTCAGGTGACGGATGTAAGCTGCGGCCCCACGGTGACTCGCTATGAGCTGCATCCGGAGCATGGCGTGAAGGTCAGCCGGATCACGAGCCTTCAGGACGATATCAAACTGAGCCTTGCGGCAGCCGATATCCGCATCGAAGCTCCGATTCCGGGCAAGGCCGCAGTCGGAGTAGAGGTTCCGAATAAATCCAACAGCACCGTGATGCTGCGGGAGCTTCTGGAGTCCAGAAATTTCCGCCAGAGCAGGGCAAAAATTCCTTTTGCGGTAGGAAAGGATATCGGAGGGAAGGTTGTTGTCTCCGATATCGCAAAGATGCCGCATCTTCTGATCGCCGGCGCAACCGGATCGGGAAAATCCGTCTGCATCAACACGCTGATTGTGAGTATTCTCTACCGGTGCAACCCGGAAGATGTGAAATTCATCATGATCGACCCGAAGATGGTGGAGCTTTCCGTCTACAACGGAATTCCGCATCTCTATATCCCGGTCGTCACGGACCCGAAAAAAGCCGCAGGAGCCCTGAACTGGGCGGTTTCCGAGATGACAGACCGCTACAGCCGCTTCGCTGAACTCGGTGTTCGTGAGATTGACGGGTATAACGCGAAAATCAAAGAGCTTCCCGAGCCGGAGGACGGTTCGGAAAAACCGAAGAAGATGCCCCGAATCGTCATCATCGTCGATGAGCTTGCCGACCTGATGATGGTCGCGCAGCACGAGGTCGAGGATGCGATCGTCCGTCTCTCCCAGCTGGCCCGCGCCGCGGGAATTCATCTGGTGATTGCGACACAGCGTCCCTCGGTCAATGTTATCACGGGACTGATCAAGGCGAACATGCCCTCCCGGATCGCGCTTGCCGTGACCTCCGGCGTAGATTCGAGAACTATCCTGGACAGGGTAGGAGCGGAAAAGCTCCTCGGGAAAGGGGATATGCTATTCCACCCGCTCGGCTACCAGAATCCGGTCCGCGTGCAGGGAGCTTTTGTCTCGGACGATGAGATTTCCGCCATCGTGTCCTTCCTCACGGAGAAGAACGAACCGTCCGGGTATGACACGGAGGTGGAGCAGAAAATCAATGAATCCGCCGTTTCCGGTGAGTCTTCTGTCACCGGGGGCGGGGAAAAACCGTCGACGGATGTCTATTTTGAACGGGCGGGCAGGCTGATCATCGAGAAAGACAGAGCTTCGATCGGCATGCTTCAGCGCGCTTTCAAGATCGGATTCAACCGGGCTGCCCGCATTATGGATCAGCTCTGCGACGCGGGCGTCGTCGGAGAAGAGGAGGGGACGAAACCCCGCCGGATTCTGATGACAATGGCGGATTTCCAGAACTATGTGAACACGCATGAACCGTAAGGGCGGAGGATGCTATGAGGATATGTGAGCATTGCGGGGCAGAGATACCGGACGGTGAATTTGTCTGTCCGTCCTGCGGGGCCGAGGTAAATCTGGTGCCGGACTACGAGACGATGGAGAGCCGCGTCCGGGAGAACCAGATGCGTCAGGAGGAGGAAAACGCGAGACGAGCGGAAGCGGTCAGACTTGCGAAAGAAGAGGAACTCCGGAAAAAGAAAAAACGGAACCGGATCATTCTGGTGGTGGTTATCGCCGCCGCCTGCGCCGTGATCGGCGTACTGGCCTACCGGTTCTGGGTCCGGAACCAGCAGAACCATTCGTTCGATTATCAGTATAATCAGGCGGTTGAGGCTTTTCAGAACAAAGATTACAATGATGCTCTGAATTATGTCACAAACGCGCTGGAGATCAATGATCACAGCGCAAAGGCCCGTCTTCTCCTCGGAGAGATTTATGAGGCGACGGACAATCCGGAAAAAGCGGCAGAGGAGTATGAGACTCTGATTTCGCAGCATCCGGATTATAAGAAGGCATTCGAGCATATTATTCCGATTTATGTGGAGCTGAAGGATTACGAAGCGCTGCAGAATGTGTTTGAGGAGTGCCAGAACGATGAGATTCTGGAAGAATACGCGGACTACATCACGTACAAGCCGGAGATCAGTCTGAAATCCGGCACGTATGCATCCGCTCAGTCCGTGGAAATCACTTCTGAGGACACCGGGGAAATCCACTATACGACGGACGGGTCCGATCCGGATGAAACGTCAGCGGTCTATTCGGAACCCATCCGGCTCTCGAGCGGATCGGTCACGCTGAAAGCGATTTATATCAGCAAGAAGAATATCCCCAGTGATATCGTCGAGGCAAAATATGTATTTAATATCCCGAAGCCGCCGACACCGACGATAACCCCGGATTCAGGAACCTATTCTTCCACGGAAGTGACGAAGATTACGGTGGAAGTCCCGGACGGGTACACCGCTTATTATTCGTTTGATGAGCCCGCCACAAAGAACAGCAAAAAATATACCGGACCGGTCAGTATGAAAACAGGCAGTCACGTCTTTTATGCGGTTCTCGTCGACGCGGACGGGAACGAAGGGGATGTTGCTTCCGCTACGTATAATTATTCAAAGGTGACGCCGACACCGACGCCCACCGTTACATCTCAGAACGCGAATGCGGTTCAGACACCGGCCGCTACCACGCCTACGGCGACACCGGAAGCGACTGAGACTCCAACCGCAACGCCGACACCCACGGCAACATCCGGAGCCGACGGCAGCGATGAGGAGTAGGATCCGGATTTGTAATATATTCATTATGTTTTGAGGAGGTATTTGCTATGTTTCAAATCCTGCATGCGGACAAACTGGCCGCAAACATCTACCGGATGGTAGTCAGTGCGCCGCGTATCGCAACGCACTGTCAGCCGGGACAGTTCATCATCGTCAAGATAGACGAAGTCGGTGAGCGCATTCCGCTGACCATCTGTGACTATGATCGGGATAAGGGTACGATCACCATCGTATTCCAGCCGATCGGTGCTTCTACGCATCGCATGAAAGAGCTCAAAGAGGGGGATGCATTCGAGGATGTAGTCGGACCGCTGGGGTGTCCGTCCGATCTCATTTCGATGGATGAAGAAGAGCTCAAAAAGAAAAAAATCATTTTTATCGCCGGCGGAGTCGGAACCGCTCCGGTTTATCCTCAGGTGAAATGGCTTCATGAGCACGGCATCACGGCTGACGCGATTATCGGAGCGAAAAACAAGGACCTGGTTATTCTGGAGGATGACTTCAAAAAAGTCTGCAATCTATATGTAACCACGGATGACGGCTCTTACGGCCGGTCCGGAATGGTCACGAAGTGTCTCGAGGATCTCGTTGAGAAAGAGGGCCATGAGTACAATCACTGTGTCGCGATCGGACCGATGATCATGATGAAGTTCGTCTGTCTGCAGACCGCGAAATACAATCTGCCTACCGTCGTCTCCATGAACCCGATTATGGTGGACGGTACCGGAATGTGCGGCGCCTGCCGTCTGTCCGTGGACGGCGAGACGAAATTCGCCTGTGTCGACGGACCGGAATTTGACGGTCACAAGGTCGACTTTGATCAGGCCATGAAGCGCATGACGATGTACAAAACAGAAGAGGGACAGGCACTTCTGCGTCTGCAGGAGGGGAAAACGCACCACGGCGGATGCGGAAATTGCGGAGGTGATAAGTGATGGCAGATGCGATGAAAAAAACACCGGTCAGAGAACAGGATCCGAAAGTCCGTGCGACGAACTTTGACGAAGTCTGCTACGGATATAACAAAGAAGAGGCGATGGACGAGGCGACCAGATGCCTGAACTGCAAAAAGCCGAAATGTGTTGAGGGCTGCCCGGTCAGCATCAACATTCCGAAATTTATTCAGGAACTGAAGGACGGCAAGATCGAGACGGCCTTCGGCACGATCAGTGAATCCAGTGCACTTCCGGCGGTCTGCGGCCGCGTTTGTCCGCAGGAGACCCAGTGTGAGGGCAAGTGCATCCGCGGGATCAAGGGAGAGCCGGTTTCCATCGGAAAGCTGGAGCGCTTCGTCGCGGATTACGCGCGCGAGCACGGCGTAAAGCCGAAAGGTGCGGACCAGAAGAACGGCCACAAGATTGCCGTGATCGGAGCCGGCCCCGCCGGACTGACCTGCGCGGGGGATCTCGCGAGAGCCGGATACGATGTCACTATTTTTGAGGCGCTTCACAAGGCGGGGGGAGTTCTTTCTTACGGAATTCCGGAGTTCCGTCTTCCGAAGAGCGCAGTCGTCGACAAGGAAGTCGAGAACGTCAAGTCTCTCGGCGTCAGGATCGAGACCGATACCGTCATCGGCAAGGCAGTTACGGTCGACGAACTGATGAAAAACGAGGGTTATGAGGCTGTCTTTATCGGTTCCGGTGCCGGACTTCCGATGTTTATGCACATCCCCGGCGAGAACGCGAACGGCGTATTTTCCGCCAATGAGTTCCTTACCAGAAACAATCTGATGAAGGCTTTCCGTGAGGACTACGATACGCCGATCCACCGCGGCAAAAAGGTTGCCGTTGTCGGAGGCGGAAATGTGGCGATGGATGCCGCCAGGACGGCCCTTCGTCTCGGGGCGGAGGTCCATATCGTATACCGCCGCAGCGAGGCTGAGCTTCCGGCCCGTGCCGAGGAAGTTCACCACGCGAAAGAAGAGGGCATTATCTTTAATCTCCTCTGCAATCCGGTTGAGATTCTCGTCGGGGACGACGGCTGGGTCAGAGGAATGCGCTGCATCCGCATGGAGCTCGGTGAGCCGGATGCTTCCGGAAGAAGACGTCCGGTTCCGATCGAGGGCTCCGAGTTTGAGATCGATGTCGATACCGTCATCATGGCTCTCGGTACCAGCCCGAACCCGCTGATTTCTTCCACCACGGAGGGACTGGATACCAACAAGAGAAAATGCATCGTTGCGGATGAGACAAACGGAAAGACGACGAAGGACGGCGTTTTCGCCGGCGGAGATGCCGTTACCGGAGCCGCAACCGTTATTCTGGCAATGGGAGCCGGAAAAGCGGCGGCGAAGGGCATTGACGAGTATATCAAATCCAAGGGATAATTTTTGAATGAATGCGGCGGTGAAGCCTGTCGGAATTTTCGGCAGGCTTCACCGCTGACAGATTCTATCCGTTTACGTAATTTTTTTATGTTGATTATCGGAGCCTGAATGCTGAAAATTACAGTGGCCTGTGTCGGCAGGGTAAAGGAAAAATATCTGCGGGACGGCATCGCCGAGTATGAGAAACGTCTCCAGAACTACTGCCGCATCGGTTTCTGCGAAGTGTCGGACGAACCGACGCGTGAGGGAGCCTCCCCGCGCGAGGATATGGCGGTGAAACAGAAAGAGGGCAGCCGTCTTCTCTCGGTGATTCCGGGCGATGCTTTTGTGATTGCTCTCGATAGGAAGGGAGAATCCCTCGATTCGGTCTCTTTTGCTCGAAAGATGGAAGACCTCGCCGTCTCCGGCAGGAGCCATCTTGTTTTTGTGATCGGCGGATCGCTCGGCCTGTCTCCTGAAGTTCTGAAAAGGGCGGATTACCGCCTCAGCTTTTCCCGTATGACCTTTCCGCATCAGCTGATGAGGCTGATTCTTCTGGAACAGATTTACCGGTGTTTCCGCATTATCCGCGGAGAGCCTTATCACAAGTGACGGATTTTTTCCGGGACAATATGATAATTTATGCAAGACATTAAAACGATCCGAAAAATACTGGATACGGAATTATCCACGATTCCCATCTATCAGTACGCGTTTCTTCCGCCCGCCGAGATTGAGTTCGACGGAACCCTGCGGTCTTTCTGCAAGCGTCTGTGCGGAAATTACGGGCTGTCCTGGTCCTGCCCGCCTGCTGTGGGAAAGATTGAGCAATGCATGAGCCGCTGCCTTTCGTACGAGGACGTCCTCGTTTTTTCAACGGCAGAAAAAAGACGGGAGGCGAAGCGGATTGTCTATATCAAGGGCAGGCCGTATTTTTCTTATCACGAACAGATTACCTGCGAAGTGGAGAAGGTTTTTGAAAAAAACGGGCTGCAGGTCTACACGCTGACCAGCAATATGTGTGCCATGTGCAAAAAATGCGCCTATCCGAAGGCAGAGTGCCGCTATCCGGACGTTCTTCACCCCTGTATCGAGGGACACGGTATCCGGGTGGATGAGCTGGCGGAGCAGATCGGCGTTGATTATTACCTGGATGATTATCAGCTGAAATTCACAGTTGTTTTTTATAAACAGGGTGCAGAAACCATTTAGAAAGGGGAGCATGTCGGAACCAATTATTGAAGCCAGAATGGAGATTCCCGCGGATCACGCAGGGAATATTTTCGGGCAGTTCGATCAGAATGTAAAAAAGCTCGAGCGCACGTTCCGCGCCTCGCTCGTCGAACGGAACGGAGTGCTTCGGATCGTCGGTCCGCAGTCGGGCGTAAATGCGGTCCGCGACTGTCTTGCGCAGCTTCTGGCGCTGTCGGAGCGCGGCGACGAAATTTCGGAGCAGAATGTCAATTATATCATTTCTCTGGTGATGGACCAGGACCGTCACACCGTTGCGGGGCTGGACGATGAGGTCATCTGTCACACGATAAACGGGAAGCCGGTCAAGCCGAATACTTTCGGTCAGAAAAATTACGTGGACGCGATCCGCGACCATATGATTACCTTCGGAATCGGTCCGGCCGGTACCGGAAAAACGTACCTGGCCATGGCCATGGCGATTACCGCCTTCCGCGCCGATGAGGTCAGCCGCATTATCCTGACCCGCCCGGCGATCGAGGCGGGTGAGAAGCTCGGATTTCTTCCGGGCGATCTGCAGAGCAAGGTGGACCCGTACCTTCGTCCTCTCTACGACGCGCTCTACCAGATCATGGGAGGAGAGACCTTCCAGAAAAACATGGAAAAGGGTCTGATCGAGGTGGCGCCGCTCGCTTACATGAGAGGCCGCACCCTTGACAATGCTTATATTATATTAGATGAGGCGCAGAACACCACGCCGGCACAGATGAAAATGTTTTTGACCCGCATCGGCTACGGGTCGAAGGTCATCGTGACCGGCGATATGACGCAGAAAGATATCCCCGCGGGGGCGGTTTCCGGACTGGATGTCGCCGTGCGGGTTCTGAAGAAAATAGACGGAATCGCCTTCTGCACGCTGACGAGCCGTGATGTCGTGAGACATCCTCTCGTACAGAAGATCGTGGAGGCGTACGAATCCTACGAAAAATCATCGTCAAAGGAGAAAAAGTCTTCCGGAAGGAAGACTCGAAAAGGGAATGGAAAAAACAGCCGTGTCAGTTAATTTTTGCAGCGAGACCGACGAGCGGTTTGAATTCGACCCGGAGGCCGTTGCGCTTTCGGTCGTCGCGGGGGCGCTCTCGATGGAAGGCTGTCCTTTTCCTGCGGAGGTCTCCCTCACGATGACAGGCGGGGAGCAGATCCGCTCTCTGAACCGGGATTTCCGGGGCATTGACAGGGAGACGGACGTGCTTTCCTTTCCGATGATTCCCTGGGAGAGACCGTCGGATTTTGATTCCCTGGAGAATTTCGGAGACTGCTTCGACCCGGATGAGGGGAGACTGATGCTGGGCGATATCGTCATATCGGTTCCACGGATGAAGCTTCAGGCTGAGGAGTACGGCCACGCGGTAAAGCGGGAATTCGCCTTTCTCGTCTCGCACAGTACTTTCCATCTGCTTGGTTACGACCACATGGAACCGGAGGAAGCAAGAGAGATGGAGGAGAAACAGGAGGCCGTTCTGCAGGAGCTCGGAATCGGCCGCTGATGACACGAAATCCGCTGATTTGCATTTCGGAAAGAAACGATCGGGAAAGAAATATGGAGACAAAAGAAACTTTAAGAAAACTGGTGCACGAGCGCAGAGGCCAGGCGGCCTCCAGTGATCTCGTGAAGGACAGCGAGATTATTTTCCGGAAAATTCTTCTGATGAACGAATATTTTATTTCGGGATCGATTTACGCCTATGTGGATTACAACAATGAAGTGATGACGCGCGCCTTTATCAGCCGTGCGCTCGGCGACGGAAAAAAGGTTGCGGTTCCGAGAGTGGAGGGGGACCGCATGGCATTCTATTATATCGACAGCCTGAAGTCGCTGAAGGAAAGCCCCCGGGGCATTATGGAGCCCCCGAAAGGTGCGGACCCGGCCGATTCCGAGGCGGCACTCATGATCATGCCCGGCGTCGCTTTCGACCCGAAGTGTCATCGGATCGGCTACGGAGGAGGATGCTACGACAAGTATCTCGCGGAACACCCGGAGCATTACACGATCGCCGTCGCGTTCGATTTCCAGGTGTTTGATGAGGTTCCTCATGAGGAGCATGATTTCCGTCCGAACTGCCTGATCACGGAATCCAGGCGTTTTCTGAGACACTGACGGACATGAGCGGCCGGGGACTTTTGCGTCCGGCCACATCTGACAGGATACAGGGATCATTACGATGAATGAGTTTGAAAAACTGTGCTTCGCGGCTCCGGCGCCGGAGCCTGCGAGGCAGTATTATTTTATGGAACAGGCGGGTGATATCATCCGAAAACGATCTGAGGAGACGGGACGTCCCCTCACTTTCTGCGTTCAGACCTTTGGATGCCAGATGAATGCCCGCGATTCGGAAAAGCTGCGTGGCATTCTGGAAAAAATCGGCTATGAAAGAAGCGAAGATACCGATGCGGACCTGGTTCTGTTCAACACCTGCACCGTCCGGGAAAACGCCAATCTGAAGGTCTACGGAAGACTTGGAGCGCTCCGGCACCTGAAAGAAAAAAATCCGCGGATGATTATCGCTCTCTGCGGCTGCATGATGCAGGAGAAGGAGGTCGTGGAAAAGCTGAAGGAAAGTTACCCATTCGTCGACCTCATTTTCGGTACGCACAACGTCTGGCAGCTGGCGGAGCTTCTGACAGAGCGGCTCGTATCCGGAAAACCGGTGATTCAAGTTCCCGATGCCACGGAGGGCGAGTCCGTGGAGGATCTTCCGGTGGATCGGAAGTATTCGTTTAAATCCGGCGTCAACATTATGTACGGGTGCAACAATTTCTGCTCCTACTGCATCGTCCCCTACGTCCGCGGACGGGAGCGCAGCAGAAAAATGTCTGAGATCCTTTACGAGATCCAGCGTCTGTCGGAAGACGGCGTGCGCGAGGTCATGCTCCTCGGTCAGAATGTCAATTCCTACGGGAAGGGACTCGATGAGCCTGTGAGCTTCGCAGAGCTTCTCGGCCGTGTCGCGGATATCCCCGGAATTGACCGGGTGCGCTTCATGACATCGCACCCGAAGGATCTCTCCGATGAGCTGATCGATGTGATGGCTTCCCGGCCCAATATCTGCCGCCATCTGCATCTGCCGCTGCAGTCCGGAAGTTCGAGAGTACTGAAGATAATGAACCGGCGCTACACGAAGGAGGGCTATCTGGATCTGACGGAACGCATCCGCGCGAAGATGCCGGATATCTCGCTGACGACGGATATTATCGTGGGATTTCCCGGCGAGACGGAGGAGGATTTCGAGGAGACGCTCGATGTCGTGCGCCGCGTCCGGTATGACAGTGCTTTTACGTTTATCTATTCGAAGAGGAGCGGTACGCCCGCCGCGCGTATGGAGAATCAGGTGCCACAGCAGGTCGTCTCCGAGAGGTTCTCCCGCCTTCTGAGTCTCGTTCAGAAGATCGGAAGAGAGCGGACCGCGCGCTTTACGGGGGATACAAAAGAGGTTCTGGTGGAGACGGTCAACCAGCAGGATCCGCATCTGGTCACAGGGCGGATCATGGAGAATGCCGTAGTTCATTTTCCGGGAGACGATTCCCTGATCGGGCAGATCGTCCCGGTCCGGCTGGACACCTGCAGAGGGTTTTATTATTTCGGCACGCGGGCGGAGTAATCCGCTTTCGGGCAGCACACCGGCGAGAGGATGCCGCGGACTGTCCAGACAAGGAGGAACTGATACTTTGGCAATATCACCGATGATGCAGCATTATCTCTCGATGAAAGAACAGTATCCGGACTGTATTCTCTTTTATCGTCTCGGAGATTTTTATGAGATGTTTTTCGATGACGCGAAGACGGTTTCCCGCGAGCTGGAGCTTACCCTGACCGGAAAGAGCTGCGGCCTGAAGGAGAGGGCTCCGATGTGCGGAGTGCCCTTCCACGCGGCGGAAACGTACATCTCCCGTCTGATCGAGAAAGGATATAAGGTCGCGATCTGCGAACAGCTCGAGGATCCGAAGCTCGCAAAGGGGATGGTGAAGCGTGACGTCGTCCGGATTGTCACCCCCGGAACTATGCTGGATTCCGAGGGACTTGACGAGGGAAAAAACAATTATCTGATGAGCATCGTTTCCATGGACGACGTCTTCGGAATCGCTCTTGCGGATATCTCCACCGGAGAGTGCCTTGTCACCCAGGTCAATACCCAGGAAAAACTCCTGGATGAAATTATGAAATTTACTCCCGCTGAGATCATCTGCAATCAGTCTCTCTTTGTTTCCGGCCTGGACCTGGACGACCTCAGAGAAAGACTCCATTTCAGCATCACGAAGCCCGGGGACTGGTGCTTCGATTCACAGACATGCGAGCGTGTTCTGAAAAAACAGTTTCATGTATCGTCTCTGAAAGGGCTCGGAATCGATGATTTTCCGTACGGAACCATCGCCGCAGGCGCCCTGTTTTCCTATCTGTATGAGACCCAGAAGTCCGATATGAAGCAGATGACGAAAATCACGCCCTACTACGCCGATCATTTTATGCTGATCGACAGCGCGACGATGCGCAATCTCGAACTGATCGAGACCATGCGCGAAAAAAAGAAGCGCGGTTCGCTTCTCTGGGTTCTGGACCGGACGAAAACCGCGATGGGCGCCCGCATGCTGAGAAACTTTATCGAGCAGCCCCTCATTGACCGGGAGGCGATCGAGGACCGCCTGGACGCGGTCGGGGCCTTCTCCGAAGCGCCTCTGGTCCGGGATGAGGTCCGCGAGTACCTCCAGCCGGTTTACGATCTGGAGCGGCTCTGCAGCCGCATCGTCTATCAGTCCGCGAATCCGAGGGACCTGATCGCGTTCCGCACCTCACTGGAGATGCTTCCGGCCATCCGGGACCAGATCCGGGAAATGCCGGGAAAGATCATGCACCGGCTCGCGGAAGACCTGGATCCTCTTGAAGATCTCTGCGATCTGGTAAAAAGGGCGATAGTGGATGATCCGCCGCTCGCCATGAAGGAAGGCGGCATTATCCGGGACGGATACAATGAGCAGGTCGACCAGTACCGCGAGGCACAGGCGGGCGGAAAACAGTGGCTGACAAAGCTCGAGGAGGAAGAGCGGGAGAGAACCGGAATCCGCACCCTGCGGATCAAATTCAACAAGGTATTCGGGTACTGCATTGAGGTGACCAATTCCTTCAGGGACAAGGTGCCGGAAGACTATATCCGCCGTCAGACCCTGACAAACGCGGAACGCTATACAACGCAGAAACTGAAAGAGATGGAAGAAAAGATTCTCGGGGCGGAGGAAAAGCTCTCCGGGATCGAGTACCAGCTGTTTACCGATGTGCGGGACCGGATCGCCGCCGAGGTTCTCCGGATCCAGAGAACGGCTTCCGCGGTGGCCGCCATCGACGTTTTTGCGTCTCTTTCCTACGTCGCCGAGCACAATCATTACGTTCGTCCGAAGATTAACACGGACGGAGTTCTCGATATCCGGGACGGCCGCCATCCCGTTGTGGAAAACATGACCCGGGACGATCTGTTCATTCCCAATGACGCGAAGCTCGATAAGGATGAAAACCGCGTCGCGATTATCACCGGTCCGAACATGGCCGGAAAATCGACATACATGAGGCAGACGGCGCTGATCGTGCTGATGGCTCAGATCGGTTCCTTTGTTCCCGCCGCCTCTGCCGATATCGGCATTGTGGACCGCATATTCACACGCGTCGGGGCATCGGACGATCTGGCAAGCGGCAAGAGTACGTTCATGATCGAGATGAACGAAGTCGCAAACATCCTGCGGAACGCCACCTCCGACAGCCTCCTGATTCTGGATGAAATCGGGCGCGGGACCAGCACATTCGACGGTCTCTCCATTGCCTGGGCGGTGGTCGAGTACGTGGCGGACAAGAAAAAAATCGGGGCGAGGACGCTCTTTGCGACGCATTACCACGAGCTGACCGAACTGGAGGGAAAAATCCCGGGCGTTCACAATTACTGCATCGCCGTGAAAGAGCGGGGCAGGGATATCGTATTTCTCCGGAAGATTATCCGCGGCGGAGCAGACCGGAGCTACGGAATCCAGGTGGCCCGGCTGGCCGGCGTTCCCGAGGAGGTTCTCGAAAGAGCGGACGAGCTGGCGGCCCGTCTTGCCAGGAGCGACATCACATCCGCTGTGCAGGATATTTCTGCGGAAGACAGCACGGTTCAGAATTATATCGGCAAAGAGGACGAGGTTGCCCCGGGGAATGACGGAAGCGGAAAAAAGAAGAGAGGAGCTCCGGATGCCGGGGACATCGCCCTGAAAGATGGTTCCGGTGCCGGCATCGCCCCCGGGAAGCATTCTTTCGGATTTGCCGCGGAGATGGGACGGATGAACTCGGAGGCGGACGGACAGTTTACCTTCTTTTCTGCACCTCCGGAGGGCGGTATGGACGGAGAAAATCCGAAAAAAGTGAAGAAGAGCGACAAGATTATCCGCAGGCTGAAGGAGGCAAAGCTGAACTCCATGACGCCGATCGAGGCGATGAACTTCCTCTACCGCCTGCAGAAGGAAGCCGATAAAATCGGATAACGAAGGAGCCGGACATGAACACGATCGAAGTCTTAGATAAAAATACGATAGATAAGATCGCCGCCGGAGAAGTAGTCGAGCGTCCTGCCTCCGTGGTCAAGGAGCTTCTGGAAAACGCGATTGACGCGGGTGCCGGTGCGATCACGGTGGAGATCCGGGAGGGCGGAAAATCCGTGATCCGCATCACGGATAACGGCAGCGGAATTCCCGCCGACCAGGTTGATCTCGCTTTTACCCGGCACGCGACGAGCAAGATCCGGAACATCGGAGACCTGATTCAGATCCGTTCGCTCGGATTCCGCGGTGAGGCGCTTTCCAGCATTGCCGCCGTTTCCCAGGTGGAAATGATCACAAAGACGCCGGACTCTCTCGTCGGCACGCATTGCTGCATCGAGGGAGGCGTCCGGACTCTGACAGAGGAGATCGGTGCTCCCCAGGGGACCACCATCATTGTCCGCAATCTCTTTTACAATACGCCCGCCCGGGCGAAATTTTTGAAATCCGCCTCAGCGGAGGGAAGCCGGGCGGCAGCGGTCGTGGAAGAGATCGCACTGTCGCACCCGGATATTTCCTTCAAGTTTCTGATGAACGGGCAGAACCGCCTGTTTACGAGCGGGAACGGGAATCTGAAGGAAATTATTCACCAGATTTTCGGAAAAGAGATCGGGCGAGGTCTGATCCCGGTTGAATACAGGGGAAAGCTGATTTCAATTTCCGGTTTCATCGGGTCACCGGAGATCGCGAGAGGAAACCGCGGGTTTGAAAATTATTTTGTGAACGGCCGCTTCGTAAAGAGCCGGGTGCTCTCCCGCGCGATCGAAGATGCCTATCACGGTCATCTCATGCAGCACCGCTATCCGTTTACGCTTCTCTACTTTGATCTGAACGGGGATCGTGTGGATGTCAATGTCCATCCCTCGAAGATGGAAGTGCGGATTTCCGGGGAGGAGGATGTTTACCGCGAGATCATTCTGGCTCTCCAGAACACTCTGATGGAGCGGGAGCGCATCCCCGAGATTCATCTGGGGAAGGAAATGCCCGGGAAAAAGCAGGAGACGGAGCTTCCGCATCTGAAGCAGTCGATTCCGGAGCCGTTTGAGAAACGAAGAAGAGAAGCAAAAGAAAATACTCCTTCCGGAGGACTTCCCGGGTTTCGCGGAGGCGAGGCGGACCCGGTGCGGATCGCCGGCATCCTGAAACAGGAGGAGAAAAAGCAGGAGGGAAAAGGCGGCCGGGAGGAAAAGAGCCGGAATCCGTCTTCGGAAGCAGGCGCACTTCGAGAGAGCGGTTCTTACGGCACCGCCCCGGAGCAGACCGGACTTTTTGACGGGAAAATGCTCTCGGCCGACGTGAGGGAACGTCACCGGATGATCGGACAGATTTTCGGGACCTACTGGCTGATTGAATTCGAAGACGCACTCTACATCGTTGATCAGCACGCGGCTCACGAAAAGGTACTCTATGAGCGGCTGATGAAGCAGTACCGGGAAAAGAGTGTGAATTCGCAGATTCTGTATCCTGCCCCTGTCGTCACGCTGACGATCCGCGAGCAGGAGATTCTGCAGAAAAATATCGATTCGTTCCGCGCGCTCGGCTATGAGGCGGAGCCCTTCGGGGGTCGTTCCTACCAGATCACATCGGTACCGGACAATCTGTACCGGGTGGATCCCGGCGCCCTGTTCCGGGAAATTCTCGACGGACTCGCGGATAACGGGGGAACCGGGGAACGAATGATACTCGAGCGGATCGCCTCGATGTCTTGCAAGGCGGCAGTCAAGGGAAACCGGGTAATGAGCGTCGCGGAGGCGGACGCCCTCATTGATGAGCTTCTTCAGCTCGAGGATCCGTATCATTGTCCGCACGGACGTCCGACCATAGTGAAAATGACGCACTATGAGCTGGACCGGAAATTCCGGAGGATCGTATGAGCGGGAAAATGCCATGCATGGTGATCGCGGGTCCGACTGCGGTCGGAAAATCGAAGCTCTCCATCCGCGTGGCCAGAGAGATCGGAGGATCCGTCATTTCCGCCGACTCCATGCAGATCTACAGGCGGATGAACATAGGGACGGCGAAGATCACCAGAGAGGAAATGGGCGGGATACCGCACTATCTGATCGATGAGCTTGAGCCTTCCGAGCCCTTCAACGTGTTTCTTTTTCAAAAGATGGCGCGGTCCGCGATGCGGGAGATCTGCGCCGCCGGCCGGATTCCGATCATCGCCGGGGGAACCGGATTCTATATCCAGGCGTTCTTGAAAGATGTGGATTTTACGGAGACAGAAGGCGAATCTGCTTATCGCAGAGAACTCGAAAAAATTTCGCGGGAGGGCGGAAGCGGCCGCCTGTATGATCGCCTGAAGGAGATCGATCCGCGATCCGCCTCAATCATTCATCCGCACAACATCAAGCGCATCATCCGTGCCCTGGAATATTACCACGAGACCGGAAGACCGATATCGGAACACAATGACGAGCAGAGGCGAAAAGAATCTCCCTACCGGTATGTCTATTTCGTTCTGACCGACAGGCGGGAAAACATCTACCGCCGGATCAATCAGCGGGTGGACCGGATGGTTCAGGAGGGACTGTTCGAAGAGGCGGAGCAGCTGATCCGGGAGGGACTCCCGGAGGACTGCACTTCCATGAAAGGACTGGGTTACCGGGAGATGTTCCCGTATTTTCGCGGCGAGATCTCGAAAGAAGAGACGATCCGGCAGATCAAGCTGGATACGAGACATTTTGCCAAGCGGCAGCTGACGTGGTTCCGGCGCGAGCCGGGTGCGGTCTGGATCGATCAATCTCAGTTCGGGTACGATGAGGACAGAATTCTGAAGGAGGTTCTGTCGGTCTGGAAGATTCGTATGGAAGAATAATACAGGAAATTATTGGATTGAAGGAATATCAGAATGGACTGGAATGATTACTACTCGGAAGACGAAATGAAAAACCAATACACGCATGCCGGAATCGACGAAGACGTGCTTGCGTTCGGGAATCGGATCTGTGAGTCTCTGCGCGGGCGCTTTGACCGGATCGATTCCATCGCCGAATACAATCAGCTGAAGGTGATCCGCGCCATGCAGGAGAACCAGGTGAGTGAGGCGTGTCTCTACTCCTCGACCGGCTACGGCTACGACGACATCGGACGCGACCGTCTGGAGAAGGTTTACGCTTCCGCGTTCGGTACCGAGGATGCGCTTGTCCGCCCCCTGATCGCCTGCGGAACACACGCGCTCGGAGTGGCGCTTGCAGGAAATCTGCGCCCGGGGGATGAGCTTCTCTCACCGGTCGGAAAGCCCTATGACACACTCGAGGAGGTGATCGGGATCCGCCCGTCCAGGGGATCTCTCGCAGAGTACGGCATTACCTACCGGCAGGTCGACCTGCTCCCGGACGGCTCCTTCGATTACGAGGGCATCCGGAACGCCATCCATGAGAAGACGAAGCTCGTAACCATTCAGCGTTCCAAGGGATATCAGACGCGGCCGTCGTTTTCGGTCAGCTCCATCGGAAAACTGATACATTTCATCAAGGGGATTCGCCCCGATCTGATCTGCATGGTGGACAACTGCTACGGAGAATTTACCGAGTGCCGGGAGCCATCTGAGGTCGGAGCCGATATGATTGTCGGATCTCTGATCAAAAATCCGGGTGGCGGCCTCGCCCCGATCGGCGGCTACATCGCCGGGACGAAGGAATGCGTGGCCAATGCCGCTTACCGCCTGACAACCCCCGGCCTGGGAAAAGAAGTCGGCGCTACGCTCGGTGTCAACCAGAAGCTGTTTCAGGGATTTTTCCTGGCCCCGACCGTGACCGCTTCGGCCTTGAAGGGCGCGATTTTCGCGGCCAATATCTATGAGTCCCTCGGTTTCCCGGTCATTCCGAACGGGAGCGAGTCCAGGCACGATATTATTCAGTCTGTGGTGTTCGGAAAAAGAGAGGGGGTTATCGCTTTCTGTCAGGGCATCCAGGCGGCCTCTCCCGTCGACGCGCATGTCGTTCCGGAACCCTGGCCCATGCCGGGCTACGACAGTGACGTGATCATGGCGGCCGGAGCCTTCGTCCAGGGTTCCTCGATCGAGCTCTCCGCGGACGGCCCGATGAAGCCGCCCTATGCCGTCTATTTTCAGGGCGGATTGACCTGGCCGCACGCGAAGCTGGGCATTCTCATGAGTCTTCAGAAGCTGAAAGAAGCGGGAATGGTTTCCGCCGGACAGCTGAAAAAATAAGCAAATTTTCCGATAGGAAAGTTTTCTGACAGGGAAAGGAAGATGAACAGATGGAGAATCGTGTCATGATCATCGGCGCCGGAGCCTCCGGCCTGATGGCGGCTGTCACGGCCGCCCGCCTGGGAGCGAAGGTGACCGTTCTGGAAGGGAATGACCGGCCCGGCAGAAAACTTCTCGCCAGCGGGAACGGCAAATGCAATCTGACGAATCTGATGCAGGATCCGCAGTGCTGGCACAGCGACGATCCAGCCTTTGTGGATGAGATTATCGGCGGCTTTTCCGCGGATTCCGTCGTCGCATTTTTTACCTCTCTCGGTCTTCTGGTCATGAACCGCGACGGATGGGTCTATCCTGTGACCGAACAGTCGCAGTCCGTTCTGAATCTCCTTCTCATGGAGGCGGAGCATCTCGGTGTCCGGATCAAGACGAGAGAGCACGTGAATCAGATTCTGCCGGAACCGGACACTGTTTTTTCGGTCCGGACCGGATCCTGGACGTATCAGGCGGACCGGGTCATCGTCGCCTGCGGGAGTCCCGCTTCGACGGTCCGCGGTTCTTCCGGTGACGCCGGTGCGATAGCGGGTTCCCTCGGGATTCAGACCGCCCCGTTTCTGCCTTCCCTCGTTCCGCTCCGGGTAAGAGGGGATTTCTGCGGGAAATGGGCGGGTGTGCGTGTTCACGCGTCCGTCCGGCTTCTGGTCGACGGGAAAATCGCGGCGGCAGATACCGGTACCGTTCAGCTGACGGACTACGGCATTTCCGGCATTCCGGTTCTCCAGGTCAGCCATTTCGCTTCGGCCGCCCTGGAGGAAAAACACGATGTCTGCGCCCTTCTGGATCTGTATCCGGACGGAAGCCGGGAAGAGCTTCTGTCGGTTCTGTCCATGCGGCAAAAACTGTGTCCGTATAAATCCGCCCGGCAGCTTCTTTCCGGGCTGATTCCGGAACAGCTGATTCCGGTTCTCTGCGGGAAAAATGATACCGACCTGGCTGTGATTGCGGAAAAACTGAAAAATTTCAGGCTTTCCGTCACCGGCTGCGCCGGTCTTTCTCACGCGCAGGTGTGTTCCGGGGGAATCCTGACCTCGGAGCTGAATCTTTGTATGGAATCCACCCGGTATCCGGGGCTTTTCTTTGCCGGGGAGGCCGTCAACGTGGACGGAGCCTGCGGCGGTTACAATCTTCAGTGGGCGTGGTCGAGCGGATATACGGCAGGAAAATATGCCGCTGGTAAGTGACACCCCGGATGATCGTGTTTCGGACGATCATTTTGATCATAGAAAATTCACTTGTTTTGCTTTCTGGAAAATGTTATGGTGAAGCCATAAGTTTCAGACATTCTATTCATGACTGGAGGAAATATAATGGCTTGTAAGTATGCAGGAACCAAGACGGAAAAGAATCTGATGGAAGCCTTTGCCGGTGAGTCGCAGGCGAGAAACAAATATTATTATTTTGCATCCGTTGCCCGGAAGGCAGGATATGAACAGATCGCCGCGCTGTTTTTGAAGACGGCGGAAAATGAGAAGGAGCACGCGAAGCTCTGGTTCCGGGCACTGAACGGAATAGGAACAACGGAGGAAAACCTCAAAGCGGCGGCAGAAGGCGAAAACTACGAGTGGACCGATATGTACGACCGTATGGCGAAGGAGGCGGATGAAGAAGGCTTCCATGATCTCGCGGAGCAGTTCCGGGGCGTCGCGGCAATCGAAAAAACGCATGAGGAGCGCTACCGGAAACTGCTGCAGAACATCGAAAAGGCAGAAGTTTTCAAAAAGAGCGGCGTGACCATCTGGGAATGCCGCAACTGCGGACATATCGTAATCGGGACAGAGGCTCCGGAAGTATGCCCGGTGTGCAGCCATCCTCAGAGCTTCTTTGAAGTAAGGGCGGAAAATTACTGAAGATGTCCCTGAACCGACAGGGCGCCGGCCGGTTCTGACTGCGAAAAGCACATCTGTCTGACGGGCTGTCTGCCCGAAAAATGTTCATTTTGACTATAAAATCAATTTTTGTTAAATCCCTGTATTGATCCTTTGAATACGGGGATTTTTCAGGTTCGCGGATAAAGGAATCCGAATGTACATTTTCGCTCGGACGGCCTGCAACGCAACCACCGTCTCAGAATGAGAGGAAATAAGCCGATGATCCAAATTTCCCAGATAAAACTGCCGATTGGTGCGGGACAGGATGAACTGATCCGGCAGATCTGCCGTCTGCTGCGGATCCGGAGAAGCGCTGTTCTTTCCTGGCAGATTGTCCGAAGATCTATTGACGCGCGCCGGAAACCGGACCTCTTTTTCGTCTATACCGTCCGGGTGCAGGCGGAGGATGAACGGAGAATCCTCCAAAAAAGGAGACATAAAAATATTACGTCAATTAATCCGGTCCGGTATCGATTCCCGACGCCCGGAGCCGGCTCCCTTGCCAGTCCTCCGGTCGTGGTCGGGGCAGGTCCCGCCGGCCTTTTTGCTGCCTACCTTCTCGCGCTGCACGGCTATCGCCCGATCCTTCTGGAGCGCGGAGAGGAGGCAGAGAATCGGACCGCTTCCGTAAACCGTTTCTGGAGAGACGGTGTTCTGGATCCCGATTCGAACGTACAGTTCGGAGAGGGCGGTGCCGGGACCTTTTCCGACGGAAAGCTGAACACCGGCATTCACGATAAAAGCGGACGGATTTCGTTTGTTCTGGAAACGTTCGTTAAAATGGGGGCTCCCCGCGACATTCTTTTCGACGCGAGGCCGCATCTGGGGACGGATCTTCTGACCGGAATCGTGTCGAATCTGCGAAAGGAGGTCTGCCGTCTCGGCGGGACCGTGAAATTCCGCACCCGCATGGACGAACTGATCATCCGGGACGGGAGCGTCCGCGGTGTCCGCACCTCGGACGGTGAGATCCTGTCTTCCGAAGCGGTTGTTCTGGCAATCGGACATTCTGCCCGGGATACCTTTGAAATGCTGAGAAGAGACGGTGTCCCCATGGAGGCAAAACCTTTCGCAGTTGGCGTTCGTGTCGAGCATCCGCAGGAGATGATCAATCTCGCGCAGTACGGATCCGCCGACCCGGGAGAAGCCGGTCCGGCTCCGTACAGACTGACCTGTCAGACGGAGAGCGGAAGAGGAGTTTATTCGTTCTGCATGTGTCCCGGAGGCTATGTGGTCAATGCGTCTTCCGAGCCAGGACGGCTCGCGGTCAACGGGATGAGCCTGCGGAACCGGAACGGAAAAAATGCGAACAGCGCGATCGTCGTTTCGGTCGGCCCGGAGGATTTCCTCCCCTTCGCCGGTTCGGACGAAGTTCTCGCAGGGATGTATTTCCAGCGAGAACTGGAGAGACGCGCCTGGGAGCTGGCGGAAGGCAGCATTCCCGTTCAGAGGCTCGAGGATTTCCGGCGGAACCGGCCCGGTGATGTCGGCTCCATTCATCCGGAGATGAAAGGAGCGTGGTCACCGGCGAATGTCCGTTCCGTTTTTCCGGACGAAATTTCCGGCGCCATAGCGGATGCGTTTGCGGATTTTGACCGGAAAATTGACGGCTTCGGATGCGGCGACGCAGTCCTGTCCGGCGTCGAGAGCCGCACTTCATCGCCCGTCCGGATACTACGCGAAAAGAGTGGTGAAAGTGCGATAAAAGGTCTTTTCCCCTGCGGGGAGGGTGCCGGATATGCCGGAGGAATTGTGTCAGCCGCCGTGGACGGCATGAAAATCGCCGAAAAAATTGCCGTTTGTTTTCGAAATTTTTAATTATGTCTTTTTTGTTACGTGCGTGTACAGCCCCCAAATTCTGTGGTATGATTTGAAATAGATTTTTTTCTTCCCATAAGGATATTTTCTTCGTCCCGCATCTGGAAAAGAGGTAGGAAGGAATACTGCTTATGAGGGAAAAACAGAAACGAAACGGATCGATCAGCCAGCTTCCGGACGACGAGCGTCCGTATGAGAAATGCATGCGGAACGGACCGGCAGGTCTCACCGATGCGGAACTGCTCGCGGTGATTCTCCGGACGGGAACGAGGGGGACCTCCTCAATCGAGCTGGCTTATAAGATTCTGGATTTGTGCACGTTTAACAAAGGGCTGACGGGGATATATCATCTGTCGGTCGGTGAACTCTGTTCAATCAGCGGAGTCGGGAAAGTGAAAGCGCTTCAGATGATCTGCATCGGGGAGCTTTCCAAACGGATTGCCCGTTCGTCCGCCTCCGACGGACTGTATTTTTCCGATCCGGCGACCATTGCCGCCTACTACATGGAGGAAATGCGGCACGAGGAGCAGGAGACGGTCCGGTGCATGATGCTGAATACCAAAAACAGGCTGCTCGGAGATATTGTACTGACAAGGGGAACGGTCAACTTATCTCTGATATCGCCCAGGGAGATTTTTATTCAGGCGCTCTCTTTTCACGCGGTGCATCTGATTCTGGTTCACAACCACCCGAGCGGTGACGCGGAACCGAGCGAAGAAGACAGGCGTGTAACGAAACGGATCCGGGATGCAGGGGAGCTTCTCGGAATCGATCTTCTGGATCACATTATCATAGGAGACCGGGTTTATACGAGTATGCGCGAAGAACATATTTTGGACACGAGAGGGGTTAGATGAGGGATGCTGCTCCATCACGGGTATGGAATTGATATCGGGACCAGCACGGTAAAAATTTACGATCAGAAAGCGGATCGGATTCAAAAAGAGCGCGACATGATCGCAGTTATCAATAATGAGTCGGTCTATGCCGTCGGAAACGAGGCATATCATCTTCTCGGCAAAACGCCGGAAAATATTGAAGTGATCACTCCCATGGCGAACGGACGCATCAGCGACGTCTCGCTGATGGAGGCGGTTCTTCACACCCTGCTGGATCGCTGTGAAAGCAGGATCGGACAGAGCCCCGCTCTGTATTTTTCCGTGCTTCCGGATATGACGGAAATCGAGCGGAGAGCGTATCACACAATCGCTCACCGGGGTTCTCTCTACCGGAGCCGCATCTACATGATAGAGCGGCCAATTGCCGACGCCCTGTCGTTCAAAATTCCAATCGATGAAACAAACGGCACAATGATTGTCAATATCGGCGCGCAGAGCACGGAGATATCCGTGATTGCGGATTCGCGCGTCGTAATCAGCCGGATGCTTCCGGTCGGAGGCCACAGCATCAACGAGGCCATCGTCGCTGCGGTCCGCAGAAGGAATCATTTTCTGATCAGTCCCAAGACCGCCAAGCGTCTGAAGCTGTCCCTCACGGATCTGTCCGGGGGAAAGATGGAAGCCAGGAAGGTTTATGGCATCGACACGAAGAGCGGTCTGCCCAGGCAGGGCATCGTCACCACTTATACCGTGACTTCTGCCGTGCTTTCCCAGGTCGAGATGATCACGGCGGAGATCTCCGAATTTCTGAAGAGAATTCCACCCCAGATCCGGACGAGCGTGAACCGCGACGGCATCTATTTCTGCGGAGGGAGCACGCGTATCACCGGACTTCCGAAATTTCTGAACGATCATCTGGAATGCGCTGTCATGATTTCCGGGCACTATGATCTCAGCACGATTCATGGAATCCGCGAGGTGATTCTGAATCCGGAACTGCGGGAGTGGGCGGAATATGTCCATTGACCGCTTCCGGATCTAACATATTCTCCTGAACTTTCTGAGGGAGTTTTCAGTCAGGTAACCAGATATGAACAAGAAAAAAAAATCGAGGATCAAAAACAGACATCTGCTTGTCATTTTATCTTTTCTGTGCATCGCGGCGATCGTGCTGACTCTGACCAGCATCGTTCCGGTTGAGCCTCTGCAGAACGCTGCCGGAGTCATTATCACGCCTATCCAGAACGGGATCAATTCAGTCGGAAACTGGGTCCGCGACCGGGGAAAGGTGTTTGGTGACGTCAAGGAGCTCAAAGAAGAAAATGAGCAGCTGAAAGAAAAGGTCGCTTCCCTCGAAGAGACGAACACGACTCTTTCCATGAACCAGGACGAGCTGGAACGCCTGCGCTCTCTTTACCAGCTGGACAGCGATTACTCGCAGTACAAGAAAATCGGAGCGAACGTGATCGCGAAGGATCCCGGAAACTGGTACAGCAGTTTTACCATCAACAAAGGAACCGACGACGGCGTGGCGGTCGACATGAATGTCGTCACGGGTGACGGCCTCGTGGGAATTGTCACCAGCGTCGGAAAGAACTGGGCAAACGTCCAGTCGATCATCGACGACGGCGCCAATGTCAGCGGCATGACATCGAGCACGCTGGATACCTGCATCGTTTCCGGCGATCTGAGTCTGATGGATCAGAATCTGCTGTCATTCAGCCAGATGCACACGTCAAATGATATCTCGGAAGGAGAAAAGATCGTTACATCCAATATCAGCGACAAATACCTGGAGGGAATACTGATCGGCTACGTCGACACCGTGGAAGATGATTCGAACCACCTGACCAAAACCGGTTATATCATTCCGGCGGTCGATTTTTCCCACCTTCAGGAGGTACTGGTGATCACGCAGCTCAAAGAGACGGGAGGAGATGAGTAAATGCGCAGACGCATTATTGTCACGATACTCCTGATACTGGCCGCTCTGATCCTGCAGACCACCGTGATTCCGGCACTCCCGTACTTTTTTATCACGCCGAATCTTCTGCTGATTCTGGTGGTCTCCTTCGGGTTTATGTGCGGGAAAAGAACAGGCATGCTGATCGGCTTCTTTTCCGGACTGCTGATTGATCTTCTGTACGGCTCCTTTTTCGGGATTAATGCACTCTTGTACATGCTGATCGGATATGTAAACGGAATGTTCTGCAAACTGTTTTTTGACGAGGATCTGAAGGTCCCGATGCTGCTGAACGGGATCAGTGATTTTATATACGGATCGCTTTATTATATTTTCCTTTTCGCACTGAAAAAGAAACACTCCTACGGGGTTTATCTCAGATATACGATCCTTCCGGAAGTGATTTCCACCATCCTGTTTACCATTTTGTTTTATAAGCTTCTTTTCTGGATTAACGGCAGGCTGTCTGCCCATGAAATGGAGGAACAGCAATCACCTTGGCTAGGAAGATAATCAGGAAACTTCAGAAATTTTTTGCCAGACGGGGCAGGGTGCTTCTTATCGTTTTCATGCTGCTTTCCGCCATACTGGTTGGCCGCCTTTTCCAGCTCCAGATCATACACGGAGAGGAGTATGCGGCCAATTTCACGGTCAAGACGACACGGAAGCGTGTGATCAAGTCGACCCGCGGAAATATCTACGACGTCAACGGAAAGGTGCTGGCCCACAACGAGCTGTCGAATTCCGTGACGATCGAGGACAACGGTACCTACGATACGACCCGGGAAAAGAATCTTTCCCTGAACGGAGAGATCTATCAGCTCACGCATCTCATCTTGGAAAAGGGCGACACGCTCGCGCACGATTTTCATATCTATGTCGACGAGAACGGTGATTACGCCTTTGATGTCGACGAGGGGACCTCGCGGAACCGCTTCCGCGCAGATGTCTACGGCCAGAAATATTACGAGGATCTGACCGATGAGCAGGCAAATGCCACGGCGGATGATATCGTGGACTATCTGGCAAGTGCGGAGCGTTTTGCGGTCTATGATGAGGATGATCCGTACACTTCCAAGGAGCTGTCAGACCACGGCCTCCCGGAGGAGCTCTCCAAGGAGGATGTTCTGAATATTGTCATCGTCCGTTATCAGCTCTCTCTGATCAGCTATCAGCGATATGTCCCCGTCGTCGTAGCGGAGGACGTATCGGACGCGACGGTTGCGGCGGTGGAGGAGAATGCCTCGGAGCTCCAGGGCGTCAGCATTCAGGCGGATTCCAAACGCGTCTATGAAAACGCGGAGGCCTTTGCTTCCATTATCGGGTACACCGGAAAGCCTTCCGCGGAAGAACTTTCCTCTCTGAAGAAGGAAGATGACAAATATACGAGTTCCTCCATTATCGGGAAGACCGGTATTGAGCAGTATATGGAAACGACCCTTCAGGGGACGGACGGTTCGGAAGAGATCACGGTCGACAACCTCGGGAAAATTCTTGCGGTCAACGAAGATTCCCGCGTTGAACCCATTCAGGGAAATGACGTCTATCTTACGATTGACAGCGAGCTTCAGAACGCGTGCTACCAGATTCTCGAGCAGAGAATCGCAGGCATCCTCCTGAAGAAGATCCAGGATACGAAATACGGACCGGAAAATATGGATGACGCGGATAACGACAACTATATCCCGATCTACGACGTATACAACGCCCTGATCGAGAACAACGTGATCGATATCTCGCATTTCGAGGAGACAGACGCCAGCGAGACCGAGAAGAATATTCTGGAAAAATTCCACACACGCCAGTCTGACGTGATCAGCTGGATCGGATCGGAACTTTCCGGAACCGGGACCGCCTATAAAGATCTGGACGAAGAACACCAGGCTTACTTGGATTATATCTCCGATGTCTATCTTTCGAACGATACCGGTATCCTGAACGAGAAAAAAATCGATTCCGAGGATTCGGTTTACAAGGCCTATTTTGACGATCAGACCATTTCACTGGGAGAATTTCTCCGTTACGCCTGCCAGGAGGGCTGGATTGACGTTTCCAACCTGGGGGAAGACAGTTCCTATCTGGATTCCAGTGAGATTTTCAATTCGGTGATAAAAAACATCACGGACAATCTCTCCGGAAAGCTGGCCTTTTCCCGGATCATCTATAAATATATGATTATGGATGACTCGATCACGCCCACGGAACTCTGTCAGGTTCTCTACGATCAGAATATCCTGACAAAGGACGACGATGCCTATAATGCTTTTGAGAACGGCACGATGACGCCGTACAGTCTGATTACGGAAAAAATCCGCACGCTTGAGATCACGCCGGCGCAGCTTGCTCTTGACCCGTGTTCCGGATCCATCGTAATAAACGATCCGGACACCGGAAAGGTGCTTGCGCTTGTGACATATCCGGGCTATGATAACAACCGTCTGGCCAATGAAATGGACACGGATTACTATAATAAAATCTACAACGATCTTTCCACGCCTTTCTATAACAAGGCGACCCAGCAGCTGACCGCGCCGGGCTCCACGTTCAAACCGGTCATGGCCGCGGCCGGTCTCAACGAAGGCGTGATTGACATGGATACGTACATCGACTGCGACGGCCTGTTCGGTGAAGGCCTGGTAGACTCGGGCGACCAGATCCGCTGCTGGCTGCATACCGGTCACGGATCGCTGAATGTGGTCGGGGCCATTCAGAATTCCTGCAACGTATTCTTCTGCACGGTAGGATACCGCCTTGGCCTGAATTCTTCCGAAGAATACTCCGGCGATACGGCGCTCAGCAAGATCCAGGAATATGCCTCCATGTTTAATCTGGACCAGAAGACCGGCCTCGAGATTACGGAATCCTCTCCGCAGGTGTCCGACAGCATGGCGATTCCGTCCGCAATCGGTCAGGGAACTCACGAGTACACGACCGCCCAGCTTTCGCGCTACGCGGCGACGATCGCCAACAGCGGAGCGAGCTACAAGCTCACACTGATAGGCAAGACATCGGACCCGGATGGAAATACGATTGAGGAGACACAGCCGGAGGTTCAGAAGGACGATGCCACACAGCTCTCTTCCTCTATCTGGGACGCCATCCACTCCGGAATGCGTGCGGCCATGGAGAACAACTCCGTGATGTCCCAGGTGAAGGCCGAAGTCTACGGAAAAACCGGAACGGCCCAGGAGGCGAAGAACCGTCCCAGTCATTCGCTTGTCATCGGATACTCCCACCTGGATAACAGTGATATGGATGACATCGCGTTTGCCGTCCGTATTCCGCACGGGTACGGGTCTTCGAATGCGTGCCTTGTGGCGAGCGATGTGCTGAACTATTACTATAACCTTGAGGATGAGGCACAGATTCTTACCGGCCAGGCGAAAATGTCCGATTCCACCGGAAGCGAAGTCGTCGACTGATATTTACTGTCCACAACGGAGTTGAAAAAATGCTCTCTCAATATAAACTGAAAGATTACAATTTCAGGCTGATTATCCCGGTCGTGCTGCTCAGCATTCTGGGAATCCTGCTGGTCGGGTCCGCGGACGCGTCTCTGCAATCCCGTCAGATGTACGGCGTGATCGCCGGTCTGGCGGTGATGGTTGTCGTGTCGCTGGTCGATTACAGCTGGATTCTGAACTTCAGCTGGATCCTTTATTTTGTCAATATCGGCCTCCTGATCCTGGTTGTAGCGGCGGGCCGTGTACGGAAGGGGGCCTCGAGATGGATTTCCATCGGCGGTCTCCAGTTTCAGCCCACCGAGCTCACAAAAATTTTTCTGATCCTTTTCTTCTCCATGTATTTCATGAAACACGAGAACACGATCAATACCAGGCAGACGCTGATCCGCTCATTTGTCCTGATGGTTCCGTCTCTGGTTCTGATTCTGATGCAGCCGGACCTGAAAAATACGATTACCATCGCGGTCATTCTCTTTATCCTGCTTTTTGCGGCAGGACTTTCCTACAAACGGATGGGCATCATACTGGCTACAATAGCGGCCGTCGCTGTGCTGATTCTCCTTCTGGTGACCAAAACAGATCTTCCGATTCTGAAGGAGTACCAGAGGAACCGTATCATCACCTTCTTTTCCATGGACAGCGGGGAATATTCCGAATCGGCGATTCAGCAGGAAAACTCGATCATGGCGATCGGGTCCGGAGAACTGACCGGAAAGGGACTGAACAATAACAAAGTATCTTCCTCTAACAAAGGCAATTTCGTTGCCGAGCTTCAGAATGACTTTATCTTCGCGGTAGCGGGAGAGGAGCTCGGATTTATCGGATGTGTCTTTATCATTCTTCTGCTGTTTCTTGTGGTGGCGGAATGCATCCGGATGGGGCAGCGGGCGAAGGATCTGTCGGGGACGCTGATATGTGACGGCATTGCTTCTCTTATCGCTATCCAGAGTTTCATTAACATCTGCGTGGCGACCGGACTGTTTCCGAATACAGGCACACCGCTTCCCTTTGTCAGTTATGGTCTGACTTCTCTGTTCAGTCTTTTCCTCGGAATCGGACTCGTGCTGAACGTCGGCCTGCAGAATCGCAATTATTTCAGTCTGGAAGGGACCGGAAAATATGCGCATAACAATAAGTAAAGCAAAAAAGAAGAAGCTGATACGGAGACTGATCATCGCTCTGGTCTGCATTCTCGCCGTGGTTTTCGGGCTGATCGGGTATCTGTATTTCCGGACCAAGGCGAATCCCTACGACCTGACGGAACCGTATTCTCCTTCCGCCGATCTCTTTGACGGAAGCGATTCACAGACCGGTTCCGACGACGAGGCATCCTGCGCGGAACCGTTCGCGGCGGACCTGGTTGTCTCGGATTCGGATGTAGATCTCGGCAATATTCAGCTTCAGTCATCGGATGAGAGAGGACTTCTTTTCAATATCAGCACAAAAGAGGCAAAATTTTCCCGCGGGTGCTACGACAGGGTTTATCCGGCCAGTATCACAAAAATCATGACGGCGATTCTCTGCGTGAAATACGGGGATCTCGATCAAAGCGTGACCATGACGGATGCGGACGTCAATCTCGGGGAGGACTCTCAGGTATCCGGCATGGCGGCCGGCGACGTCGTCACGCTCCGGCAGCTTTTCTCTGCGCTTCTGGTTTACTCAGCGAACGACGCGGCTATGGCGATCGCCCGTACCGTGGGCGGGTCGGTCAGCGAATTCGTCAATATGATGAATGAAGAAGCGGCCTCTCTCGGCATGACGGGGACGCATTTTTCCAACCCGCACGGACTTCACGACGAGAATCACTATACCACCTCATACGACGTCTATCTGATGCTTAACGAGGCATCCAAGTACACTCAGATTACGGATGTGATGAAAAATTCCATCTACAAACTGGTGGTGACGGATGCGAACGGAACATCGAAGACTTTTAACCTGGATGCAACGGATAAGAATCTGAGCGGGGCACATGCCCTCCCTGACGGCGTTACAATCATGGCCGGAAAAACCGGTACGACGGACGCCGCGGGAAACTGTCTGGCACTTGCCGTGCAGAATAAATACGGGATCCCGTATATCTGCATCATCATGAACGCGCCGAACAAAAAGATTCTGTATGCTGACATGGATACGCTGCTCGAACAGACTAACGCAGAATGAGTTTTCACCATGGCGGAGAAATATCGATCCCGGTATGCATAAATTGCTTGTAATCTTTGGTGAAATAAACTATAATTAACTCATAATAGCTTGAATTTTGTGCAATTTTATTATAACAAGGAGGATACTGTTATGGTTCAGTTCATCGTCGGCAAAAAAGGTAAGGGCAAGACCAGAATTCTTCTGGCAAGGGCGAACGATGCGATCAGGGAAGCGTCCGGAAATGTCATTTATCTGGATAAAAGCTCGCAGAAGATGTACGAGTTAAACAATCGGATCCGTCTGATTGACGCCTCCAGATTTCCACTTCGCAATACCTCGGAATTCATCGGATTTATCTGCGGAGTCATTTCACAGGATCACGACCTGGAACAGGTTTTTCTTGACAGTTTTCTTGTTATTGCCAGCATTGACAACGATGAAGCATTTGTAAAAGCCGTATCTGAACTTGAAAATATCAGTAACATATATCACGTCGATTTCATTCTCAGCATCTCGAAGGATGAGGATGAAATACCGGGTGAAATCAAAGATAAAATCGAAGTAGCACTGTAAAGCAGACGGGGCAGTCTCCTGACGACAGGCGGCGTGCCCCGTTCATTGCGTCGCCACACAGGGGAGTATGGTATTGGCAGCAAAGAAACAAAAGGGCAGGAGGGAACCCTTTCATTTTAATATCGGGGCGGTCATTTTCGGTGCCCTGCTGGTGTATCTTCTGATCACAGTGATTATCTATTTCGTGACGGACCGTCAGGAAATTTATCAGGTCACGATCGGAACGCTCTCGCAGAATTCGACCTACAACGCGATCGCGCTGCGGGATGAGACCATCTGCCAGGCGAACGAGGACGGCTATGTGAACTTTCTGATCGCCGATGGACGAAATGCCTCTCAAAATGAGGCGGTCTGCGCGGTCAGCGACACGCCCGCCGATGAGCAGAAGCAGGAGCTGGACGCGGAGGATCTCTCTGACATTCAGACGCTCGCCGAGAAATACGCCCGGTCCTATGACCGAAATCAATACAGTTCCGTCTATGACTTTTCATTCTCAATCAATTCGTTTCTCTACAAGACGTCGTCGGAGTCCGGTGTTTCCGGGAACACGTATTCCGCGGATCAGTCCGGCATCGTCGTTTACTCGAGCGACGGATACGAGGGGAAAGATGCGGATACCATCACCGAGTCGGATTTCAATTCCAAGACCTACCACAAGCAGCAGATCGAGAGCGACGCGAAGGTCGGAAAGGGTGACACGCTTTTCAAGATCATCACCGATACGAACTGGTCTGTCGTGATTCAGCTGGACGACGCCCAGAAGGAGCAGCTGTCCGAACTTGAGAATGTCCGTGTCCGTTTCGCGAAGGACGGGAAAAGCGAGACCGGATCGGTCCGTCTGTTTGACAATGAGGGCAGCCATTTTGCAGAGATCACTTTTTCATCCGGCATGGTCCGTTACTGCAATGAACGGTTTTTAAATGTGGAGCTTGTGACCAATACCCAAACCGGACTGAAGATTCCGCGTTCCGCCGTCGTTTCAAAGGAATTCTACCGGATTCCGAAGGAGTACGCCACAAAAGGCGGGGATGACAACAGCACCGGTTTCCTGAAAGAAATTGAGGATGAAAACGGGGAAAAGACCACCTCCTTTGTCGACGCTACGATCTACGGAGAATCGACTCCGGAGAATTCGGGCGATACGGTTTATTACTACGTTTCCAAAAAGGATTTTGATAAGGGAGATGTGCTCGTCCGCGCGGATTCCAGCGACCGGTTCACGGTTTCCGATACGGAAAGCCTGACAGGTGTTTTCTGCACGAACAAAGGATACGCCGTGTTCCGGAGAGTCGAAATTCTGGAACAGGATAACGAATCCTGCATCGTTGCCGAGGATGTCTCATACAGCCTCTCCCAGTACGATTTCATTGTACGAAACGGAAAAGAAGTGAACGAATCGGATATTATCAAACAGGCTTACGATTAATTCATTTACAGATAAAACAGTCAGAAAGGAAGCAGATATTCATGTCAGAATTACTGGAACGGATGCATGCAGTTCAGGCGCGCGTAAAAGCCGCCTGTGAGCGCTCGGGGAGAAGCGAGGATTCCGTCTGCCTGATTGCGGTGAGCAAGACGAAGCCCCTGGAAAATATCCTGGAGCTCTATCAGGACGGTCAGCGCGTTTTCGGAGAAAACAAGGTTCAGGAGATGTACGCGAAGCACGAAAGCGCCCCGGAGGATATCTCGTGGCACCTGATCGGTCATCTTCAGCGGAATAAGGTAAAATATATGGCGGATTTTGTCACTATGATTCATTCTGTCGATTCCGTCCGTCTGGCCGAAACCATCAGCAAAGAGGCGCAGAAACACGGCCGGACCATTCCCGTTCTCGTCGAGGTAAATGTCGCCGGAGAAGAGAGCAAATTCGGCGTCTCGCCGGAAGAAACGCTGTCTCTGGTCGAGCAGATCGCACCCCTTCCGGGCATCACGATCCGCGGACTGATGACTATCGCTCCCTTTGTTAAAGACCCCGAAGAGAACCGGCCGGTGTTTCGGACATTGAAACAATTAAGTGTTGACATCAATGCGAAAAACATTAATAATGTTAATATGTGCGAGCTGAGCATGGGGATGACAAACGATTTCGAGGTCGCAATCGAAGAGGGAGCGACCTTTGTACGTGTCGGAACCGCGATATTCGGCGCGCGCGATTACAGCATCAGCTGAACATGTTTTGCTGATACTTATTGTTTCAATGGGAGATGAGATAAGGGAATGAGTTTTTTAGACAAGTTTTTAAACGCTGTCCGCCTGAATGATGACTATGACGATGATGACGAGTTCTTTGATGATGAAGACGAAGAAATGGAGGAGGATTTCCAGGAAGAGGAAGAGGAGGAACTCCCCCGTTCCGAAAAGAAGTCGAAGAGCCGATTTTTCCATAAAATGAAACCGCATAAAGAGACGGGGGAAACCGATGAATTGACGGAGGAGGAGCCTGCCTACAGAACGCCGAAGCCCGAATCAAAAGCCAGCACTTCTAGATTGACTCGTTCTTCTTCCAAAGTAACGCCTATGCGAAGCAGGGCAGCGAGGGAAGATGATATGGAAGTATCTGTAATCAAACCGAATACGATGGAAAACACCAGAGAGATCGCGGACACGCTGCTCTCAAACTGCACAGTGGTCCTGAATCTCGAGGGAATTGACGTGGAGCTTGCGCAGCGCATTATCGATTTTGCCTGCGGAACCTGCTACGCAATCGACGGAAGCCTTCAGAAGGTTTCCAGTTATATTTTCATTCTGACACCGGCCAACGTCGAGATTTCCGGCGACATTCAGGATATTCTGAACGGCGGTATTCCCGCGATCCGCTCGGATTTTTAATTTGTGTTCCGGGAATCTGTCGAATGAACGATGACGAACGTTTCCGAAAAAGAATCACTGAGCTGGCGAACCTCGCTTTTTCGCGGGGTATCGTTATGTTCAGTGATTTTCTTGATTTAAACCAGCAGAATATCCTCCGCCAGGTCCGCTGGAGTGCCCTCGGAGTTTCCCCGGAGACCGCAGGAGGCTATCCGTCGGCGGAGCGGAAAATGGCAGCTTTTGTCCCGCGCGACATCGCTTACGAGTGGTCTTTTCCTCTCGTCTGTCTTCAGATCGAGCCGCTCTCCGAAAAATTTTCGGAGGAGCTTTCGCACAGAGATTATCTGGGGTCTGTTCTGGCGACCGGTATCGAGCGCAATGTAATCGGCGACATTCTCGTGCGTGATCACTGCGCCCAGCTGTTCGCCGAGGAACATATCGCGGATTTTCTGATTCAGGAGCTGATCCGCGTCCGAAAGACTCCGGTCCGCCTGTTTTCCGTGGAATCCCCGGACGATATTTTCGAGCCCGCGACCGAAGAAAAAACAGGAAGCGTCGCGTCGGTCCGCCTCGATTCTGTTCTGGCGCTTGCCTTCGGCGGCTCGCGCGCGGAGATGAACCAGAGGATCCGGGACGGGAGAGTATTTGTCAATGCCAGACTGGTCACCTCGAACGGACATCCGCTGCACGAGGGAGACCTGATTTCCGTCCGGCAGACCGGAAAATGCCGGTTTGACAAGGTACTTCACACGAGTAAAAAAGGGCGGCTGATCATTCAGGTGAGCCGTTTCATCTGACAGAAAAGAGCTGAGGCAATAATATGAGTGAACAGAGACTGACCATTCTCAAAAAAGGAGAGACCACGGAATTCTCTTACGATATCGTATGGAAACAGGATTTTTCCGCACTGGCGGATGAGATCCGGAATGCGGGAGACGTACCTGCCCGGCTCTGTATTGTCACCGACACAAATGTTTCGTCGCTTTATCTGGAAGAGGCAGAGAAATCGCTCGCTCCGCTCCGATGCGAGATCTGTCACTGGGAAATTCCCGCGGGAGAAGAACACAAAAACCTCTCGGAGATTGAACGGATTTACGAAAAGCTGAAGAAATCCAGGCTGGACCGGAAGGACATGCTGGTCGCTCTCGGCGGAGGAGTCGTCGGAGACATGACCGGATTTGCGGCGGCCACTTACCTTCGGGGAATCCGGTTTGTCCAGATCCCGACGACCCTCCTGGCGGAGGTGGACAGCAGCGTCGGGGGGAAGACCGGAGTAGACTTTGATCAGTACAAAAATATGGTAGGAGCCTTTTACCAGCCGGTTCTGGTTTACATGAACACAGACGTCCTTTCGACACTCTCTGCGGTTCAGTTTGCCTCCGGAATGGCAGAGGTGATCAAAAGCGCGCTGATCCGTGATGCGTCCTTTCTGGACTGGCTGGAGGACAATCGCACCGCGGTTCAGAACAGAGATCATGAAGCTCTCGCCCGCCTGATCCGCTGCTGCTGCAGGATCAAGGCCGGTGTCGTGGAAGAGGACCCGAAGGAAAACGGTCTCCGTGCCATTCTGAATTTCGGTCATACGATCGGACACGCGGTCGAAAAGCTCTCCGCTTTTATTCTGCCGCATGGCCACAGTGTCGCGATCGGAATGAACGCAGCGCTGTACCTTTGCGAAAAAAGAGGACGGATCAGCCATGAGGACTGTGAGCGGATCCGTTCCCTGATGAACGCCTATGAACTTCCTCTCACGGCCGGAAATGCCATCGAAAGGCTCCGTCCGGAGGAATCGGACCGCATTTCCCGCGCCTTTTCCGCGGAGGCGATCGTCGATGCGACGAAATCCGACAAGAAAATGGAAGGTGGCAGAATCAAATTTATCCTGCTCTCCCGGATCGGTTCCGCAGAGATCGTTCGCGATGTCTCAGATGAGGAACTGGCAGAGGCCGCGGAATTTATTCTGTGATTTGTATTGTGATTTTTTCGGTGATCAGGAGACAGCGTTCCGGGGAAGATCTGTATGAACAGGAAAGAGAAGCAGCAGACAACCGCAAAAAATATCATACCTCAGATGATCCTGATCCTTGCCGCTCTGATTATTCTGGATCAGATTACGAAATATCTGGCCGTCGTTTACCTGAAGGACCGGCCGTCGTATCCGATCATCCAAAATGTCCTGGTGCTGCAGTATCTGGAAAATCGCGGCGCCGCCTGGGGCATGCTTCAGAACAGACAGTGGTTTTTCTGGATCATTACGGTCGTATTTCTTCTGATTATCCTGTTCGTGATCCGAAAAATCCCGAAGACAGTATATTACCGGCCGCTGCTCATCACGCTGACGGTGCTCACCGCAGGAGCTGTCGGGAATTTTATTGATCGCGTCCGTCACTCTTATGTCGTCGATTTTATCTACTTTGAGATCATTCATTTTCCGATATTCAATGTGGCGGATATCTGCGTCTCGCTGTCCGTCATCGCCCTTCTGATTCTGATTCTGTTTCATTATAAGGAGAATGATTTCAGTTTTCTCTCGAAACAGGAACAGGCAGGCGGATAAGGATTTTTCC
Organism: Bilifractor sp.; assembly: GCA_050944685.1. Lineage (GTDB taxonomy): Bacteria > Bacillota > Clostridia > Lachnospirales > Lachnospiraceae > CADBRN01. The sequence goes on from JBMNRP010000010.1 coordinate 86,201, forward strand.
ATGAAAAAAATTTGCCTAGAGGCAGAAGCGGGAGATGAGAGCACACGCATCGACGTGATGCTCTCAAATCATCTTCCGGAACTGTCCCGCTCCTACATTCAGAAAATTATTAAAGACGGCGGCCTGCTTGTGGACGGCCATCCTGTGAAGTCCAACTATAAATGCGCAGAAGGCAGCCAGATTGAACTGACGATTCCGGACGAAGTCACCCCGGATATCCGGCCGGAGGCGATTCCGCTCGACATTCTTTACGAAGATTCGGATCTTCTCATCGTGAATAAGCCGAAACAGATGGTGGTTCATCCGTCTCCCGGTCACCTGGATCATACGCTGGTCAATGCTCTGATGTACCACTGCGGAAGCGATCTGTCCGGGATCAACGGGGTTCTGAGACCCGGCATCGTACACCGCATCGACCAGGATACCACCGGTCTTCTCGTCGTCTGCAAAAATGACCGCGCTCACCGCTTTCTCGCCGCGCAGCTGGCGGAGCACAGCATTACCCGTCGCTACCGGGCGGTCCTCATCGGAACGATGAAAGAAGAGGATGTCACGGTCCGCGGCAATATCGGCCGCAGTCCGTCGGATCGCAAAAAAATGGCGGTTCTTCCGGAGGGAGGAAAACCGGCCGTCACGCACATACATCTGCTGCGGAATCTGAGCCGTGGCTTTGCCTATGTGCAGTGCGAGCTGGAGACCGGGCGGACGCATCAGATCCGCGTTCATGCCTCCCATATTCATCACCCGGTCCTCGGTGACACTGTCTACGGACCGGCGAAGCAGCCGGTGAAGGGGCTGACCGGGCAGACGCTTCACGCCATGACACTCGGATTTATTCATCCCTCAACCGGAAAATATATGGAATTTTCGGCCCCGCTCCCGGATTATTTTCAGGAATTGCTGGAGAAATTAAATTAATTTATTACAATATTGTACGAATTGTTATATAATAAAAACAGAGACCATGCCTTTTTGCTGAAAAAATGGAGGTTGACGTATGAAAACGATCATTACGATTGGACGTGAATATGGCAGCGGCGGTCATCAGATCGGACAGGAACTGGCGGAAAAATATTCGATTCCCATTTACGATAAAGAACTTCTGGACCATGCGTCCAGCGAGAGCGGAATCTGCAAGGAGATTTTCCAGAATCAGGATGAAAAGCCTACCAGCAGCTTTCTTTATTCGCTGGTCATGGATACGTATTCCTTTGGCTATTCTTCAAACCTGATGAATGAAATGCCCCTGAATCAGAAGGTATTTCTGGCGCAGTTCAACTCCATCAAAAAGCTTGCCTCGGAGGGCCCCTGCATCTTCGTCGGACGGTGTGCGGATTACGCTCTTGAGTCCGAGGCGAATGTTCTGAGCATTTTTATTCACGCACCCCTTGAAATGCGTGTCAGAAGAATTTCCAGACTCTATGATCTGAAGACCAAAGACGCGAGAGACCGCATCACGAAGACCGACAAACAGAGAGCCAGCTACTACAATTATTACACCAGCAAGCGGTGGGGCGACTCGAAAAGCTACGATTTGTGCATCAACTCCGGAATCTACGGGATAGACGGCACGATCGACATGATCATGCACGCCGTTGAGGTCCGGGAAAACGGAATTGAGAGACATATATTCGACTGATCTGCAGCCAATCCTACGGAATCAAAAAAATCCGGTGTGATCCTTTTCGGAGGTTCACACCGGATTTCTTATGTTGTCTGAGCCCATCCGGACTGTCATTTACCGCTGTCTGTATTCTGTCCGTCCGTGATCCCGGGCTCCGCTTTCACCTCGGCGACAGCTGCATTTCTGGCTGCTTTTCGCCGTTTCATCCAGGGAATCAGATATTCCCGGAAAATGAAATCAATGATGGCGGCGAGCGGAATTGCGAGAAGAATTCCAATGACGCCGAACATCCGCCCCCCGACGATGATGCAGATCAGGATCCAGAGGGACGACACACCGAGTGTCTCACCGAACAGCTTCGGCTTCAGTACGTATCCGTCGCAGGTCTGGAGAATGAGGGTGAAAATCAGGAACCAGAGCGAATACCACGGATTAACCAGAAGCAGAATAAACGCTCCGATCACGCCTCCCAGAATCGGTCCGAAGGTAGGCGCCAGATTTGTCACTCCGACCACCACGGAAATCAGCGTCGCATAAGGCATTCCGGCGATGTTCATGAAGATGAAATTCGCCGTTCCGACAATCAGTCCGTCCAGCAGATCGCAGACGATATAGCGGATCAGGATGCGGTTGCAGCGGTTCAGAAAACCGGCTACGACGGGATAATGTTTTTCCGAAAACATATAGCGGAGAGCACGGCCGCCGTTTCTTTTGATCCGTCTCTTATCTACCAGAATGTAGATCGCGAGAATGAAGGAAATACACCCGGTCACAAAGCCGGTTCCGATCGTAAAAGATGTATTGATTATCTTATTCACGAGGTCCGGGATTTCCGCCGTGATTTTATCCATGATCGCAGTTCCCAGATTGGTCAGTTTGGAAATATCGATATGAGATCCGGCCGAGATCGAGTTCAGCGATGAAATCCATGTGCGGAAGGACGTTGCGTAGTTATCGACGTTATTGGCAAATGTGGCGATGCTCGTGATCAGCTGCGGAACCAACGAAACTACCAGGATCACAATCAGTAATAGCACAAGTACAACCGAGCAGAAAATCGAGAGATTCGCCGCGACGGTTTCGTTCCGGACCTTTTGAAACACAGTCCTTCTGAGCAGATTGACCAGAGGATTGATGATATAGGCCATGACCATTCCGACAATCACCGGGGAAATAAAACCGAAAAAGGCCCCGATTCCGCCGAAAATGATGTCCAGATGTGTGAGAATTACGTAAAAGAGAACCGCTACACACGCCGCGGCCGCATAGCCGCTCCAGCTTTTGCCGGACCATTTCTTGAACCACTTCATAATTCAGATTTTTCCCATCTATTTTATTATCGCAATTTTATTATCGGATCTTCAGTCTTCGCGGAGATGAACCGCTTTCGCGGCGCTTCGCCTTCTCGAATCGCTCATCGCCGCGTAGTGGGTTTTCGTCGTGTTTACGTCTTTATGGCCGAGGACATCCGCTACCAGATAAATATCGCCCGTTTCCTGGTACAGTGCCGTGCCGTACGTGCTGCGAAGCTTGTGCGGCGTGATTTTTTTGGTTGACGTAATCTGCCTTGCGTACTTTTTGACGAGGTTTTCTACCGTCTTGACACCGATTCGTTTTCGCTGGGAAGAATAGAAGAGAGCGTGTTCATGCCCCTCAACCGGCTCGACCTCCTTCCGTTCGTTTTCGATGTAGTTCCGAAGCGCTTTCGCGACCTCATCCCCGAAATACACCATCATTTCATTTCCGCCTTTTCGGACAACCCGGATTCCATTGTTCCGGAAATCCACATCCTCCAGATCCAGGCCGACGCATTCCGATACACGGATCCCGGTGCCCAGAAGAAGTGTCAGAATCGCCAGGTCGCGGGAACGGTATTTTTCGATGTATTTTTTCTGATGCTCAGACATCCGGGAGTCGGACCCGGTTTCTACGAGATCGAGCATTCGGGCGACTTCATCCGCCTCGAGCCGGATAATTTCTTTTTTATGCAGCTTCGGCATGTCAACCTTCAGCGTCGGATTTGTCCGGATCATTTCGTGGCGGTAATAATAGGCGTAAAAGGTTCTCAGCGATGAGAGTTTTCTTTTGATGCCTTTTTCTCCGTTTGTGATCAGGCGGTTGTGAACCGGATCGCGGTAGGCTTTCAGATATTCGATGTATTCCTCGATATCGAGAGACGTCACCTGGTCCAGCACATCAATGGTAAGATCCCGGATCTGTTTGTTCCGGAATTCGGGATTCATCTGAATCAGAAACTGAAAAAAGATCCGGATATCGTACGCGTATTTGCACCGTGTGTTCGTGGAAGTAGTCGTGCTGATTCCACGGAAAAAATCCCGCGAAAATTCGGGGAGCGTTTTCTGAACCTCACGGAGTTTCATCGTATTGGCCAGATCGGTCTGGTCATGATAGGTCATTCGGTCACTCATGGTAAAAATTCCTTTATTTGCACATATCTATTCGATAAACCTGTGTTTTCCGAATAGATATATTTCTCTCCCGCCGGGTTATACCGGTATTCTCTGGATCAGCGCAGCCGCCGTGCGGATCAGCAGATCTCTCTGCCTTGCCTTATGCGCCTTTTCCCTCGCCAGCTGCTTTTCGATGTAGATGGCATCTTTTTCCCCGGATTTCCCGCTTCCGCCGGAAATCGTTTTCACGACCGCGGCTGTCAGAATCACGGCCGTACCCGCGGCCGCCGCTTTGATATACGTCTTTTCCGGCACCTGTTTCAATTTGCGGATGAGCTGATCCACAGATCCGCCGATGTTATGGTTCATATCGATCCTGCCTCATACAGCTGTATTATCTCTTCGGAAAACCTTCCCCAATCATACCATATATTCTGCTGCCTGAAAAGAACCCACTTTGAATTTACTGAATATTCAATCCGAACATTGAAAATAACGGATGTCTGTATTACAATGGCAAAAAGGGGTTTTCATTTCATTCAGGGGAGGAATGATTATGTCTCATTCAAATTCATATATGTTTTCTGCCAATCATTTTGATTCTGCCTCATCCAGAGAAAAGGATGACACGATGCTGATGAGTGAGGCAGACGATATTTTCCGACAATTGTGCACATCTCTTCAGTCCGCCGACAAAATTCTCGTGAGTCTTTACACGGATATGATCACGAAGGCGGTGGATTACGCCGGGATCCGCAGCGAATGGCTGCTTCTCTCTCCGGAGGAGAAAAAAGCCAATAAAGAAGAGCGGACGCTTCTTCTGGACACATTTATCTTTACGATCAACGAGCTGTCCGGGGAGATGGAGTCCCGCTCCATTCCCATCTCGTGGCGGGACCGGCTGGGAAGCGACCGCCGCAGGATCGGTGACTGGGCCTGCTATCTTTCACTCTTCTACAGTCTCAACAGCCGCTGAAATTCAATCTTTTTAAAACAGGACGGTCAGCACCAGTGTGACCGTTGCAAACGATACGACCGTCGTGCAGACGATTGCTTTGGAAAGGAACGCCGTTTCCTTTCCTTCTTTTTCTGCCTGAATCATCGGAAGGTTGGCGGCGGGCATGGCCATCATGATGCAGTATGCCTCGATCGCTTCCTCCTGCATGTGAATCAGGCGGAGGAACCATGTCATCACGACCGGAAAAGCGATCATCCGGATCACAATAAAGATCCACAGCGTCCGGTCTGTCAGATTGCTGAGGAGCGGCTGCTTCGCAAGAGATGCGCCGACCAGAATCATGGACAGAAAGACAGCCGGATTTCCGATATGCGTGACGGTGCTGGTGACGATATCCGGAAGGTCCAGATGAAACCAGTAGATCAGGATGGCGGCCGCGGCGGCGATGATGCCGGAATTGATCAGATTCTTCGGGGAAAATTTCCGCGTCCCTCCGCTCAGCAGATATATGGCGTGTGTATAAAAGTAGATGGAAAACATGATATTGCAGATAATCACGTAGATCATCGCGTTTGCGGGGAGAATCGCCTTTGAGAGCGGGATTCCGATAAATCCCGTGTTTGTGTATACGGTGATTACCGTATAGTAGACGGCCTCTTTTTTGTCCGCCCGGATCAGGTGCGGAAGAATCGCCCCGAAGAGGCAGAGAAAGGCGTACAGCATCGCGCCGAAAAGCAGGCCGGCCAGAAAATCCCGGTGCGAAGTCGTGATCTCTCCGGAAAGGCTCATTGATATCAGCAGCGCCGGATTGCAGATATTGACCATGATCCATGACAGACTTTGCGTCACGGTATCGGTCAGAATATTTTTTTTGTACAGAAATACACCGATCAGGACGAGAATCATTATCACGCCCATCTGCTGCAGAACAATTAAGGTATCCACTTCCCGATTTCCTTTTCCCGTATTTTTGACAGGTCTGACACTCTCCGGCCCACGGCCTTCTGCCGAAAATTTCCGGTCCGTTTTTCATTATAATGAATCCGATACGGTGCGTCAAAACCTGTCTGCCAGACCGGTGATTTTCTTTCGGAGGCGTCAGAGATTTCCGGCGGAATTTCCGTGGATAAAAACCGGAAGGGCCGGTGCATCACTGCTCCGGCCCTTCCTTCAGGGAATGATATATAGGGGTACAAATATCAGATAGCTGCCTGTCTTATTCTTTGTATTCATCTGAGTAATACGGTATGCAGAGATTTCTCCCGGCGTAGATGAGATTATCGTCCGTCAGATGATTGATTTCGCAGACCTCGTCGATATAGTCTCCGAGCGAGCCGTACTCGTCCTCGTCACAGTACTGTTCCGCGATCGTCCAGAGAGAATCTCCTGGCTGGACCTCGTAGCTGGTGTAATACTTATATTTCTTTTCGGTATTTGCCTTCGCTTTTTCGGAGGTCATTCCGAAAACGGCGGTCAGAAGAACCGCGAAAAGCAAAAGACTGACCAGAATCATTTTCCGGCGCTCTGCCCCGGCCGATCTTCTGTTTCTGTGCCTTTTCTGTACATCCGCTTCTCTCATTGTCTTCTCCTTCCGACGGCCCGCTTCTGCCTCACGGTTTATCGAACGTCTGTTTCATCCTGTGACTGAAGTATAACAGGCGAACGTCTGTTTGTCAACGGATATTTTAAACATTTGTTTGATTTTTTGTTGCGGCGCACGAACAGATGTGCTATTATGTAAAGGAACAAAACAGGAGGTCCGACCATGGCGAAGAAAAAGGAACTGGGGAAAAAGCAGAAAGAAATACTGGATTTCATCAAGCAGGAGATTCTGAAACGGGGCTATCCCCCGACCGTCCGTGAGATCTGCAGCGCGGTCGGGCTGAAATCGACCGCTTCCGTCTATTTCCATCTGAATGCGCTCGAGGAAAAGGGATATATTTCCAGAGATCCGGACAAGCCGCGGGCGATCGAGATCAAGGATGAAAATTTCCAGGATCTGAGGATCAGCGCTCTCTCTGCCGAGGACTCCGGATCTTCGCTCAGTGTTTCGTCAGATTCGGTCGTCCAGGTTCCCGTCGTCGGCCGGGTCGCCGCCGGTGTCCCGCTGCTGGCCGTTGAACAGGTCGAATCTTTTTTCCCGCTGCCGGCAGACCGTCTTCCGAATCAGGAGTGCTTTATTCTGAAGGTGCGCGGCGAGAGCATGATCAACGCCGGTATCTTCGACGGCGATTATGTGATCGTCGAAAAAACGCCCTCTGCCGAGAACGGGGAGATGGTGGTGGCTCTGATCGACGATTCCGCCACGGTAAAAACGTTCTATAAAGAAAGAGACCATGTGCGGCTTCAGCCGGAAAATGATTCGATGGATCCGATTCTGGTAAGAGATGTGGAGATTCTCGGAAAGGTCTTCGGAGTCATGCGGTTCTTCTGAGATTTTTCAGGAGAACGGACCGGAAACATCGGAAGAATGGACCGAAAACGATATTTGATGGAATTTGAAATTAAATGATGGTATGATTGTCAGAGCCGGTTTCTTTTCATAAGCAGCCGGCTCCTGATTTACTATTTTCACACGGGGAAACCGGAGAATCTCATGCATTTTGCGCCATTCTTCTGTGTGAGTGAAACGGAGGCGAAGAAATTATGCGGATTATCGATATCCTGAACAGCCGGAAGGTTACGCTTTCTTTTGAAGTGTTTCCTCCGAAAACCGAGGACAGCTATCGCTCGGTCGAGGCGGCCACGATGAAAATCGCCGCCCTGCACCCGGACTTTCTGAGCGTCACATACGGCGCGGGCGGAGGGACGAGCGAGTATACTCTGAACATTGCGCAGAATCTGCGGGAAAAGTACGGGGTCGAAGTACTCCCCCACCTCACCTGTGTCTCCTCCACGAAGGAGCACGTTCATGCGATGATCGATCAGTTCCGGAAGCGCGGATTTGAGAATATCATGGCGCTCCGCGGGGATATCCCGAAGAACGGCCGGGTGGAAAACGATTATCAGTACGCCGCGGACCTGATCCGCGATATCCGGGAGCGCGGAGATTTCTGCATCGGAGGCGCCTGCTATCCGGACGGACACGTCGAATCCGCCACCAAGGATGAAGACATCCGTCACCTGAAGGAAAAGGTCGACGCGGGATGCGATTTTCTGACCACGCAGATGTTTTTCGACAACAGCGTTCTCTATAACTATCTCTACCGGATCCGCGAGGCGGGGATCACGGTTCCTGTTCTCGCGGGCATTATGCCGATCACAAATACCAGGCAGGTCAAGCGCACGGTGGAGTTGTCAGGGACCTATCTCCCGCAGCGTTTCAAATCCATTGTGGATCGGTTCGGGAACAATCCGGAGGCGATGAAACAGGCGGGGATCATTTACGCGACGGAACAGATCATCGATCTGATCGCGAATGATGTCAATCATATTCACGTATATACGATGAACAAGCCGGAAATCGCGGCGGGGATCCTGAAGAGTCTCTCCGCGATAATCGGATGATGCCATGATAAAAACAGATCCGAACGAGGTGCTGCGATACCTCGGATTCAAACACGGGAAGCAGCCGGACGCGCTGCTTCGGGAAAAAATCAGCCGCTGTGAAAAGGAACTTCAGGATGCCATCCGTCCCAGATCCATCTACCGCCGGTTTCCTCTGGAACATCCGAATGAAAATTCGGTCCGGTTTGCCCATCTGACGGTGAACAGCCGGAATCTGGCCGTCAATCTCGCGGGCTGCTCTTCTGTCTACCTTTTCGGCGCGACGCTCGGCGTCGGACCCGACCGCCTGATTTCGCGGTCGGAAATTATGAAAATCAGCGACAGCGTGATTTATCAGGCGGCTTCCGCGGCCATGATTGAGGCGTACTGCGATGAAATCAATGAGGAGATACGGAAGAAGGCCGCGGATGAGCATCTCTACACGAGGCCGCGCTATTCTCCCGGTTACGGCGACTGTCCGATCGAATACCAGCGCGATTTTATCCGGATTCTCGACGCACCGAAGCAGATCGGTCTCACACTGACGGATTCTCTTATGATGATGCCGTCTAAATCCGTCACCGCACTGATCGGTGTATCGGATATCCCGGTAATCTGTCATCCGAAGGGCTGCGAGTCCTGTTCGAAGACCGACTGTGCCTATCGCAGGTGAAGTGGCAGACTCTGACGCAGACCGAGACGTTTTTTCAGGAGGATTTTATGAAACGTACGATTCCGATTGGGGAAAAGAGACTGTTTTTTGACGGGGCTTCCGGGACGATGCTTCAGAAAATGGGACTGGGAGCCGGGGAACTCCCGGAGACCTGGAATCTCGTCCACCCGGACCGAGTCGTCTCGATGCACAGGGCTTACCTGGAGGCGGGCTGTGATATTTTCAATACCAATACCTTCGGGGCCAATTCTCTCAAATATCCGGATCAGCTTGACGCGATCGTCACATCGGCCGTGAAGCTCGCGGATCAGGCCAGAAAAGAGACCGGACGCGAGGACGCATGGATCGCCCTGGACATCGGACCGACCGGAAAGCTTCTGGAACCGATGGGGGATCTCTCGTTTGAAAAGGCGGTCGGCCTGTTCGGTGAGGTTGTCAGGATCGGAAGCCGCGCCGGAGCGGATCTCGTTCTGATTGAGACCATGGCCGATTCCTATGAGGCAAAAGCAGCGGTTCTGGCCGCAAAAGAGAACTGCGATCTCCCGGTCTTTATCACGATGACATTTGACGAGACCGGAAAGATGCTGACCGGCGGAACGCCGGAATCCATGACAGCGATGCTGGAAGGACTGGGCGTCGACGCGCTCGGCGTCAACTGCGGACTGGGCCCTGACCAGATGATTCCCATTGTAAAGCGGTTCCTTTCCGCCTCCTCTCTCCCCTTCATCGTAAACCCGAACGCGGGTCTTCCGAGAAGCGATCACGGTGAAACGCACTACGATATCGGGCCGGAGGAATTTGCTGCCTCCATGCGCGAGATCGTTCTGCTCGGCGCGCATGCGGTCGGAGGCTGCTGCGGGACGACACCGGAGCATATCCGGAAAGAGATCGAGCTGTGCGGGGATCTTCCTTTCCGGAGACCGGTCCGAAAGGACCGGACGGAAGTTTCTTCCTTCTCCCGGACTGTCACGATCGGGGAGAAGCCGGTTCTGATCGGAGAACGGATTAATCCCACCGGGAAAAAGAAGTTCAAGGAGGCCCTGAAGAACCATGATCTGGACTATATCATGACGGAAGGAATCCGGCAGGAAAGCGCCGGGGCGGATCTTCTGGATGTGAATGTCGGACTGCCGGATATCGACGAGCCGCTCATGCTCGCGGAGGTGGTCCGGAAGCTTCAGGGAATCACTGCTCTCCCGCTCCAGATCGACACCTCCGATTTTGTCGCGATGGAAAAATCCATGCGTCTCTACAACGGAAAGCCGATGATCAACTCGGTCAGCGGAAAAGAGGAAAGCATGCGGGCGGTCTTTCCGCTTGTAAAGAAATACGGGGGCGTCGTGGTCGCTCTTCTGCTCGACGACAGCGGCATACCGGATACGGCAGAAAAACGGATCGGGATAGCGAAAAAGATCATCCGCACGGCTTCGGAGTACGGGATCCGGCAGAAGGATATTGTTTTTGACGCCCTGGCTCTGACGGTGTCTTCGGACCAGAAGGCTCCTTCCGTAACGCTTGAGACGCTCCGGAGAATTCGGGATGAGCTTCACGGAAACTCGATTCTCGGCGTTTCCAACATCTCCTTTGGTCTTCCCAGGCGGGAACTGATCAACGGAACCTTCCTGACCATGGCCATGGAGAGCGGACTGTCCTGCGCGATAATAAATCCCAATAATGAGACGATGATGAACGCATACCGCTCTTTCCTCGTTCTTTCCGGGTTTGACCCGCAGTGTGAAGAATTTATTCGAACCTATTCCGGAACGAAGGCGGCTTCTCCGATTATTTCCTCCGCGCCTTCCGGCAGAGCCGGAAATCCGTCTGCTGCCGGATCCGGCGATAAGGGAACGGCCGGGGATGCCGGAGTATCTATGACGCTCGCCTCGTGTATCGAGCGCGGGATGGACAGCCGCGCCGCGGCCGCGGCACAGGCCGCCCTGGCAGAGCCCGGATCCGATCCGATGAAGATCGTCAATGAGGAGCTGATTCCGGCGCTCAATCGCGTCGGGGACGGCTTTCAGAACGGCACCATTTTTCTGCCGCAGCTTCTGATGAGCGCGGAGGCGGCAAAGGCCGCCTTTGAAGTGGTGAAACAGCACATCGGAAGCGGAAGCGGTCCTTCGAAAGGAAGGATCATTCTTGCCACTGTGAAGGGCGATATTCACGATATCGGAAAAAATATCGTGAAGGTTCTGCTGGAAAATTACGGGTATGACGTCATTGATCTTGGAAAAGATGTGGCGCCCGAGACGATTGTGGATACGGCCAGAAAAGAAAAGATCCGGCTGGTAGGGCTGAGCGCGCTCATGACGACAACCGTCGTCAATATGGAAGAGACGATCCGTATCCTGAAGGAAGAATCTCCAGATACCGTTACTGTGGTGGGCGGAGCCGTCATGAATCCGGACTACGCCAGATCGATCGGCGCGGATTATTACGCAAAAGACGCGATGGCCACCGTGAGGGTAGCCGACCGCGTCTTTGAAAATTCCTGACGGGACAGATCTTTCTTCATATTCCGGCCTTCTCGGCGGCCAGAATGACATGTTTTGCGAGTACCGCCGTGGTGACGGAACCGACACCGCCGGGAACCGGAGTCACGGCGGAAACGATCGGGGATACCCGGTCGGTCAGGACATCTCCGCAGAGATTTCCGTTTTCATCGACGTTGATTCCGACGTCTATGACCGTCTGTTCCGGCGAGACGAATTCTTCCGTCACCAGCCCGGGACAGCCGGCTGCCGCGATCAGAATGTCTGCGCTTTTGCACACGGCAGGCATATTGACCGTTTTGGTGTGGCACATCGTGACCGTTCCGTTCCGCGCCTGGAGCAGCATGGAAACCGGTTTTCCGATCACAAGACTTCGTCCGATCACGACCACATTCTTCCCCTCAATACCGATTCCGTAATAATCGAGAAGCTCGATAACAGCCTCCGCCGTGCAGGGCGGATATCCTTTTCCTTTTCCGGAAAATACAGCGGCCAGCGAGCGGCTCGTCATACAGTCCACATCCTTTTCCGGATCCAGAAGTTCACAGGCATTCTGCTCCGCTTTTGCATCAGACAGCGGGCGGAACATCAGGCAGCCGTGAAATTTGGGGTCCGAATTGATCCGCTGGATGATTTCATAGAGAATCGATCGATCAAATCTGGCGGGAAGGAGAAAACGCTCCGTCTCGATTCCCGCTTTCTCGCAGCGCTTCAGAGCCCCGTTTTCATAGGAGATATCGTCTTCCCGCTCTCCCACTCGGATGATGGCCAGTCTGGGGAAAATCCCGTCTTCTCTCAGCTTTTCCGAACGTTTTTTCAGATCTTCCGTAATTGCCTTTGCGACAGGAAGTCCGCGCAGTATCTCAGCCATATCTCAGTCCTCCTCGCGGCATATTTTCCGGCTGACCGTCGTGATGATCAGTTCCGCTTTCGGAATGGCGTCGCGGAGGATCTGTCCGACTTCCTTCTCCGTCTGCTCCGCGAATTTTTTATCCTCGAGAGAGGAGGTATTGATATAGACATTCATCGCAGCGCTCTCAAGTGCGGCCCGGCAGAGAGACGCGCCGCATCCCACATCCGAGATAAGCATGACGCTTCCCTTCTCCAGCATCTCCGCCAGGAGCGAAACCAGATCGCCGCAGCAGCGGACCATTTCCAGAGGGGCGAGACACGCGTTCCGTGTCGCCTGCTCCATCACCTTCGCCCTGGCCGGGTCGTCCTTCGGAATACGGTAAGCCCGGGAGAGCGGCTCGAAGGCCTCGGCGTCTTCGTCTGCGAGGGCGAGAAGACGGATCCGGAGCTTCTCGGCCTTTTCCAGAAGGGCTTTGACGTCCTCCTCCGCATCGGCGTATTTCTTTTTTCCGATCGTGTAATTTCCGACCATCATGCAGAGCGAAGCAGCGAGAGAACCTGTCACGGCAGCGGCTCCGCCGCCTCCCGGAACCGGCTTTTTGGCGGCAAGAGCTTCGGAAAACTGAGCACAGGATAAATTGGTAAGTTTCATATGGCACTCCTTATTCGGTTTCGTGAAGCGGAAGCTGTCTGGCATCTCCCCAGATGCGGTCCAGACCATAAAAGGAACGGTTTTCGGGATCGAACAGATGAATGACAATGTCGCCGTAGTCGAGGAGAATCCACCCCGCATTCCGGTAGCCCTCGATCTGCTTCGGCTCATATCCCGCCCTCCCGAGGCTTTCATCGACACTGTCGCACATGGCCTGCATCTGATTGCGGTTCGTTCCGGTCGCAATGATGAAATAGTCTGCCAGTGTGGAAATCTCTGAGATATCGAGGAGCTTCGTATCAATTGCCTTTTTCTCCTCAAGAGCGCGGATCGCGATATCAGCCATTTGTCTCGTTTCTGTCATTCAGCAATACTCCTTTTCTTCCGGAATGGTCCGGTTCATAAAAACTTACCCGGCATAGCGGGAATAGTATTTCAGCGCTTTTTCCGTCATCGGGTCCATCGATTTCGGGTTGCCGGAGAGATAATGGACCGTATCCTTCAGAATTTCGTACACGCAGCGGTTCAGGTCGTGAAAAGCCAGACTGCGGAGCTCCGGAAGACGCGGCGCCTTGTCCCGGTTGGGCTCAATATAATCCGACACGAAAATAATGCTCTCCAGGAGGGACATGTCCGGCTTTCCGGTGGTGTGCCACCGGATCGCCTGCAGGATTCCGATGTCCGAAATCCCGTATTCATCGCGGGCTACGTACACGCCGAGCTTCGAATGGAGAAGAGCCGGATGCTCCAGCTCAAACTGTGAAATTTCGATTTTTTTCCGGATGGCCAGCTGGCGCATTTCCGCATTGGTCATGCATTTGGCGCAGTCGTGAAGCATACCGGCTTCCCGGGCCGTTTCCAGATCTGACCCGTGGCACATGGCAAGAGCGGACGCCGTATAGGCAACCCCGAGTGTGTGACGATAGCGGTTTTCCGTCAGGGCTTTCTGAAGCTTTTTTTCCAGCTGCTCCCATTCTTCCCTGGATTTCATTTGATCTTCTGTCCTCGCAAAGTTTTGTTCCCGATCACCAGTTTTTTATTATACGCGCAGTTCCTGATCCCCGTCAATTCAAAGAACGGTACAGGCCGTTTTCCTCAATGTATCGGATCACCGGATCCGGCAGATAATAGCGGACCGATTCTCCCCCGGCGATCATTTCCCGGAGACGATGGGAAGAAATATCCAGGTTCGGTGTATCCAGAGTAAGAAAATTTCCGCCGTATTTCGCCCGCTTTTTCTGAATTTCCCGCTCAAACGCTTCCGGGGAAATCTGGTTGCGGGTGGCGACGACGAGCGTTCCGGCGTTCACGATTCTCTGGGGTTCGCGCCAGGTATCGAAATCGAAGAGACTGTCCGCCCCGATGATAAAATAATAGTCGGTATCCGGGTGCTCCGCTTTCAGTTTCTCCAGCGTCCGGTAGGTGTAGCTGTATCCGTCCGCGTTCATTTCGATCAGCGACAGGCTGAAATGATCATTGGAAGAAATTGCGAGCCGGACCATATCCACGCGCTCTTTATCCGAGGCGCGGCCTTTCCGGTTCCGCTTGTGCGGAGGATTGCCCGCGGGCATAAACCGGACCTCCTCGAGAGAAAACTGACGGAAAGCCGCTTCGCCGAGGATCAGATGACCGATATGTATCGGGTCAAAAGTTCCTCCCATAATACCGATTTTCCTGTGTTCTGCCATACCCGGTCGAATCCTTTCCTGCCGCGGCTTTGCGCGGCATCAGAAAATTTTCCGCTTGTCGTCCTTTCCCTGTCTGTAGAGGACAATCTTCCGGCCGATGACCTGGACCACCTCAGATCTCGTGCGTCCGGCCAGCGTCTCCGCTGTCTCCCGGATATCCTCCGGATCATTCTTCTGAACATTGATTTTTACCAGCTCCCGCGCGGCGAGAGCTTCGTCGACGGAATTTGTGACCTCCGGCGTCAGTCCGGTGCGGCCAATCTGTATCACCGCATCCGTTTTCATGGCAAGGCTTTTGAGAAATGCGCGCTGTTTACTGGTCAGCATAAAACCTTCCGGCTCCTTTCTCCGCGGAAAACGCGGCAGAAAATCAGATCATTTAAAATATTCAAAGGTATGACCGTACATGCGTATGGTGTCCCCTTCCTTCACTCCGGCTTCTTCCAGGTCTTTCAGAATCCCGCTCTCGTCGAGAAATTTCTGGAAGAAGGCAAAGCCTTTCTCGGAATCCAGATTGGTGTATCCGAGCATTTTTTCGATTTTGGGGCCTTCGACAATAAAGGTGTTTTCCTCCCTGTCCGAGCGCACGACGGTGTAGGGCAGATCATCGTCCGGGATCAGTTCGCCGACATCTACCTCCGGGTGAAAGCGCATGGCATCTTTCGGGATCTCGGACAGACGCTGCTGTACGTAGTAAAGAAGCTCCCGGATTCCCTTTCCGGTTGCCCCGGAGATCGGAAAGACCCGGATCCCCTTCGGCTCAAATTCTGTCTTCAGGCGGTCAACGGGACTTTTCTCCCCGGTCTCGTCGTAGTACTCCTGATAGATCAGGTCTGTTTTATTGGCGGCGATTACCTGAGGGCGGTCTTCGAGCCCTCTGCCGTATTTGGACAGCTCTGAATTGATCTTATAGACATCCTCGACCGGGTCGCGTTCCTCGCTTCCGGAGGCGTCAACGACGTGGATAAAAAGGCGCGTCCGCTCGATGTGGCGCAGAAATTCGATTCCCAGCCCGGCTCCCTCGGCGGCTCCCTCAATCAGCCCGGGAATATCCGCGGCGACAAACCCGCCTCCGTCCAGATCCACCACGCCCAGATTCGGCGTGAGCGTGGTAAACTGGTAGTTCGCGATTTTCGGATCCGCGTTGGAAATTCTGGAGAGCAGCGTCGATTTCCCGACATTGGGGAAACCGATCAGCCCCACGTCGGCGATCAGCTTCAGCTCGAGTCGGATCTCAAGCTCTCTGGCCGGACCACCGGGCTGCGCATACCGGGGGACCTGCATGGTGGAGGTGGCAAAATTCATATTGCCGCGGCCTCCGCGGCCTCCCTTCAAAAGGACGAAACGGCTGTTCTCCCCGGAGAGGTCTGCGATCACTTTTCCGCTCTTGTCATCCAGAATAATCGTTCCCTCCGGTACTTTCAGGATCAGGTCCTTCCCGTCGCTGCCGTGGCGTCTGCACTTTTCTCCATTGCCGCCGTCGCCCGCGGAAAACTTTCTGCGGTGGCGATAGCTGTAAAGCGTATTCAGACCGGGATCTACCTCAAAAATGACGTCTCCTCCTCTACCTCCGTCTCCCCCGTCCGGGCCGCCGGCCGCGATATATTTTTCTCTGCGGAAGCTGACATGACCGTCGCCTCCCTTTCCGGACCGGACCAGGATCCGGGCTCTGTCTGCAAACATAGCTTTCCCCTTTTCTATGATAGTAAAAGAAGAGCTGACATAAGAAGGCTGCCGCAGAATTCTGCGACAGCCCTGAAGTTTTCTTACTCGGCAGCTTCCGCGACCGGAACGACGGAAACTTTTTTTCTGTCTTTTCCGACTCTCTGGAATCTCACGATGCCGTCCGCTGTTGCGTACAGCGTGTCATCTTTTCCCCTGCCGACATTTTCGCCCGGATGGATGTGTGTTCCGCGCTGTCTGTACAGAATGTTGCCGGCTTTGACAAACTGTCCGTCCGCTCTTTTCGCGCCGAGACGTTTAGACTCGGAATCACGGCCGTTCTTGGTGGAACCGACTCCCTTTTTATGAGCGAAGAACTGAATGTTCATTCTGATCATGGTTCTTTACACCTCCTCGAATAGAATCTGCAGATTCGCTTTCCATGACTTTTTGATATCTCTCAGACCCATTATCATAGTGCGGATCAGAAGGTCTGTATCGTGGGAATAATCCGGATCCAGTGTGAACCGGATCTCGGCGTGTTCCTCATCCGCACTGTCCTCGCAGCGGTCATCGGTAAAGGTCTCGATCGCGTTTACCGTATTAATGACCAGAGCGGAAACGGACGCACAGACGATGTCCTCTCCCTTTTCCGCGAAGCCGGAATGACCGCGGCAGGTAAAACCGGTGTATCTCCCGTTTTCGTTCTGAAAGATCTTTACTGTCGTCATGGCACTCAAGCGTTGATTTTGTCGATTTTGACTTCCGTGTACTGCTGTCTGTGTCCGTTTTTGCAGTGATAGCCGGTTTTGGGCTTATACTTGTAGACGACGACTTTTTTACCCCTGCCGTTTCCGGTTACGGTCGCGGTGACGGTGGCATTTTCCACATCCTTGCCGACCTTCAGCGTTTCGTCGTCTCTTACTGCAAGAACCTGGTCAAACGTAACAGTTTCATCTGCATCCTTTCCGAGCTTCTCCACACGGATCACATCGCCCTCGGATACTTTGTACTGCTTGCCGCCAGTAGCAATAATTGCGTACATCTGTGGCACCTCCTAAAATAAATCTCGCCAGATATGGCGCCCCTTCTTTTCCGGCCCATCGCAAAACGAACCGGTCTATTGCAAGGGAACTTTACAAGCCTCTCTGTGCGGCATACGGATGTAATATACCACGATTTTCCTCTTCCTGTCAACCTGAGATTCCGTGCATCTTCCCGTGTTTTCCGCCTGCAGAATCAGATATTCCAGATCAGAGAAATCGCGATGCAAAAGAAACCGATCACGGCGAGTCCGATGATGGGGAACAGGATTTTCTGCCACAGCACATGCTTCCTTCCGGCCGGATCTGACGGAAGGAAGTCCGGTACCACCGGAGCGATTCCGCGGTCGATCAGGAAATTCCCCAGATAGAGGAGAAAAACGGCGGGAATTCCCAGAAACATGATTTCAACTCCGAGCATGGCGAGTGAGAACCCGGGCATCTCGGCAGAGGACGCCGCTCCTCTGGTGAAGAGCGACGCCGCGGGCAGTCCGGTAACCGAAAGACGCATGACCGCACCTCCCGTCACACGGTCGAGAATGGTGCTGAACGTGTTCAGGGAAAAATGAATCAGGCAGGAGTAGAACATGCTGCCCGTTTTTGCGCAGAGATAGCTCAGGAAAAACCCCATGATGAACATGGACGGATAGCGGATCGGATAAAAATGAAACAGGGCGAAGAAGACACCCATGACCGCGCACTGAGCGTAAATGTTTTTCATACGGTCCGGGAGCGCATGCTGAATAAATCCGCGGTGCATCGCCTCTTCGCAGATGGCAGGGAGAAGGCAGACCACGAGAATTTCCAGAAGCAGCGGCGAATCCATCGTGGATTCCATCTGATCGGAAAACCAGGTCAGTTCCTCCGGAATCAGATAGTAAAGAACCAGATTGCTCAGAAGAACAATTCCGTATGTGCCGGCGAACATGATGTACGTTCCCGCGACAGCGGTGCCATCAGGTCTGCGGAAGGGAAAGATCTCCGCGGGGTCCGACCGGGTCAGGAAAACGAACAACACCGTTAATCCCAGTATCATGCCCTCTGTGATCGCAAGCCCGCCCATGCCGAAGAGGTACTGGCACCACCCCTCAACCGTGAGAAAAAGAAACATCTGGATGACAAACAGGATGATGGCCATGGAAAACGCCGGTTTTTGATACGTTTTCTTTCTGGTCAGTCCATCGGGAGAGGAATATCGGATCTGCTCATAATTCATAATATTTGGTCAACTCCTTACATAAATGAGCGCCTGTCTCGCTTTGCCCCGGCAGTTGCCTGCCCTCAATCATTTTCCGGGTGACGGATCCTCGCGATTTGTTCGGACAGCGGCGGGCGGCTTTTTTCACGGGTGATTTCCGCGATACCGAGCTTCGTGAGATCAATCACCTCAGTCGGATCAAAATCGCTCCCCGCGAGCTCTCTGAGACGTTTCAAAAGTGCCTCTTTGGATGCCTCTTCTTCCATGTTGATAAAATCGATCAGAATCGTTCCGGACAGATTCCGAAGCCGTATCTGTTCCATGGCGGCCTCCGCCGCCTCTAGATTCAGCCGGAGCGTCATGGACTCGTGATCGAGATTTCTGGAAAATTTTCCGCTGTTCACATCAATCGCGGCAAATGCTTCGGTCTGTTCGACAATGAGGGTGGCACCGGACTTCAGCCAGATTCTTTTTGCGGTGAGGCGGTCCAGCAGGCCTGCCATCCCGTAGCGCCGCCAGAGCGGATCCTCTTTCGAATACAGGACACATTCCGCCCCGTCCGGGAGGAACCCGCCGCCTCCGGAGGCGACAGACGATGGTCCGGTCAGATCCCTGTATACGTCCGGGAGGTCGGTTTCAATCTTCCCGTCCTCATCAAGATGATCCGTCAGATATCGAAGAAAAAACGGGCGGTACAGGCATGTGCCGCAGGGAGCGTGTCTGCCCTTTTCCAGAATATGATCCAGACGTTCGGTCAGGGTCCGCAGCTCCGAGGAGAGGTCCTCCTCTCCCGCTTTTCCGGCGGCTGTGCGCACGATAATGCAGTAGCGGGATTCGCCTCCGTTTTCCTGCAGAGACCGGCGGATCATTTTCCGGATCCGGATCTTCTCGGAAGGCTCCAGGCGGGACGAAAAACGGACGGACGGTTCGCCCGTCGCGAGCGCCAGATATCGCCCGGACAGATTCAGTTCGCCCCGCGCGTGGGGACGCTTGGTCTTGATGGGTTCCTGGTCAATCTGGATCAGAAGCTCGTCTCCTGTTTTCAGCGGCGATTCGGCCGGCCGGTTCGTTTTCATGCAGAACCGTCCGGAGGGCGTGCGGTCTTTCAGGGGCAGATACACCATGCCTCCGTCCGCGATCTGCACAAAGGATCCGTTCGTCTTGCGGTCCATTCTGGCAATCCGCCCCACAAAAATGGAGCCGACAGGAGCCTTACGGGTCGAGGCCGGCTCGACGTAGAATCGGACAGGACGCTCATTCTCATCCAGCAGAAGCGAGGCGACCGCCTCATTTCCGGCGATCTGCATGGAAGCGATAATCAGTTTCTTATTCAATGATTTCCCCCAGTTCTCCGAGCGGAACCAGCTTTCTTTCGCCGTCCGCTCCGAAATTCGCGTAGATCTCCTTCCGGTGAATCAGAAGATCGCTGATTTCCGTTTCGAAACCCGCAAAGGCAGAAAACGTAAACAGGACGAATTCCGGTCTCAGATTATTGGTGCTTCCCTGCGAGACGCACAGTTGAAATGTGTCCTCTTGGTAATCGAGTGAATAGATCAGCGGACGGATATCGATCTTTCTCTCTCCTTTTCTGGTCCTGCGGACGACCGGAATGTGGTCCTCTGCCAGATAGCCGGAGAGAAGCTCCTCTGCTCTTCCGGGCACGCCGGAAATCTCTTCCCATCGGCTGCGCGCTTTATTCTGACGGCGGACGTCGTAATCGGCCGCCGCGACCAGAGTCATCCCCTTCGAACCCTTGTCCGATGGAATTTTCCGGATGTCGAGAACGCGGAAACCGTCCGCCATCTGTTCATTTAAGAGACGCACCATCTCCGCGGAGGATCTCGTCTCGAGTTCTGTCAGCTCCAGGTCGAAATATTCGGCATCGCTTGT
>JBMNRP010000011.1:0-102139 GCA_050944685.1 Bilifractor sp.
GACATACACGAAGTAAAGCTTCTTGGCCGAAGAATCCGAAACGGAAACGGTCGCGGTCGCCTCCTTGTCAGCCGTTCTGCAATCGATCACGGTTCCGTCTGCTTTGACTTCGTCCGCCGTCGGAGCCACCTCATCCTCGTTTTTCACCAGGACGTAGGCTTTTCCGGTTTTCGTCGGGGTAGCTCCGATCTGAATCTCGGAATCGCTGTTCCACTGATAGGTAAAATTAACTGTTCCGGCCGTCTCATTTTCTTCAACCGTAATCTTATAGGTAAGACTGCTGGTGGAATCCGCCGTTCCAGCATTCGCTTTTTCAGCGGAAGAAGCGAAGCTGAAGGTAAGGTCGGTACTGTACGTTCCCGCCGCCAGTCCGGTTTTCGGAGCAATCGAAAACGCCGCTTCACTCCCGGACGAAACTTCTACAAAATCATATGTCGAATACTGGGCATTTCCGGAATTGTAATCCACCGAATAGTTCGACAGATCTCCGCTGACCCAGACAAAGACATTATTACTGGTCGTATTGTTAATCGTAACCGTGGAAGGTGTAATACTGGTGTAGCCTTCCGTGACCGTCCATTCGTTCGGGTCTGCCGAAACCGTAACATTTCCGGAGGTGGCTCTCGGAGTGACCTCCTCGTCCTCTCCATCGGCAGTCGAGGCAGACGCTTCCGCGGAAACCTGCTCCTCGTAAGACGGAAGTTTTATGGAAGCGAGATAGGTACCAGAAGCCTCCTCATAAACTACGCTGATGTCTTTCGCGGACGAGGTCTGGTTCTCAACCGCGATCTGAGCCGTCTGGCCGGCTTCGCATGATATCGCCGTACCGTTCTGAAGTACGGCATCCTTTTCGAGTGCGTCCGCACCGCTCTCCTGAACGACATAATAAGCCGTTCCGCTGTTTTCGGGTGTAATGTCCAGCTCGAAACTCGAGCTGCTGGTCCATTCTGCATTGAACTGTACGTCCGCAGCCTCCGAAACGACTTCCGCACCCGTCGAAGAATCCGCGGGGGCGGCCGAAATCAGGGACTCCGGTACGAGACCGATCATCATGCAGAGGGCAATAATAAACGTAATGATTCTTTTGCCTAATGATGTGCCTGACTTTTTCATTAAGATCATCCTCCTGGTTGTCTGTTCCATCCTA
The DNA here is from genome assembly GCA_050944685.1 of Bilifractor sp. Lineage (GTDB taxonomy): Bacteria > Bacillota > Clostridia > Lachnospirales > Lachnospiraceae > CADBRN01. Next base: position 1,148 of record JBMNRP010000011.1, read on the forward strand.
ATGTTGCCTTTTCGAAGTACCGGCTCCTTTTCACTGGAAGCTCTGACTTCTGTAATGAAAGAAATTTGAAATGCGGTGACAGCCCGTTTCCTTCCCCTGAAATCCCGGAAATCGACTTTTCTCATTCTCCGTTCCGTTCTTTTATTAGAAGAGACGGCCCTCGAATCTCAGCATCCTGTTTGCTGCTGAATCGATCCGGCAGGAACCATGGCGGCTGTCCGGCGAATAACACCGGAAACAAAAAACGCACGGCGAAAGACACCGTGCATACGCGTTTGTCCCCCCGCCCTTTTAAGTTGACCTGATGATATCCACATTCTAAAAATACGGCAATTGCTCAAAGTACCATGCCTTCTTCGAAAAAAAGCAAAATTCAACCCCCTGAAAATACCATTCTCTCAAAAATTTCATGGTAAATCTGACCTATCCCTTGGGTACTTGTCCCCGGAAAACCCCTTTATTATTAAGGGGTTTTTGAGTACCACGGGATTTATCCTTCGGGTAATCCGGCGAAAGGTTTAAACGTTTAAACTATTAAACGGAGTGAACCTGCCTGTCAGAACTTTTTCCCAGATGGGAGCCGGATTTTTCTGAATATAATAAAAAACTCCAGACTTTACTTTGGGGTAAGGTCTGGGGTCTTTTTGAAAAATAAACAGGAATAAGGCATTAATTCTTGATAAGAGTATGCTTTCAGTTATCAGGCGAATCAGCGAAAAAAGCTCAGAAATGCTTGCAACAGAAGACTTTTTGACGATTGACGCATTGTATCATGAGCGTCCTCTTTCATCCAAAATGCAGTCAAGGATAAAACGGCTGACAAATATGGGAAGTGTTGAGCATATTGGCCGGAAAAAATATGTTCTTGCAAGAAGTCTCTATGCAGCAACGGGCAAGACTGGTGTGCATACGAGAAAGGTTGGCTTGGATCGAGATACAAACAAAGAATTGCTTCTTAAGCATATTCGCGAGAACAATGCTGTTGGCACTTCTTTTAATGAGTTACAACAAGTTCTGCCTTGTCTTAGTCGCAATAGGTTGCAATAATGAAGTTTTGTTTAAACTCCGGTCATCTTTTACAAGAGTGCGAAGAGTGCGGTGTTTAAGGCATCGGGGGCGGAATAAATAATTGGAAAAACCAAATGATAGTCTTGCAAGGTTAATAAACACCTTCCTTAGGCTGAAGCCAATAACAGAAATCCGGAGCAGATTCCAGAATGGATTCTGCTCCGGATCAAATGTTGAATTAATGTCTAAGATTCAGGATACTACAATCCTTGACAAAGAGCCTAAAATATTCTTCTGTCACACGATTCTGCGGACCGCCAGGATCGTTCTGTAAGCAGCATTATTGCTGATCTTGATTCCGGTTTTGGCACTGGCCGCGTGAACAATCCGTCCGCCTCCCATATAGAGAGCGACGTGTCCGTCATAGCAGATGATATCGCCCGGCTGCGCTTCCGAGTAAGAAACGCCGCGTCCCGCGCTTCGAAGCGCTGCGGACTGTCTCGGCACGCTGTATCCGAAGTGCGCATAGATCAGATGAATAAACCCGGAGCAGTCCGTTCCGTTCGTCAGGCTGTTACCGCCCCATACATACGGGTTGCCGACGAACTGGAGCGCGTAGTTGACGATCTCCTGTCCGCTCGCGGATCCGCTTCCGCTGGAAGAGCCGGAAGAGCTTCCCGAGCTGCCGGATCCCGAGGATCCCGAGGCTTCCTGAGCTGCTGCCGCTGCGGCTGCTGCCTTCTGGGCGGCCGCTGCCTTCTTGGCGGCTTCTTCCTGTGCCTTCCGCTCGGCTTCCTGCTGAGCGACAAGCTGCTGAATCTTCTGGTTCTGCTCCTCGATCAGCTTCTGGTACTCGGCCGCTTTTGACTGAGCATTCGCAATCTGCTTGTCGTAGTCCGCCGAAGTCGCTTTCGCCTGATCCAGCATCGTCTGCAGGTTCTTCTTCTGATCTTCCTGCTCGGATTTCATCGTCTCCAGCTCGGATTTTTCATCCTCCTGCTGCGTTTCCAGATCGGTGATCTCGTTCACCGTGTCTGTGTACTCCTCCAGGCAGTCTCTGTCGTAATCGTAGAGATCCTGTGTGTACTCACTCTTCGCGGTGAAATCGGCGACATTGGAATCGGAAAGCATAGAGATGGCCCAGCCGGAAGTGCTTCCGCCGTTTTCGTAAATGTACTGAATACGTTTTTTCATCGCGGAATACTCTTCGTTTTTCCGCTTCGTCGCCGCATTCAGCTTGCTCTTGGTCACCTCGATCTCATCCTCTTTATCCGAAATCTGTTTCGAAAGGGAATCTATCGAAGCGATCGTGGTCACCAGATTGGCGTCCAGATCGCTGATCTTTCCGGTGATCTCCTGCTTCTGCTGCTCCAGAGAATCGATGGAATCCTGGAGGTCTTCCAGCTGCTGAGAAGTCTGTTCTTTCTGCTGCTTCAGACTGTCAATTGTGTCAGCTCCGACGGGAACCGCCTGTGCGGCGGCCAGCGCAATAATAAACGCCGTTGTCAGTAATCGTTTGTTGGCTCTTTTCATAAGTTCCCCTAAATTAATGTCACTCAGGATCCCTGCTCTGCATCTCCTCCTTATCGACCGCGCAGAAAGGGATCAGTTTCTTCTTTCCGCGCAATATCGTAACACATTCTTAATATTTCTGTCAAGTAATATTAAATGAATTATGCAAACTGTACTCACTGTCATACATTGAACCGGAACAGGATCACATCGCCATCCTGGACGACGTATTCCTTTCCCTCGGTGCGGACCAGTCCCTTCTCTCGGGCGCCCGCATAAGAACCGGCGTCGAGCAGATCCTGGAAATTCACGACCTCGGCGCAGATGAATCCGCGCTGCATGTCGGTGTGAACCTTTCCGGCCGCTTCGGGAGCCTTCGTCCCGATGTGAATGGTCCACGCGCGGGTCTCGTCCTCTCCCGCGGTGAGAAAGCTCATCAGACCGAGCGTGCGGTAGCTCGCCTGAATCAGCTTGTCCAGGCCGGAATTCCTGATTCCGAGGTCCGCCAGGAACTCTTCTTTCTCGCTGTCATCCAGTTCGGAGATCTCCTCCTCGATACTGGCGCAGATCACGAATACCTCGCTGCCTCTCTTGGACGCGTACGAGCGGACCTTCGCGACGTAATCATTGGAAGCGCCGTCATCCGCCAGATCATCCTCGCCCGCATTGGCCGCATAGATCACCGGCTTCGCGGTCAGAAGATTGTAGGAGCGGAACCACTGCTCTTCGTCCTCTCCCTCGGTTTCAAACAGAATGGCGTCCTTCTCCTCCTCGAGGAATGCCTTCAGGCGCTTCTGCATCTCATACTCGGCGGCGGCTTTCTTATCCATCCGGGCCGATTTCGCGGTCTTCGCCATCCGGCGCTCCAGCACCTCGAGATCCGCGAAAATCAGTTCCAGATCGATGGTCTCGATGTCACGGAGCGGGTCCACGCTGCCGTCCACGTGAACGACATTGTCGTCGTCAAAACATCTCACGACATGGACGATGGCGTCTACCTCGCGGATATTGGCAAGAAACTGGTTGCCGAGACCCTCTCCTTTTGATGCGCCGCGGACCAGGCCGGCGATGTCGACAAATTCCACGACTGCGGGAGTGACCTTTTTCGAGTGATAAAAATCTCCCAGCAGCTGCAGGCGGTGATCCGGAACCGGTACGACGCCCACGTTGGGGTCGATCGTGCAGAACGGATAATTTGCCATCTCCGCCCCGGCTTTTGTGAGCGAGTTAAAAAGAGTGCTCTTTCCGACATTCGGAAGTCCGATGATTCCCAGTTTCATAATATCTGTTTCTCCTTATTACTGTCTTTGAAATCCTGCGCGGGCGGGAAAGCGCCCGGGAAGCTTGAGCCGCCGGTGCTTTCATCCCGCCGGATGTGGCAATTCGGATCGATACAGACAATAAGTTATCACATCTCCTGCCTGTTTTCAATCCGGAACCCTCTTTAAAAGCCCGCACCGAGGCAAACCCTCACCGGGACGCCCGGAATGCGGCAAAAAATCTATTATTGCAATACTTTTGTATTTTTTATCTGTGTCTGTCATCCACTAGTATGAAGATAGCGCGAATCTCTTCAAAGTACCGGAACTGCGCAGAATCTAATATCTTCAGGCAGGTGAATCGTATGATCGGTGAACAGATAAAAGGTCTTCGCAAGGCGAACAAGTATACGCAGAGCGACCTCGCGGCGCTCCTCTCGGTATCCAAGCAGGCGGTGAGCAACTGGGAAAACAACAATGTGGTGCCCTCTGTGGAGCAGGTCAAAAATATCGCGCGCCTGTTCGGATGTTCGACCGATTATCTGCTGGAAATGACTACGATGTACGAGGCATGCTTTGAAGTGAGCGGACTGACCATTGACCAGACCGCTCACATCCAGGTGCTGATTAACGATTTGAGAAGGATCAATGAGATGAAGCGGACATCTCCGGAAAAGGAAAAGAACTGACCCGGCCGGTCAGTCCCGGCTCTCGATCATGAGGAGCTCGCCCGCGGAAAAGGAAACCACCGCCTCATCATCCGCGATCTCATTGCTGGTCAGAAACTGCGCGTCGGAGGAACCGACGGTGCGGCTGTGAAGCGGATACTTGAATCCGGTGAGCGAAAGATCCCGGACCGGTCCGCCGAATGGAGCGAACGATACGTACTTCCCGTATTGTCCGCTTTTTGTTATGGTAATATGCGCGCGTTCATTCCCGGACGGAAGCAGAACCGAGATCCGGTTGTGCGCGTCCAGAATCTGTGCGCGGATTCCCTTTCTCGAGAGGGCGCACATTACTCCGATATTGGCCAGGACGTGATCCAGTCTGGTTCCGGTCGCCCCGAGGAAAACGATCTCGTCCGCACCGAGCTCCACCGCGAGCTCCGCGGCGATGCTGGTGTCCGTGTCGTCTTTTTCCGGACGAAAGGTCCGCACGTCGACGCCAGGTCCCTCCGGAAGCTTTTCTCCGGCCGGCAGACTGTCAAAATCGCCGACGATGTGATCCGGAGTCAATCCCATCTCCCTGCAGTAATACAGGCCGAGGTCCGCCGCGATCAGATGATCGGGTCCCCAATTTCGAATAAATCCGGAGGCAAACGCCTCATCGAGGGTCCCTCCGGATACAATTGCCGCTCTCACTTATTTCCGCTCCGCAAATTTTCTGTGGAAAAACTGTACATTGGCCGCGATATCGTCCCTGAACACCGCAGAACCCGCCACGAGAATCTCCGCGCCTGCGTCGAGCACCTCGTCGACCGTCTTCGCGTTGACTCCGCCGTCTACCTCGATCGGAATATCCGGATGTCCGGCGTCATCGAGCTTCTTTCTCAGGTCGGCGATTTTCTTCGTGACAACGGGAATATAGGACTGGCCTCCGTATCCCGGGTTGACGGACATCAGAAGGACCATGTCCATGCGGTCCATGACGTAATCCAGCGCGCAGAGCGGTGTGGCCGGATTCAGAACGACGCCCGCCTGCATGCCGCAGTTATGAATGGCCTGGAGCGTGCGGTCGAGATGTTTGCAGGCCTCCGCGTGAACCGTGACCATGTCAGCTCCGCAGTCCTTCAGAACCTCGACGAAGCGTCCCGGCTCGTCCACCATCATGTGAACATCGAAAAACAGCTTCGTGCTCTTGCGGATCGACTTGATGACCGGCATGCCGAAGGAAATCTGCGGGACGAATTCTCCGTCCATGACGTCGATGTGCAGCCACTCAACGCCGTTGTCCTCCAGAATTTTGAACTGATCGCCCAGATGAGCGAAATCCGCCGATAACATTGATGGGGCCAGCTTGTACATAATGAACTCTCCTTTTCTCCCTGCCTTTGGGTTGCCTTATCTTTTTCGCGCGAAACAATAAACCGCGCGGTTAATATTTCCGTTTTTCCATCTCTTCCAGCTCACGGAACAGCCTGACATAGCTGTTGTATCGCCCGGAATCGATCGTACCGTCCTTCACAGCGTCTTTGACCGCGCAGTCCGGTTCGCTGACGTGGACGCAGCCGGAAAACCGGCATTCTCCCTCGTGTCTCGCGATTTCGGGATAGGCGAAACGGAGCTCCTCCTTTTTCATATCGGGAATATACAGCGAGGTAAAGCCCGGCGTGTCACAGATCACGGTGTCGTCGTCGATGGGAATCATCTCGCTGTGGCGGGTGGTGTTTTTCCCGCGGCGCAGCTTTCGGCTGATCTCCCCGATCTCCATGATATCGGACCGGGAGAGCAGGTTGGTGATCGAGGATTTTCCGACGCCGGACGGACCGGCGACGACCGTCACCTTTCCCCTCAGCCGGGCGCACAGATCCGAGAGACCGTTCTGCTCCTTCGCGCTGCAGAAAATGACCTCATAGCCGCAGGACTCATAGACGGTTTTCCAGCGCTCCTCCGCCTTTCCGTCGTCGAGATCCGTCTTGTTGAAGCAGATGAACGTCGGCACGTTCTGCCGCTCCATCATAACAAGAAACCGGTCGAGCAGAAGCTCGTCCGGATCCGGTGAAGCCAGGGCAAACAGAATCATCGCCTGGTCGATATTCGCGACCGCCGGGCGGATCAGTTCATTCCTCCTTGGATATATTTCCTGAATGCTGGCCTCGCGGTCTTTCGGGTCGGTGATCTCGATTTCCACGTCATCCCCGACGAGCGGCTTCCTGCCGTCCTTGCGGAAGATTCCGCGCGCCCTGCATTGCCAGATGCCGGATCCCGCTGTGAAAACATAGTAGAATCCGGCAATTCCTTTGATAATGATTCCCCGCATGGTCTTACTGTTCTTCAAACTCGACGTCGGTGTACTGCCACTTGCGGACCCCGTCCTCGTAGACGTTGATGACGCCCGTCTCTCCGCTGGTGCTCACGATCGGCTCATCGTAATCTCCGTTCACCCAGGGATTGGATCCCTCGTAGATGACGGTCGTCAGGTCACCCTGAACGAGTTCCAGCTTTACGGTTCCGCCGTTATAGCCCTCGGGCTCCGCCAGCGAGCGGTAGCAGATATAGCTTCCGGAACCGGTGCTCTCTCCATCGGAATGGTCCGACTCGCTGGAGTTGATCGTCAGGGTGACGGTCGTTCCGGCCGAAACTTCCGTTCCGGGCTCCGGATCCATGCTGATGACCTCTCCCTCTCCGTAATTGTCACTGCTTCCCGTCGTGGAAGTCGTGTTCAGACCGAGATTCTCCAGCGCGCTCTTTGCGGTCGCCTCGTCGTATCCCCGCAGATCCGGTACCGTGATGTCCGAACTGCCCTTGCTGACATAGAGGGTGACCGTGCTTCCGGCGTTGACGGAAGTTCCTTCTTCGGGACTGGTCGAAATGACCGTTCCGGCATCGACATCCTCATCTTCCTGCAGTTCAACGCTCGCAACCAGACCCACGTCCGTCAGAGCCTTCTCCGCATCCGACTGTGAGGAACCGACCAGACCGGACGGAACATTGACCGTCTCCACCCCGGTGCTGACAATGACATAGACCGTCGTCGACTCCTCAACGGTCTTGCCCGCTTCCGGATCCTGACTGATGATCTGTCCTTCCGGATACGTTGAGGAACTCTCGGTTCCCTTGCGCTTAATGCCGATTTTCAGCTTGTTCGCCTCTTCGGTTGCCTCGTCCACCGTCATTCCCGTAAAATCCGGAACTTCAACGGTCCCCTGATCCTCCGAGGACGAAGAAACCGAGGAGGTCCCGGCAGTACTTCCGGAATCATTGGTATTCGTATTAAAAATGCCAAACATGTTTCCGATCACAAAGATCAGAATAATAATGATGATCGCGCCGATGATGAATCCGCCGATGGTGAGACCTTTCTCGAGCTTTGAGCCCTTGTGAGCGTCCTCGTTCTCTTCTTCGGCGTAATCGTCGTATTTGCGGATCTTCTCCTGCTGTTTTTTATTCTTTCCGGACACGCCGTTCCGAATCTCCTGCATCTCTGCGTCGGAGACGCGGACCGTCTGACCCTGGTCGTTAACCGGGCCGATGACGACGAAGTCGCCCTGCGGATCGAGCAGGGAGCGCTTCAGATCTTCGATCAGATCGCCGACATTCTGATAACGGCGGATCTGGTTCTTCTGCGTACACTTGAGGATGATCTGCTCCAGCGCGTGCGGAAGATCCGGCGTATACCTGGACGGCGGAACGATTTCTTCCTGCAGATGCTTGATGGCGATGGAAACCGTGGTGTCTCCGTCGAACGGAACGCGTCCGGTCACCATCTCGTACATCGTGATTCCCAGGGAGTAGATATCGCTGCGGGCGTCAGAGATCCCGCCTCTGACCTGCTCGGGCGAGCTGTAATGGACCGAACCCATCACGTTGGCGGTAATGGTGTTGGAGTTCGTCGCCTTCGCGATTCCGAAGTCGGACAGCTTTACTTTTCCGTCCGTGGAAATGATGATATTCTGCGGCTTGACGTCACGGTGAATGATCCCCTGATTATGAGCCGCCTGAAGACCCAGGGAAACCTGGATCGCGATACTCGTCGCTTCTTTGACCGACAGCTTGCCTTTTTTATTGATGTAATTCTTGAGCGTGATCCCTTCTACCAGCTCCATTACAATGTAATAAAGGCCCCTGTCCTCGCCTACGTCGAATACGTTTACGACGTTCGGATGAGAAAGGCGCGCAGCAGCCTGCGCTTCTTTCTGGAATTTCGACACGAAAGAGGTATCCTCGCGGAACTCCGCCTTCATGACCTTGACCGCAACCAGTCTGCTCAGCTTATGATCTCTGGCCTTGTAAACATCGGCCATTCCGCCGGAACCGATCCTCGATATGATCTCGTATCGCTCCCCTAATACGATTCCCTCTCTTAACATTTATACCACCACCTCGTCAGTCACTAAAAGGCTCGACAACGACCACTGCGATATTGTCCAGGCCTCCGCCGGCATTTGCCAGCTGCACCAGCTTTCCGGCTTTATTCTCCACCTGATCGTCCTTCAGAACCTGATAGATCACGGTCTCCTCAACCATGTTGTACAGGCCGTCCGAACACATCATGAACACGCTGTCCTGTTCCGGCTTGAAGTCGAAGAAGTCGATCTTGATTTCCTCGCTCGTTCCGACCGCCCGGGTAATGATGTTTTTATCCGGGTGATTGGCTCCCTCTTCCGGCGTCAGCTCTCCCAGACGAACCATCTCGGCGATCAGCGAATGATCCTGCGTGACCTGATGCAGATGGTCATCCGCGATGTACAGCCTGGAATCTCCCACATTCGCGACATAGACAACGTCACCGGCGACGACTGCCGCCACCATGGTGCTCCCCATCCCGCGAAGACGGTCCTCGCTCAGGGACTTTTCCAGAACGGCCGTGTTTGCCGCCTCAATGCCTGCGCGCAGAATCTTCACCGGATTGGTGTTCTGGTCTTCTTTAATTGTATCGATCATAACGGATACACTGTACCGGGAGGCATAGTCTCCCGCGTTATGACCGCCCATTCCGTCTGCTACAATGAACAGATTCGGAAGGTTCCCTACCGGTTCGACAGAAGTGAAAATGAAATCCTGATTCATTTTCCGGATCTGTCCCACATCGGTCGCAGAAAAAACCTTCATCTGTGAAATTCTCCTGATGAGATCATCGGGCTTCTAAAAAAGTATTCGTTCAAGTTCTGTCCCTGTGGCTTTCCACACTTAAACAGAAAAAAAGGCGCTTCTGGTTCCTGCCTGCATTGCGTCGGTCAATTATTTTCTGATATATAATTTTGGCGTAACTGACCACAGGCTCCGTCAATATCAGCGCCCATTTCCCTTCTAATAGTAACATTAATTCCGTATTTTTCAAGTTTTTTGTAGAACGCGCGCACTTCAGCCGGGGTGGAACGCCTGAAATTTCTCTCCCGAACGGGATTGGCGGGAATCAGATTGACGTGACAATTCATTCCCCTCAGAAGGCCGGCGAGCTCGCTCGCGTGGCGGTCCGTGTCGTTCTTTCCCTCGATCAGGGCATACTCAAAGGAGATGCGCCGGCCGGTCTCATGAAAATAATAGCGGCAGGCGCCGATCAGATCTTCGATCGGGTATTGGCGCGCAACCGGCATGATTTCTCTTCTCTCCGCGTCGTTCGTCGCGTGGAGCGATACGGCGAGCGTGAGCTGCAGATGCTCTCTGGCAAGGCGCCGGATCGCGGGGACGAGGCCGCAGGTGGAAAGCGTCACGTTTCGCAGGCTGAAATCCGCCCCATCCGGGGAACTGACCAGTTTCAGGAATCGGAGCGTCTCGTCATAGTTGTCCAGGGGCTCCCCGCTGCCCATCATGTCGATGTTGGAGATGCGCTCCCCGGTCTCCCCGCGGATCGCGTAGACCTGGCCGAGAATCTCGGAGGCAGACAGGTTCCGGACGCATCCGCCCAGCGTCGAGGCGCAGAAGCGGCAGCCCATCCGGCAGCCCACCTGCGAGGAGATGCAGACGGAGTTTCCGTGATGGTGTTTCATCCAGACGCTCTCGATCACATTGCCGTCCGAAAGTCTGAAGAGAAACTTCTTCGTGTCGTGCGAGGAGGATTCCAGCACGCGGACTCTGGAGGGGCGGACGATCACGGCCTCCTCCTTCAGTCTTTCCCGAAGCTTTTCCGGAAGATTCGTCATCTCATCAAACGAGACCGCACGCTTCTGGTGAAGCCAGGAAAAAATCTGCTTCGCGCGGAAGGATCTCTCTCCCATCTCCGTCACGTACTGCTCCAGCTCGTCCGGGAGCATCGAGACAATATCTGTTTTTTCCATATTTCCCTCTTTCTTCCGGCAGAAGACCGGCGGCAGATAATCGACGGACCGCGCGCGGATTTCAGGTTCCGGCCGCGTTCTCCGGATTCCGCGTTATCCCGGAAGGTAAAACTTCGCGATGAAAAAGCCGTCGCAGGGGTGGATGCCCGGAAGCAGCTGCAGATATCCGCGGTTTTCCGCCTCTTTTTTCAGTTCCTCCGGCAGATGCTCCGCAACGGGGACCGGGATCAGAGGGGAATTCTCTGTGATCCAGGCGGTGTTTTCCTCATTTTCTTCCGGATTAAAGGTGCACGTGCTGAAGATCAGGGTTCCGCCCGGTCTGACGTATCGGACCGCCTGCTTCAGTATGCTCCGCTGAAGATCCTTGAGGCTTTTCGTCTTTTCCTCGGACCAGCGGTATTTGATGTCCGGTTTCCGGCGGATCACTCCGAATCCCGAACAGGGCACATCCGCGAGAACGACGTCCGCGATTCTCTCCAGCGAGGGATCGAACACCGTCGCGTCGTGCGCGGAGATTTCCAGATTGCACGCTCCGAGACGATTCGCATTTTCACGGATCAGATCCGCTTTTTTCCCGGTCAGGTCGCGGGAAATGACTTTTCCGCTCTTTCCGGCGAGATCCGACGCGTAAAGACTCTTCCCTCCGGGAGCCGCGCAGAGATCGACGATCACATCTCCCTCCCGAATTCCCGCGGCGAGCACCGCCAGCATGGAGCTCACATCCTGAACAGCCAGGGCGCCCCTCGAAAAAGCGGGAAGACCCGCCAGGCCGTTTACGCCCGACAGATTCCACGCTCCCTTCACGTACGGAGCAGGCGAGGCGCTCACACCGCTCTCCTTCAGCTCACGGATAAGAGAGTCCTCGTCCTCACGAAAACGGACGGTGAGCGGGGCGGGCTCCGAAAAGCCTCCGACAATTTTCACCGTCGTTTCATACCCGTATTCGCGGATCCATTTTTTCAGAAGCGTCATCGGAACGGAGCCCCGGACGGAAAGATATTCTTCCGGAGATTTCAGCGGATCCGGGAGACGTAGCTTCTCTCTTTTTCCCGCGATGTTCCGCAGAACGCCGTTCACGAAGCCTTTCAGACGGCCGTATTTTTTCGGAACGATCCGGACCGCCTCATTGACCGCCGCGCGGTCCGGAACCGAATTCATAAAAAGAATCTGATAGACCGCAGACCGGAGGATCGCACGAATCTCCGGCTTCATCTTCCGGACCGGCGTATTGGACACCTGATTGAGGCAATAATCCAGCAGGATGAGGTTCTCGACGGTTCCCCCGATCAGCCGCCGGCAGAACTGCCGGTCTCTCCCTGTGAGATCCTCCCGGCCGTCGACCTCGCGGCGGATGACCAGGTGGCAGGGGATCTCTTCCTGCTCCATCACGGTCAGCGCGCGCACGGCGATTCTCCTCGGTTCTGCAGATGATACCATTTTCTTTAACTCCATTCTCCGCCGCCCGGGCGAACGTTTTCACGCCAAAAAACGCATCACGCGGAGTCCCGGATATTTCCGGGGCATCCGCGCGGTTTCGGCTCTCTTTTCTTCTGCCGGCGCAAATGAGACCGGTCGCTGTATCAGTCGATGCGTCAGTCGTCCCTTCTGGCGAGGATGAGAAGCCGCAGAAGCTGCAGCAGCGAGACGCAGACGGCGGCGACGTAAGTCATGGCGGCCGCCTTCAGCACCTTTCTCGATCCGGAGAGTTCCTCCGGCCGCATGATACCGGTTCCCTGAAGCTTCTGAAGCGCGCGGTGAGACGCGTTAAGCTCGACCGGAAGCGTCACCAGCTGAAACAGGAGCGCCCCGCAGAACAGGACGATGCCCACGTAAATAAGGGGGCGAATCGAAAAAATCAGTCCGATCAGAAACAGCGGCCAGGACAGATTGCTCCCGATATTGGCCGCCGGCACCAGATTGGAGCGCACGCGGAGCGGAGCGTAATCTCTCGCGTCCTGAATGGCGTGGCCGCACTCGTGGGCCGCGACGCCCACCGCCGCGAGAGAGGTCGACTGGAATACGGAGTCCGACAGCCGTACCACCTTCGTCCTCGGGTCGTAGTGATCCGTCAGGTTTCCGCTGATGTGCTCGATCCGGACATTCGTGATCCCCTCGCTCTGGAGAATGACCTCCGCGGCTCTCGCCCCGGTCAGGCCCGACATGCTCCGGATTCTGCTATATTTGTTGAAAGTACTCTGCATACTTCCCTGGACGGCCAGCGAAAAAATAAAGCCGACAATAATCAGAAGGTAGGTCCAGTCAAACCCCCAGTAATAACCGTATCCACCCATACAGATTCCTCCTTGTGAATCAAAGATGCGTAATGTCTGTTACAATGGCTGCAGACGCCGCCTGCCCGGCTCACGCTTTCCCCTCCGAGAAGCGCTCTCCTTCTTTCAGCGCGTGTCCGCGCAGAAATTCGCCGGCGGTCATCCGTTTCCTGCCCTCGAGCTGAAGCTCCCGGATTTTCAGAGAACCCTTTCCCGTCTGAACGGAAAAGCCGTCTTTTCCGACCGCGAACACCGACCCCGGTTCCATTCTGCAGCTCTCCTTTGACGCATCCGCCGCCCAGAATTTTACGGTTTTCCCGCCGAGCGAGGAAAATGCGGAAGGCCACGGATTCAGTCCGCGAATCAGGCGCTCGATCGCCTCCGCGTCCCTGGTCCAGTCGATCCGCCCGTCCGATTTTTGTATCATCCGGGCGTAAGGGGTCGGGCTTTCCGCCGGCTGCGGCTCGGGACGGATGTTCCCCTTCTCAATCTCGGGAATCGTCCGGACCAGAAGATCTGCCCCGGCCGCGGCGAGCTTTTCAAAAAGCGATCCGCCCGTCTCGTCGTCCCCGATCGGAACTTCTTTTCTGGCTATCATATCACCCGTGTCAAGTCCCTCGTTCATCTGCATGATCGTGACGCCGGATTTTTCCTCTCCGTCGATCACCGCCCACTGGATGGGAGCTGCTCCACGGTATTTCGGCAGCAGAGAGGCGTGCACATTGATGCAGCCGTACTTCGGAAGATCAAGAATCCGTTTCGGAATGATCTGGCCGAACGCAGCCACCACGATCAGATCCGGTGCCATCTCCGAGAGGGTCTGAAACGCTTCGTCTCCTTTGACGCTATGCGGCTGAAACACGGGAATCCCGTATTTCAGGGCAGTCTCTTTCACCGGCGAGGCCTTGAGATGATGACCCCTGCCCACCGGCCTGTCTTCTTTGGTGAAAACGGCTGTGACATCAAAACCGCCGTCCAGAAGCGCCCGGAGACAGTCCGCCGCCAGATCCGGTGTTCCCATAAAAACGATCTTCATCTGATTTTCCTTTCCGGACCTTTCCTGTCCCGCACTGCCCCGATGTCTCACTGCTTTGCTTCCGCCCCGGAAACATTTTCCGGCTTTGCTTCTGCTCCCGCGCCGTCCGGCTTCTTTCCGCCGGCCGACGTGTCTTCTCCGGCGCTTTCTTCCGGCTCGTCATCCACAAAATCCTCGACGTTGAGAACCGGTCCCTCTACGTGAGAGGTGTACAGCACACCGTTCAGGTGATCATTCTCGTGAAGAATTGCCCGGGCCAGGAGGCCCTCCGCCTCCATCTCGAACTGCTTCCCGCGGATGTCGGTCGCGCGGACCTTCACATAATTCGGACGCGTCACCTTTCCGCATTTCCCCGGGAGCGAGAGGCAGCCCTCCTCTCCCGTCTGAGAACCCGACGTCTCCAGAATTTCCGGATTGATAAATACATAAGAATTCTCCCGGTCGACGTCCACCACAAACATTCTCCGCAGAATGCCGACCTGCGGAGCCGCCAGTCCGACGCCGTTTTCCTTATACATCGTCTCAAGCATATCCGCGGCCAGGATTCGCATGCGCGGACTCACGGTGCGGATCGGCTTCGCCGTTTTCTCAAGTACCGGGTCTCCAAAAAGTCTGATTTTTCTGAGTGCCATAACTTCCTCCTGAATTCTCCTGCAATTGTGGTTTCACCGGTTCAGATCATAGGTAATCATGATATCACGGAATCCGGAATTGATCTCAATGTATTCTTCCAGCAGTTCGCGGACACGGACCGCCTGGCTTTCTTTCGCCGTTTTGATATAAACGACCTGACGGTAGTAATCTTTGATTTTGGAAACGGATTCCGGTGCGGGTCCGATGACGGCGGCCGCACATTTTTTTCCGATCCTCTTCAGGTACTGCGCGATGTATTTCATCGCAAGATCCAGCTTTTCCTCCGACCGGCAGCTCGCGTGCACGGCCAGCATGCTCGCGCAGGGCGGGTAATTCATGAGAGATCTCACTTCAATTTCCTGCTCATAGAAGGACTGGTAATCCTGCCGTGCCGCGGCCTGAATGCAGTACTCCTCCGGCCGGTAGGTCTGAATAACGGCCAGCCCGCGCGTCTTTCCGCGGCCGGCCCGTCCGACCGCCTGAACGAGGAGCTGATACGTCCGCTCCGCCGAGCGGTAATCGCTCTCAAAAAGCGACAGGTCCGCGAGCAGTGCCCCGACCAGAGTGACGCCCGGAAAATCGTGGCCCTTCACGATCATCTGCGTCCCGATGAGGATATCCGCCTCGTGAGCGGCAAAGGACCGCAGAATCCTGGCATGTCCCTCTTTCCCTCTGGTCGTGTCCGAGTCCATCCGCAGAATCCGCGCCTCCGGAAACTCGCGGCTGACAATCATCTCCACCTGCTGCGTTCCCGCACGCAGACCGCTGATGTGACCGGATCCGCACTTCGGACAGACGCGGACCATCGGCGTCTCGTACCCGCAGTAATGACAGATAAGTCTGCCCCCTCTGTGCGCCGTCAGAGAGACGTCGCAGTGCGGGCATTTGAGGACGTGGCCGCAGGACCGGCAGGAAATAAATCCTGCGTATCCACGCTTGTTCAGAAAGAGGATCACCTGTTCCTTCTTTTTCAGACGTTCCTCCATCTCCGCGCGAAGCCGTCCGCTCAGGACGGAGGTATTGCCCTCCTTCAGCTCCTTCCGCATGTCGACGACGGCCACCTCCGGGAGGACGGCGTCCCCGTACCGCTCGTTCAGGGTAAACAGACGATACTCGCCTTCCTTCGCCCGGTGGAAGGAATCCACCGACGGCGTCGCCGAACCGAGCACCACGTGCGCTCCCTCGATCTGTGCCCGCCGGATGGCCGTCTCCCGCGCGTCGTAGCGCGGGGTCTCATCACTCTGGTAGGCGCTCTCCTGCTCTTCGTCGATCACGATCAGGCCGAGGTCCGGAAAAGGAGCAAACAGCGCCGACCTCGGACCGATCACAATCTTCGCGTCTCCGCGGCGCGCCCTCTCGAACTGATCGAACCGCTCGGATTTTCCCATCCGGGAATGCATGACCGCGACGATCCGGCCGAACCGCGCGGTGAACCGCCGCACGATCTGCCAGGAAAGCGCGATCTCCGGGATCAGGACAATGACCTGCCTGCCCTGATCGAGCACGCGGGCGGCCAGTTCCATGTAGACCAGCGTCTTTCCGCTGCCCGTGACGCCTTCGATCAGACACGGTCTCTCCGGCTCTGACTCCCACAGATCGAGAATCGCCCCGGACACTTTTTTCTGCTCTTCGGTCAGCCGTGGCTTCTCTTCCGAACCCGGCTCCGGAAGATCCTCCAGAAGAACTCCGGGCATGCGGTCCTCGTCCTCGGAAGAGATTCCGGCGGTTCCGTCTTTTTCCAGAGAACGGATCACCGCCGATGTGATCTTGAGCTCCCGCGGGATCTCGTCTCTTGGGATCTCTTTTTTCTGTATGAGCAGCTCCAGAAGTCTCGCTTTCGCGGATGCGTGACGGCTCCGGTACTCTTCCAGACGGGCGGCTGCCTCATCGTCGTCCAGGAGCAGACGGATCGTCGTCCGGACCTTTTTCTTTTCCTTTTCCCGGACCGGCATCGTCGTCCTCAGCGCCTGGATCAGGGAAGACCCGTACGTTCTCTTCATCCACTCCGCCAGCCGGATCAGGCCGGAGGCGGCGGTTACACCCTTCTCCGAGATGCCGGAAATCTCCTTGATCCGATCCGGCTCGACCTCCGCGTGATCCGACAGCGCGATCACATAGCCGCGCTCCGCCCGGTCCGAACGGCCGAACGGAATGTCGACGCACATTCCCGGTGTGATTTTCCCCCGGAATTCTTCCGGAATCCGGTACTGAAACACCCGGTCCAGCCGTCCCGCCGTAATATCCACGATCACATCCGCATATTGTTCCTTCACGCAGACGGTCACTCCTTACTGTGCTCAGCTGAATGGTCCGGTTTTTTCGCGGCGGCGTCCTCCTCCAGGATTTCCCGGATCAGAACCCGTTCGTCCATCGGATACTTCTTTCCCTTGATGATCTGATAGTCCTCGTGACCCTTTCCGGCAAGGACGATGATATCCCCCGGCTCGCCATGATGGATGGCGTAGCGGATCGCTTCCTTCCGGTCGATGATCTCTATGTATTGACCTTTCGTCCTGCCGATTCCGGTCTTGATGTCGTCAATGATCGCCTGCGGGTCCTCGTTGCGCGGATTGTCCGAGGTGATAATGGAGAGGTCGGCCATTTTTCCGGAAATCTCTCCCATCTCGAAGCGGCGGTTCCGGTCGCGGTTCCCTCCGCATCCGAACAGGCAGACCAGCCGGTTCGGATGGTATTCCCGAAGCGTCGAGAGCAGACTCTCCAGCGCCATCGCATTGTGCGCGTAGTCGATCATCATGGTGAACTCATCCGAAACCTTCACCAGCTCGACGCGGCCCTTGACCTTCGCCGTTTTCAGCGCTTCCAGCATGCTCTCCTTCGAAGCGCCCGACTGATGGCAGACCGCGATCGCCGCGAGAGAATTGTAGATGGAAAACTTCCCCGGGATGTCAATCTGCACATCCATATCCAGAACTCCCGTGAGATGATAGGCGATGCCGAGCCATCCCTTTCCGCGGGTCAGGCATTCGTCCTCCGCGCGGTAATCCGCATCCTCGGAGAATCCGTACGTCATGATCTGGCACGCGGCTCCGTCCACAATGCGATCAAAATGCTCGTCATCCCGGTTGACGAAGCCGAGCCGGCAATTCTGGAGCAGGATCTTTTTGCAGTTCAGATAATCGTCAAAATCTTTGTGCTCATTCGGGCCGATGTGATCCGGCTCAATGTTGGTGAAAATTCCGTAGTCAAAGGTAATGCCCGCGACGCGGTCAAGCATCAGCGCCTGAGAGGAAACCTCCATCACGACGCACTCGCACCCGCAGTCCACCATCTCCCGGAAATATTCCTGAATGAGATACGACTCCGGGGTGGTGTTTTCCGACGGGATCGATCTCTTCCCGGTCAGACTCTCGATCGTTCCGATGAGGCCGGTCTTCCGCCCCGTGTTCTCCAGAATCGAGCGGATCATGTAGGTGGTCGTGGTTTTTCCCTTCGTTCCGGTGATGGCGATCGTCGTCAGATGGTCCGCAGGATGGCCGAACCACGCGGCGGAAATATAGGAAAGCGCCGCCCGGTTATTCGATGTCTGGATCACGGCAGCATCTGAGCCGGCCACCTCCTCCGGCAGATCCTGTGCGCTCTTCGCATAATCCTGGACCAGAATCGCAGCCGCCTTCTTTTCCAGGACGTCGGGGATATATTTATGTCCGTCGCTGACCGCCCCCTTGATGCAGACAAACAGAAAGCCCGGCCCGACCTTCCGCGAATCATAGGCGACACCGCTGATCTCGACGTCCCCGGTCCCTTTCAGAATTTCACAGTCAATCCCCTCAAGTAATTCCGATAATTTCATATACACTCTCCCTGTGCCGATCTGTTCCGCCGCCCCGTAACAAAGAGACACGGAAACACCGCTAAAAACTCTTTATAGAATACCATAGGGCCTATTCAATTGCAAAAAACGAAATGCTCCTCATATTTAGATTTTATTTATAGGATGAACATATTTTCGTCACAATCCATTCGTATAATGACAATCAGATAGTTGATGAACCACTCACTATCTCCCCCTCATTTTATTATCGAAAGTACGAGAGCTCCTCGAAAGAGGAGCTCTCGTGCTGTCCGGATATTTTTCCGGAAATATTCTCTTTTTCGTGTCCCGAGGCGCCGTACCCGCAATCTGCGTCCCCGGCAGAAGGATCCCGGAAGATTACGGCGTAATAATGGTTCCGCACCGTCCGAGATATCCCTCGCGCGCTTTTTCAATGGAGGTAATGACGGCCCGTTTTCCGCCCTGCCCGATGAAATTGACCGCAGCCTCCATCTTCGGGAGCATGGTCCCCTCGCGGAACTGTCCTTCTTCGATATATTTTCTGGCCTCTTCAACGGTAATCTGATGAAGCGGGGTCGGATGGTCGGTACCGAATCCGATCTCTGCGTTCTCCACGGAGGTCAGGATATGAAGCTCGTCTGCGTGAAGAAGCTCCGCCATCCGCTCTCCGATCAGATCCTTTTCGATCACGGCGCTGGCCCCGCGCAGAACTTCGCCCTGCTCCATGACCGGAATGCCGCCGCCTCCTCCCGCGATGACGATCTGGCCCGCGTCCAGAAGCAGCTGGATCGACTCGATCTCGATGATATCCTTCGGCTTCGGCGCCGCGATGATCCGGCGATATCCGCCCTCCACCTGAGTGACATAGTTGCCTTTGGCTTCCTCGGCGTCGGCCTCTTCCTTCGTCATCACACGGCCGATTACCTTCGTCGGCCTGTAGAGCGCCTCATCATACGGATCCACCGTCACCTGCGTCAGCACCGTGACCACCGGCCGGTAGATGCCCCGGCGGAGCAGCTCCGTGCGCAGCGAATTCTGAATGTCATATCCGATGTAGCCCTGGCTCATCGCCGAGCAGACCGACATCGGCGCCCCGGTATAATCCGGATGATTCACGGAAAACTCATTCATCGCCGTGTGAATCATCCCGACCTGCGTTCCATTGCTGTGCGTAATCGCAACATTGCAGCCCTCGGCCACCAGATCCGCCACAGACTTCGCCGCCTTCTTCACGGCCGCCGCCTGCTCCGGAAGCGTCCTCCCGAGCGCCTTATGTCCCAGCGTAACAACAATCTTTTTCTTCATAAACGCCTCCGTAATCCACACAGATTAACCCCCGGCGCGGCGCGGTCCCGTCCCCTGCGGGTCCGTTCACCGGATTCCAGCACCACATCTTTCACCGCGGCAAGGCAGGCCCCTGCGTTCAAAAAGTAAACTTGTCGGCGAAGTAATCCGTCAGCTCTTCGATTTTGACTCTCACCTGTTCCATGCTGTCGCGGTCACGGACGGTTACGGCTCCGTCGGTCACGCTGTCAAAGTCGTAGGTCACGCAGAAGGGCGTTCCGATCTCGTCCTGTCTGCGGTAGCGTTTTCCGATGTTCCCGCGATCGTCGTACTCGCAGTTGTAGACAGAGGAAAGGGATTCAAATACCTTTTCGGCGCCCTCCTTCAGCTTTTTGGAGAGCGGGAGCACGGCAATTTTCACCGGCGCGATCGCCGGATGAAAATGCATGACCGTACGGACGTCGTTCTTCTCCGCGTCGAGAACCTCCTCGTCGTAGGCCTCGCACAGGAACGCCAGCACGACGCGGTCCGCACCGAGCGACGGTTCGATGACGTACGGGATGTATTTTTCATTTTTGGTGTCATCAAAATAGGACAGATCCTCTCCGGACACCTCCTGGTGACGGCTGAGGTCATAATCCGTGCGGTCCGCGATGCCCCAGAGCTCGCCCCAGCCGAACGGGAACAGAAATTCGATGTCGGTCGTGGCCTTGCTGTAGAAGGAGAGCTCCTCCTGCGAGTGATCGCGCAGTCTCAGATCCTCGTCCTTAAGGCCGAGACTGTTCAGCCAGTCGTGGCAGAAGGATCTCCAGTAATTAAACCACTCGAGATCGGTGCCGGGCTCACAGAAGAACTCCAGCTCCATCTGCTCGAACTCCCGCGTGCGGAACGTAAAGTTTCCGGGGGTAATCTCATTCCGGAAGGATTTTCCGATCTGTCCGATTCCGAACGGGATTTTCTTCCGGGAAGTTCTCTGGACATTCTTGAAGTTGACAAAGATACCCTGTGCCGTCTCCGGGCGAAGATACACGGTGTTTTTCGCGTCCTCGGTGACGCCCTGGAAGGTCTTGAACATCAGGTTGAACTGGCGGATGTCGGTAAAGTTGTGCTTTCCGCAGGAGGGGCAGGGAATCTGGTGCTCCTCGATGAAATCCATCATCTTCTCATTGGACCAGCCGTCCACGCTGCCGCCCTCAATCTCGATGTTATTTTCTTTGCAGTAATCCTCGATCAGATTGTCCGCGCGGAAGCGCTCGTGACACTCCCTGCAGTCCATCAGAGGATCGGAAAAGCTGCCCAGATGGCCGGACGCGACCCAGGTCTGCGGATTCATCAGAATCGCACAGTCCACTCCGACATTGTACGGGTTCGATTGAACGAACTTCTTCCACCAGGCCATCTTCACATTGTTTTTCAGCTCGACGCCGAGCGGACCGTAGTCCCAGGTGTTCGCAAGACCGCCGTAAATTTCGGAGCCCGGATAAATAAATCCGCGCGATTTCGCGACGGCGATGATCTTGTCCATTGTCTTTTCCATTGTGCTTATTTCCTTCCTGTATAAATATTTTTTCTCTTTCCGCCTGAATGCTATCCCCGGCCGGATTTGCCCGGAATCAGAGGACGGGCGGACTATTTGAATATGATGTAAGCGATCTCGAAATCATCCGGCATAAAGAGCGAGATCTCATCGGACCCGTCATCCGTCCCGCTGCCGCTCTCCGCCGATGCGGCAGGCGTCGGGGATGCGCTTTTCTCCGCGGAAGACGCGGAGGAGACGTTCCCATCCGACCCCGACGAAGCGGAGACACTCTCATCCGACCCCGATGAAGCGGAGACACTCTCATCCGACCCCGATGAAGCGGAAACACTCTCCGAAGCAGAGGAAGCGGATACCGACTCTGAAGCGGATGCGGACCCGCTTTCCGCGGACTCCCCGTCGTCCTTCCAGGACGCAGTCAGGCGGCCGGTCACTTCCATATTCGAGGTTGTGTAGAGGATCTTGTCCGGAACGCGCACATTCATCGGTTCCTCGATGATCAGAACCTTCCACTCGGTCTCACGCGTGGTGAGATCCTCTTTATCCGTTACCAGCTTTCCATTCTCGTCGTACAGGGACACATTGAAATCGTAGCCCTGTTCCTTTGCCTCTTTCAGCGTTCCCAGAAAGCAGGTCGTTTGATTGAAGTTCTCATAGGCCTTCCACGACGGATAGGAGAGCTCGATGGTGGCGGTTCCGTCGCTGATCTTGCAGGATTTCAGCTCGATCTTTCCGGCATCTCCGTCCGAGGAGGACGAGGCGGAAAGCGATTCTCCGCTGCTGATCTGCTCCTCTATATATTGCCTGAGCTCTTTCGCTGTCGTTTCGTCTCCGACCGATTCGACGATCGTATGCGACAGCTTCCCGTCCTCATCGACGGAAAGCGTCGTCACATTCGACTGGTTTGACAGGCCGCATCCGGAGAGAGCCGCCGCGAAAATCAGCGCCGCGGCTGCACCACGGACCCGTTTTTTCCAAGTCCGGTTCATTCGGCAGCCCCCTTTTTTCTGTAATGTCTTATGGATCGGGTCATTTTTTGCTGCGGTAAATAATATCTTCTCTTCCGGGTCCGTTGGAAATCATCGTGACCGGAACCCCGATCTGCTTTTCGATGTACTCGACGTATTTGCGGCAGTTTTCCGGCAGATCCTCGTATTTTTTGATGCCGCGGATGTCGCACTTCCATCCCGGAAGGCGATCGAAGATCGGACGCGCCTTCTCCAGCTTTCCGGTGGTCGGGAAGTCTTTCGTGATGTCTCCGTCAATCTCGTAGGCGATGCAGACCGGAATCTCGTCGAGATATCCGAGCACGTCGATGACGGTCAGGGCGGCTTCGGTCGCACCCTGGATGCGGCAGCCGTAGCGCGAAGCCACGCAGTCGTACCAGCCGACTCTTCTCGGACGTCCCGTGGTGGCGCCGTATTCCCCGCCGTCTCCTCCGCGTCTGCGAAGCTCCTCCGCCTCGTCGTCGAAGATTTCCGACACAAAGGCGCCCGCGCCGACCGCGCTGGAGTATGCCTTTGTCACGGCGATGATCTGACGGATCTCGTACGGCGGAATGCCCGCGCCGACCGCTGCGTACCCGGCGAGCGTCGAAGAAGACGTCACCATCGGATAGATGCCGTGATCCGGATCCTTCATGGAGCCGAGCTGGCCCTCGAGCAGGATGTTTTTCCCCTCCCGGATCGCGTCATGAAGAAAGGCCGAGGTATCGCCGACAAACGGATCGATGTCCGCGCGCCAGCGCATCATCTCTTCAAACAGATCGTCCGGATCCAGGAGCGGTCTGTGATAGAGGTGCTCCAGAAGGATGTTCTTGACCTCGCAGACGGCTTTCAGCTTTTCTTTCAGCGTATCCTCGTGATACAGCTCGCTGACCTGGAACCCGATCTTGGCGTATTTGTCGGAATAGAACGGGGCGATGCCCGACTTGGTGGAGCCGAATGATTTTCCGCCCAGTCTCATCTCCTCGAACGCGTCGAACTGGATGTGGTAGGGCATCACCATCTGCGCGCGTTCAGAGACCATAAGAAGCGGGGCGGGGACGTTCCGGCCGACCAGAGCCTTCATCTCGTTAATCAGAACCGGAATGTTCAGAGCGACTCCGTTTCCGATGACATTGGTCACATTCTCATAAAAAACACCGGACGGAAGTGTGTGCAGGGCAAACTTGCCGTAGTCGTTCACAATCGTGTGGCCGGCATTGGCACCTCCCTGGAAACGGACCACAATATCCGCGTTCGCGGCCAGCATATCGGTGATCTTGCCCTTTCCTTCGTCGCCCCAGTTAGCTCCTACAACTGCCTTAACCATAATTTCCTCCTAATAATTTCCAGATAATATATTTTTCCGCACCGAATGTGCACTCTCTGTCTGAATTCACGGATCAGACGGTGATCTCGACATCGAGTCCGATCAGATCCTTTCTCTCTTCCAGGATCGGATGAATGACCTCGTCCAGATATTTCGAGGTCTGATAGGAAGCGCACCCCGTGTAGCGGGAGGGATCCATTGATTTCTTCAGCTCGTCCAGGGAGAGGTTAAACGACGGATCGGCGCTGATGCGCTCCAGAAGGTCGTTCTCTTTTCCCTGCTCCTTGACGGTTCTGCCCGCCTCCATGGAAAGCTGACGGATTTTCTCGTGCAGCTCCTGACGGTCTCCGCCGGCCTTGACCGCGTCCATCATGATGTTCTCGGTCGCCATGAACGGAAGTTCCGCCATCAAATGTTTCCGGATCACGTTCGGATAGACGACGAGTCCGTCTACCACATTATTGACCAGATCGAGGATTCCGTCAATCGCGAGAAAGCCCTCCGCGATGGACAGACGCTTGTTCGCGGAATCGTCGAGGGTTCTCTCGAACCACTGCTCGCTCGAGGTGAGCGCCGGGTTCAGGGAATTGACGATCACGTAGCGCGACAGCGAGCAGATGCGCTCCGAGCGCATCGGATTGCGCTTGTACGCCATCGCGGACGATCCGATCTGGCTCTTCTCAAAGGGCTCCTCCACTTCTTTCAGGTGCTGGAGGAGACGGATGTCATTGGAAAACTTGTGAGAGCTCTCGGCGATCCCGGCGATGACGTTCATGACCCGCGTGTCCACCTTGCGGGAATACGTCTGTCCGGAGACCGGATAGCAGCCCGGAAATCCCATCTTCTCCGCGATCATGGGATCGAGCCGGTCGACCTTGCTCTGGTCGCCCTCGAAGAGCTCGAGGAAGCTCGCCTGCGTTCCGGTGGTGCCCTTCGACCCCAGCAGGCGGAGCGAACGCTGCACATATTCGAGATCCATGAGATCCATTACGTACTCATTCATCCAGAGCGTCGCCCGTTTTCCGACCGTCGTCGGCTGGGCGGGCTGAAAGTGCGTAAAGGCGAGTGTCGGCTGATTCTTGTACCGGTCCGCAAAGGAAGCGAGCTTCGCGATCGCGTTGACCAGTTTTTTACGGACGAGCTTCATCGCCTCGTTCATGATAATAATATCGGTATTGTCACCCACGTAGCAGGAAGTCGCTCCCAGGTGAATGATGCCCTTTGCCTTCGGACACTGAACGCCGAAAGCGTAGACGTGAGACATGACGTCGTGACGGACCTCTTTCTCACGTGCCCGCGCGACGTCGTAGTTGATGTCATAGATATGAGATTTCATCTCCGCGATCTGTTCGTCCGTGATGTCCAGGCCGAGCTCCTTCTCGGTCTCCGCGAGCGCCACCCAGAGCTTTCTCCAGGTGCTGAACTTCATATCCTCAGAAAAAATGTGCTGCATTTCCCTGCTCGCGTAGCGCTCCTGCAGGGGGCTGATATAGCGATCTGTTGCTGCCATGCGTTCTCCTTTTTCTCTCTGACGGATCGTGACGGATCCGGATGCGGGGTCTTCCCTGTTCTCCACTTAACAGACGGCGGCGTGATCAAAAGCGTCGGTTCCCCATCGGCTGCGGGAAACGAAAAAACAGCCCCGATTCGCGCTGACGCTGACAGTGTACTATAAATCGGCGCAAAGAATCAAGTCATTGCGCAAAGATGAGGCGATTTTGAAAACCGCCTCACTGTGATCGTTCCTTTTTCCCGCCGGTTTGCTTCCGGGGGTCATTTCTGATAATTCGAGAGGAACTGTTTCGTCCTCTCCTCCTTCGGGTGGTCGATGACCTGCCGCGCGTCTCCCTCCTCGACGATCAGTCCGCCGTCCATAAAGATGACGCGATCCGCGACGTCCCTCGCGAATGACATCTCATGCGTCACGATGATCATCGTGGTCTTGTTTTCCGCGAGCTCGCGGATGACTTTCAGCACCTCGCCGGTCAGTTCCGGGTCGAGTGCCGAGGTCGGCTCATCGAAGCAGAGCACGTCCGGGTGCAGGGCGAGCGCCCTGGCGATGGCGACTCTCTGCTGCTGGCCGCCGGAGAGCTGATTCGGATAATTGTCCCGGCGGTCCGAGAGGCCCATCTTGTCGAGCAGCTCTTCCGCCTGTTCGCGGATCTTTGCGTCGCGGTTTTCCCCTGCGGCCTTCGCCGCCAGCTGGGGCGCGAGCATCACGTTTCCGATCGCGGTGTACTGCGGAAAAAGATTGAAATTCTGGAAAACCAGCCCGAAGTGAAGCCGCCGTTTCCGGATCTCCTCCTCGGAGATCTTGTCCGTCACGGACCCGTCGTAGAGGACCTCGTCCCGGATCCGGATGATTCCGCCGTCCGGATGCTCCAGAAAATTCAGACACCGCAGAAGCGTCGTTTTTCCGCTTCCGGAAGAACCGATGATGGAAATCGTCTCCCCCTCGTCCAGGGAAAAGCTGATATCCGAGAGGACCTTTGTCTTTCCGAAGCTCTTGCTGATGTTTTTAACTTCCAGAAGTGCCATGGCAATATCTCCGTTTTCCCGGCAGGATGGAAAAAGTGATCCGGGCCGCCTTTACTCGAAGTAAGACAGTCTCTTTTCGATGTAGTTGAACAGCAATGTCAGAAGTCCGTTGAAGATCAGGTAAAACACGCCGGTGTAGAAGAGCGGCCAGAGGATTCCGTCGCTCTTGATGAATTTCTGTCCGTTCCAGATGATCTCGTAAACCGCAATAATCCGGGCAAGCGACGTGTCTTTTACCAGTGTGATGATTTCATTGGACATCGGGGGAACAATTCTCTTGATTACCTGAAGAAGGACGATTTTCCGGAAAATCTCCCCGTTTTTCATGCCGAGTACTTTTCCCGCCTCGTACTGGCCCACCGGGATGGACTGAATGCCTCCGCGGTAGATCTCGGAAAAATAGCAGGCATAGTTGATGACAAAAGCGGTCAGGGCGGCGATGAACCGGCCGGAGGAATCGCCTCCCCAGAGCTGGTTGCCGAAGAGGATGCCCGGTCCGTAAAAAATGATGATCAGCTGGAGCATCAGCGGGGTTCCGCGGATGACCCAGATGAGGAATTTCACCGGATAGCGGATGACCGCTACCCTGCTCATCGAGCCGAAGCTGATGAGCAGGCCGAGCGGCAGCGCGATCACGAGTGTCAGCGCAAATAATTTTACCGTTGCGAGAAATCCCTGCAACAGGGATAAGGTTACTTCTGCGAACATTTCCCTTTAATCCTGTCGATTGATTGATATCTTCCCGGATTTTCTCCGGATAAAAAGGATCAGCCGCCGATCAGGGCGTCCGTGAGTTTGTATTTCTCCGCGATCTCCGTGATGGTTCCGTCCTGATAGAACTTCGCGAACTCCTCATTGAGATACGTGCAGAGATCCGAATTCTTTCTGCAGCCGACGCCGTACTTCTCACTGGTCAGCTCCACCGTGTAGGTCAGATCGGAGTAGCTGGTTCCCTCCCCGGTCATCGCACTGGCCATCAGCAGGTCAATGATGCAGGCGTCGCTGGATCCGCTCTCTACCTCCAGAAGAGCGTCGGACTGAGCCGTCACGCCGGTGTAATCCAGTCCGTTGTCTTCGGCTGCCTCCTCGCCGGCGGAACCGGTCTCAACCGCGAAAGACAGGTCCTTCAGGCTGTCGGCGTCCTGATATTCGTCCGCCTTGTCGCTCTTCAGAACGACGACCTGCGCGTTCATGCAGTAGGGATCCGTGCAGGACATGGATTTCGTGACCTCGTCGGTCAGCGTCATGCCGTTCCAGACACAGTCGATCGAGCCGTTCTCCAGCTCGAGGATCTTATTATCCCAGTCAATCTCTTCGAATTCAACGTCGACGCCCAGGTCTTCGCCGACCTTTTTCGCGAGGTCCGCGTCAAAGCCGATCCACTCTCCGTTATCGTCTTTGTAATCCATCGGCTCAAAATCCGTGATGCCGACGACCATTTTCCCCGCGGCCTTGATCGCATCCAGATCCTTGACGGATCCGTCGGACGCCCCGGAACCGACCGAAGCCTGGTCCGATCCCGACGAAACGGAAGCCGCCTCCGTCTCTTCCGCAGAAGAAGAGGCTCCCGTCGTCTCCCCGGTCGCGGAGGACGCAGCCGAAGAAGATTCCGCCGAAGAAGACGAAGCAGATGAGGAAGACGAAGAGCTTCCGGAGGAGGAGCTGTCCGATGAGCTTCCTCCGCAGGCTCCCAGGGTCAGAGCCGTCATCGCCGCCAGAACACAGGCAATTACACGTTTTTTCATTTCAGATTCCCCCTTCTATTCAATGGCGTTTTACTAATGAACCACTGCATTGCGCTAAAACGTCAGCATGAAAATACTACCATACGGAGGACAGATTTTCAATGCGGGAATTTTACATTCAGACCGTCAGTCCACATAAACGCGCTTCACGCGCGGAGAAATCCGGCAGATGAATTCATAGTTGAAGCTCCCGGACAGATCGGCGGCCTCCTCGACGGTGATGCATTCGTCCCCGTCTCTTCCGACCAGCGTGACGACATCCTCGACCTGGACGCCCGGGATGTCCGTGACATCGACCATCATCTGATCCATGCAGACGCGGCCGAGGATTCTGGCGCGCTTCCCCCGGATCAGAACAGAGCCGAGAGAGGACAGCGACCTCGGGTAGCCGTCCGCGTAGCCGGCGGAAATCGTGGCGATCCGGGTCACCGGGCGCTCCGTGACGAAGGTGGCTCCGTAGCTGACGCCGGTTCCCATCGGAACGTCATTCAGATGGATGACATGTGCCTTCCAGGCGAGCGCCGGACGGAGATCCAGACGGTCCTTGTGCGTTTCCTCGGACGGATACAGCCCGTAGGTGACAATGCCGGAGCGCACCATGTCGTAGCGGCTGTCGTCGAGTTCCATGATGCCGGCGCTGTTGCAGAGATGGCGGATCGGGACGGATACGCCTCTCTCTTCGAGAAGTGCGCTCATGTGATCAAACAGACCGATCTGCATTCTGGAATAATCCTGGTTCATCTGGTCCGCACAGGCCAGGTGCGTGAACATCCCCTCAAGGAAAATGTGATCCATGCGGCTGATTTCCGCCACGGCGTCGGCTCCCTTCTCGTCCGGGTGGAACCCGATCCGCGTCATGCCGGTGTCAACCGCGGCGTGAACGATTCCCCTCTCACCGATTCTCGCCGCCTCCTCATTCATTTTCCGCACCTCTTCCAGATCGTACATGGTGCAGGAAAGGTGCGCGCGGATGACCTCATCAAACTGGCGGGGCGAGGTGTATCCGAGGTTGAGAATCGGCGTGGTGATGCCTGCCTTCCGGAGCGAGAGTCCCTCCTCCGCGGTCGCGACGGCGAAGTAATCCGCCACATCGGCGAGGCTTTTTGCCACGCGCTCCGCCCCGTGGCCGTAGGCGTTCGCCTTGATGACGACTAAAAGCCGCACCCCTTTCGGGATCCGGCTTCTGACTTCTTCCAGGTTGTGACGGATATTTTCCAGCGAAATTTCAGCGTAACAGCGTAAATAGTCCGACATGCGTTTCCTCCGATATCTGCGTTGACTGGATTTTCATACGGCAGTCCGGGAACGGCTTTTTCTCAGCCCTCCTCCGGATCCGCCAGACCCTCCGGGCGGCGGGCCGCCGAGTAGATGTTTTTCACCGTCTTGATGACCACGTGGGTTCTCGTGTCCTTGACTCCCTCCAGACTCATGAGTTCCCGGTGGATCTGCTCGAATTCATCGGAAGACGCACAGGTGATTTTCAGGAGAAGGTCAAAGTCACCGGTCTGATAGTAGCAGGAAACCACAGAGTCCATCTTCCGGACCATAAAGGAAAATTCGTCGTAATAGCGGGGATTGTCAAGACTGACCTCCATCAGGGCGGTAAACAGATTGCCGGTGCGGCGGTCATCTACGATTATGGTATAATCCCGGATAATTCCGCTCTCTTCCAGCTTCCGGATTCTCTCGATCACAGCCGATACGGAAAGATGAATTTTCTTGCTGATGCTGGAGGCGGATTCTCTGGCATTTTTCTGAAGAATTTTGATGATTTTATAGTCTACCAGATCCATGGTTCCCTTTCCTGGCCGCGCCCGGCGGGGCGGGTCATGATTTTTCTCACGAATACTAAGTATAGCAATATCTTCTCAGGTTGCAAGCGTCCTTTTCTTTTTCCATTGCTATCTGCGCTTTTTCCCGTAGCTTCTGGTGGTCAGAAACTGAACCAGCATGCCCAGTCCCACGATCACCACGGAACAGATCATCGCGTAGGTCGGACTGGCCTTCAGCTCCGGAACGAGCTCGCGCAGCCCGGAAGAGGCCTGCAGTCCTCCGGAGAAGGACGTCACGAGAATAATGACGAGCCGGTTGAACTTTACGGCGAGATAGCCCGCCAGGATGAACACGGCGATCGTGACGATGACCGCGACGATCTGCCAGACCTGTCCGGACGGGAAGGAAATCTTCCGGACGGCCGCTGCCGCCAGAACCCCGCAGAAGATAAACACGCCGACCAGATAGATTTTGAATGCGACGAAGCCGAGAACCGCCGCGACAACCGCACCGATCAGAACCGGAATCCAGAGGGCCGCATCTTTCATGGACGACCGCGCGATCCCGAATCCGAGCGAGAACCCGATCAGGGCTCCGCACAGGGTCACCCAGAAGCGGAGCATCCGGTAGCCCAGAAAACACTGGAGCAGACCGAACACGACCGACAAAAAGGTCAGCGCGACCGTCAGCTGATCCAGCACCTGTTTCATTTCATCGCTCATTCCGAGCAGTCCCATCAAATCCACAAAATCCATAAAATCACATCCCCAAATCTCTGTGGTATTCGCCCACCCAGGAATCAATGGCCGCCTGCCGGTCCTCCGGCAGCTCCGGAATCTGCAGATTCCAGGCGGAATCCTCGACCTCACGGATCAGTTTTTCGTCCGCCCCTTCTGCGATCGCCGCTTTTTTGAAGCGGCCCGAACCGGTCAGGAAGCGAAGGATATAGAGATAGTCCTTCAGAGATTCCCTCGTTTTCAGAAGTTTTCTCCCCTTATTCAGGTACTCGCCGGCCTCTTCGAACTGAAAAAGGCGCGCGTAGGCACATCCGATATTGTGAAAGACCATCCCGGTGAACTGCTGGCCGAGATCGGAATCCCGGCTCTCCTCCGCCGCCTTCTCGTAGGCGCGGATCGCAAGCGTATAGCGCCTGTGCCGGAAAAGCTGATTGCCTTTTTCCCGGACCCTCGCCGGATGCGGCAGTTCCTCGAGTTTCGACAGCTCTTCCGAAAATACGCGGATGGATTCCGCATCCGGATATCCGGTCTCCCTGAAAATGGGAAGCACGAATTCGTCCGGCCGGAATTTTCTCTGCATCAGGACCGAGAGAGACGCGGAAAGTCTCCTCATCCGCAGTTCCTCCTTGATCCACCGGAGCAGCTCCTCATTCAGAATCGACTCGTCCAGCAGCGCGGCATTGTGCTGCATAAAATAGAGCAGCTCCTCGACCGTGTATACGGGAAGGCCGATGCTCTCAATAATATATGGATGTTCTGCCCTTCTTACCTGGCAAAGCATGCATTCACTCATACCAATTCCCCATTCCGCCGCCGCAGGAGGGCGGCACAGCGAACCGAAACACAGGCCCCGGCGCAAATCCGGATCACTCGAAATCTCCCAGAACCTCCGTCCAGACCTTTCCGCTCGAGGGGAAGATCTCCCCGAAGCCCAGGTCGGTGACGGTGGCCTCACAGCAGTTCTTTCCGGTAAATTCAATGTGCAGGTGAAGTCTCGTCGTCCGCGGCGGGCGGTCCGGAAGACCGGAAAGCTCCATGGTCTTCAGAAATTTTCCGCCGGTCTCCACTCCGCTGATCTGGAAGGTCAGCTTTTTCTCCGAGCCCAGCAGGAACTCACAGTCGCAGACGGTATTGTACCAGTGGGCTCCCCCCGTGATCAGGGGATAGACAGAGACCTTTCCGCCGGATTCCATGTTCATTCCGATGTTAAAAGGCACGAGAGAATCGCTGACGTAGGTCAGCCCGCTGAGACGCTGAACGCCCGATTTCTCGCGGGCCGCATTGCAGGCGCCTCTCGCGAACACCGAATCCTCGGTGAATACTTTGCGCCTTTTCGCGCACAGAAAGCTCTTCGACTCATCGGCCCAGGTCTCATCGAACCCGTCCCCGGTGATGAAGATGCTCGAGAAGATCTCATTGCCCATGCATTTTCTGGCGTAATCCGCAAACTCGCGGTCGCGCTCGAAGCCGTCGGAGTCCAGCGGGACGGGCGCGGTCTCCGTCGTCCGGATCACGCGCGGGTTTTTCACGCTTCCCCGGGACATACGGAAAAAACGGACCGAATCCGGGCGGAAGGAAAACAAACCCGCGTTCCGGGTCCACAGCTCGGTCCGCTGATACGTCATGTAGTAGAAAAAGCTCTCCTTGTAATCCTGAACATAGGCGCGGGATCTGGGAATCTCCAGATTCTGGAAAACCTGCCGGATCAGAGAGAGCAGGCTCTGACTCGTCTCCGGAAACGTCACCATGATGCAGGCGACGTCGCGCGGGATATCCTCCGCCCCGATCGTCAGGAAAACCTCCCGGAACAGATTCGTGACCATTTTCACCGAATCCTCGTTCCCTCCGTCCCCGTCAACAAGGCCCTCAAAGGTCACCGGGATGTTCCCGATCTTCATCGGCATCGCGGCGCTCTGTTTCGTCGTTTTATCGTAATAGCAGATTTCGGGGCGGTCCTTCGAGAGATCCGCGCCGATCACCAGTCTGTATCTGCTCAATGCTGCCTCCTCCCCTGTACTCTCTGGTCCCCGTAAATGGTCACATCGGCTGCAGGAACGATTCAACGTAGGTTTCCTGCCGGATATACCGGGCCATCGCCCGGTCGCGCTCCTTCCTGTTTCCGTCGGCGTCCGCTTTCAGCATGCGGTTCAGCAGACGGAAACGGGTGTTTCCGATCGTGTCGATATCCGTCACGGTCAGGACATTCTCCTCCGATTTCTCCGTTTCCTTCCCTTCCGAAACGGTCAGGTACCAGGTCACTTTTTCTCCGTAAAACAGCAGAAGCTCCCGAACGTACAGCCCGTGATAGAGATCCTTCATCGGCTGGTGCATCCACGGGCCGTCCTCTCCGGACGGACGGGTGACGCGATAATGAATGGTGACATCCATTCCCGGGCGAAGACGCTTCTCGATGAAGGTCTTGTCCTCGATCTGATATTTCTCAATGAGCGTCTGCGGCAGCTTCTTGAAATAGCCGAAGCGGATGTCCTTTTCGTCCAGACTCGCCAGGAACTGCTCCGCGAGCCGCATCTGGTTGGCGTCCAGTCTCTCTTTTCCCGAGTAATCCAGCAGCAGGGCGAGCTTCATGCCCGTGCTGAACTGGGTTCCGGTCTCGAAAAAGCGCTCCATCATCCGGAACATGCGGTCGGACATCGGATGTCCGTTCAAAAGATGCGCGCGGCAAAGATGGGAAAGAAAGGCACACGCAACGCTTCTGTTTCCCTGTTCCTTCAGATAATCCTTCAGAATCTCGTCCGAATTATCCGGGAACGCATTGGCAAAAACGGACTGGCGGAGGATCTTCTCTTCCAGCCGGAAGGTATCCAGCTGAAAGCCCTTCAGCTTCCCCCACAGGTCGCAGAGCTCCGTCACGGGGCCGTCGAAATAATTGCGCAGGTAACAGAGCATATCATCGCTGTATTTCCCGGAGCGGTACACGAAAGAGGTCATATACAGAAGCTCCTCGTCGTACGCCCCGTCGCGCTGCAGAATCATCCGGTTCGCGAGCTGCAGCAGAAGACCCGGCGCGATATTCTCGTAGCCGTACTCAAACAGCACCCGGAAGGCCTCGCTGAACATGCCCTCTTCCATGAGAAGCAGGACGGTTCCCGCCTTGTCCGCTTCCGCGTAGAGGAGCGGATCCATGGAGCGGACGAAGGAGATGCGTGAAAAATCCTCCGGTCTCGTCAGGTAATAATCTACGATTTTTCTTCGGATCGCGTTCCGGTAGCGGTCCGAAAAATCTTCGACCGACTCCGCCATCCGATAGCTGTCGACATTCTCCGGACGGACCTCCATCCGGTGCGGCTTTGATCCGCAGACCGCCAGCAGCAGACCGGTATTCCGGACGTTCTGCTTCACGCAGGAACCGAGCGATTCCCGGATGTTCAGAAGCGGCTTCAGCTCAAAGCGGATCCCTGAGGCGATCCTCCTCCTTCTGGCATCCTCAAAAAGAACACAGGCGTCGTCCGAGTAATAATTGATACAGGCCACACCGCTCTCCAGCGGAAAGCTCTCTTCTTTTGCGATGCCCTCGTAACAGACGATGACCCGGCGAACATTCTTCGCGTCTGTGGTCAGGCGGTGTGTGAAGAGCACGCGGGAAAGAAGCGTCGCACTTCTTCCGTCCGACGGGTGCGCGAAAAAGTGCCGGTACAGGATGGCGATATTCTCGCTGATGAGCCCCTTCTCCAGGGCGTCGGCGGCAAAATTCCGGATCCTCGTCCGATACATCTTGTAGACGGACGGGTCGTCGTCTTTGTGAAGGACAATACTCGCGTACAGGAGCGCGCGCCGTCTGACGCCGAGCGTGTCATTCGTCGAGAAATACATCAGAACCGGCATCGGGAATCTCTCTTCCGCGTTCTCGTCCGCCGTCTCCATGTAATATTCGTAGACCTGAGTGATCCGCAGATTGTGCAGGATCGCCAGCTCGTAATAGCGATGATATTCTCTCCGGATCGGCTGTCCGCGGACGATGATGTGGCAGACCGCCTCAAGCAGTTCCTCCGTCCCGAAGCGCTCATAGCACGAAACGAGCAGGCGGTAAACCGCCGGATCGAACCGCTTCAGGTTATGCGAGAGAAAGGCAAGCCGCCCGGCGAGAGAGGCGTCCAGCAGGCCGCGGCGCGCGGCATACTGAAGAATACGCACCTCAAACAGCGTCAGCTTGCGGAAAATCGTATTGTTCCGCCGGATCAGCTCCAGCGCCTCCCGGAACAGGAACGGGCTGTTGCATCCAAACTCGAAGCACTGCTCAAGCAGGATATAACGCTCCTCCGGCGACTGCTTCTGTCCCTCTTCCATCCCGGTCAGGCAAAGGAGAAGATAGTCCTCCGGATTATTCCGATAGGCGGCGCGCAGCTTCGGCAGAATATTCATCTGCTCATCCGGCAGCAGCGTGGTCGCCTTGGCGAGGAAGAGATAGACGCACTCCTCGTCGGTATTTTTCAGGCGGACGCTCCCGTCGCGCACCGGCCAGAGAAACTCCAGGGCGTGCGTGGTCTCCCCCTTCTTCCAGGCCAGATAGGCCTCAAAAAGGAGATATTCCGCAGACGACGCGTCTGCGAGCCGGAGTTCACGGAGCAGAACCTCCGCCCCGGCGGAAAATTCCCGGATATCCGTCCCGTTTTCCAGATGGGCGAGAAATGCGCGGTAAAGCTTCAGCCTCTGCTGCTTCTCAAACAGATCCGGCACGAGGGACCCCTCGGATTTTTTCGAGGCGGTCACCTTTACACTCAGAGTCTGGCGAACGCCCCTGATCTCGATTCTGCCGCTGCGCACCCCGCTTCCCAGTCTGTCCGGGTTGATGCTGAAGGGCAGGGTGAACTCACCGCCCACGAAATCATCCGTCAGGATCCTCTTCTTCGGAACCTCGATGAACTCGTCGGTCACCGTGATATCCAGCTGCTCGTAACCCCATGTATTTTTCCGGATGACGACGGAGTCCTGCCCGCGCGAACTGACGCTGAAATAGGATTTCTCCTCTGTGTCCAGCGTGTAGGTGAGCGGTTCTTTCTTCCCGGCCGCGACCAGAAATTCCTCCAGTCTCTGGTAAGTGACAGGGCCGGATGTCATTCCCCGGCAGAGCGCGCGGTACTGCGCGTCTTCTCCGTTCAGGAGATCCTCGAACGAGGAATCCGTGAAGAGCTGAAAGCCCTCCCGCATGCTTTTCTGACACAGGGCGGCAAAGCCGTTCAGATCCCGGATCTTTTCCTCCGCTTCGCCGCCGGTTTTCCGGACAATGCGGACCGAAACCGGAATCTGATCCTCCGCGAGACTGCTGATGATCACAATGGACCCCCTGACGCGGTCGCCCGCCGAAAGTCCCTTCGTATCGATACCGAAGGTCAGCGAGCACACATTGCCGGAAAAAGAATTTTCCGCCAGCATGATCCGTCGGTTGTCTGAGGTGGCGACGCCCTGTATTTTTCTTCCGTCCTCCGCCCGGATCTCGATCGAATCCTGGAACTGTTCCCCCGGAAGGAGCACCAGTTCTACGGAATCCCTGGACCGGATGAGCCGCGGGCGGTCTGTATATTCATTCTGAAATGCGCTTTCCATCGTACCACCGCCTTATCTTGACGAAAAACACCACTGGAATTATCATGAAATCGTCCTCGTCCGCATATCTTCCGGAAAATGCGCGAGGAGACATCTTTTTTTATTATGCGGCCGGCCGACCGCGAAAATCAACGCTTACACGCAATTCATTATACATCAGCGGATAACCATTCGCAATTACGCTGTTTTTACAGAATCATGAAACCTGGCGTCCCGGATGTCAATATACGGCGCCCGGACGCGAAAAAGAACAGGAGAATATCATGCTGAATCACAAGGATCATTTTCACGGC
Source organism: Bilifractor sp. (assembly GCA_050944685.1). Taxonomy (GTDB): domain Bacteria; phylum Bacillota; class Clostridia; order Lachnospirales; family Lachnospiraceae; genus CADBRN01. The sequence goes on from JBMNRP010000011.1 coordinate 37,378, forward strand.
AGCGACCTGGAAAAAATCGAAAAAATCTACCACATCCGGAAAGAGGATATCATCAGCTTCTCGGCGAATATCAACCCGCTCGGAATCTCCGAGAACCTGAAAGAATCCCTCGCCGCTCATCTGGACGCGATCCAGTCCTACCCGGACCGCGAGTACCGGGAGCTGCGCGAGGCGATCGGATCATACTGCGGGGCTTCCCCCGACCAGATCATCGTCGGAAACGGCTCCACGGAGCTGATCTCGCTCGTCATCGGTTCCGTACGCCCGAAAAAAGCGCTCATCCTGGGACCGACGTACTCGGAATACGAGCGGGAGATCACGCTTCAGGGCGGTCACACGATATACTACCCGCTGCGCGAGGACCTGAATTTTCAGATGGACGTCGACGATTTCTGCAGCCGCCTGACGGACGACCTCGACATGATCGTGCTGTGCAATCCGAACAATCCCACCTCGACCTCGGTCTGCGGGGACGAGATGCGGCGCATTCTGGACGCATGCCTCCAGCACGGGATTTTCGTGATGACGGACGAGACTTACGTGGAGTTCACGGACAAAGAGGAACACATCTCCAGCGTTCCCCTTACCGTCTATTACACGAACCTGGCTGTCCTTCGCGGCACGTCGAAGTTTTTCGCCTCCCCGGGTCTCCGGCTCGGATACTGCGTCACCGGAAACCGGGATCTTCACCGGCATATCACGGAGCGTCAGGACCCCTGGACGATCAGCTCTCTGGCCGAAATCGCCGGGAAACTCATGTTCCGGGATTTTGAATATCAGCAAAAAACGCATGCGCTCATTGAATCAGAGCGCACGCGTCTGTATCAGGAGATGAGCGGATGGAACACCGTCACCGTCTATGAGCCGAAGGCAAACTTCATGCTGGTAAAAATATTGAAGGAGGACGTGAACGCGGATCTTCTCTTTGATCACTGCATCCGGAAGAGACTGATGATCCGAAACTGCTCCACCTTCCCCTTCCTGTCGAACCGGTTTTTCCGCTTCTGTTTCATGAAGCCGGAGCAGAATGACCTCCTGATCCGCACGATCAATGAGATCCTTCCTGCGAAAATGTGACTTCTTCCGTCTTTCCGAAATCGAACAGGGAGATCTGGTTGGTCTCCGGCAGGTCTCCGAGAATACCGAGGCGGTCCAGCGTGTCTGAGACCGTCTTTCCGACCTTCGCCCTCTTCCGGAAGTCATCCTTCGAGAGGAATTCACCGGAACGGGTGGCCAGGACAATGCTGTCGGCCGCTTTTTCCCCGAGGCCCTCGATCGAATCAAGCGAGGGCATCAGCTTTCCGTCGATGATCTGGAACCGGTGCGCCTGCGCCCGATAGAGATCAATGGGCATGAACTCGAATCCGCGTGCATACATCTCCCGCACAATCGCCATATCCTTGAGCATATCCTGCTCCTGAGCGGTCGGATTTCCTTTCCCCTGGATTTCCCGGATGTGTTCCTCCAGGCGCCCTTTCCCCATGCACATCTTCTCATAGCTGAAGGCAGATGCGCGGATCGAGAAATACGCCGCGTAATAGGCCAGCGGGTAATAAATCTTGTACCAGGCGATGCGGTACGCCATCATGACATAGGCGACGGCGTGCGCCTTCGGAAACATGTATTTGATCTTTTCGCACGACCGGATGTACCACTCCGGCACACCGTGGTCTCTCATATCCTGCGACCACTTCGGCCAGTCTTTCGCTTTTCCCTTCGCCACCTTTCCTTTCCGGACATTCTCCATGATGGTGAAGGATTCCTCGCTCTCCAGTCCCTTTCCGATCAGGTAGACCATGATGTCGTCACGGGTGCAGATGGCCGTGGAAATCGTGGCTTTTCCCTCCTCGATCAGGGTCTGCGCATTGCCCAGCCAGACGTCGGTCCCGTGGGACAGTCCGGAAATCCGGATCAGGTCGGAGAAGCACGAGGGCTTCGTGTCGAGCAGCATCTGAATGACGAAATCGGTGCCGAACTCCGGCACGCCGAGACATCCGAGCGGGCATCCTCCGATGTCCTCCGGCCGGATCCCGAGGGCCTCGGTGCTCTTGAACAGGCTCATGACCTTCGGCTCGTCCAGCGGAACCTTCGTGGCATCGGTGCCGGTCAGGTCCTCCAGCATCCGGATCATCGTCGGATCATCGTGCCCGAGAATGTCCAGCTTCAGCAGGTTGGAGTCGATCGAGTGGTAGTCGAAATGCGTGGTGATGATATCGCTGTTCATATCGTCCGCCGGATGCTGCACCGGCGTGAACGAATTGATATCCTCTCCGAACGGGAGAACGATGATTCCGCCCGGGTGCTGTCCGGTCGTCCGGCGGATTCCGACGCACCCCTGCACGATACGGTCAATCTCGCAGGTCCTCTTCGACTGTCCGTGCTCCTCATAATAATTTTTCACATATCCGTAAGCGGTCTTGTCCGCCAGGGTGCCGATGGTTCCCGCGCGGAAGGTCTGTCCCGCCCCGAAAATAACTTCCGTATATTTGTGGGCCTTGCTCTGATACTCGCCCGAGAAATTCAGATCGATATCCGGCTCCTTGTTCCCCTTGAAGCCGAGGAAGGTCTCGAACGGAATGTTGAATCCCATCTTTTTCAGCGGCTTTCCGCAGTTCGGGCAGACCGCGTCCGGCATATCGCAGCCGGCCTTTCCCATGGCCTTGTAGCTCTGCACCTCATCCGAATCGAAATCGACGTATTTGCAGCTTTCGCACAGATAATGCGGCGGAAGCGGGTTGACTTCGGTGATTCCCGCCATGGTCGCCACGAACGACGAGCCGACCGATCCCCGCGAGCCGACCAGATAGCCGTCCTCATTGGACTTCCAGACGAGCTTCTGCGCGATGATGTACATGACGGCGTAGCCGTTTGAGATGATCGAGGTCAGCTCCCGCTCCAGGCGGTCCGCCACAATCGGCGGAAGCTCTTCCCCGTAGATCTCGTGCGCCCGGCGGTAACAGATCTCCCGCAGCGTCTTGTCGGAATCCTCGATGACCGGAGGAAACTTTCCCTCCCGGATGGGTGAAATCTTCTGAATGCTGTCCGCAATTTTCTGCGGATTGTCAATGACGACCTCGTGCGCTTTTTTCGCGCCGAGATACGAAAACTCATCCAGCATCTCCTCCGTCGTGTGAAGGTACAGGGGAGCCTGATCGTCCGCGTCCCGGAATTTCTTTCCGGACATGATGATTCTCCGGTAGACCTCGTCCTCCGGATCCATGAAATGAACGTCACAGGTCGCCACGACCGGCTTTTTGAACTGCTCACCCAGCTGTACGATCCTCCGGTTCAGATCCCGCAGGTCCTCTTCCGTGCGGATCTGTCCGTACGCGTCGTCCCCGATCAGAAACGCGTTGTTTCCGGTCGGCTGAATTTCCAGATAATCGTAAAAGCTGACGATGCGCGCGATCTCGCTGTCGTCCGCGCCCCGCAGAATCGCGTCAAACAGCTCGCCCTGCACACAGGCGGAGCCCAGAAGAAGACCCTCCCGGTGCTGCATGACAACGCTTTTCGGCAGCTTCGCCTTCAGCCGGTAGACGTAGTTCAGATGCGATTCCGAGACCAGGCGGTAGAGATTGACCCGGCCCGTCTCCCCGGTCGCCAGAATGATCGCGTGATGGCTCGGGAGCTTGCGCTTTGCCGCCTTGTCCAGAGAGCCGAGCCGGTTCAGTCCGTCCAGATCCGAGATGTCACGGTCCGCGAGCATCTCCGAAAAACGGAGAAAGATTCCCGCCGTGCACTCCGCGTCATCGACCGCGCGGTGATGATGACCGAGCTCGACGCCCGCCGCCTTCGCCACATTGTCCAGCTTGAACTTGGAAAGACCTGGCAGAAGGACGCGCGCCATGGCGACGGTATCCACCACCGTGAAATCACGCTGAAACCCCTGGCGGGCGCACTCTCTGCCGATAAATCCCATATCGAAATCCGCGTTGTGGGCGACCATCACGGCATCCCCGCAGAATTCCAGAAACTCCGGCAGCACCTGATCGATATCCGGGGCATTTTCCACATCGCGGTCGGTAATATCCGTCAGCTTCTCGATATTCATCGGAATGGGCACCTTCGGATTTACGAAGGTCGAATACCGGTCCGTGATCTTTCCGTGTTCCACCTTTACCGCACCGATCTCGATGATTTTGCAGGTGATATTCGACAGACCCGTCGTCTCGAGATCGAACACCACACAGGTGTCCCCGAGACTCTGGCCTCTGCTGTTTCTCGCGATTTCCTTCATGTCGTCGACGAGATAGGCCTCCATGCCGTAGATCACCTTAAACGGGGCGGAGAGCTTCTTCAGTTCTTCCTTCGTCACCCCGGGATGCTCCGAGGCATATTGTTTCCGCCACGCGCCGTCGATGGCCTCCATCGCGTGATTGGCCTCCGGAAACGACTGGACCACGCCGTGATCGGTGATGGCAATCGCGGGATGCCCCCACTCATAGGCCCTTCTGACCAGCTTCTCTGCGTCGGTGATTCCGTCCATATCGCTCATCTTCGTGTGGCAGTGAAGCTCGACGCGCTTCTCCGGATAATTGTCATGCCGTTTCTCCCGGAAGGGAGCAGTCCGGCGTATGCCGGACACCGAGAGGATGGCCAGCTCATGCTCAAAAGAATCGACCACGGCTTTTCCCATCACGCGGACGCAGGTTCCGGTTTTCAGCCGCGACTCCATCTCTCCGATCTCACTTTCGGCCACAAAGCATTTGACGCGGATGGTATCGGTATAGTCGGTCACCGTGAGAATCACGAGACCCCGCTCGTTGCGGAGCGGCCGGCTGTCTGTCTGAATAATTTCTCCGCGGATAATGACGCTGCCGGAAAATTCGTCGAGATCGCAGATCGGAATGCTGTCTCCCTCGAATTTTCTTCCGTAGAGCTGGTCCGGATCGTCCGGACTGACCGAAAGCATGCTGCGGCGCGCATCTCTTCCCCCTCTGGAATAGATTCCGCCTCTTCCCTTCCGGAGAGAAGCGGACGGGGCTTTCCGAAGGCTGCTTTCTTTTCCGGACTCCGCTCCCGCTTCGCCACGGGTCGTTCCCGATGCGGCATTCCCCGGAGTACCGGAAGAGCCATCTCTCTCATCTGCGGGACCGGCCGAAGCTTCCTCCCCGTCACCGGCACCTCCGTTTTCCCGGAATCCCTTGCGGAAAGCCAGGGGCGTATCTCTCACGACCTGCGCCGCGGAGGACCGCATCTGCTCTTCGCTCTTCCGCAAAAAACTCTCCGGATCGCCCGTGCGGTATTCGATCTCCACCTTCACGCGAAGGCCGCATCTCTCATTGAGAATCGAATCCACCGCGGAACAGAGCTCCTTCTCCATATCCCGGGCAATCATAGAATCCTCCAGGGAGATCACCATCACATCCGGCTCCGGATAGGAAAATTCTGCGCCGCGGAAGAGACTGGCGAGCACGTGGCTGTGATTCTCCAGCTCATACTCGATGCTCTTGCCGTAAACGTCCATCAGCGTCTCCGCCGTATAAAGGCTGGAGAGATGAAAATGCTCTATCACGCTGACCCGGATGGGGACATCCGAAAAGAGCTGGCGCTTGATCGACTTCTCCAGCTCGATAATCGCTTTTCTTTCGACGCAGGTATCATCCGACACATAGACCCGCAGCTGATCCCTCTTCCGATTCATCTTCACGCAGTCCACCTGCATGCCGGACACCACGGTCTTCAGTTTTTCAGACGTCTTCAGTCCCGGGAAAACCTCCGAAAAGTTTTTCGGTTCCGTCATCTGTCCATTCATCTCCCCTGCAAGCCGCCGGAAGACACCGCTTCCGCGCGGAATTCACATCATTTTCTGCAGCTCGCTCATCAGTGCGGAAAGGAGCTCCTCCTCCGGCACCTTCCGGATAATCTCACCTTTTCGAATCAGGACACCGACTCCGTCTCCGCCGGCAATTCCCAGGTCCGCCTCGCGGGCCTCACCCGGTCCGTTGACGACACAGCCCATCACGGCGATCTTGATGTCGAGAGGCATTCCCTGTGTCATCTGCTCCACCTGGGAAGCCAGATGAATCAGGTCAATTTTCGTCCTCCCGCAGGTCGGGCAGGATACGATCTCGACACCGCCTTTGTGCATTCCGAGCGTCTTCAGGATCCGCTTCGCGCACCGGACCTCTTCCGCCGGATCCCCGGTCAGAGAGACACGGATCGTGTCGCCGATGCCCTCGGAAAGAATGATGCCAATGCCCACGGAAGACTTAACCGTTCCCGCTCCGGGCGTCCCCGCCTCCGTAATTCCCACGTGAAGGGGATGATCGGTCTTTTCCGCGATCTGCTCGTGCGCCCTGACGCAGGTCACCACGTCTGAGGACTTGATGCTGATGACGAGATTGTCGTAGCCCATGTCCTCAATCACGGCCGCCTCGTTCAGGGCGCTCTCCACGAGTCCTTCCGCCGTGACGCCGCCGTATTTCTCCAGTATGGATTTCTCCAGGGAACCACTGTTCACGCCGACCCGGATGGGGATATTCCGGTCCTTTGCTTCCGCGACCACGGCGCGGACTCTCCCCGTGTCCCCGATATTTCCCGGATTGATCCGGATCTTGTCCGCCCCGTTTTCCATCGAAGCGATCGCCAGCCGGTAATCGAAATGAATATCCGCCACCAGCGGAATGTGAATCTGCTTTTTGATCTCTTTCAGGGCCAGGGCGGCTTCCATGGTCGGCACGGCGCACCGGATAATGTCGCAGCCCTCCGCCTCCAGGTCCAGAATCTGACGGACCGTCGCCTGGACATCCTCCGTCTTCGTATTCGTCATCGACTGGATCAGAACCGGGTGACCGCCGCCGATCACGCGGCTGCCGATCTGAACCGTCTTCGTTATTCTCCTCTCGCGCACCTTGACTCTCCTTCCTTTGCCGGAACCGCGCCGGGCAGTTCCTCCCCGCCGGAGACTCTCTTCCAGGTCTGGAATGTATAGGTCAGCTCAAAATACGTCTGCTCCTCGCTCTCTTCCGCGAGCTCCCATTCGGGATCCCGGGAGAGGTCGGGGAAATACGCGTCCGCCTCGTAGCGGTAATTGATTTTCGTCACAAAAACCGTATCGCAGTACGGCAGCAGCAGCCGGTAGATGACGGCCCCGCCGATCACAAAAATATCTTTTCCTTCTTTGTTTTCCCGACTCAGGACGTCCGCCAGCTCATCGGGACCGTGGACGATCCGCGCGCCCTCCGCGCGGTAATCCGGGTTTCCGGTGAGCACAATGTTGGTCCGGTTTTTCAGAGGCCGGCCGCCCGGAAAGCTCTCGAGTGTCTTTCTTCCCATCACGACAATATTTCCCGTCGTCATACGCTGAAAAAAGCGCATGTCCGCCGGAATGCTGACCAGGAGCTTTCCCCTGTTTCCGATGCCCCAGCCTTCGTCCGCGGCCAGAATCGCCTTCATCATCTGTTATGCTTCCTTCTTTCTGCCGGCGCTTTTTTCAGATCGCGACCGGAATGTCTTTGATCTGCGGGCCGGTCACATAGTTTTCGACCGTGAGGTCGTCCGTGGTAAAATCGTAGAAATTCGTGATCTCCGGGTTCAGGGTGACGCGCGGCGCCTCGTGTGTCTCCCGCGAAATCAGATCCTCGACCAGCGGAACGTGACGGTCGTAGATATGGGCGTCCGCGATCACGTGAACGAGTTCGCCCGGTACCATGCCGGAGACCTGGGCAAACATCATCAGCAGGATCGAGTACTGGCAGACGTTCCAGTTATTGGCCGTCAGGACATCCTGTGATCTCTGATTGAGCACCGCGTTCAGGACCAGCTTTTCGCTGCCCTTTTTCCGGGTGACGTTAAACGTCATGGAATAGGCGCAGGGATACAGATTCATCTCGTGAAGGTCCTGATGGACGTACATGTTGGTCATGATCCGGCGGCTGTACGGATTGTTCTTCAGATCGTACAGCACACGGTCGACCTGGTCCATATCGCCCTCCGGGTAATGGTGCTTCACGCCCATCTGATAGCCGTAGGCCTTCCCGATCGAGCCGTCCTCATCCGCCCACGCGTCCCAGATGTGACTGTGCAGATCGTGAATGTTATTGGATTTTCTCTGCCAGATCCACAGGACCTCGTCCATACAGCTCTTGAGAGCGGTCCGGCGAAGCGTGATCGCGGGGAACTCCTTCGAAAGGTCGTAGCGGTTCACGACGCCGAACTTCTTGATCGTATACGCCGGCGTCCCGTCCGGCCAGTGCGGGCGCACTTTTTCGCCCTTCGTATCACAGCCGCTGTCAATGATATCACGGCACATATTGATAAAAATCCGGTCTGCATAGCTCATATTGTGTAATCCTCGCTCAAAAACAGTTACCGCTATTATAGGAGATAATCCTCCGAAAAGCAATGAGGCGGATCCGCCGAAAAAAGGAAAACGGGCCCTCATTTACCTTTTCCGTCAGGTCTGCTATGATATTTAAGGTCATGTATTTTATCCAATGCAGCCGGAGGCGCGTCGCGAAACAGCCCGAAGGCAGTCTCACACCGAACAGAAAATCCCGCGGGTTACGGGTAAAGGACAAAATAGTATGAAAGGCGACAGAAAATCCGCGCAGGAAACGGTTTTTATCCAAAAGCGTCCCCAGGTGCTTCTCCTGGGGAACGGAATGATCCGCTCCTATTCCAGTCTGTCCATGTCGTGGAAGGATCTGGTGTACCAGATCGGCAGCGACCGGACCATCCCCTATTCCGTTGACATCCCCCTGCCGATGGAAATCGTTCTCCGTACAGAGGGTCACGTGGCGGATGTCCTGCGCCACCACCAGAGGGAGCTCTGCGGCAGGATCGAGACCCGGAAATTCCGGGACAAGCTCATGACCCTTCTGGACGCGGGCTTCGACGATATTCTCACGACCAATTACAGCTATGAACTCGAGGAGGCGGCCTCCGGAAAGGAATTTCTGGAGACGGACGAAATTGCCCGGATGCGACGCTACATCGGATTCCGGAAGAAGCACGAGCAGCGCTATCTCCTCCATACCTACAACCAGATTGAATCCCCCTCGAACCGTATCTGGCACATCCATGGAGAGGCGGCCAATGTAGACAGCATCGTCATTGGTCACTACTATTACGGAAATCTGCTCTACCAGTGCCAGAACATCGTGAAGCGGCGCGAAAAGGATCACTGGAAATACGACGCCACGGCGCGCAACAGCTGGGTCGACGCTTTCCTGACCGGAGATGTCTACGTGCTCGGCTTCGGCTTTGACTACTCCGAGACCGATCTCTGGTGGCTTCTGAGCAAAAAGGCGCGCATGAAGCGGAAACGCACCGGACACGTATACATTTACCGTCCGAAAAAAAACGATGATTTCGACGTCAAATACCAGCTTCTGCAGGATTACGGCGCCCAGGTCGTCGACCTGGGCATGAACGAATCCACGATCGCGGAGGAAGACGACGAGATGTTCCGCCTCTTTTATCCGATGGCCATTGAGGCCATCATCGACCAGATGAACGAAAACCGTTCCTGATATTGACCAGAAAGGTCTTGTTTTCCTGAACTGAACTGGTATGATAAAAAATGTATTTACTAAAAATGATTTTTTTCTAAACAAAAAATAAGGAGGGTCATTACCATTGAAAAAGTTTATTGCGGAATTCAAGGAGTTTATTTCCCGTGGCAATGTCATGGATCTGGCAGTCGGTATGATCATCGGCTCTGCTTTCACCGCTATCGTCACCTCTCTTGTCGACGACGTTCTCATGCCGGTCATCTCGCTGTTCACCGGAGGAATCGATTTCAATGACTGGGGCATCCATCTGGCAGGCGGCGGCATGATCAAGCTGGGATCCTTCCTGGCCGCGGTCATCAATTTTATCATCATCGCACTCGTGATCTTCCTGCTCATCAAGGGTCTCAACAAGATTCGCGATATCTCCGACACGATCAAGGGAACCGAGAAAAAAGAAGCGGAGCCGACCACGAAGATCTGCCCGTACTGCAAGTCCGAGATTGACATCAACGCAACCAGATGTCCGCACTGCACCTCCGTACTTGAGGAGGATGAAAAGACCGCCTGAGTCTGCAGTCACCTGTGCCGGAAACCGGCGCGCCAGTACCCGGATATTTCAGCCCATAAAAAAGACGGAGCTCTCCCTTTGACAGCGGAAGGCTCCGTCTTCGTATTTTGCACAAAGGCTCACTCATTGAGGAACTTCAGCACCCCATCGGCGATTCCCTGCGCCACTTTCTGCTGATATTCATCGGTGCTCAGCTTCTGCTCCTCCGACGCGTTGGTCAGATAGCCGACCTCCACGATCGTCGCGGGAACCTTGCACCAGTTGATGCCGCTCATGGTATCGGTCTCCCAGACCTCCTGCTTCGCGCACCCGGTCTCACTGACCAGAGAATCCAGGACATCCGTCGCCAGCGCCTTGCTTTCGGAATAAAGCGTTCCGTTGTAGGGATTCGATGCGGTCTGGCAGATCGTCATCGCCCCGTTTGCGCTGGAATTTTCCGAACCGTTCGCGTGAACCCGGACAAACGCATCGGCGTTCGCCTGATTGGCGACCTGAGCCCGTTCCGAATTGCTGATGTCAACGTCATTGGTGGTGCGGGTCATGATCACATTGCACCCCGCATTCTGCAGAACGGCCTGCAGCTTCAGGCCGATGGTCAGATTCAGCTCATACTCCTCCAGACCGGTCGTCGTTCCACGCGATCCGCTCGTCACCTTTGCCTTCGTCTGGCTTGCGCCCGGGCCGATCGGCTCCTGGCCGTTGTCAGCCTCCGCCTGATGGCCGGGGTCAATTACGACTGTCTTTCCGTTTCCTTCCCCGCTGCTTGCCGTCTCGGAAGTGCTTTTCGTCGTCATTTCCACCAGATCGCTCCGGATGTAATAGGTGCCTCCGTCGAGGCTGATCTCGTACCATCCGTTCTCTTCCCCGGTCACCTCAACCTCGGTTCCCTCCTTCAGACTGGTGTAAATGTCCGCACTCTTCGAGGGAGATACCCGCACATTGACGTCATAGGCGGTCACATAGACCTCCTCCGTCTCCTCCGGTGAGACGGCCACCGCCTGAAGCGCATCCGAACCCGACGAGACGGATTCCGAGGACGAAGACACCGATTCCGTGCTCTCCTGTCCCGCGGAGGATGACTCCACCGCCGCGGAGGAAGAAGAGACGGCCTCATCTGTGACGGCCGCAACATCCTCCTGCCCGGAAGCCGAGGAAGAAGCGGTATCCTTTCCCGGAAGCGAGCATCCGGCAGCGAGCAGAGCGGCGAGAGCAGCGGCAGCAACCGCCCGGATCAACTTTTTTCTTTTTTTTCTGTCCATAGAATTATTCCTCATTCCTCTGTTCTGTTATCTTCTTTTCCCTGGACGTGTGAAAACACGTAAGAAGTCCCCCGAGAAAAATCGCGCAGTCCCCCAGATTGAAGAACACTTTGTTTTTTCCCGAGAGTCTGGTCGGTACATGCAGATAGTCGGTTACCCATCCCTGATGAAAGCGGTCGTACCAGTTGGAGAGCGAACCGCCGAGAAGCAGAGCGTAGCCGGTCTTTTCGGCACCGTTCTTTTTCCCGACAAGCGCACGGATTGCAAAGCACACCAGAACCAGCGAGGTCAGGTTTTTCACCACCTCGGGTTTCTTATGCAGAAAGCCGAGCGCAAAGCCCCTGTTGTGAACCTTCCGTACCTCGACGCGGCCGCCGAGGATCTTCTTTTCCTCGCCATCCTTCAGATTGGCTTCGACATATTTCTTCGCCATCAGATCCGCCAGAAATACGATTAACGCGATCAATACAAAAATCATCCGTCTAAACCTCCGATCGGACAGGATACCGACCCGCGGCGGGAGATCAGGCTTTCTCCAGGCGCGGAACCGACTCGGTCCGCATGATGATTTTCGGACCTCCGGTATGCTCGATATAATCCTTCGTAATCACGACTTCCCCGATATTTTTATCTTTCGGGATCTCGTACATAATATCCAGCATGAACTCTTCAATGATCGCCCGCAGGGCGCGCGCTCCGGTATCCTTCTCCAGAGCCTTCTTCGCGATCGCGCGAAGCGCGTCCTCCTCAAACGTGAGTTTCACCTCGTCGAGCTCGAGAAGGCGCTCGTACTGCTTCAGAATGGCATTGCGAGGCTCCTTCAGAATCTGGACGAGCATATCCTCCGTCAGCATCTGGAGGGAGAATACGATCGGCAGCCGCCCGAGGAATTCCGGGATCATGCCGAACTCCCGGAGGTCCTCCGTCGTCACTTTCTGAAGAATGTCCGGATCGTCGTCAAATTTATCCTTCAGATCCGCCTGGAAGCCGATCGACGCCGTTTTGGTCAGCCGGCGCCGGATGATGTCCTCCAGTCCCGGAAAGGCTCCGCCGCAGATGAAGAGAATGTTGCTCGTGTCCACCGTTTCCATCGGGGAGAGGGCATTTTTATTCATCGCTCCCACCGGGACCTCGATTTCGCTGCCCTCGAGGAGCTTCAGAAGGCCCTGCTGAACCGCCTCACCGCTGACATCCCTCTGATTGACATTCTGCTTTTTGGCGAGCTTGTCGATCTCATCGATGAAGATAATGCCATGCTCCGCGCGCTCGACATCATTGTCCGCCGCAGCGAGAAGCTTCGAGACGACACTCTCCACATCATCTCCGATGTAGCCTGCCTCAGTGAGCGAGGTCGCGTCCGTCATGGCGAGCGGAACATTGAGAAGCTTCGCCATCGTCTGGACCAGATACGTCTTTCCGGACCCGGTCGGCCCGATCATCAGCATATTTGACTTCTGAATCTCGACGTCGTCCTTCGGCTCGGAAAGGATCCGTTTATAATGATTGTAGACCCCGACGGCCATGATTTTCTTCGCCCTCTCCTGCCCGATGACATATTCATCGAGCTTCGCCTTGATCTTGTGCGGCGGAAGGACATCTTCCATGGTCATCTTCTTTTTGTTTTCGCCGTCACTGTCCTTCTTCTTTTTCCGGTCGCGGTTCTGACCCCCGATCCCCAGAGAAGAAAGGTCGATCATACTGACATTCTGGGAGAAATTTTTCAGAAGCTCATTGAAATCAATGTTGTTTGTGGTATTTTGAAAGGACTCCAGGGATTTTCTCATACAGTCCCCGCAGATATACATTCCTCCGGGAAGAGGAGTCAGCTTTCCTGCCTTGCTCTCCGGCCGGCGGCACATATAACAGAATTTTTCTTCTTTTTTCTCATCGGAATCCGACTGACCGGATGTCTCTTCAAAGTCGTTTCCCTTCTCATAATCATCCGCCATAACGATCCCCCTTTTCCCTGATCTGAATAAATGGTCCTGTGCGGATCCATTTCAATTAGCCTGATCTGACAAATAAACGTTACCCAACCAGACGCAAAAAGTCAAGATTCTTTCCGGTAGTGCTTCGTGATTCCGGCCGGATCCGTGCGCGCGGCCCTTGCCGCGGGAAATATCCCGAACAGAACTCCAACCAGAACAGACACCAGGATATTGATCAGGACAGAGGAAATGCTGACCGAAACCGGTATCCCCGCCACCTGAAAGAGGACGCGGGAAAGGAAGATGCCCGCGGCGGCCCCGATCACGCCACCGAGGCCTGTCAGCACGGCAGACTCTGTCAGGAACTGATGAAAGATGTCGGTCTTCTTCGCCCCGAGAATCCTCCGAAGGCCGATCTCCCGGATCCTCCCCTCAACGGACGCCAGCAGGTTATTCATGACCCCGATTCCGCCGATTAGGATCGAAAAGACCGCGATCAGAATCAGGGCAATCCGGGCTCTGCCGGAAACCTTCTGACCGCTTCCGCCCGAAGCTTCCGGAAAATCCGTCTGGTATTGCAGGGAGTCGGACGCTTCCTTCAGGGATTCGTTCAGAATGGACGCCGTTCTCTCGCCGACCCCGCTGACATTCTGCGCCCGGTCCGCCCGCGCGACGGCATTCTGCGGCTCATCGAAGGAAAACCCGATCGGCCAGGCACTTTCCGGGATATAGACCGTACCGGTGTCATCCCCGTAATATTTTTCGTAATCCTGATAGGTGTTGATAACCGGCTGGTACTCTTTCGCCGGCCGGATGACTCCAACCACTACATAAGGATCTCCCTCGATCTCGACGGTGCTTCCGACCGCAGTGCCGCCCGGGCAGAGCGTATCCGCCGCCGTCCGGTCCAGCAGAGCGACTTTCTTCGGGGTTTCAAACTCGGCATCCGTAAATTTTCTTCCGCGGAACACCACGGCTCCGACGGTGTTCAGGTAATGCGAATCAATTCCGAGAACCGTGGCGGAATCCAGTGTCCGGTCCCCGCACACGACCGATTCCATAGAAGAGCGCTCATAGTAAAATGTGGCGTCCCGGACATTGGAAAGCGTGCGGATCCGCTCCTTCTGGTCGTCCGAAACGGCAGATACGCCCTGCGGCAGTCCCATCGACATGTCGTAGACGGAGTCCTCCCGGCAGAGCGAGACCGTCACCGTATTCGTCCCCGCGCCGGTCCGGCTTTTCTGAAGCTGTTCTTCCGCCCCTTTTACCATCGCCGAGGCGGCGATAATCGAGGCAATTCCGACGATAATGCCCAGCATCGCCAGAAATGAACGCATTTTGTGGCTTCCGATCTGACGAAAGGCAAGCCGTATGTTCTCTCCCATCTGTTCCTCCAGCAGAAAGTGCGATTACCGGGAATTTCCCGTCCTTCCCGTCCGACCCGTTATTCTCCTCCGTAAATATCTTCCGCGGTTCCTTCTTCCGTCTTCGCACCCTCTCTGACCCGGCTTCCGTAGGGGAACGCGACCCAGTCGTCTTTTGTGAGGCCACCGGTGATCTCACAGGAACCGCCCGAGACGGAACCGGTCGAAACGGTCTGCTTCACCAGAGTTCCGTCCGCCCCCCGCATGTAGACATAGGGGCTGTCAGCGTCGGTGCGGACAAACGCGCGGTCCAGAAGAAGGACGGACTCCTCCTGCTCTTCCGACTGACCGTCAATGATTATGTTCACTTCATCGCCGCTCTTCAGATCCGCATTCGCATCCGAGACGACGGCGGAAAACGGATACACCGTGGCTCCGGTTTCATCCGAATACAGGCCGGAGCTGTCCGGATACCGGGAAATCGTGGTGATGGACGCCTGGTACGACGCCCCGGTTTCCGGGATCTGAACGGTAATCGTATCGCCCTCTTTTTCCTTCCCGAACTGTTGTTCGGTGAGACCTCCGCGGATACTGATGCCCGTCTCCGTCTGAACCTGCAGAAAAGCGCTCCCGTCTGTCGGGGGATTGGCGGGGTCGCCCGTCTTAATCACGACTCCGTCCGCCTCGGCCGTCTCCTCGCCGTGGCTGACCGCCTCTTCTGCCTT
This sequence comes from Bilifractor sp., assembly GCA_050944685.1. GTDB lineage: Bacteria > Bacillota > Clostridia > Lachnospirales > Lachnospiraceae > CADBRN01. The sequence continues at coordinate 52,680 of JBMNRP010000011.1, forward strand.
CTTGATTTTCAGATCCAGCTCCTGCTTGTCCAGCTGAAGCTCTTTGATCGCACTCTCCTGAGCGGTTTTCGCCGAATTAATCTCCGACTGCGTATATTTCGCCGTCGATGGAATGACCGATACATCCGTTTCGCTTTCCTCGTAGTCGCCGGAGCTGCCGGACGCAGAATCCGCCGTGAGCACCGCTCCCGCGCCGGAAGTCCCGCCTGCGGAATCCGGGCGGAGATTTCTCAGACTCACCAGATACCCGCAGAGCTTCGCGGTCCCGGCAGAGGAATTGTGAAAGGCCGTCTCATTCGCCGCCTGGTCCGTTTCTGCTTCTGTCACGTCCTGACCCGTGCTGTTCTGCGAATTCTCTCCGTCATCCGTTCCGGAATCGGTGGTGGAGGCAGGCGTTTCCGCGTCTTTTTGCGGAATAATGAAACTGCTGCTGTCCGAGTCAACCACGGCGGACCAGGAGCTGTCCTGATCCGCGAGAGTGTCCGCATTCTGCAGCCAGCCCTTTAACAGAATTCCCCCCACATCGTTTCCGGAGCGGATCTCGATCATGAAAAACCTCCCGCCGTCGGATCCCTCCAGGGATTTGACGAGCGTGATGAAATCCCCGTTGACCGCGGCCCCGTCCTGCGTAAGAAACCGATAAGGGTTTTTCTCCGTTCCCGGATCCGCGTCGCTGTCCAGAAAGTAGAAATATTGCGAATTCCCGTCCAGCACCGTATTGAGGACCGGGTCCGCGCTGTATTCGTTTTCTGTCCCGTCGCTGTCCTCCTGAACCGGAGTCAGCCGGGAGAGTGTGTCCAGATTTTTCTGGGCAATCTGGATTTTCAGATCGATATCCTGCTGTTCCAGTTTCTCTCGCTCCAGCTTCTGCGAGATTGCCGCCGTGTCGTAAACGAGGAGAACATCCCCCTGCTTTACCCGGTCGCCTGTCCGGACGCGGACCTCCTGAACAACCTCATCTTCTCCCAGAACAACCTGTTGGACAGAACCTCCGGTTACCCTGCCTGAGGAAGAGGAACCGGATTCTCCCGCCTTTCCTCTCAGTTCGGAAACCTGAACGACCGTCACCGGCTCCGCCGCCGCCGAAATCTTTTTGACGGCAAACGTGATCCCTGCCGCGGCTCCCGCCAGAATAAGGACCATCACCAGGACCGACAGAATTTTTCTCTTTCTCCTACGCTTCATTGCCCGATTTTCTCCCGAAGCTCCTTATCCGAAATCCGTCTCATCCGAAAAAGCCGTGTCGCTTTTCAGTCTTCCGTCCTGCAGCTCCAGGACGCGGTCCGCACAGCAGGCCATATCGACTTCATGAGTAAACATCAGAATCGAGACGCCGTCCTGATGGATCTGGTCAAACAGATCCATGATCTGTTCTCCGGACGCGGAATCCAGAGAGCCGGCCGGCTCATACGCGAGAAGGATGTCCGGCTCATAAATCATGGCGCGCGCAATCGCGGCCCTCTGCTGCTGTCCGCCGGAGAGTTCCTCCGGAAGATAGTCCATCCGGTTCTCCAGACCGGCTTTTACCAGCATCTCTTCCGCCCGGTCCAGTCTCTCGGCGCGCGAAAATCCGGCGTAAACCAGCGGAAGCGCGACATTTTCCAGCACCGTTTCCTGCGGAAGCAGCTGAAAATCCCGGAAGACAAAACCGACCTTATCCAGACGGAAATCCGCCAGATCCCCGTCCGGAAGATTGCTCAGATCCTCGCCGTCGAAAAAAATATCGCCGCTCGTCGGCCGCTCCAGACCGCCGATCAGATTCATCAGCGTGGATTTCCCGGAGCCGGAAGGCCCGAGCACCGAGACGTACTCTTCCTTTTCCATGTCAAATGTCACATCGGTGAGCGCGGATGTTTCGGCGTCTCCCCGGTAATAGGTTTTACAGAGTTTTTTCACTCTCAGTATCATGATTACTCCCCGGTGTAGCTTTCAATGCTTCCGGCCCGGTCCTGTCCGGTTCCGCCGGACGCTCCTGCCTGGGAACTGTCTCCGGACGAATCCGCCTGTGAAGATGCCGCCGCGGAGGGAGTCACAGACGCGGAGGAAGAAGAACTCCCTGCGGAATTCACCTTTGTACCGGCGGGCTTTTCGCTCATCGGGGCCGTCTTCATGCCGGATTTCAGATAGTCGTCCGGCACCGCAATAGAATCCGAGAGTTCCAGACCGTCTTTGATCAGATATTCCCCGAGATCGTCGTCGTGCCTCCCGAGCGTGACGCCGTGCTTCGTGAGTTTTCCGTTATGGCTCGCCCAGACGAACGGATAGGACTCGTCCGTCTGGTCAATCAGATAATCCGGAAGCCAGATTCCCTTCTTTTCCCTGTTCTGACCGACATCCTTCTCGATATAGACGTGCTGGCCGGCCATCAGTCCGTCCGACGAATCCAGAACGATGTAGAAAGGATAGCTTGCGCTGGAATCCTCCCCGCTGCTTCCTTCGGCCGATTCTCCGGATGCTTCTGCGTCCCCGGTACCGCTCTGGCTGCCCGAGTCTATCGACTCCACCTTTCCGGTCCAGGTCTTGTCATCCACTCTGGAATAGACGATGACCGGCATATCGAGGACAATTTCACCGACGTTCTGCTCATTGACATTGCCCTTGACCTTCAGCTCGCCGGATTTCACGACGGTAATGATCGGATCGGCGGAAGTGCCGGAGGGCTCCGACGCCGTGCCGGAATACTCCCCGGAACCGCTTCCGGAAGCGGCGGCCGTATTGATATACTGAACGGTCCCGTCGATCTGACTCGTCACCGTCGCGTTTGAGACCGTACTGTTCATCTTGTCAATCTCGGCCTGCTTGCTCTGAAGGTCGAGCTGCTTCTGCTGCTTCTGAAGCTCCTGCTCCTGAATCTGAATCGTATAATTGCCCTGATCCTCCGCGGACGCGCTGTTTTTTTCGTACTCCAGCTGCTGGATCGTAGAGTCGAGCGAAGAAATTTCATTATTCAGGCGGTCCAGATCGATCTTCGCCTGATCGAGCTCCTCCTGGATTTTCTGCACATCATAGGTAAAAAGAGGCGTTCCCGCCTCAACCTGATCGCCCGTATTCACCAGAAATTCCTTCACCGCGATGTCTCCCGCCGGAACCGACCAGGTATCCTCCGAGAGCGCTACCCCGGAAAACCGGTTGACGGTGCCCTCTTTTCCCGTACTGGTCCAGTTCGCCACCGTATCCACATAGGCGACATCTGTTACTTTTGCGTTTGAGTTCTGATAGCCGAATACAGCCACCAGGGCCACCAGAATCAGGCACGCCAGTAGGCAGAGCAGAAAAACGATTTTCTTTGAATTTTTTTCTCGTCTGCTGCGATACGCCATTGACATCCTCCGACTGTTAATTGGTCATATTCCGCCCGACAGAATGCACTTCGCCGGGCAGTACCCCATGATCTCTGCTTCGGATTTTTCCGGTCCCGCCCTTTATTCCAGAAAACGGTTCGGACTGAAAACATCGATATTGTAGGACGGTTTCCCCAGCGCGATAGTCTCCGCGATGAGCTTCCCGGTAATAGCCGAAAGCGCGATTCCGTCTCCCTCGTGGCCCGCTGCCATGTAAAATCCGCGGAGCAGGGCGGTTTCTCCGAGCATCGGCAGACCATCCGGAGTATACGGACGGAAGCCGGAGAAAAACCGGATCACATCCACCGTCTCCAGCGCCGGGAAGAACCGGATGGCACGCTTCATCATCACTTCAATCGCGTCAAACGTATTTTCCTTCTCAAACCCCGCGAATTCACGGGTGCTGCCGATCAGAAGACCGCCGTTTTTTGTCTGTCCGATGGAAAGAGAGGAACCGAGCTTCAGCGCCCTCTTGTCCTTCACGGCCTCCGGCATAAATTTAATGATGTTATACAGGGCGCACTGGACCTCGGCCTTCAGAAAGAAATCCACCGGCTCGGTGATCGCGAGCTGACCCTTTCTCGGCTGAATCGGAAGATCCATCCCGGCCATTTTCGCGACGAGTCCCGCCCAGGATCCGCACGCGTTCACAACCGCGTCGCTGTAAAAATCGCCCCGGTCGGTACGGACTCCCTTCACGGCTCCGTTCTCCGTGATAAATCCGGTGACCTCGGTCTCCGTCTGAATCACGGCGCCGAGCCGCTTCGCGGCGTGCGCGTAGGCCATTGTCAGCTTCAGCGGATTGACCTGTCCGCTCGTCGGGCAATACAGCGCCCCGTAAATGTCCTCCGCGAGATTCGGCTCCAGAGCGCGGGCTTCCTCCCCGTCGATCATACGGATATCGACCCCGCTCTTTCTCTGTTCGGCCGCGATCCGGGACAATATCTCGAATTGCATCTCATCCTCCGCCGGCTGCAGGCCTCCGGAAGAAAAGTCAAATTCAATGTCCTCTCCCAGATCCTCCGCCAGCGTCCGGAACATACCGATTGACTGCACCGCCAGATCCAGCTCCGGTCCCGGTTTTTTCGTGTGATAGCCGACGACTCCGTCCGTCGCGCCGGCAGAACCCGCCGCGACATCCTTCCGCTCCAGAACCAGCACCTTTTTCCCGAGCCTGCCCAGCTGCCAGGCGATCGAGCATCCCATGATGCCGGCGCCGATAATGATTACATCTGCATCCTGCATTTTTTTCCTATTCCGCCGCGACCGTTTCCGCGGCAATCGTATGACTGCTTCCTCTGTCCCCCGGTTCTCCGCGGACAGAATCCTGCCTTTCCGTTTCATGCGATGAACTCTTCAGCTCTCCTCCGGATCCCGGAACGTCCCGACGGTAATCGGACGCGCCGGCATTCTCGCATTGTTCGGAGCGATCTCCGCGGGATTTCTTCCGGTCTCTCTCGCGATAATTCTCTGAATGAGACGCTCGCAGGTTTTCCCCTGGCAGAGCCCCATGCAGGCTCTCGTGCGCCGTTTCACGCCGTCCACCGTAGTCGCTCCGTCCCGGATCGCCTCAACGATCTCCTGCTCCGTCACTTCCTGACAGCGGCAGATAATGACATCCTCACTCATCTTCTTCCTCCCGCGGCAGTCTCTTCATGCTGCGCACCTCATCGATCTGTTCCTTCGGCACCGCCAGACTGATGACGGCCGTCCCCGCGTACGCCGGAATCTTCGAAACCTTCAGCACGCGTCCCTGACAGACCGTCTCGCCGGCGCGATTGACCGCGTCCACCGTATCTCCCTCCCTGGGAAGCGGCAGATACTCATACGGAAAATCAATCGCAGCCTCATCCTCCGAATAGGCGCGGTTGATCACCGTGATCGCAAGTCCCGGACAATTCGCCACACACAGGCCGCAGCCAACGCATTTTTCCCCGTCCAGATGAGGCAGGTTCGTGATCGGATTTCCGACCGTAATCGCCCCGAACTTGCAGATGCTTTCGCACGGATTGCAGGGAATTTCCTGCACGCACTCAATGCATGCCACGCGCCCGCGGTCCATGCGCTCCCTTCCCGGCACCCCGGGACAGTGCTCCAGCTCTTCTTTTGACGGAACACCGGTATATATAATGCCTTCCATATCTCTCTCCCTGCGGGGCATTCGGATCCGCTCCGCTTCTCCTGTTTTCATTCTGAACCGGTCTTATTTTTTCAGCGCGGCATAGTATTCCGCGGTCTTCTTCAGCTGATCCTCTTTTGCGTTCCGCCTGCGCTCTCCGAACATGCCGGAGCGGAGCGCGTTCAATCGTCCGACAATCTCCTTCTGCCTCTTTTCCGCCTCGTCCTCCGGAATCAGTCCGAGCGAGGAAGCGGCCGAGACGCCGGCCAGATTGCCCTCCTCCATCGCGGAAGAAGCCTCCTCGACTCCCGTCACATCACCGGCCACGTACAGCCCAGGCACGGTAGTCTCCATGTGGATATCGTGCATCGGCACATGTCCGCCGAACGCCGGAATAAAGCAGAACCGGCAGCCCGCCATCCACAAAAGCTCGGTCATCGGGTTCAGACCGACCGCCAGGCAGATCGTATCCGCGTCCAGAATCTGCTCCGTGCCCGGAATCGGACGGAATTTCTCATCCACTTCGGATATCTCGACCTGCTCGACCTCTTTTTCCCCGATCGCGCGGGTAATCGTATGGCTGACCAGAATCGGGACGCCCGCCCTGCGGATCTTCCCCGCATGGACGCCGTATCCGCCGATCTTCGGCGCCGCCTCCACGATCGCGAGCACATCCGCCCCGGCCTGCATCAGCTGATAGGAAACAATCAGTCCGACATTTCCCGAACCGAGCATGACAATCCGCTCTCCCGGAAGAACGCGGTTAATGTTTGCCATCGTCTGCGCCGCGCCCGCGCCCATGACGCCGGGAAGCGTCGACCCGGGAAAGGCCATGTAATTTTCCTTCGCCCCCGTGGCGACAATCACTTTCTTCGCCTCGACGACGACATTAGTGCCGTTGTGAATAACGCCGAGTGAGCGGTCCTTCTCCATCCCGTAAACCACGGAATCCAGCCAGACGGTCACGCCCGAACCTTCCACCTGTTCGAGCAGCTGCCGGCCGATCTCGAACCCGCGCGTCCCCGCCCGATGGGCGGAGGAACCGAAAAATTTGTGCAGCTGCTTGAAAAGCTGACCTCCCGGCCGGCGGTTCTCGTCAATAACCAGAACCTTCGCTCCGGCCGATCCCGCCTGGTAGGCGGCACACAGGCCGGCGGAGCCGGCACCCACAATCGCGATATCTGTCGTAATTCTTTTCATGATCTCTTATTGCTCCCGAAGGATATCCCGCATCCTGCGGTTCCTTATTTTTTCAGCCTGCCGACTCCGTCCTGCGTCTCAACCCGCATCCCGTCACGCACCGGCGTGACACAGGTCCTCGTATTGGCAACGCCGTCCACGATCATTTTACAGTCCGTGCATCGCCCGATGGCACAGAAAATCCCCCGCGGCTCGTGACGCTTCTGAGTCAGACGGAACGAACGGATCCCGGCGTTCATCAGAGCCGAGGCGATCGGCTCTCCCTCGAGCGCCTCAATCGGCTGCCCGTTATAATATATGGTAACTTTTTTTGACTGATCCAGATCATCCAGGATCGGATGCTTCACAACCCGCATGACAAACTTCCTTTCCTTCCCGGCCCACCGGGAGAAATCAAAAAAACATGTCCGAACCGAATCTTCCGGGCTTCCGCCGGTCACAGGCCTATCCACAAAACTAGACAAATTTTACTTCACTCCGGCAATAATATCAAGACGCGGGCTCACTTCAGCACATAAATTCCCGTTCCGGGACCCCTCAGGAAAAATCGGTGCCGCGCGAGCCCCGATGCCACACTTGCATCTTGTAATAAAAAGGTAATTGTACTAAAATTTAAACATGTGTGCGGACCCCATAATGTCCCGGCCTGCTCAGCCTCCGCGCAAAAATCAAATGACGGGAGATAATAATATGTTCAAGGTTCTGATACCGATCGCCGTGCTGCTGTTTATCATTCTGTGTAAAAAACTGCCCGGAATCGGGGGCAATGTACAGGCCGCCCTGCTCATCACCGGGGCACTCGCCCTCATTCTCGGAGGCGTCGTGACTCCCTCCGGCTGGATCGCCGCATTCGTCGACGGCCTCGACCGCCTTGCGTGGGTCATCTGTCTGGCGATCTTCGGCAGCATCTACGCCGAGACGCAGGTTCGTCTGGGTGTCATCGACACCATCATGGCCGCGCTGAAAGCGCGCTTCGGAAAGCATCCGCGCGCCCTCGTCGTCTGCGTCATGCTGGTTCTGGTTCTCGCCGGTTCGCTTCTGGGCGACGCGATCGCCGCCTCGACCGTCGTCGGCGTTCTTACCATCACCACCCTGGACGCGATGGGATTCAGCCCCGAAATGATCTGCTGCATCATCGTCATGGGAGCTTCCATGGGCTCCATCATGCCGCCGATCACGCAGGCAATGGCTCTGTCCTCATCGCTCGTCAATACCGACGCGGATCCGGTACTCCGGCTCGGCTATCTGACGACGGGCATCATTGTGGTCGCCATGTGCATTTTCGTCACACGCGTCTACGTCCGCCCCGTCAATATCCAGAAAAGTCTCGCCATGGCGGAGGAAAACGACAACAGCAATGACAGACGGTCCGCCTCGCAGATCCTGCGGGCAAACTGGAAATCCCTCATTCCGCTGATGCTGCTGATCGTCATCGTCGTATTCCGCACGCTCAGCAACGAAAACCTGAAATTCGATCTGGTTCCCGAACTCCTGAAAAATATCAAGCACACCTCAGCGGACGGAACCTCGTCCGATCTCTATACCTGGATGACGGAAGTAACCATCATCAAGGGTCTCTCAAACGGAATCGTGCTGTCCCTGATCTTCGTCACCATTATCACCTGCCTCTGCTTCAAACGTGTCCGAAGCGACGTGAAGGGCGTCGTCACAAAAGGGCTGTCCAATGTCAAGGTCACCGTCGGACTGCAGGTCTGCGCTGCCTTCATGCTCGGATGCTTCTACGCCGGCGGCCAGATTGACACCGTCACCGAGTTCGCGCAGGGGCTCAATCCGGACCTCCTCCGCTTCGGCGGAGCCGCCGCCATGTGCCTCATCGGAATGCTGACCGGATCCCAGTCCACCGCTCAGAATGTCGTCTTCTCATTCTTCGGGCCGGCCCTGATCGGAATCGGTCTGAATCCGACGCTGGTCGCTCTGGCCGGTGCGAACCTCGCCGCCGCGGGGCAGGGCATGCCCCCTGCCGACCTGACCATGTTCGTTGTCGCCGGAATTGTCGGGGGCATGCTCGGGAAAAAAGTGGATCCGATCAAGGCGATGCTGTACATGCTGCCGATGTGTCTGTCGCTGCTGGCAACAGGCCTGATCCTGCTCTATATATAGAGATATTTCCTGCGGCGGCATTCCGAGGATAATATTCGTCGGAAGGTCCAGTGTCTGCGCCGGTGACGCTGTCCTGTGTCTGCACCGGTGACACTCTGATTGACTTTTCCATTGTGTTTCGATATAATTCACAAATGCAGGGTCAGAAACAGCTTGGTTCAATAGCCCGGAAGATGCAAAATACAGATGGTTCTGCGCAGGATCGTTTCAAACCTTCCTGCGCATATTATTGGAGAAAAAAAATGTAAAGTATCCGTCAGACATTACGCGGATCTTTTTCATTCGGAATCATAATGGCTAAAAAAGAAAAAGCGAAAAAAATAGGGAACCTGGTCCTCTTTATCGCTCTTCTCGCACTGGCCGTCTATCTGCTGTGGCTGTTTTTCGGCGATACGCTGAAAACGCTGGTAAAGCTCGTCTTCTCGGGCGATGAAAACGCGGTAGAGGCCTATCTGAAAGAGAATGGCTCCTGGAAAGGACTGCTGAGTACTTTAATATTGTCCGCACTTCAGGTCATCAGTATCTTCTTCCCCGGTTTTGCGATCCAGATCGCCGCGGGAGTGATCTTCGGGACATGGAAGTCTCTGTTCGCCTGTTATTCCGGGTATGTTCTGGGGAATATCCTGGTCTTCGCGGTCGCTCGAAAACTGGGGAACCAGATCGTCGATCTGGTTCCGACTTCGAAAAAGAACCGGGAGGCTTCCAATAAACTGACGGAGAAAATGAAGTCCGCCCGTCCGACCATGGTAGTCGCCATCGCCAATCTGCTTCCGGTCATTCCGAACGGAATCATTCCCTACATCGCGGCGAGCTCCTCCATCCGTTTTGTCCGTTTCGTCGAGTCGATCATGGCCACCTGCTGGATCCAGATGTTCTTCAACTGCCTCGCGGGAAGTTTTCTGAAGCACGGACAGATCCTCTTCATGATCGGGGCGCTGGCGATTCAGATCGTGATTCTGATTTTTGTTTCGAAAAAGGGAAACCAGATCATGGACTGGGCTCTGAGACTCGAGCGGAAGATAAAAGAAAAAAATAAACACTGAACCAGACGCTCCGGATGTTATTGCCTTTTTCGTTCAGAAAAAGAATCAAAAACATCCGGGGTTTTTTCGGCCCCGGATGTTCTGTGTGCCGGCAGACATCCCGCTTCCCGGTGTTCCCGGGGAGCATTCCTCTCTGAAAAAAACAGGGTCAGATCTCCATCGAATCCTCATAATAAATCTTGCGGATGAACGGAACCAGACGCGGGTCCCGGAGCGCTTCCCGGGACTCCTCGATATTGTCCCAGTAATGCATGGGAAAGACAAAATCCGTGTCCACCTCATTCAGAAATTCAGCCGGGCCGTCCGCGATGTGACGGCCGAGGCGCGGATCAAACGGAAGAAAGGCGACGTCCACGTGAATATCCCGGATCCGGTCAATCTCGCGCTTGAATGTCTCGATCTGCCAGTTGTTTTCGCGCCGTGGCTCATCGTCCCAGTACCAGATGTTGAGATCTCCGGCGTGAAAAATAATCTTTCCCTCCGCCTGGACGACATAGGCGACGCCCTGGTCCGTGGCAAGCAGTGTCAGAAATCTCAGATCCTCCTCCTCGTACATGTGATGCGGTTTCACCTTGAGAACGGAAGCGTGCGACAGATGGGGATTCTGACGGACTCCCGCACCCGGAACCCGGATATTCCGGTCCAGGATATATGTCACATGCCGGTAGCGATCCCTCAGATCCCAGATGCAGCGCCCGTAATGATCCCCGTGAATATGGGACACGAAGCAGTATATTTTCTTGTCCGGTGAAAATTCCGGAAGCTCATGCGAATACCAGTCAAAGATCAGAACCAGATGCTCCAGTTCTACGCAGAATCCGCTGTGATAGATATGCGTTATTTTCATGATTGTGCCCTCAGCTCCGGCGCATCCGCCGGTCATTTTATGTATCCTTCACTCCGGATGATTCCTCAGGTAGGCGGTCGACGGACCTCCTCCGATCTTCCGGACATATCCCTCTTTCACCATAGCGCCCAGAGCCCTCTCCACGGTTGTCCTGGAGATATCCGGGCACTGTTCCATGATCTCCCGCTTGGTGACGGCTCCCGGCCACCGGTCCACGACCTCGCGGACCCGTACCGCCATGGACTTTTTCCCCTCATACAGATACCGGGTCTGAATCTCAAACTGACGGCACCCGTCATTCAGAGTGCTCAGGAAATACAAAACAAACGGCTCATAATTATTGGTCCCGTCATTCCAGAAGATGGAGCTGTACTGGAGCGTCTGCAGATACTGATCCCGCGTATTTCCGATCAGGCTTTCCATGCTGAAATAGGCCGTGACGTAGTAGCCCGCCTGATACAGAAGCAGCGTCTGGAGAAGACGGCTCACTTTCCCGTTCCCGTCCCGGAACGGATGAATACTCAGAAAATCGACGACAAATACCGGAATCAGAAGCAGACGGTCAAAGACCTCCGCGTCCCACGCCTTCGAAAAAGACCGGCAGAGAAGACCGAGTGCCTCCGGCGTATCGGCGGCGGGCATCGGATAAAAGCGGACGCGCGGACGCCCCGGAACATCCGTCTCGGCAATCACATTGTCCGTCTTCTTCAGAAGACCTGCGTCCTCCTCCCCCTGATACAGTTCCCGGTGGAGCGCGCAGATCGCCTCCGTCGTGATCGGGATCTCAGAAAAATGTTCCCGGATATAATCCAGGCAGGAAAGATAGCGCGCTTCGATATCTTTTGTCGACTCCGCGCTCTTCCTTTCCGCCAGATCCCGCATGGCGGTCAGCTTCTCCCCTCGCAGAGCCAGGAGAAACGACTGTTTTCCCCTGTATTCATGGAGAACCGCAAGGGCTCGCACCACCTCGGGCGTCAGCAGTTTTTCCGGTTCCTTTTCATAGTCAAATACGCGCATGGATGTCCTCGAAATGAAACTGCCTCTTTCCGGTGGCATAATCTCCGACGATGTGGCCGTCCCCATACAGTCTGTACTTGTATGTCACAAGCCCGTCGAGACCCACCGGTCCCCGGGCGTGAAGCTTGCCGGTGCTGATTCCGACCTCCGCGCCGAACCCGTACCGGTATCCGTCCGCGAACCGCGTGGAGCAGTTCCGGTACACGCCCGCTGAATCAACCATCTGCATAAAGTATTCGGCGGTCTCGTCATTTTCCGTGAGAATGGAATCGGTGTGATGCGACCCGAAGCGGTTGATGTGGCTGACCGCCTCTTCGACGTCCGCGACCACCTTCAGGGAAATCGTGAAATCCAGATATTCTTTGTGGAAGGAATCCTCCGGCATGATTTCCACATCAAAGGACGGACCGTCCCCGTCTCTCCCGCTCAGAATCCCGGCGACCTCCGCGGTTCCTCTCATTTTCACGCCCGCTCCGGCAAGAGCCTTTGCCAGCTCCGGCAGAAACTCCCCGGCAATATCGCGCGACACCAGAATGGTCTCTACCGCGTTGCAGGCGGCCGAATACTGGGTCTTCGCGTCGAGGATGACGGGAATGGCCTTCTCCCGGTCAGCATCCCGGTCTACATAAATGTGGCAGACGCCGTCCGCGTGCCCCATGACCGGGATCTTCGTGTGATCCATGATATAGCGGACAAAGGCGTTCGAACCCCTCGGAATGAGAAGGTCCACCTCCTGTTCGCAGGAGAGAAGTTCATCGATTTCATTGTGCAGCTCCGCCTGAAGGAGACAACCCGCGGGAAGTCCCGCCGCGACAGCGGCCTCGTAGATCACGCCGAAGAGCACGCGGTTCGTCCTCGCGGTTTCCTTCCCGCCCTTCAGAATCGCGCAGTTTCCGCTCTTGATGCAGAGCGTGGAGATCTGGACCATCGCGTCCGGCCTCGCCTCAAAGATCACGCCGATCACTCCGATCGGAACACTGACGCGGAACAGGCGGAGTCCCTCATCCAGCTGCCTCGCGAGCAGGGTTTTTCCCAGCGGATCCGGAAGTTTGACCAGCTCATCGATGCCGGAAAGGACGTCCTTCATCTTTGCCTCGTTAAACTTCAGCCTCTTCTGAATGGATTCCGAGACGCCGGAAGCCTTTGCCTCCCTCATATCCTCCTCATTGGCGGCAAAAATATCGTCTTTTCTCGCCCGGATCGCGTCGCGGATCGCCAGAAGCGCCCGGTTCCGCACCTCCGGCGCCATCGCCGCCATCTTCGGGGCATCCAGTTTCATCTTTCTCGCTTCTTCTCGAATATTCACGCGGCCTCCTTTCCGACGGCAGTTCTCCCCGCGCACGATCCGTCCGGATGGTTCTGACGTGCGCGGCGCCGCCCGCGAAGATTTCTGTTTCGAATTGTTTTTTATGTATATTTTACGCCCCTTTTGCTTCTTCGGCAATCCACCGCGCGGAAAAAGGGGACGGATTCGGACCAGAACTTTATGAAACTTTGACAACGATTTTACAGGTTTCCGGCCGGTCCTCCTCCCCGGGCGGCCACGGCCCTCCGCCTCTATTGTGCATTTCGTCTGCAAATATGACAAATATTATCAAGTTATTGTGCGTATTGCACCGCAAAATACCGGATAATATTTTTTTAAAAAATTTGACAATATAAATGGGCGCAAATATAATTCGTTTCGTAACAATTTGAAATATTTCTGTAATATTTTGTTCCGCTCACGCCGTTCCGGAACCGGGATCTCATGGTCCGGCCGGATCGCAAAAGAAAAGCGGAACTCTCCTCCCGCTTCCGGGCGGGAAAGAATTTCAGGAGGTTTTGATTTATGAAAAAACGGAAACTGGCCATCATCGGCAGCACCCTGGTGCTCACCCTTTGCACAGCCGTTCCTGTATTTGCAGATTCTACGGGACACGTCACGGCGAGCTCCCTGAACCTGAGGACCGGTTCTTCTACTTCCGGCGATATCATCGCCGCCATGGCGAACGGCTCTGAGGTCACGGTAACGGAGAAAGAATCAAACGGCTGGTATAAAGTCAGCTGGAACGGACAGACCGGATACGCTTCCGGAAAATATATTGACGTCGATGACGAAAGTTCCGTCGCATCCGCGACGAATTCCTCCCAGTCGTCTTCCGGCTGGAGCGGCGCCGTACTGAACAAAAGCAACGGAACCGTTCAGGGACCGAGCGGAAAAGAGACCTATTATAATCTGGATATGTCCGGCGTCATAAAAATCATGCGCGCTATGGGAAACACCGACGAATACTGGGTTCGCAGCGACGGCGTAAAAATGCTGGGCAATTACATCATGTGCGCAGCCAACCTCAGTGTCCACCCGCGCGGATCCCTGGTCGAGACCAGCCTGGGTACCGCAATCGTCTGTGATACCGGCGGATTCGCCTCTTCAAATCCGAATCAGCTGGATATCGCTGTGACGTGGTAAATCTTTTTCATCGGATAATAAGGGGTATCCACGCGGCGCGAAGGGAGTCGCCGCGTGAGATAAAAAAGACATTCCGATAATCGGAAAATTTAACAGGAATGACAAAACAGGAGGGATGCGAACTGGAAAACGCATCTCTCCTGCTTTTTATTTCCGGAATGGATTTTTCAGATATACTGGTCGTTTCTGGACTCCTCGCGCACCAGCAGGATTATGAAAATGTACATCACCACAACGAAAATGATGAAGGCGACGGATGTGGCCGAAGTCTGGCTCATGGCGCAGAAATCGTAGAACCCGTGGAGCAGAATGGCAAATACGTAGGCAAAAATGAGACAGAGCGTTTTCCGCACATTCTCACCCAGGTGCTGGCACCTCTTCGCTCGTCCGTAAAGTGCTCCCGCTACGACGGCGAAGCCCATATGTCCGGGAACCGAGAGCAGTGCTCTCGGGCCGGCCACACTCAGACCGTAGTTAAAGACGTAAATGATATTTTCGATCGCCGCAAAACCGAGGGACGTGAAAGCCATGTAGACGATCCCATCAAAGCGGCAGTTAAACTCGGGGTTGTTCCAGGTCGAAAGCGCGCAGTAAAGGTATTTCGTACCCTCCTCTATTACGGCGACCACCAGGAAAGCGAGCACCGCCGTGTATTCGAGACCGGTCTGATCCGGCATCAGGGTATTCAGAATACCCTCGCCGATATATTCCAGCAGCATGGAAGTCAGCGCAGCGGCAATTCCCATCAGAAACAGCTTCCAGAGAAGCTGCGGAGATTCTTTCTCGACGCGGTCATTTTTGTAAATATAATACAGAAGAAATATAGCCGGGATGACAGCCGCGAGAATATACAGCGCGATGATGGAATTTAACATCGGGAAAAAGAAAAACATGAGAATCCCCCTTCCGGAATACTTATACTTATGTAAATTTTTCGAAACTTGTGCTATAATTGCGGCAAGTTCCACCAAAACAGTATACCATCTGGCGTCGCACTTGCAAAGGAGGTACAGCCATGGCACTGAATCCGAAAAATATCATGAAAGCAAAGGAACGGTACGGTATTTTCAAACGGCAGCACCCGAAATTTCTCGCGTTCTGCAGTGCGGTCAACCGGAGGGCCCTGGAAACAGGAACGGTGATTGAAGTAAAGGTGACCTCGCCGGAGGGCAAAACTCTGGAGACGAATCTGAAACTGACGCCGGAGGACGTCGAGACGGTCCGCCTGTACAAGTCGAAATAACGGCTGTCCCGCGTGAAGATGAATTCGGAAACAAAACAGAAATACAGGGTCCGGTGCGCAGCACAAACCGACGGGACGTCCGCGGCGCGTGGTTCCATCTGAGAAATCTCGGTCTCGAAGAGGACCGCTACGGGTCTTATGTGGGCGAGCTGTCTTCGGAGCGCGCGGTTCAGAAGCTGAAACGGTACTGTGAGCGGAAACATCTCTCCTTTCACATCGACAACGCATACGGAAACCGCGGCGGGTCCTACCGCAGCATTTTTTTCCGGACGCATCCGCCCGCGTTCGGCCATTATTATTTCTGCGCCTACTGCGGAAAACTTCTTCCGGCGAAAAAGGTGACCGTCGACCACCTCTACCCGGTCGGCAGCGCCAGCCGGGATCCGCACATGCAGAAAAAACTCTGGAAGCGGTTTTCCGGCATCAATGACCCGGACAATCTGGTGGCGTCCTGCGAGGAGTGCAACCGCCGGAAAGGAGAAAATACCGGGGCCTGGATCCGCAGGGGCAGGCGCGGCAGACACGCGTGGTACTGGGAACTTCGCTGGGCATTCCGCATCGCTTTTATTTCGGCGGGCGCAGGGCTCGGAATCTACGCTCTGATCCGTTTTCTGACCTGAGCGGACTGAAAAACAGGGCAAAAAAATCTGGTGTGTTCTTCCGAAGACATTCGGAAAAGCGTACACCAGATTTTTTTCTGTATTTTTCTGACTTTACTCACCGACGACCGCGACCGCTTCGATCTCGACGCGTGCCCCCTTCGGAAGCGCCGCTACCTGAAAAGCCGCGCGTGCCGGAAACGGCTCGTTGAAAAATTCGGAATAAACCTTGTTCATCGCCTCAAAATCCGCGATATCCGCCAGCAGAACCGTCGTCTTGACGATGTCCTTCATATCGGCGCCCGCCGCTATCAGAATGTTGCGGACGTTTGTGAGACTCTGTCTGGTCTGGAGAGCGATATCTCCATCCTTCTCACCGACCAGTTTCCCCTCGGCCGGATCGATCGGAAGCTGACCGGAAACGTAAATCGTGTTTCCGGCTTTGATTGCCTGGGAATAGGGGCCGACGGCAGCCGGTGCATACTGAGTGTGTACTTCTTTGTTCATGACGAAAAACTCTCCTTTCACAGTCGGATTCAAAAGCAGATGGAACTGCTGTCTGCAGTTGCCTGAAAATTATTTTGCACTGATTACAAATAATAATATATCACATGAGCTGCTCTCTGTACATATGATAATAATAGCCCTTTTTCTCCATCAGCTCCCTGTGTGTGCCCCGCTCGACGATTTTTCCGTCGTTCACGGCCAGGATAATATCGGAGTCAACGACGGTCGAGAGCCGGTGGGCGATGACAAATGAGGTGCGTCCCCGGATGACGAGGGCAATCGCGTCCTGGATCTTTTTTTCGGTCACCGTGTCAATGGACGCCGTCGCCTCATCGAGAATCAGGATCTTCGGATCCGCCAGCAGCGCCCTGGCGAAAGACAGCAGCTGCTTCTCTCCCACCGAGAGCATATCTCCTCCTTCTCCGACTTCCGCGTCCAGGCCGCCGTTCATTTTTTTCACGACCTCATCGGCGGAAACCAGACGGAGCGCCTCCCAGATTTCTTCATCCGTGGCGTCCGGCTTTCCGTAGCAGAGATTTTCCCGCACCGACCCCGAAAAAAGATGCGGTGACTGCAGAACATAGCCAATGCTGCTGTGCAGCCACAGCTGCGACCGCTCGCGCGCGTCGCGGCCGTCGATCAGCACCTGGCCTTCCGTCGGCTCGAAAAACCGGCAGACGAGATTGACCAGCGTGGATTTTCCGGCCCCGGTCTCCCCGACGATTGCCACATTCGTCCCGTGCGGAACCTTGAGATTAAAATGTTCGAGCACATTCACATCGCCGTCCGGATAGCGGAACGTCACGTCGCGGAATTCCACATCTCCCTTCAGAGGTTCCCAGTTCTCCTTCTTCGCGTGGAAATTGTCCCCGTATTTTTCGATGACCTCCGGCGTATCGGCGACGTCGGACTCTTCCGCCAGCAGTTTCATAAACCGGTCAATATTGACCTGAATGGAGATCAGCGTCGCGAACGTGGTGATAATCGTCTGAACCGGCGAGAGAATGCCGACCGCGTAGGAGATAAATACCGATAATGTCCCGATCCGGATCACCCCGTCGATCGTAATTCTGCCTCCGTGCCAGAGCACCAGGGCCAGCGCGACAGAGGAAAGAAAGGTCACCAGCGAGGTCAGAAGAGCCGCGTAATGTGTCGTCCGGATCGACGTCTTTTTCATTTCCTTCGTGTCGACGCGGAAATCCCGGTCCATCTTCTGCTCGACCGCAAGCGCCTTGATACTCTTTGCCCCGGTAATCCCCTCATTGAAATTACCGGTTATTCTGGCGTTAATCTCCCGGATTCTGTGATTAAACGCGACCAGCCTGTG
Organism: Bilifractor sp.; assembly: GCA_050944685.1. Taxonomy (GTDB): domain Bacteria; phylum Bacillota; class Clostridia; order Lachnospirales; family Lachnospiraceae; genus CADBRN01. The sequence continues at coordinate 70,496 of JBMNRP010000011.1, forward strand.
ATTGAAAAACCAGATCAGAACCACCGCCACCGGGACCAGCAGAATGACGTACCCGGCCAGCCGCGCGTTGATCTTCAGCATCATCACGATGACGAAAATGATATAGGAAAGATCCCAGACGATATCCATCATCCGCCACGCGACCAGCTCGCCGATCTTGCTCGTGTCCGACATGACACGCGCATGAATATAACCGACATTGTGCTGGTTAAAATAAGAGAAGGACAGCGTCTGCAGGTGCGAGAAGGCGGCGTTTCTCAGGTCCCGGTCGATGGACATTTCCACCTTGCCGCAGTGATAGAGACAGAAAAAATTATCCAGCTCCTGCAGTATCATCAGGCCCAGATACAGGCCCACAAACATGGGCAGTCCTCTTAACGTCCCGTGAGCAATGAAGTGATCGATCGCATACTGATTAAACAGCGGAAAAATCGTGTCCGCCAGGCTGCTTAAAGCCCCGAGAACGATCATCAGAATCACCGTCCTGGCGTACGGCCGGATAAAAGGCATCAGTTTGGGTATGCCGAACAGCGGCAGTCTCGTTTCTTTCTTCATGTGCTTTCCTTTGTCTGCAGTTCAAAGATCTGCCGGTAAATTCCATCCTGCGAAATCAGCTCCTCATGGGTTCCTCTCTCCGCGACGCGTCCCCCATCCAGGACAATGATTTCGTCCGCCTGCATGAGCGTGGTAATGCGGTGTGCGACGATCAGGACCGTCGCGCTGCCGATTTCATTTTTCAGCGCGGTGCGGATCTTCCGGTCCGTGTCCGCATCGACGGCAGAAAGCGAGTCGTCAAAGGCCATGACCGGCGTCTCGCGGACCAGCATCTGGGCGATCGCGGTCCTCTGCTTCTGTCCTCCGGAGAGTGTGACACCGCGCTCTCCCACGTACGTCTCGTATTTCTGTGAAAAGTTCTCGATCGTTTCATCCAGACTCGCGATTTTCGCCGAGTGCCGGATCCGTTCGGGATTCGTGCTGCGGGAACAGATCCCGATATTCTCGGAGAGAGTCCCCGAGAACAGATACGGCTCCTGCAGCACCAGTCCGATATTCTCCCGGAGAATATGAAGCGGAATGTCCCGGATGTCCCTGCCTCCGATCGTGATTCGTCCGCCTTCTTCCGGAAGATCGTAGAGACGGTCCAGAAGAAGCAGAAGCGTCGACTTCCCGGAGCCGGTCGCTCCCAGTATTCCCACCGTCTTTCCGGCCGGCACCGTAAAAGTCACATCCCGGAGCGTTCCGCGCGGGCCGTAATTTTCCTCACCGCCCGGAGCGGCAGGAGTTTCCCCGTTTCCGCTCTCTCCGCCGGATTCCGCCCCCGGAGACCGGTAATCGAAAGAGACGTGCTCAAAGCAGATATCTCCGCGGAACGTGCTTTTCAGCGCGAGCCCGTCTTCCTCCGGGCAGTCGATGCCCTGCTCCTCCTCTGCGTTCATGATATAGCGCAGACGGTCGATGGAAATCCCCGCCTTGCTCATCTCGGTGATGATGCGCCCGAGCCCGCGGACCGGCAGCGAAATCAGAGCATTATAGGAAATAAATGCGATCAGCCCTCCGGTCGTCATGGACCCGTGAATCACGAAGGCGGTTCCGCATAGAATAACGAGCAGGTTCCGCATCGTTGCCATGACATTGCCCATCACCCAGAACGAAGCCAGAATACGCATCAGGCGGAACCAGAGATTCGTGTAATGCTCATTCTGCTTCTCGAAGCGCTCCCGCTCAAACGACTCACGGCCGAACGCGCGCACAACGCGGATGCCGGTCAGATTTTCCTGGGCGATGTCCGAGAGCTTTCCTTCCTCGGAATCGACGGAGAGGAAGGTTCTCCCGATCTGCGAATAAAACAGGAATGAGCCGATCACGATGACGGGAATGAAAGTCCCCTCGATCAGGGCAAGCTTCCAGTTGATATTTATCATAAAATACATGGAGAGCACGATCAGCATAATCACCCTCACCAGGGAGGTGAGCTGCTCCGAGACGAAAATCTTGATCGTATCCACATCAGAGGTGCACCGCTGGATGATATCTCCGGTGTGATTCCGGCTGTGCCAGGAGTACGGCAGCCGCAGGATGTGCGAAAAAAGCCGGTCCCGCATCCGCAGCACGAATTTTTCCGAGCCGACGGAATTAAACAGCATCATCAGGTAGCGGCTCACCGCCCCGACCGCTGCGACGGCGACAATGATCCCCGCGACCAGGACGAGATGACTCCGCATCCGCTCCAGCCCGCCGAGGCGGTCCACCGCGTCCTGAACCACCTGCGGGGCATTCAGCGGATCGTCCCCGATCACCGAGTCCGCCGTATACTGAATGATCTTGGGCAGAATCAGATCCGCCAGCGCAACGACGCACGAAAAAATGACGCTGAGGATAAACCAGGGGGTGCTCCCCTTCATAAACCACCGGATCATCGAAGCGCGCGTGGGAAATTTTTCAGTTGTCTGTTTCTTCTCAGGCATAAATCTGTCTCTTTACTGTTTTCGGATTCCGGACGAAAAGCAAGGCCGCCGCATATGAATGTGCGGCAGCCCCTGATTTCCAAAAAAGTATCCGGTTCTTATGTCCTGTTATTTCCGGTTGACATAAATCGTACGCAGTCTTCCGCTGTCAATCATGTTCTTTGAGGCGCTGTTGTAATCGGCCCCGAGAGAAATGATGCCCGTCAGCTCCGCGTCCGCTTCCTCAATCAGGGCAATGCAGGCGGTGATGGTAGCCGCGGTCTCCACGTAGTCATCCGCGAGAAGCACGCGGCTTCCGGGCGGAAGCACCGGGCGGCTGATCATGAGCGATCTGGGCATGTCCCGGTGATCAATATAGGAAGCCGACAGAAGGTCATCCGTAACCGTGCGGAAGTGATCCCCGCTCCGGATGGCCGCGAACCCGACGCCGAGCTCCCGCGCCGCCATGCTTCCGAGAATGAATCCGAGCGATTCCGGGGAAGCGACCAGATCTACTTTTCCGGAAAAAGGTCCCGCCAGAAAAGCGACGATCTCCGACATAACCGCAGGGTCTGCGTAAATCGGGCGAAAATCACGAAAGCTGCTGTCCTTTCCCGGAATATTTTTTTGAATAATCTCCTCGAGTTTTTTCTGATCCAAGCTGCTCACACCCAACCTCCCGAAAAATCCGTCTGTCTACAGAATAATTCTATCATGGACGAAACGATCTCTCAAGGTCAGATACTCAGCGGTTTTCCAGCATCAGATATTCCGCGCACCTCGCCATGACCTTCCGAATATTTTTGAGATCGAGATCCACGCTCCCGGTCTCCAGCGAATGATTCGCCCCCGGAACGATGTACAGCGGAAGCTCAAGCTCACGGCACCCTTTTTCGATGATGTCGTCCGGCGCCCACGGGTCGGCGGTTCCGTGAAAAACGATTCCGCTTTTCTTTCGCGCCGCGAGAAACGTATCCGCGACCGGCGTAAAGTAAATGTGACGGACCTTCCGCCCGTTTCCGTCGGTGAGATGGTGCTTTTCCGCATACGCGGCAGCCGCCGCGGTGCCGATGCTCTTCGACAGAAACACCAGCTCATCGTACCGCTCCAGATCTTTATCCTTCAGGATCTCTCCCGCCTGCTTCAGCGCGCTCTCACAGGCCTTCCGCATTTTTTTCTCATTGCCCTTGATCCCATGCTCAAAATGGCCGTACGGGACGTCGATAATCTCGTAGCCGTTCGTCCAGGCGAGTTTTTTGCTGTAAAAAAGGAGCGGCTTGTCCGTATGATACCCGATTCCCGGAAAAACGACCGCCGCCTTACGCAACTTTCCCATAGTCCGCATTCTCCCCGTTCCATCATCCTGTTCTGTCCGATAAATCCACGGACTTCTGTCCGTAAAAGAAATGCGGGTCTTTCTGAAGACCCGCAATCACGTGCTCAATCCGGGCGGCGCCGACCTTCCGAAAGCCCCTTCCGGATGAGCAGATGCTTTTTCAGGAAGCCGTCTCACTCTTCCCCAAAATAATCATCTTCGAAAATCGTATCGTCATCGCTCTTTCCGCCCTTCAGCGGACATTTTTTCCACGCCGCCGCACAGCCGCTTTTTAATTTCTCCTCGTCGATGAAACCTTCTTTACAGAGAAAATAAATCAGCAGGGCGATAAACAACAGAACAAATACGATACGCAAAAATTTTTTCATACGCTGATACCCCTTTTCCGCAAATACGGTCTGCTAATTCTCCTTTCTATTATATACACATGAAGAATGAAATCTCAACCGATAATTAGAGAAAATGCACGATATCACAACAACGTTGTTCATAATTTGTGCAATTTTTTACATTGACTGGATTTTTCAGAAATCCGATAATGAAGTCAGCGACCGGAAAACCGGACACATTGACTTTTCAATATAAAAAAGGGGGTAATTCAATGAAACAGCATAAAACGAAAACCGTCATCCGCACTCTGACTGCGCTCCTGGCAGCCGCTGTCATGATGATCGGAGCCATGTTCAGCGAGACCGTTCCGGTTTCGGCGGCTTCGTCGACGATTCTGGACAATATTTCTGTGACCGTTACTTATAACCAGTCGGATGTCAGTTCCATGGCAGATTCGATCAATTCCTTCCGCTCCGGAAAAGGAAAGTCTGCGCTCAGCTACGACTACGGTCTGGAGGAGATCGCGATTCAGCGCGCCGGCGAAGTATCAGTAAGTCTCTCCTCCACACGCCCGGATAACACGGCTTTCTCCACAGCGACCGCGAGCAACGGCGCGACGGCATCCGGCGAGCTCCGTGCAATGGGTTCCTACGGTGCGGCCGTCTCCACGATTCTGAACAAATGGACATCCAGCCAGACCATTGTCGGAGATTATCAGGCAGTCGGCATTGCTCATGTGAAGGATTCCCGGTACAAAACCGATTACTGGGTAGCCGAATTCGGAAATTCTACCGGAATCACAACCCGGACAACGCTTTCCGGATCCAAAAAGAACGTTTCCTTCAATTACGCGAAAGAGCGCCTGGTGACCTCCGCCTTTTCCCAGTGGCTCGTCAATCCGTACAAAAACAACGCCCTCTCCACGGGCGGCGTCTACTATGTGAGAAGCGGAAGCACGACATCCCTCCCCAAACTCGGTGTCTCGCTCCGGTTCAAGGACGGACTGCCAAAAAACAAGGGACTCATCTATTACAAGGATCTGACGTGGACCTCATCCAACAGTTCCATTGCCTCGATCAGCGGAACCAGTCTCAAAGGAGGCAAGACCGGAAACACAACGATCACGGCGACGAATCTGGAGGGAAATGCCGTGAGCGTCTCGGTCCACTGCGTGTCCGGCTCCAAAAAGCCGATGTACCGCATGTACAACAAGAACAGCGGCGAGCATTTCTACACCGCAAACCAGACGGAACGGAATAACCTCCGGCAGGCCGGATGGCGGTATGAGGGAATCGGCTGGTACGCTCCTGCCGCTTCCAATATTCCGGTCTACCGTCTCTACAACGCGAATGCGGGAGACCATCACTACACGACGAACGAGCGCGAGGTATCCAACCTGATAAACGCGGGCTGGAAATACGAGGGAATCGGCTGGTATTCCGACGAAAACAAGGGCGTTCCTCTTTACCGGCAGTACAACCCGAATGCGGTTTCCGGATCACACAATTACACCACGAGCAAGACGGAAAATGATCACCTGGTTGCGCTCGGATGGCGCGCGGAGGGAATCGGCTGGTACGGCCTGAAATAATCACGGACTGAAGAAAGATTTATGAAAAATAACAGAAAGATATGACAAAAAAAGAACTGGCTCTGGAAGTCATTGACCGTCTGAAAAAAGAATACCCGGACGCCCACTGTACGCTGTCCTATGACAAAGCGTGGCAGCTGCTCGTGAGTGTCCGGCTGGCGGCCCAGTGCACGGATGCGCGCGTCGACAAGACGACTCCGATCCTCTTCAAAAAATTTCCGGACGTCGCGGCACTGGCCGCGGCGGATCCCTCGGAGATCGAAGAAATCGTCCGCCCCTGCGGCCTCGGCCCGAGCAAGGCCCGCGATATCTCGAAGTGTATGCGGGTCCTTCACGAAAAGTATAACGATCAGGTCCCGACGACCTTTGAGGAACTCCTGGCCCTTCCCGGCGTGGGAAGAAAAAGCGCGAATCTCGTGATGGGTGACGTCTTCGGGAAACCCGCGATCGTCACCGACACACACTGCATCCGCCTCTGCAATCTGATCGGCCTGGTGGACCATATAAAAGAGCCCGCGAAGGTTGAACGCGAGCTCTGGAAAATCATTCCGCCGGAGGAAAGCAGCGACCTTTGTCACCGGTTCGTCTATCACGGCCGGGCCGTCTGCATCGCCAGACGGCCCCAATGCGACCGCTGCTGCCTGAGGGATATCTGCCGCCACGCAGCCGAAACCGCTGCGGAGCATCCCGGCCCGGCCCGGTCATAATTGTCTCATCCCGGCAGTCTTCCGTACAGCTTTGTCATCTCGCGGATGCTTTTTGCAAGTTCCTCGGAGAGCTGTCCGGGAACGGTTCTCCACTGCCAGTTTCCCTGAGCGGTCCCCGGCGTGTTCATTCTCGCCTCATTCCCCAGAACAAGATAATCCTGAATCGGGATGATGCACAGATCCGCCACGGATCGCTGTGCCTCCCGGATAAAATCCCACACGAACTGACCGTAGTCGGTAAAGATCGAATTGATGTACCTCCGCGTATAATCGCGGTCATGGTCGCTGATCGACTCGATCCACGCCCTTGTCGTCGGATTGTCATGCGTCCCGGTGTAAACGACGCAGTTATGGATATGCCTGTACGGCAGGTAGTCGCTGCTCTCGCTCCAGTCAAAGGCAAACTGCAGCACCTTCATCCCCGGAAATCCGGAATCCCGGACCATTTTCCGGATAGAATCCGTGATGTTTCCCAGATCCTCGGCGATGATCGGAATGTCTCCCAGCTGCTCTTTCACCGCCCGGAACAGATCGATGCCGGGACCCTTTTTCATCTTTCCGTGTTCCGCCGTCTTTGCCCGATAGGGAATCGCGTAATAGGAATCCAATCCGTTGAAATGGTCCAGGCGGATCACATCGTACAATTCATGGCCGCGGGCCATTCTCGACACCCACCAGTCATAATTCTTGATCTTCATGAAATTCCAGTCGTAGAGAGGATTTCCCCAGCGCTGTCCGCTTGCGGAAAAAGTGTCCGGAGGAGTTCCCGCCACGTCGATCGGCTTGTGATCGCGGTCAAAGAAGAACTGCTCGGGATTCGCCCAGGCGTCCGCGCTGTCCAGCGCCACGTAGAGCGGCATATCGCCGATGATTTTGATTTTCTTTTCCGCGGCATAGCCGCGCAGCTTCTGCCACTGCTTTTCAAACTCATACTGGCGGAACATATAAAATTCGATTTCTTCCGCCAGAGCGCCGCGGGCTTCCTTGAGTGCGGAACGGCTACGGCTGACGAGCTCCGGCTCCCACTCCGTCCACTGCGCGCCCCCGTGAGCGTCTTTCAGCGCCGAAAACAGGGAGAAATCGTCCAGCCAGTATGCATTTTTCGTCTTAAACGAAAGATATTCCTCCTTCTCCTTTCCCTGCTCCATGAAGCGGTCAAACGCTTTTTTCAGGAGTCCGGACCGATTTTCATAGAGCGCGCCGTAATCCACGCGCGCCGGATCGCTCCCGAACGAGACCGAATCACACTCCTCTCCGGAAAGCAGCCCCTCTTTGATCAGCGTCTCCAGATCTATGAAATACGGATTGCCCGCAAACGATGACAGGGACTGATAGGGAGAATCTCCGAAACCGGTCGGACCGATCGGAAGGATCTGCCAGTAGCTCTGGCCGGATTTCTCCAGAAAATCAACAAACTCATATGCCTCTTTGGAAAAGCATCCGATCCCGTATTTTGACGGGAGAGACAGGATCGGATACAGAATACCGCTGCTTCGTTTCATCCTTGCAAACTGAATCCGGTCATCGGCTTGGATGACCGGATTTTCCTTTCTTCCGGGCACTATCCCGGATTATTTTTTCCGTGAGTTCCGGCTGTGCTTCTGCATTCCCGGACCATCAGTGATATACGACGACTCTCGTCCCGTTCGGGATGTTCTCATAAATCCACTTGGCGTTGTTGATCGCCAGACGGACACATCCGTGAGAGACGCCCATTCCGAGCCTTCCGTCCTTGATGCGGGTCTTGGAGCCCGGATAATAGAGGACCGAGTGGAACAGGTAACCGCCGTAAAACCGGGTGGCATACCAGCAGGTGTACGAACTGGATCCGAAGCTGGGCTTCCGGTTGATAACCGAAAAGACACCTTCTACCGTCGGCGTACTCGCTTTTCCGTCGCCGCAGCTGTAGCGGTGGATTCTCTGCCAGTGTCCCTGGTATCCCTTGTAAATCGACACCAGATGCGTGGAACGGTTTACCAGAATCTCATAAGACGTGGCGCTGGAATATCCCTGAGCCTTCCGATCCATCGCGTCCGAGATGACCACCGGGGCCGGAGTCGGCTTCGGTGTCGGATAAACCGCCTCCCGGATCTGATTATAGACCGTCTGGCTGTAGGAAGCCTTCCCGGGGCGCTTTGCCTTCAGAGCGTTCTTGACAAAATCCTCCAGAACCGCTTCGTCGTTATAATTGCCGTACTTGCTCCTGACGCTCGGATTGTTGTTCAGATAATAATTGAAATCATAAATCGCACTGAAATCAATGCCGCCGTAGATCGTGACCGGATGTGTAATCGTCGGGTCCGGATCCTCGACGCCGTACCAGGCGACGCCCTCCTGTGTCCAGCCCTCCGATTTCAGCATCTGATCCTCAGCCCTGCTGGTCGTAAAATTGTGCAGACCGCTGTTCGGATTGTACTCTCTGTAAAGGGGAATGTTCTGCAGGCTGTCCGAATACCAGCCGATTCCCTCATATCTCCATCCGAGACCGGTCAGATAGTCGCGCTCGGAAACCTCAAGCGTATAGTGATGATTTCCCGCGTTCGGATTGTAGAGACGGTAAACCGGAACCGATCCGTTCACGCCTTTCAGGGGAGATGTCCAGCCGATTCCCTCGTATCTCCAGCCGGCCTTCAGGGCATTATCTCTTTCCTGATAGCTTGTGGTGTAAAAATGCTCGCCGGAGTTCGGATTGTAAAGGCGATAGACATCCGCCGTATTCTTCACCGTGTAGGAAACCTTCGCTTCTATCAGGCCGTCTTCCCACCCGGATGAGTCTTCGGTCTGTCCCTCGTCAGACGATGATTCTTCCGGAACAACGATTTCAGCAGAATTGATTTCCCCGTTTTCTGCCGCGTCTTCACTGCCAGTGTCCGTGTTGTCGGCATCCGGCGTGGTTTCCGCATCCTGACTGGCTCCGTTCTCCGCGGACGTGCCCGACGAATCCGGAACCTCTGTCTCAGAAGCAGAAGAAGCGTCCACGGTACTGATTCCGGACGTGTCCGTCCCGCTGTCTTCCGCAGCATAAGCTTTCCCGGTATTCGAATCCGACTGATCATCGGCATGCGCCGAACTCACTCCGAAAACAAACACCATGCATACGGCCAGGATCAGAGCCAAAGCTCTCCCATGACCATTCCGGCCGCGGTTTGTCCGTTTCCCACTCATATGTATTTTCCCCTCTCCATAATTTGATGAAATATTGTGAAAAAAATGTGTTTTTTTCATTATACTTCCTGGATTTTTCTCCGTCAATCCTGGATGCCCGACGCAAACAGAGGAGCGTGTCCGGAACCGTTTTCCTGTGAACGGCGAAGGAGACGCTGTCTGCCATAACAAAGAGCCAAAAAAATACCGGCCGCAGAAACTGCAGTCGGAACCGGATGGATATCTGCCAGTGTCATACAGGAGCTGTTTCCGAAAAAGAAATAACCCGAAGCCCTCGATTTCTTTCGTCCTCTCGGTCTTCGGGTTACCAATGAAAATTCAGGAGCTTCACTGTATTAACCTCTCTTTCTATAGATTTTTTTGAGATTTCTTGTTATAGGATCTCGCCCTTTGAGACTTATCAAGTAGTCTCACTCCTTGACTATAATATACAGTATCTTTTTGAATATGTCAAGCAATTATCGAAAAATAATTATTTTTCCTTTTATATTTATAGATTATTACAATATTATTACAAACTGTCGGTCAATTATATCCTTTGCGGGCACGGGCCTGGTCGATCAGATTTTTTGCCTCCAGCATGGCCTCCGGAAGATAGTCTTCCATCCACTCTTTGCCGGCTTTTTCTCTCTGTTTGATCTCCTCCCAGCTCTTTTTCATCGCTTCGGGACCGCCGGCTTTTTCTCCGCCGAATACATGGGGATGGCGGCGGATCATCTTGTCCGTGAGGCCGCGGATCACATCGTCGATCGTAAACAGCCCCTCCTCTTCCGCGATCTGCGCGTGAATCATGACCTGCATCAGAAGGTCACCCAGCTCTTCCTTCAGGTTTTCAGGGTTGCCCGTGTCCCTCAGGATGTTGATTCCGCAGACAACCTCTGCGGCCTCTTCCATGCAGGCGGGCTTCAGACTCTCGTGCGTCTGTGCTCTGTCCCAGGGGCAGCCATCCGGGGCGCGCAGCCGGGCAATCACCCCGCGGAGCCGCTCAAATCCGGCAGCGTCCGTGTCCTTCTGGAATCCCGGATCCGGTTCTTTTCGGCTCTTCTGCAATCCCATCCCGTCTTCTGCGCCGACGAGCGGACTGCCGGGTCTGTTTTCTGCAATGGTATTCTCCGACATAATCTTCCCCTGTCTGAAATCCAAATGGTCACGGTTCATTATCATCCTCCGGGCGGCCGGACGCCGCCCGGTCAGATGTCAGATCTCGTTCCGGATGCTTCTGGCAAATTCCGCGATCTCTTTCTGCGCCTCTTTCTGATCCTTCAGCGGGCTGACAAGACTCAGCACGTTTCGGATCTGATTGCCGGAAAGCCGGCCCTCCAGGTCTTTAAAGGTCTTCCCCGCATTGCCGCTCTTTGAGGTCGCGACAAGAAAGATATCTTTCCCGCTCAGCCTGTGTTCATTCAGGAACGTTCCGATTGCCGGCGGATAGGTGGACGCCCAGACCGGGGCGGCGATAACGATTGTGTCGTAATCCTTCGGATCCTCCTCGATCGGTTTCAGACGCGTATAGGATCTGGTCAGAGCAGCCTTTCCTCCGAAGAAATATTTCCCGAATCCGCTTTTCGGAATCTCCTTCTCCGGAACCAGGCGGACGATATCCGCTCCGGTCAGCCGCTTGATCTCTTTTGCCGCAAATTCCGTGTTGCCTTCCAGAGAGTAATATACGATTAATATTTTCTGATCCATATCTGTTTCCTCTTGACTGTTCTGAAAATAAAAGTCACCCCAGCGCCACAGAGGCTTTCTCCAGCTCCTCCCGGATATGAATGTGCTGAGGACATGCCTTCTCGCACGCGCCGCATTTTACACACTCCGAGGCGCGTTTTCTGCCGTGACCGTCGACCAGCCACTCAAGCTGATGAAGAGCCGCGTCCCTGCTGCCATACAGTGTCAGAAGGTTCATGGCGGTAAAAGTGCCGGAAATTCCGATCTCCTTCGGACACACCTTCGCGCAGTAGTTGCAGGTCGTGCACGGAATGACGGGAATCCCCGCCAGAGCTTTCTGCGCCCGCTTCAGAGTCTCCGTCTCCGATTCGGAAAGCCGCGTGAAATTCTTCATATAGGAGAGATTGTCGTCCATCTGTTCCACGGTGCTCATTCCGGAAAGAACCGTGATGACGCCTTCCAGCCCCGCCGCAAACCGGATCGCCCAGGAAGCAGGGGAAGCATCCGGCTCCGCCTCCTTCAGGATCTTCGCGACAGCCTCCGGCGGATTCGCGAGCATACCTCCTTTGACCGGCTCCATGATGATGACCGGTTTGCCGTGCTTTCTCGCGGTCTCGTAGCAGCGCCGGGACTGAACCGCGGGATTTTCCCAGTCCGCATAGTTAATCTGGAGCTGGACAAATTCCATCTCCGGATGATTGTTCAGAATTTCATCGAGCTCTTCCGGCGTCGAGTGAAACGAAAATCCGAGATGACGGATCTTCCCCTGTCTCTTCATCTCCTGAAAATAATCCCAGAGGCCGAAGCGATTGAAAAATTCCGTCCGCGTCTCCCCGAGATTGTGGAAGAGATAAAAATCAAAATAGCCCGCCCCGGTCTGCTTCAGCGACGTCTCAAACTGTCCGATCGCATCTTCCCGCGTCTTGCAGCCGATCCAGGCGGCGTTTTTCGTCGCCAGCTGAAAGCTCTCCCGGGGATACCGCTCGACCAGCGCTTCCCGGATCGCGTCTTCGCTTCCCGGATACGCCCAGGCGGTGTCAAAATAGGTGAAGCCGGCCGCCATAAAATGATCCACCATCACCTTCACCTGCCCGACGTCGATCTTTTCGTCCTTCTTCGGCAGCCTCATCAGGCCGAAGCCCAGCTTTTTAATATCTTCACCCAGCCAGGTCACGAAATCACCCCTTTCTTCAGCCGCCTCCTCAGATCTCGAAGCTGGCGACAATGATGTAATCCGGAGAACTGTCGGATCCCTGGATCATCTTCCACTCGCTCTTGCTGTTGATGCTCTCGTAATAAACCGCACAGAAATTTTTCATGACGGCACCCATATCGATTCCCAGCTCCGCCTCGGGCTGATCGGCGTCCTTGTACTCGCAGAGCAGCAGCTTCTTTCCGCTGAGGATAAAGCGGTACGGCTGCTTGTTCAGGTAGGTCGGCGCGAGACTGGCCGCGTAGAGCGCCTCGTCCAGATAGGGATCGATCACGCCGGAATCCCAGTCAACCGGCCGGCCCCAGCTCTCGTAATAGACAAGATCGTGCTGGGAAAGCTTCGGCACGCCGCTCTTCTCCTCCTGCAGCGTCACATTGGAGGGACTTTTGATATTCAGCCGGCGGGAACGGATTTCTCTCTCGGCGTATCCGCAGGCCACGATGCCAGCCACCTCCTTGTCCGTATTGAGAAGCAGGGCACGTTTCACATCATGGCTGTCCCCGACGCTGATCCAGCAGGTGCCAAGACCCATATCGGTCAGCTTCAGAACCAGATCCTCCCCGATGAACCCGGCATTTTCCAGATAATAATCCTTTTTATCCGAGAGAATGACCAGATAGGCGGGAGCGCCCAGAGCGTATCCCTTGTATCCGGCGACGCCCTCCAGGCGGTTTTTTGAATTGCCGGTGAAAATCCCCATCTCCACTTCGATTCCCGGAATCAGCGGTTTCACCGTCGGGAAATAGGCTTCAATCTCCGCGATTTGTTCCTTTGAAACTTCTTTATCGCTGAATCTGCGGACAGATCTTCTTTTCTCTACCAATTCCGAATATCTCATGCTCGATCCTCCTGAAAACTTTTGAGTCCAATGAAAAAGCCGGTCCCCTGCGCGGATCTCCGACTATTTAATAATACCATATTCAACCGCTCAGTACATTTCGTTTTTACAAAATTCACTGATAAACCGCCATCTGAACCCGATATCTGACCATTTGCCCGGTTTACATCTTTTTTACTTGCTGACAGATTCTGTTGTTTCTATAATTAAATTGACAGAAGCATTATGAATATGAGGAGGAAATGCATATGCCGCTGATTCTGATATTAGTGATTTTCATTCTGGTCGTTGTTTTTGCCAACGCGAAGATTGTTCCCCAGGGCTACGTCTTCGTCGTGGAGCACCTGGGCAAATACAGCGCGACATGGAATCCCGGATTTCATGTCAAGGTTCCGTTTCTGGAGCGGATTGTCCGGAAAATCTCACTGAAGGAACAGGTGCTGGATTTCCCGCCGCAGCCGGTGATCACAAAAGATAACGTAACGATGCAGATTGATTCCGTCGTATTTATGAAGGTGTTCGATCCGAGGCTGTATACATACGGCGTGGAAAATCCGATCTCGGGCCTGCAGAATCTGTCCGCCACGACGCTCCGCTCCATCATCGGTGACATGGAGCTGGACCAGACGCTGACCAGCCGCGAGACGATTAATAACCGGATGCAGGCCATTCTGGATGAGGCGACCGATCAGTGGGGAATCAAAGTAACGAGAGTAGAAATCAAGAATATCTCCCCGCCGGAGAGCATTGTCGCCACAATGGAACTGCAGATGAAGGCGGAGCGTGAGCGCAGGCAGACCGTCCTGGAGGCAAAGGCGCACCAGGAGGCGGTCGTAAGCCGCGCGGAAGGTGACAAACAGGCGAAGATTCTGGCCGCCGAAGCGGAGCGCGACGCGCAGATCGCTCTGGCGGAAGGCCGCGCCAAATCCATCGCTCTGGTTTATGAGGCCGAGGCGGATGGTCTCCAGAAGCTGAAAAATGTCAATATAGATGAGTCCGTCCTGCAGCTGAAGGGGCTGGAGGCACTGAAAGACGTGTCCAACGGAAGAGCTACGAAAATTTTCGTTCCGAACAATCTGACCGACCTCGTCTCCAGCATCGGCGTGATCGGCGAGACGCTGAAGAATGAGCCGGATAAAACCAGACCCTCCGCCAGGGTCGTCAATGACCCCTGTCTCCGTCCGGATACGAGCCGCGAGGGCGTAAACGCCGCCGCCACCACTTCCTCGGTATCGCAGGAAATGTCGGCCCGGGGAGGAACGCCGAATCTGAACTGATTTTTTTCCGGATATCCGGATGGCCGCGGATGCTGCGGCCAGAAAAAGGACGCCCCGCTCAGCCGGGGTGTCCTTTTTCGTCCGTCTTCCAGAACATTTTTTTCTTCGCATAGATCATAAAAATGAGGCAGAGCAGGATCTGAACCAGACTGGAACACGGTGTCGCGAGACCGATATGAAACAGCGAGACCGGAACCTGCCTGCTCATAAAATAAGATACGGGAATCCGGACGCAGAAGGCCCCGACCAGTCCCTGAACCATGACGAAGGATGTCATGCCGAGGCCATTGAAAAAGCCGATAAAGCAAAACAGGAACGCTGTCAGAATGCAGTCAATCGCGTAGGATTTCAGGTAATCCGCCCCTGCCTCGATGACCTGCGTTTCTTTTGTAAATATCCCCGTCAGCAGCGTCCCGTGGAAAAACGCCAGCCAGAACATGGCAAAACCGGCGCACAGCGAAAGCCCGAATGCGATGTACAGCGTCCGGAAGGCACGGCGGAATTTCCCCGCCCCGTAATTCTGGGCGACAAAGGCGGCCAGCGACTGGGAAAAGGCCGAGGGAACCAGCATGATAAAGGCGCAGACCTTCTCCGCCACCCCGACGCCCGCCGACGGGACGAGACCGAGGCCGTTCACGATCGCGTTGATTACCAGAAAAGAAACTCCGACCAGAAAATCCTGAAGGGCAATCGGGAACCCGAATTTTGCGACCTGACGGGTAATGGGACGGTCCGCGCGGATCATCTCCCTGCGGAATTCAAACGGGAGCTGCCGCTTCCGGATGAACCGAATCGAGGCGAATACGCTCACCGCCTGCGCGGCGACCGTCGCGAGAGCCGCTCCGGCGGCGCCCATGCCCAGGACCGCCACATTAAACAGATCCCCGAAGATATTAACCACGGTTGCGATTGCCACCGTGACGAGCGGCGTATTTGAGTCACCGATTCCGCGAAATACAGCGCCGATCATGTTGTAAAAAATGATGACCAGACTTCCCGCTCCGCAGATGCGAATGTAGGAAACCGTTCTCGTATACGCCTCCCGGGGGGCTTTCAGGAGGCCCGCAAAATTCCCGGCGAAGATCACAAGGACGGCCGTCACAACGAGGCCGATGACAAAAAACAGCAGAATGGAAGCGCCGATCGTCCGGCCGCCTTCTCTGCTCCTGCCCTGGCCGATCTGATGCCCGAGCAGAATCGTGACACCGGTTGAGAACGTCGCCATCGTGTTGGTCACCGTTGTCATAAGCTGGGACCCCGTGGCGACGGCGGAAATATCGGCACTCCTGGCAAACCGCCCGACAACCAGAAGATCCACCGCTCCGTAGAGGGCCTGAAGAATCAGCGCCAGCAGTATCGGCAGCATGAATTTCACCAGCGGACCGGTAATCGGACCCTCTGTAAAATTTTTCACTTCGGTCTTCATGTAGGGAACCCCCGCTCTTCTCCCGCGCGTTTTCACGCATTTTCCGGGCTTCAGTCAGTACTGCTGTCCTCCGCTTTTTCGGGAATAACAAAAAATAACCGGGAACCAAATGTTCCCGGTCTTTCGTCGAAGCGACTGGATTCGAACCAGCGGCCTCTGCGTCCCGAACGCAGCGCTCTACCAAACTGAGCCACGCTTCGATTTGCCTGTGGACTGTTCCGGAAAATCCCGGTTCATGGCCCGTCAGCATTTGTCATTATATAAGACTTTGATTGCAAAGTCAACATCAAATATTGAAAAAGAACCGGGAGGAGACCGCCGGAGTCTTTTGAAAAAATCGCAGAAAAGCGGCTCAGTCACGAAGAAGCCTGAGCCGCTTTCCCGAAATTATTTTTCTTCAATAATCCGCACGATGTAATCCCACATTCTCTGTACGGAGGAGATGGAGAGGTGCTCGTCCGGGGTGTGGATATCGAGGATGTCCGGTCCCATGGAGATGGCATCCATATTGGGAATTTTATCCGCGAGAAGTCCGCACTCAACGCCGGCGTGAATAGCCTCGATAACGAGGTCCTTCCCGAACATTTCTTTGTAGATGCGGGCCATTTTATCGCGGAGCGGCGAATTCTGCACCCACTCCCACGCCGGATATTCTCCGGTCATCTCACAGGAGGCGCCGCGGTTCTCGGCGATCCACCTTACTTTCCGGATCAGGCTGTCCTTCGCCGTCCCGACGGAACTGCGGATGGCAGATTTCATGTAAAATTGATCGGTGTGAAGGGTGGCGACTCCCCAGTTGAGAGAGGTCTCGACCAGACCTTCGACGTGGTCGCTCATGCGCTGGACGCCCTGCGGCAGCGCGGTCAGAAGTGTGATGACGGCCTTCGTATCTTCTTCCGAAATCGGATCGGCGTCTTCCGGCACACCGCCGAATTCTGCCGGATCACGGAATTCGATGCAGACCTCCGGATCCGCGACGGAATATTCCGCGCTGACAGCGCCGGCGATTTCCGCGAGTCTGTCCTCGGCCGCTTTCTTATTTTCGACTGCCAGAAGAATGCTTCCCTCACGGGAGATCGCATTGTCCTTGGACCCATTCTCGAGAGAGACCAGGCGGAGTGCGGAGACATCCCAGAGCCCGCGCAGCACGCGTCCGGTCAGCTCAACTGAGCTGGCGTGGCCTTTATTGATCTCCGTGCCGGAATGACCGCCGGCCAGTTTATGAATGTGGATGCAGACTCTCTCCCATCCGCAGGCTTCCCGCTTCACAGGAAGAGAGAGATTCGCGGAACCGCCGCCCGCGCAGCCCGCGAGCACGATGCCTTCGTTCTCGGAATCCATGTTCAGGAGAAGATGGCCCTTCAGCGGCGACAGATCGATTGCGTGTGCGCCGTCCATTCCGACCTCCTCGGATACGGTGCAGACGAACTCCAGTCGCGGATGCTTCAGGGTCTTTGAGTCCAGAAGCGCCAGAGCGTACGCGATGGCGATTCCGTCGTCGCCGCCGAGCGTAGTGCCCTTCGCCCGGACGTAGTCGCCGTCGATCATCAGGTCGAGTCCTTCCTTCTCCATATCCTTCTCTACGCCGGGATTTTTCTCGCAGACCATGTCCATATGGCCCTGCAGGATGATCGGCTCTTCCGCCTCATACCCTTCCGAAGCCTCTTTGATGATAATCACATTGTACAGATCATCCTGATAGCACTCCAGACCGCGGTCTTTCGCAAACCGTATCAGGTAATCGCTGACCGCCTTCTCATGATAGGACGGCCGGGGAATCTGTGTCAGATCCTCAAAGAAATGAAATACCGACTTCGGCTCCAGATTTTCCAATACTCTCATTTTGACGCCTCTTTTGATTTTTTCTGTCCTTGCGTGATTTTGTTTTCATAGACCACGTAATGATGATCATGCAGAATCTTGATGAATTTGCTGAGCCGCTCATAGAGAGGTTCAGCCTTCTCCCCGAACTCTTCTTTTACCGCTTTCCCGATCTCGAAGACCGTTTTTTTTCCGTCCATGCAGCGCCAGACGAACGTTCCGAAGTCATCCAGCTCGATGTGAGAGAAACGCGGTTTATTAAACAGCTTCTGCGCAATCACGTTATAAAAGCCTTTGTGTTCCGTCAGGATTTCAATATGGTCTTTCTCATTGACATCCGTCCGGAACAGCCTGTTCGGCCGGGGAACATAGTCCAGAAAATTTTCTTTTTTCCGTGCCATATTATTTCGCCGCTTTCGGTTCTTTTACGATCGCGCGGACGAACAGCGCGATCAGAGCGGCAAAGAAGAGAATGGATCCGATCGATCCGAGACTGAACGGAAGGGAGATATCGACGCCGGCGAAGGCAAACACCGCCAGCAGGACGCCGACCAGTCCCTCGCCCGCGATCATGCCGGACGCAAACAGGACACCGCGATTGGACTTTTTCTTTCTGACATCCTCGCTTTTTTCTTTCTTCTTGTCCACCCAGAGACGAACCAGGCCGCCGACCATAATTCCGGTCGTGGAGAAAATCGGCAGATAGATTCCGACCGCAAACGGCATGACCGGGATGCCGAAGATCTCCGCAATGACACCGATGAAGACGCCGACGAACACGAGGGACCACGGAAGCTTTCCGTTCATGACACCTTCGACGATCATTTTCATCATGCCCGCCTGCGGAGCCGGGAGCTCTGTGGAGCCGAAGCCGTAGCCCGCGTTCA
Source organism: Bilifractor sp. (assembly GCA_050944685.1). Classification (GTDB taxonomy): domain Bacteria; phylum Bacillota; class Clostridia; order Lachnospirales; family Lachnospiraceae; genus CADBRN01. Next base: position 89,199 of record JBMNRP010000011.1, read on the forward strand.
GAATGTACATGATATAGCCGATGACGATACCGGACGCGAGAACACCCACGATTTCTCCGACCTGCTGTTTCCACGGGGTCGCTCCCACGATGTATCCGGTCTTCAGATCCTGAGACACATCGCCGGCGATGCAGGCCGCCACGCAGATGACGGAGCCGATCGTGATCGCGACAATCATACCTGCCGTTCCGGAATTGCCGGTCGTCTTCAGGATAATCGTCGTGACCAGAAGCGTTGCGATCGTCATGCCGGAAACCGGGTTATTCGAGCTTCCTACAATTCCGACCATGCGGGCGGAAACCGTGACGAAGAAGAAACCGAACACGGCAATCAGAATGGCTCCCAGAAGATTCACCTCTACAACGGGAAGCAGCCACAGAAGCAATACGATAATCAGAGCGCCGATTCCCACCACCTTCAGCGAGAGATCCTTCGTCGTGCGGGTGACGGTCGTCTGACGGTTCTTCATGCTCTCCATGGATTTTCTGAACGCGCGGATAATCATCGGGAAGGATTTCACGAGAGAAATCACTCCGCCGCAGGCCACTGCGCCCGCGCCGATGTAGCGGATATAGCTGCTCCAGATCCCGCCGGTACCCAGTTTCGAGATCTCGACCGTGGCCGGGAAGATGGCGGTGGTGACGGAGCTTCCGAATACGTAAAGGAGCGGCATCAGAACAAACCAGGCGAGGACACCGCCGCCGAACATATAAGCGGAGATCTTCGGTCCGCAGATAAAACCGACGCCGACCAGGGACGGAAGGACATCAATGCCGATCCCGGATCCCTTGTAGCTCTTGAAATCGTAGCCGATTTCCGACGGAAACAGCTTGATGCCGTCCGCAATAAACTTGTAGACGGCTGCCAGTCCCAGTCCGCTGAAAACACCCCTGGCGCTGGCTCCGCCCTCTTCCCCCGCGAGAAGTACTTCCGAGCAGGCGGTGCCCTCCGGATACGGAAGCGTTCCGTGCTCTTCCACGATCAGGGCGTTTCTCAGGGGAATCATGAACAGGACGCCGAGCGTTCCGCCGAGGATCGCGATGACGGCGATCGTCGTTACCGAAGGCGCATCCATAGCGCCCTCTTCCGCCCACATAAACAGAGCGGGCATGGTAAAAATGGCGCCCGCCGCTACCGACTCACCGGCGGAGCCGATTGTCTGCACCATGTTGTTTTCCAGAATATTGTCCCGCTTCAGAATCGCGCGGCAGATTCCCATGGAAATAACAGCCGCCGGAATCGAGGCAGAAATCGTAAGGCCTACCCGAAGGCCCAGGTACGCGTTTGCCGCGCCGAAAACAATCGCCAGAATAATGCCCAGCGTGACCGATACCGGCGTCATCTCCGGCAGATTCTGACTCGCCGAAATATACGGCTTAAATTCTTCTTTTGAACTGCTCAAAACATTTCCTCCCTGTATCTATTGCATAAACTTTCAAGAAAGAGAATAAAAATATTATAAATGCTTTACACAATAGCGTCAATGTTACCCTTCAGGTTCTCCACGAAACCGGAATTCTGTTCTTCAGAATGTCCGCGGAAAATCTGCCCCATCCGACCGGAAAACGGTCCGCGAGGACGAGATTCCATCCGGGAGAAACCGACAGTCTCCGGTTTCCCCCCGTCTCCTGCGGGATGCGAAGCGATTCTCCGCGCAGAAACGCGGACAGGCGCGGATCATCCGCCGGGAAGATGACGCATTTTCCGCAGTCCTCCGCCGACAGAAGCAGGGCGAAGGGCTGCGACGGCTCAAACCGGTTTTTTTTCAGATCGCCGAGATATACGCCGCTGCGGAGAAACTTCAGCTGCATCGCCGCCGCGGGAAATGCCGGCATCAGATAGACGCGCCCTCCGCGCGCCTCGATACTTCCTGCCGGGAGACGGATTTTCATCTCTTTCAGAAAGGCGCGGAAGCTGGAAAGATCCTCCTTCGCGGGGACCGCTTCGCGCCGCTTTTTCTTATCTTTCTTTTTCCCGGCACCCGCTAGAACCCCGGAAGAAAAGCCGGGTCCTTCCCCGGATGGCACCGGAGGGCCGCACCCCTCCGCACGCTTTTTCATGAGAGAGAGGAAATGTCCCTCTCCCCGCATCCGGTGCGGCCAGATTCGCACGCACTTCGGAATATCCGTCCGGATTTTTTCCCGGAACCCGGAAAGTTTTTCCGCTTCCAGACCGCGCTCTTTTTCGGAAGTCACAAGTTCCTCTTCCGCCCAGTCCGGCCTTCCCGGAGAAAATCCGCTGTACGGAGAGATTTCCAGAATCTCCATCTCCGGGTGGCGGATCAGAAACTCCGCAATATTTCCTTCATTTTCCGCCGGGGAGAAGGTGCAGGTCGAATACATGAGAAGGCCGCCCGGCTTCAGCATGCGAAAGCCCTCCTCCAGAATCTGTCTCTGAAGCTTCGAGAGTTCCCGGACCTTCGCGGGGCTCCAGGCGGCCGCCACCTCCGGCTGCTTGCGGAACATCCCCTCGCCGGAACAAGGCGCGTCAATCAGGATCTTGTCAAAATAGAGCGGGAATACTCCGGAAAGCCGGTCCGGCCTCTCATTCGTCACAAGGAAATTTCTCGCGCCGAACAGCTCCAGATTCCGCAGCAGTGCCCTGGCCCGCGCATTGCTGACCTCGTTCGCCACGAGCACGCCGCTCTGCGAAAGCGGCTGTGCGGGAGAATCGCCGGATTTTTCTGTCCGGTCCGCTTCCCACAGCTTCGCCGCCAGCTGAGTCGATTTCCCGCCGGGCGCCGCGCACAGGTCGAGTACCCGGTCCCCCGCCGATACCGGCAGGCGGTCCGCCGGCGTCATCGCGCTCGGCTCCTGAAGGTAATACAGGCCGGCATGATAATACGGGTGCTGAGCCGGTCTTACATCCGGCGGATAAAAATACCCGTTCCCTGCCCAGGGAATCCTTTCCACATGAAACGGGACGATCCCCTCAAACTCCTCCGAGGAGATTTTCATGGGATTGATCCTGAGTCCGGATACCTGCGGAAGATCGTACGACCCCCGCCACTTCGGATATTCGTCCCCGAGCATCCTTTTCATTCTGTCTGTAAACTCATCCGGTAAATACATTCTCTTCCTTTGCTTCGAGCCGTTCGCTCCTCCGGGAACTGCCGGCCCGAAGAATGCGCACGTGCACAAATATGGCGGCCGGTCTGGCAACCTGCCGCCATTTTTATTGCTGCTCTTTCTGTTTCAGATCTTCAGAGTTCTTCCTGGTACGGGAAAATCTGCTGCCTGATTACTCTTCCGTCTCGTCCGCCGTCTCCTGGTACTTATTCAGGATGATCTCCTGAATCTCCGCTCTCGTCTCCGAATTGATCGGATGGGCTATATCCCGGTATTCTCCATCCGCTGTCTTTCTGCTCGGCATTGCGATGAACAGCCCTTTTTCTCCCTCGATCACTTTGATATCATGAACCACAAACTGGTCGTCAATCGTGATCGAAACAAAAGCTTTCATCTTGCCCTCATCTTTGGTGACACGTCTGATTCTCACATCTGTAATCTGCATTCCGTTTCCCTCCTCTTTCTACAGAGGGTGACAACTCCTCTGCGGTTTAGATTGCGTACCTTTCATTGTTCTCCACGACTATCTTGATTTCATCCTCACCGCAGTAATACGAATTAGCCCGGATTGTATCGCGGCTTTCAACGATACAATTCTCAATGTGGGTATTGTCCCCAAGATAAACATTGTTGAGTACGATCGAGTTTTTTATCACACAATTATTTCCGACATAGACATCATGGAACAATACTGAATTTTCAACCGTGCCGTTCACAATACAGCCGCTGGAAATCAAGCTGTTTCTCACATGATTTCCCGGGTTGAACTTGGCCGGCGGAAGATCGTAACTCTTCGAATAAATTCCGGGATATTGATTAAAGAAATAATCCCGCACTTCCGGTTTCAAAAAGTCCATGTTGGTCCGGTAATATGACTCAACCGTCGCTATGTTACTCCAATAGGTATCAATCTTGTATCCATAGATACTTTTCAGGTTCTTATATCGGATAAATATGTCCTTGACCAGATCGTACCGGTCCTCGTGAACACATTTCTCCAGCAACTCGATCAGCTGTCTCCTTCTTAAAATGTAGATTCCGGTCGATATCAGATTCGAGGTGGAAACCATCGGCTTTTCCTCAAATTCCTCAATCCGGTAATCTTCATTCATTTTCAGCACCCCGAAACGATTCGGATCGTCATTCCTGCACTCCGTGCAGACGACGGTGATGTCGGACCGCTTTGATATATGGTACTGAAGCACGTCATTGTAGTCGAGCTTATAAACGCCGTCGCCCGAAGCAATGATCACATAAGGCTCATGGCTTTCCTTCAGCCAGTTGATATTCTGGTAAATCGCATCCGCTGTTCCCCTGTACCACCAGCTGTTGTTCGCCGTGACCATGGGAGTGAACACGTACAGGCCTCCCTGCTTGCGTCCGAAATCCCACCACTTCGATGACATCAGGTGCTCGTTCAGCGACCGCGCGTTATACTGGGTCAATACGGCGACCTTCTGTACGTGCGAGTTGCTCATGTTGCTCAGCGCGAAGTCAATGCTCCGGTAGCTTCCCGCTATCGGCATCGCGGCTATCGCGCGCTTGTTCGCCAGCTCACGCATTCTGGTACTCGTACCGCCGGCGAGGATGATTCCGAGTGCCCTCATAACTGACCACCGCCCTTCTCCAGCAAAGCACTGCCGCTCGGCAGTCTGCCGTCTCTGTAGTCTTCTAATTTTGTTCTGCCGGAGATCACGGTATTTTTGCCAATTTTCACGTCGTCCGGGATTTCTGCGAACTCCCCGATCGTGACGAGACCGTCCGTGTATATCTTGTCGTTGTATACATTCGGGACCTCATCCCACAGTCCGGTCTCCACACGGTCGCCGATCCTCGAGGACTCCGCAACAATCGTTTTTTCGAGCTGGGTCCCCTCCCCGATCACGCTGTGACGCATGATGATGGAGTCACGGATGACAGCCCCTTTTTTAATCGTAACATCAAGACCGATTACTGAGTTGTAAACCTCGCCGAAGATCTCACAGCCCTCCGCGATACAGCACCGGTCGACCACGGCATCCGCCGAAATATACTCCGGCCGGATGATGTCGGCCTTCGTATAGATCTTCCAGAACTCCTCGTAAAGATTGAATTCCGGAATAATATCAATCAGCTCCATATTCGCCTGCCAGTACGAAGTCAGCGTACCGACATCTCTCCAGTATCCGTTAAACTCGTACGCATACAGCTTTCTTCCATTGTCACGGCAGAAAGGCAATATGTGTTTTCCGAAGTCAAGACCGGGCTGATCCTTCCGGGCGATCAGCGCCTCCTTCAGGACATCCCAGCTGAAAATATAGATGCCCATCGACGCCAGATTGCTCTTCGGATGCTCCGGCTTCTCTTCGAATTCCGTGATCCTTCCGGTCTCATCCGCGACCATGATGCCGAACCGGCTCGCCTCTTCCTCGGGAACCGGCATACAGGCGATCGTCACATCCGCTTTGTTGGCCTTGTGATAATCCAGCATGACCTCATAATCCATCTTATAAATGTGGTCGCCTGAAAGTATCAGCACATAGTCGGGATTAAAGGATTCCATATACGCGAGGTTCTGGAAAATCGCGTTCGCCGTCCCTGAGTACCACTCGCTCGAATCACTCTTCTCATAGGGAGGGAGAATCGAGACACCGCCGACATTCCTGTCCAGATCCCAGGGAATACCGATGCCGATGTGCGAGTTCAGACGCAGAGGCTGGTACTGGGTGAGGACACCGACCGTATCAATCCCGGAATTGATGCAGTTGGACAGAGGAAAGTCGATAATGCGGTACTTTCCGCCGAACTCAACGGCAGGCTTGGCAACCGAATCGGTCAGGATGCCAAGTCTGCTGCCTTGTCCGCCGGCAAGGAGCATCGCGATCATCTCTTTCTTAATCATGTCAATCACCTCTTGTAGTTTATGTTATAATGATTATAGCATAGTTCGTTTTTAGTGTGAACAAAATTTATAATATGCCAAGAGATTTCCATCCCTTTTTTATAAGAAATAGACAATTGTTCGTCCGAATTTTCTTAACAATTCAGAAGTTTTTGTCAAAAAACGAATGGAAATAGACATTTTTGCCGCCTGCCGTTATAATAAGTATCTGCAAGTTTTTTGAACAGGCAGATACCGAAATTTCTGAAAAAAAAACGGAGGAAATCATGTATCGGATTGATTTTCATAAACCATCTCATCTCCATTTCATCGGAATCGGAGGAATCAGCATGAGCGGTCTCGCGGAAGTTCTCCTGGAAGAAGGCTTCCGGATCACCGGATCTGACTCCCGCCGCTCCGGGCTCACAGACCGCCTCCTATCGCACGGGGCAGATATTTTCTTTCCGCAATCCTCCGAGAACATTTCCGGCGACATCGACTGCGTCATTTACACGGCAGCCATCCATCCGGACAATCCCGAATTTGCGGAAGCGAAGAAAAAAGGGATTCCCATGCTGACCCGCGCGGAGCTGCTCGGACAGATGATGGAGGAATACGAGACATCCATCGGCATCTCCGGCACCCACGGCAAGACAACGACAACTTCCATGCTCTCGCATATTCTGATGGAAACAGACCTGGATCCGACGATTTCCGTGGGAGGCATCCTTCCCTCGATCGGCGGCAATATCCGCGTCGGCGGCAGCCGCCTGTTTCTGACCGAGGCATGCGAATATACCAACAGCTTTCTGGAGCTGCATCCGACGATCGGCATCATCCTCAACATTGACGCGGACCATCTCGACTTCTTCCGGGATCTCGAGGATATCCGCCATTCCTTCCATATATTTGCCTCTCAGGTCCGGAAGGAAGGAACGCTTGTGATCAACGCCGGGATTCCGAATTTTGAAGAAATCACCCGCGGAATCGGCGCGAAGGTGCTGACCTTCTCCGCCTCCGGTCCGGCAGACTTCACGGCATCGGACATCCGGTACGACAACCGGGGCTGTGCCTCTTTCACCTGCCGTTTCCGGGGGGGCGAAATCGGGACCTTCCATCTCAATGTTCCGGGCGAGCACAACGTTCAGAACGCCCTGGCGGCGATTGCCGCCGCACGCGCGCTTCAGATCTCCCCCGAAGCGATCGGACGGGGATTCGAGTCTTTCCACGGAACAGACCGCCGCTTTCAGTTCAAGGGGAAAATGAACGGGGCGGACGTCATTGACGATTACGCGCACCATCCGACCGAGATCCGTGCGACGCTGCGCACGGCGGACAATTATCCGCACAAGACGCTCTGGTGCGTCTTTCAGCCTCACACATACACCAGAACAAAGGCACTTCTTCCCGAGTTCGCCGATGTTCTCTCGACGGCGGACCGCGTCGTTCTCGCAGACATCTACGCCGCGCGCGAGACCGACAATCTGGGCATCTCCTCCGCCACGCTGCAGGAAGAAATCCGGAAGCGCGGAACCGAGTGCTGGTATTTTCCGACCTTTGAGGAGATTGAGGATTTTCTTCGCAAAAACTGCTCCGAGGGCGATCTTATCCTGACCGTCGGGGCCGGGGATATTGTAAAAGTCGGGGACGATCTCGTCCGTTGAGCGCCGGCTCCCCGGACTGCCCGACCGCCTCGTTCTGAAAATTTTCCGGACGGAGTCCGGAAAACAGCCGCGAGAAAAGCGGATCCGGGAGGATATTTTATGAATTCGATTTCTCTGGAAAGTGATCTCACCATTTCCTACACGCTGCTGTCGGATCTGTTCGTCGAGCGGTATATGCCCTCGGCGAACGGTGAGTTCGTCAAAATCTATATCTATCTGCTGCGCGCCATTCAGCGGAATGCGACCGATTTTTCCATCGGCTCCGTGGCGGATGTTTTTTCCTGCACGGAGAAAGACGTTCTCCGTGCCCTTCTTTTCTGGGAAAAGCAGGGGCTTCTGAAGCTCGGCCGCAATCAGAAAAAGGAAATCGTATCGGTCCGCGTCCCGGACCGCCTGCCGGAGGAAAATGCGGCAGAGAAAGGCTCTTCCGCGAAATACCGGGACACCGGGGACGCCTCCGTCACAAATGACCGCCGCAGGACGCTTCTGAAGGAACACACCGAGGAGGTCAAAGCAATCTTCACGATTGCCGAATCCTACATCGGAACCTCCCTCAGCACCACGGATATGAACCGTCTTCTCTACCTGTATGACGAGCTTCACATGTCCGTAAACCTGATCGATTATCTGGTGGAATACTGTGTATCTAAGGGAAAACGCAGCACACGTTATATTGAAAGGGTCGGAATGGAGTGGTACAATGACCACATCACGACGGTGCGCGAAGCGAAGGAACGGTCGAAGCTCTGGGATCCGAATTACTATAAGATCCTGCAGTACTTCGGCATCCGAAACCGCGATCCCCTGCCCTCGGAATCTGAGCTTATGAAGCGCTGGCTGCACACATACGGCTTCTCGACGGAGGTGATCCGCGAGGCCTGCATCCGCGCCCTCAACAATACGGAGCATCAGACGCCGGCTCATCTTTTCGCCTATACGGACAGCATCCTGAAAAACTGGAATTCCCAGCACATCACGACCCTGGAACAGGTTCGGGCGGCGGACCGGATTCACGAAAAGGAACGCGCCTCCTCCGCCGGGAAAACGTCTGCCGGAGGCGGAACGGAACCGGCCGGAGCCCGCCGGAAGAAAAACGCCTTCAACGATTTTCACCAGCGGACCTATGATTACGGAGATCTCGAGCGCAGAGTCCGGGAGAATCAGACCAAAAACGATTCCGGGCCGGACCGCACCTGAAACAGGAAGAAAAAATCATGGCATTATCAAACGCGGATTACGATGCGATTATGCGCATCTACAACGACCGCCAGTTGCACAATCTCCGGGATCTGGACGAGCGGCGGAAGGAAGCCTTCGAGCGGTTTCCCCGGCTGAGAGAAATCGCAGAGGAGACGGCATCCCTCTCCGTGCAGAAGGCGAAGGCACTGCTCGGCGAGGCGGGCGTGCAGGATTTTAATCTGGACGAGCGGCTTCTGGATCTGGCCGAAGAAAGAAGTGTTCTTCTGACCGCCGGAGGCTATCCGGAGGACTATCTGGAGATGCACTACACCTGCCCGGTCTGCAGGGACACCGGTTTCGTGGACGGGGAAAAATGCAGCTGTTTTCTTCAGGAAGAGATCCGCTATCTCTACAGCGGCTCCAATGACCGGGAAATTCTCGAGCGGGAAAATTTCGATCATTTCAATCTGGACTATTATTCCGATGACGTGCGCGACGGGAACGGCATTTCACCCCGTGAGGCGGCCGAAGCCGCGTACGGGGAAGCCAGACAGTTCCTCGCGAATTTTGACCGCGAACCGGAAAACCTCCTGATCTACGGGGATACCGGGACAGGAAAGAGCTTCCTCTCCCACTGCATTGCCCGCGAACTGATCCGGATGGGAAAAAGCGTGCTTTACCTGACCGCGTATGACCTCTTCGAGCGTCTCGCGGACCGCACGTTCCGTCGCGATGAGGAAGACGGCCGGTCGGACCGGATATTCGACGCGGACCTTCTCATTATCGACGACCTGGGAACGGAAATGGCAAACGCTTTCGTGACATCGCAGTTTTTCCTGTGTGTCAACGAGCGTTTCCTGAAAAACAAATCGACTATTATTTCGACGAATCTTCGTCTGGCGGACCTGCAGGAGCGGTATTCCGAACGGACTTCGTCGAGGATCATCAGCTCATATCGGTTGATTCCCCTTTACGGGAGTGACATTCGCATTCAGAAACAGATGCGAGGAGGACACTAATGGCATCAGATAATACAAAATACTATGATTCGATTCCGGTCGGACGGCTCGGCCTGATCCCGCTCGCCAGCTGTGCCAATCTCGGACAGAAGGTAAATCAGTACATCGTTTCCTGGCGAAAGAACCGGGAACTGCTCAAACCTCAGGAGATGTTTCTCGACGGCTATGACCGCGACAGCTTCATCATCTCCTCCTCCGTCCCCCGTTTCGGTACCGGCGAGGCAAAGGGAATGATCGGTGATTCGATTCGCGGCGACGACATCTTCATTATGGTAGATGTCTGCAACTATTCCCTGACCTACAAGATGTTCGGACAGGTAAACCGCATGTCCCCGGATGATCACTTCCAGGATCTGAAGCGCATCATCGCCGCCATCGGAGGAAAGGCGCGCCGGATCAATGTCATTATGCCGTATCTCTACGAGAGCCGGCAGCACAAGCGTTCCGGCAGGGAATCACTCGACTGTGCGATTGCCCTCCAGGAGCTGGTCGATATGGGCGTGGAAAACATCATCACATTTGACGCGCATGACCCCAGGGTCCAGAACGCGATTCCGCTCGACGGCTTCGAGACGGTTACCTGCGCTTATCAGTTTATCAAAAACATCCTGCGGTACGGCCGCGATATTAAAGTCGATTCCAAGCATCTGATGGTCGTAAGCCCGGACGAGGGCGGCATGCAGCGCTCCATTTTCCTGGCGAACAACCTCGGCGTCGATATGGGAATGCTCTACAGGCGCCGCGACTACTCCACCATCATCGACGGCCGCAATCCGATCGTGGCTCACGAATTCCTCGGGGCAGACGTCAAGGGAAAGGATATCATCATTGCCGATGACATGATCTCTTCCGGCGACACCATCATCGAGGTGGCAAAGCTTCTGAAAGACATGGGCGCAAGGAATATCTACCTGTGCTCCACGTTCGGCATGTTCACAAACGGCATGAAGAAATTCGACGACGCCTACAAGGCAGGATACTTCTCCCTGCTGTTTACGACCAACCTTATCTATCAGCCGGCGGAGCTGCTGACGAAGCCCTACTACCACAGCTGCGATCTCAGCAAATACATCGCCCTGATCATCGACACGATCAACCACGACTCCTCTATCAGCGAACTGCTGGATCCTTCCGTCCGGATCCAGAACGTGCTGAAAAAATACGAGAAGAACGAGAAAATCTGAAATCGCAACGGCACCGGACTCCACTTCCTGTGCCGTTTCTCTGAAAATCAAAAAGCTCTCCCCTCTGCGAGACGGCCAGCCGGCCGCTGTCGAAAAGGGAAGAGCCTTTGTTTGTTCTGTTGTTTTCTGTCCGGCATGACGCCGAAGAAAATCTCTGACCCGGATACCGGGAATCACCCGATCACATCGGCCATGTCGTATTTTCCCGCTTTCTTTCCGGCGAGGAATTTCGCAGCCGCCACCGCGCCTTTTGCGAAGATCGCGCGGGAATAGGCGGTGTGCCGGATCTCGACCACCTCATCCGTTCCGGCGTAGATCACATCGTGTATGCCGACGATCGTTCCGCCGCGGATCGAGGAGATTCCGATCTCCTTCGCGTCGCGCTTCTCGTGGCGGTCCTGTCTGCCATAAACATAATGATACCGCCCGCCGGACGCCTCGTTGATGCTGTCCGCGAGCGCGAGCGCCGTTCCGCTCGGTGCGTCGATCTTCCGATTGTGATGCTCCTCCAGAATTTCAATATCAAACCCGGAATCCTTCAGAACCACTGTCGCCTCACGCACCAGCTTCAGCAGAAGATTGATGCCGAGAGACATATTGGCGGAGCGGAGAATTGCCACATCCTGGCTGTATTCTTCCACCTTCGCGAGCTGCTCCTCCGTGAGACCGGTCGTGCAGAGAACGAGCGGAATCTTTCTCTCCTTCGCGAAATCAAGAATCCCGTCCACCGCACGGAAATTCGAAAAATCGATGATCGCGTCCGCCTCGACGCCGCACGTCTTCGGATCGGTAAACACGGGGTAATCCCGGTCGTGATTATCTGCGATATCAATTCCGGCGACCGTCTCGATATCCGGGTCCTCCGCGATGACATCCGTCACGACCTTTCCCATGTGTCCGCTGCATCCGTTAATGATTACTCTGACCATTGAAAAATTCCCGTTTCCTTTCGAACATGATACTATTATTTCAGAATTCCGAAGTCCTGCATAGCTTTCTTCAGAAGCTCCCGGTTTTCCGGTGCCATCTCACAGAGCGGCTGACGGAGCGGTCCGACCTCTTTTCCGAGCAGATTCATCGCTTCCTTCACCGGAATCGGATTGACCTCGCAGAAAAGGGCGTTGATCATCGGAATCGCGCTGATCTGCATCCGGGCCGCTTCCTTTACGTCGCCGTCCAGATACTTCATGACCATTTCGTGCGTGTACTTCGGCGCGATGTTCGCCAGAACGGAGATGACGCCGAGTCCGCCGATCGAGAGAATGGGGATGGTCTGGTCATCGTCTCCCGAATAGATGTCGAGAGAATCCCCCGCAAGGTATTTCGTCTTCGCGATCTGAGAGAGGCTTCCGCTGGCTGCCTTCACCGCCACGATGTTCTTCACATTCTTTCCGAGATACGCCGCCGTCTCCGGAGCGATATTGACGCCCGTCCGGCTCGGAACATTGTACATAATAATAGGAAGAGACACCTTTTCCGCGATTGTCGTGTAATGCCTGATCAGCCCGCGCTGCGTCGTCTTGTTGTAGTACGGTGTGACGATCAGAAGGGCGTCTGCACCGAATTTTTCCGACGCGGTCGACATCTCGATCGCGCAGGCGGTGTCATTGGAACCGGTCCCCGCGATAACCGGAATCCGGTGATTGACCTTTTCGATGGTGTGCCGGATCACATCCAGATGCTCCGGAACCGAGAGAGTCGCCGACTCTCCGGTCGTTCCGCATATGATAATGGCATCTGTGCCGCCCGCAATCTGCTCTTCCAGAATCTCATCCAGTTTCTCGTAATTCACCGATCCGTCTTCGTGAAACGGTGTGATGATCGCGACACCAGACCCCTTGAAAATAGCCATATTTCTTACCTCCTCCTACAATAAAGTCAGGGTATAGATAACCCAACAGCCAGCTGGGCTCTACATCCTTCATTGCTAAAGCTGTTAGAATGGAATGGCATGGATCTGACGTTTG
>JBMNRP010000012.1:0-73648 GCA_050944685.1 Bilifractor sp.
CTCCGCGTCTACTACGGCAAGGTGAAAGAATGCCTGCGCAATCAGTCTGACGAACAATCATGAAGCCATTTCAAATGACTTTTCAGGCTGCCTGAATGAAGACGGCTGGAATACTTGTGCCTTTAAATGTCTTCCGAATTTATCTAATTTCCCCTTGTTTTCCCTTGACTTTTACTTAGCAGGCTTTCCGGAAAATATTATAACTTAATCCTTGTTGCATTACAAATACTTATATTTTATACTTATATATAAGTAAACTGCATAATATAGCACTCGGAAAGGATCGTATATGGAGATCAATTCACTAAAATCGTTTCTTGCAGTCACGAGTGAGGAAAGTATATCGAGAGCCGCCGCTGTTCTGAATCTTACGCAGCCGGCCCTGAGCCGACAGATGAAGAAGCTTGAAGAGGAACTGGACACCAGGCTTTTTGAGCGCGGCAGGAAGATTACACTGACGCCGGCAGGATATATCCTGAAAGAGCGGGCGGAGGAGATCGTAGCCCTCGCGGACAAGGCCGAATCCGATTTAAAAAATACGGAAAAAGCCCGGGGCATGATCTCCATTGGAAGCGGAGGTCTGTCCGCGAATATTCTTCTGTCCGAAATAATGGAAGAATTCCGCGCGGAGAATCCGGAGGTCAGCTATAACATTTATGTCAACAGCGCTGAATATGTCAGAGACATGCTGGACCGGGGGCTTCTGGATTTCGGCCTTCTGCTGCAGCCCGTCGATGTGACGAAATACGATTTCATCGAGCTTCGGGAATCGGAGCGGACCGGTCTGTTTATCCGAAGCGACGCTCCGGCTGCGCGGAAGGGATACGCGACGGCAAATGACCTGCGGAAGCTTCCACTGATCATTCCCTCCAGAAGATCCGTTCAGAATGATATTGCAAACAGGATCGGCATTTCCTTCTCCCAAATGAATATTTTTGCGACAAATAACCTGTGTACGAACTCGGTTATCTTCGTAAAGCGTGGTGTGGCCGCCCTGCTGACGATCGAAGGGGCGGTTTCGGATTATCAGGATTCCTGCCTGACCTTTCTCCCCATAAAGCCTGAGATATCCGCGAATACGGTTTTCGTTTGGAAAAAGTCCTCACCATCCTACGGGGCCGCAGGCAGATTTCTGGATTTCTTCCGGAAGGAAGTCGGTAATTACAGGAAGGGAAAAGAATGAGGGCGCATTCCCATGACAGTTCAGTACGCGAATGAGACTTAGTCACAGAATAATACTTTCGTTTGGGATATAGTCATCTCATAAACAAGGATTCATTTCAAATGGAGGAAAAAAATATGTCTGAACTGAAAATCACAAAAGCAAATTTCCAGCAGGTAGTAGATTCAAAAATGCCGGTACTGATTGATTTCTGGGCATCCTGGTGCGGACCCTGCAGAATGATGTCGCCAATCGTTGCCGAGCTGGCAGAAGAATACGAGGGGAAAGCAGTGGTCGGAAAGATTAACGTGGACGAAGAACCGGAACTAGCGACCGCATTCGGTGTCATGAGCATCCCGACGTTTGCGGTCATGAAAGGAGGAAAAGTGATCAATAAGCAGGTCGGTGTCATGCCCAAAGAAAATCTGGAAGGCCTTCTGGCCGGATGATATTTATTATTCCATGCGCTGTGATCTGGAGGAGCGGAAAGGACCGGGGCCGGGAAGCTTCTCGCGATCTGGTACACGCATGTGACGGATATCGGAGGTATTGTCGACTGCAGGGGGGATCCTGACACCCGATGACAGGGGGTGCATGAGGCGTCACAATACCTTCCGATTCCGCACTTTTCATGGAGTCCGGACGCTGATTCGTCACCGGGTTATCCGACCCGGTTTCCGCTGTTCATTGGGTTCTGCGCGCGTTTCGGGGAAAGCGAATTCCATACGATGACGGCCGCGATTGCCGTGATAACCGAGACGATGCTCATCACAGAAATACTTGTTCCCGAATAAATGTTATTGAATACCAGAGAAAAGAGGACGGTCAGGACAAAGCCGATGATTGAAAGAATCATGTACAGGACCGGTCCGTGTTTTTTCCTGCCCAAGAACATCATCAGGACAGAAACCACAAATGCCGCAATCATTGCGATAATTACGATCAGAAAAAAGTAATAGGCAATTCTGAAATAGCCGATGGATTCCTGTTCGGAGCTGCTGATGTCTTCCGCGGTCATGGAAATCAGATTGTAATTGTTGCTGTAACAGGTGTACAAGTCACGGCAGGCGCCGGCCAGCTCGATGAAGGTGAGATGGCCGTCACGCGAGGCCTTCAAAAAACGGACATCAATCTGATAGATTTCTTCTGCTGTCAGGTCGGTGTCATATTTTTGCAGAGAACTTTCCAGCTCTTCCATTGTCTCATCCTTTTGGCTGATGAGAGTGTCATATGCGTCGGAGGCTGAATTTTTCAGCTCCGTTGATCGTACTCCCGAACCGAAAATCCAGGAGACAAAAGATATTGCCAGAATGATAAGTGTGATCAGGGAACGAAGATTGCCCCCGGTATGGGATGTGGTGTTGTTCACGTAGTAGTCCTCCTCGTATTATGATATTTTTCTGATAGTATTTTCCGTCAAAACCGGGAGGATGTCAATGAAAGGAAACATAAAAAAGCCGTCTGTCCCGCCTGTTTCCTGCAGGGAGCGAATATCCGTCCGGGTTTGACAGGGGCAGGTATTTGCAATAATGTATTGTAAGTGAAATGGAAGAGAATTAAAATGGGTTCAAACGGAATGTTCCATTTCCGGCAATAATTGATGTGTCCTGTTGAGGAGGGGGTAGATATTTTGATTCTTTATGACAATAACAGAGACTACAGAGATGAATTCCGCAACTTCTGGAATGACAAGGTAAAGAAGGTACGTAAAAGATCGCTGATCGTGGGTATTATCATGATCGTACTTGGCATCCTTTGTCTGGTGTTTCCGGTGCGGTCGATCTATTTCCTGGAGGTGATCGCTTCACTTGTCATGATTTTCATCGGAATTTATGAGATCGCGGCATTCTTTATGATGCCGATCTTTTTCCGGTTCGGAGGAGGACTGCTGGCGGGTATCCTGAATATTATGCTTGGGATCATTCTTCTTTCCAGTCCGCCTGAGGAGATGATCACGGCGTTTGGGTTCATCATCGCGATCGATGTGCTCATTTTCGGCATTGAGGAACTTTCAGCGGTCAGCAAGGCGAAGTATTTCGGAGCAGGAGATACCGGCTGGCTTACGGCGAACGGGATTCTCAGCGTTATCTGCGGAATTGTTCTGATTTTTCTCCCGCAGGCTTCGGTGGCATTGTCCATTATTCTCGCTGTTTATCTGCTCGTCGGAGGAATTTCGCTTCTCTCCGCGGCAGCAAACGCAAAGGAATTTTGATCCGGGTTGTTTCCGCGGCGTAAACAAGATGGACTTTTCTTTGCAGCGCACAAAGCAGGCTTTCATGAATCGAATGACGGGACCGCTGAACTTCCGGCCCCGTCATCCTCTGTTTTTCTGCTGATGAGGAAGGAGGTACAGCCGGACGTTCTGTTGTAAGAAGGCGGCCGGACAGACGATATGAAAAGGAAACGGTATATGAAACTGCTTCGACAGATCTTTCGAGAGACAGGTGCCTCCCGAATCTTTTTTGTCTACCTGATTTATTTTATTGCTGCGGCGGTCATAATCTGGCTCTTCGATCCCGGAATCACCATGCTGCGGGATGCTCTGTGGTACTGCTTTTCTGCGGCGACGACGATCGGATTCGGCGATGTCATTGCTTCGTCGGTGATTACCCGGATCGTCACGGTGATTCTCTCTGTCTATTCGGTCGCAGTTCTTGCCGTTTTCACCGGCGTTGTGACGAACTACTTCATGGATGTTGTCCACAATAATGCGGCCCGGAGCAGCACAAATTTTCTCTATGAACTGGAACATCTGCCGGAGCTCTCGAAGGAGGAACTGGAGGAACTTTCCAGGCGTGTAAAAGATTTCCGTCAATCGAAGTGAAGACCATACAGCAGGGACTGAATGGCGGTGAATGGACAGCTGCAGGCAGGTCAGTGAGGAGAGAAAGCGGATGAAAAAAATAAATAAACGCGGTATTGGAATGAAAAAGTATTCGGAAAAATGGACTCCCCGCATGGAGGAGCCTGAGGAACCGGATATCCCGGAGGAAGAGCAGAAACCAGAGGGTGGCATGCAGATGGGTTATGCGGATTCGGAAATGGGGATGCAGGGAGTGCTCCCGGACGGTCTGCAGGCGGCTGTTCAGGGCGGAGACGCCGGAGTTCCGGACGGACAGCAGACCGGAAAGCCCTCCGAGGAGGAAGATTTTGTTTTTCCGTGGAATGATCTTCCGCTTGCCGAAGCGGTCCGGAAGATGAAGGGAGCGGATGAATTTGTTTCTTTGTGTGACGAGCTGATCCGGATGGCTCCCGGGCTTCGCGAGAGGGGTATTTCCGGGATTCTTCAGAGCCGGGCGTATCTCTTTTCCATCGACTCGGGCAGCGGCGTCTCAACGGCGGCCGCGCTGCTTTCCCGCGTCTACTGCGAAGAACAGCTCGCAGATATTCAGAAAATGCCGCTGGAGATTGAGCTCCCGGACGATATGCTGGACGGACGCTCTGAAGAAGAAATGCTGCGCGTGCTCGACCAGATTGACGGAAGAATGATCTGCCTGGATATTACAGACTGGATCGACCGGGGCAGGGATCCGCTGTTCCTGAATTTTCTGGTGAGACTCTATGAGATGCGGGATCATCACGTGTTTATCTTCCGTGTTCCGTACATGGAGCAGTCGGTGATTGCCCGGATCGAGGACGCGCTGCGCGACGTCTTTTCCATACGGACGGTGGTGTTTTCGCCGCTTCTTTCTGTTCATCTGGAGGAACTGGCCAGAGAGCGTCTCGCCGACAGCGGATATTCTGCGGATGATGACGCTATGCGTCTTTTCGAGGTGCGCGTCACCGAGGAAAAATCAGACGGGAGATTTTACGGCGTGACGACGATCGAGAGGATTGTCGATGATATGATTTTCCTCAAATGCCGTTCCGGAAGCGAAGGAAATATAATCATGCGCGGGGATCTGGAAGGGTTTGTTCTGCACCCGGACGCGGATTCGGACCTTCCGGCGGATGATGATCTGATCCGGATGGCGGGAATGCACCAGGTTCAGAAAGAACTGAAGCAGATCACCGAAAATATTCAGGCGGACCGGAACGAGGACGGTTCCTTTCAGCATCCGGTCAATATTTTTTTCACGGGCCGTCCCGGAACCGGAAAAACGACCGTTGCGCGTATATTCGGAAAGATTCTATGCCAGACGGGCATTCTGGAGCGCGGTTACCTTCTGGAGCATAAGGCGGCCGATCTGATCGGTACATATTCCGGCACCACCGGACCGAAGACGATTCAGATGTGTTCGGACGCAAAGGGATGTGTTCTGTATCTGGATGAGATTGCCGGTATTGAACCGGATGATGAGGATGAGGACGGCGGAAAAAAACGGGAGGCGCTCGACACTTTAATCGCGGAGATGGATCAGGGAGCCGGAAATTTTCTCGTGATTTTCGCCGGAACAGAAGAAGAGATCTCACATCTTCTCCGCAGCAATCCGGGCCTGGAGAAGCGCGTTCCGTACACGGTTCATTTCTCGGAATACTCCCGTGAGGAGCTCGCGTCCATCTTCATGAAGATGGTTCATCGCAATCATCTGGAGGCGGACAGCGCTCTGACGGAGGCAGTCGGCACATATTTTCGGAATCTTCCGGAAAAGGTATACGGGTCGGAAGATTTTACCTACGCGCGCTATGTGCGGAATCTGTTTGAAAAGACCCTCAGCAAGGAAATCGCGAGGAGCCGGGTCAGCGGTACGGGAAAAAGATGCATCCTGGCGGGTGATTTTAATCTCGCGTGCTGCGACAGCGAGCGGGAATTGAACCGGAAACAGGCGGGACACAGGATAATCGGTTTTTCCGCCTGAGTCTGACAGGAGGGAAAGAACCGGATGATACTTTGTGACGAAGAAAAACGAAAGGTGATTGAACTCCGGAGGGATATCCACCGCCATCCGGAGATTTCTTTCGAAGAGACGCGGACATCGGAACGGATCCGGGAGGTGCTGGGCGGCCTGTCAGGTGTGGAAATTCTGGATTTCCCGGTCAGCACAGGAGTGGTGGCGGTTCTGACCGGAACCCGGTCCGGGAAAGAGAGCAGCAGACCGGAGAAAAACGGAAAACTCATCCGGGAAATCGCCCTTCGCGCGGATATTGACGCAATTTCACAGACGGAAAAAACAGATGTGGCGTGGAGATCCGAAACGCCGGGTGTAATGCATGCCTGCGGCCATGACTGCCATACAGCGGCCCTTCTCGGGGCGGCCATGGCACTGTCCAGATGCCGCGGCCGTTTTTCCGGTCAGGTCGATTTTGTGTTTCAGCCGGCTGAGGAAATCACCCGGGGCGCGGAAGCGATGATCGGTGCAGGACTTTTTTCGAGCATTCATCCCGACAGGATGTTCGGACTTCATAACTGGCCCACTGTCCCCGCCGGGAAGATCGTGGTGCAGGAAGGCCCCAGAATGGCCGCGAAGATCAATTTCAGAATCACTATTCAGGGAAGAGGCGGTCACGGATCGGAGCCGCAGAACAATATCGATCCGATCGTTTGCGCGGCGGCCGTCGTCCAGTCGCTTCAGACCATCGTGAGCCGCAATATCGATCCGATGGATAATGTGATCTGCTCGGTGAATTCGATCCGGGGCGGAAGCGAGCAGAATCTGGTCGTGGATGACGTCGTGATGACAGCGACGATCCGGGCGATTCAGCAGGATGCTCTCGAACGGGCCTGGGAGAGAGCCGGGACCATTCTCCGGTCTGTTTCGGAAGCGTATTCGTGCGGAGTGGAAATCGTGGTTGAGGATCGGATTCCTTCTGTGAGCAATCCCCCGATGCTCTTTGAGGAAGCAGAACGGATCGCCTGCGAGGCAGCGGGACGCGAAAATGTCTGTCAGGTTCCGCCGGCCCTTGCGAGTGAAGATTTTTCTTTCTATATGCAGGAGGTACCGTCCTGGTTTTTCTGGGTCGGGAGCGGAGCCCCTGGAGGAAACAGCGCCCCGCTGCACAGCCCGCAGTTCTGCCCGGAGGAAAGTGTTCTCGCTGTTTCGGCGGAGCTGTACGCCGCAGCTGCTCTCTGCTCGCTCTCATGACGGGAAGTGGTATAATAACATGACCAGGTATGTTTTTCTTGAGAATTGAGGAGAGGTATGAAAAAAGAAACATGTGAGCAGGCAGGGAAGTTCGGGATCTGTCCGTATGTGACGGCACAGAAACTTCTCGCCGGGAAATGGGCGATACTGATCCTTCATGAACTGGAGGACGGTCCCAGAAGATTCAGCGAGCTGAAACGTCGTATTGATATTACACAAGCGACGCTCAGCACACAGCTGCACAATCTCGAAACCGAAGGACTGATCCACCGGAAGGTTTTTGCAGAGGTTCCTCCGCGCGTGGAATACTCCATGACCGAAATCGGAACAGAGTTTATTCCCGTTCTGAACAGCATTAAGACATGGGGAAATAAGTATATTGAGCGTCTAAAAGAGAAGCTGGAATGAAAAGAAATCTCAGTATCGGGAGAAAATTGGAATGCGAATTGAGCACGTTGCCTTGTATGTAAACGATCTGGAAGGAGTTAAAAATTTCTTTGTCCGCTACTTCGGCGCGGTCTCAAATGACGGATATCACAATAAAATAACGGATTTTCGGTCTTATTTTCTGTCCTTCCCGGACGGGGCCAGATTGGAGATTATGAACCGGCCGGAGGTTGAGAAAAGCTGCGAATCCGCATTTCGTGCGGGTTATATTCATGTGGCATTCAGTGTCGGATCCAGAGAGAAAGTGGACGAGCTTACGGAGCAGCTGAAGGAAGACGGATACGAAGTGGAAAGCGGACCGAGGACAACCGGAGACGGGTACTATGAAAGCTGTGTGTTCGGACCGGAAGGAAACCGGGTTGAAATCACGGTCTGAATAGCCGCGCTGGAGCGGCTCTATCAGACGGTTTGATTTTCTCAGTTGTCAGAGACTGTTTTCGATCATCTGCTTACTGAAAATAGTCCGAAACAGAAAACGGACAAACGGACCGACAAAGAATATCTGCAGGCAATATGCCGCCGGAAAGCACAGGGCGGCTGTCGTGATCCACTGGATGAACCAGCTGTCTGTCATTCCATTGTGAAGGAAGGTTGCGCAGAGAGTAATCATCGGTACAATGAGGATCACGGTAAACGACTGAATGGCGATTGTCAGGATGATCGGGCTGTTTTTTCCCGGGTCAATGATTTTTCCGGCAAGCTTCAGAGCAGTTCTCGTGATCAGGAAAAATATCAGAACGAAGACGATCAGATATTCAATCCACATTTCTTTCAGAGCTGCGGCAAATATTCCGTATGAGAGGCCGCCTTCTCCGAGCGTTTTTGTGTATACAGTCATGAAATACACCATGAAAAATACCATCATCAGGGTAAAGATAGTGCTTTGAAATTTTGTTTTTGGCATTGGAATTATCCTCCTTTACAAAAAAAGAAAAGTGCATTGACATTTCTGGCTTGTCAGGCACTTTTCCTTCACACAGGGACTTATTTTATAGCTTTTTTCCGGAAAAAGTCATGGGTAAAATCACTAAATCGATGAAAAATTTGTATTGCCGGCTGTCGCTTTTTTCTGGAGTTTCCGCTTCGGGAACCGTTTACATGAACAGTCTTTTTTTCTGCCGATTTGAAAGAAAATTGTCCATAGAAAGATTCTGCTGATGTGTATAGTAGAGAGGTGTCCGCGGAGGAGAAAAAACAACCACTTAACGGAAACACAGATGGAAAGATAAGGAGAATCAGGAAATGAATCTTACAGTAAGAAAAGCGACGGAAGAAGATCTTCCGGACATGATCCGGATCTGGAATGATGTAGTGGAAGAAGGAATGGCGTTCCCGCAGGAGGAAACGCTTGACACGGAGTCCGGAAAAGATTTCTTTTTTTCTATGTATACGGCGGTTGCGGTTCTGGATCAGAAGATCGTCGGACTTTATATCCTGCATCCGAACAATGTCGGAAGAGTCGGCCATATCGCGAATGCCAGCTATGCGGTCGATCGGGACATCCGGGGGAAACATATCGGAGAAAAGCTGGTCCGGGACAGCCTCTGTCAGGCAAAGGCGGAAGGGTATCGGATCCTGCAGTTCAATGCCGTCGTTGTATCCAATGTTCACGCATACAATCTGTATATCCGCGAAGGGTTTACGGATCTGGGCGTGATACCGGGCGGATTCCATAATAAAAACGGTGAATACGAGGATATTCACGTTATGTATGCGGTTCTCTGACCGATCGGGAAGAAATCTTATTCTCCTGGTCGTTGCATGAATGCAGCCATTGTGATAAATTGACATAGGCGGCTGTCATTCCGGAAGAAATTCTGAAGCAGCCAGTTAAATCAGAATGGCAGGGAAAAAACATGATTTACGAAAACGTTCTGGAGGCGGTCGGAAACACGCCGATGATCCGCCTCGGGAAAATGGGGGATAAAAATGGCGCGGACATTCTTGTAAAGTTTGAGGGCCTGAATGTCGGAGGGTCCATCAAAACCAGAACTGCGCTGAATATGATTGAACAGGCGGAAAAAGAAGGCAGGCTCCGCAGCGACAGTGTGATCGTGGAGCCGACCAGCGGAAATCAGGGAATCGGACTGGCTCTCGTCGGGGCGGTCAAGGGATACCGGACGATTATTATCATGCCGGATTCGGTCAGCGAGGAGAGGCGCAAGCTGATCCGTCATTACGGGGCCGAGGTGAGGCTGATTCATGATAACAATGACATCGGAGCGTGTATCGAGGAATGTCTGAATACTGCCCTGCGCATGGAAAAAGAGGATAGCAGAGTATTTGTTCCCCAGCAGTTTTCTAATAAAAATAATGTGCTTGCCCATGAAAAATATACAGCACAGGAGATTCTGAAGCAGGTCGGAGGGCCGATCCACGGGTTCTGTTCCGGTGTCGGTACCGGCGGTACGCTGACGGGAATCGGAACGATTCTCCGCGAAGCCAATCCGGATATCGAGATCTGGGCTGCCGAGCCGGAAAATGCCGCGATTCTTTCCGGTGGTACGGTGCGTACGCACCTGCAGATGGGAATCGGGGACGGTATCATTCCGGATATTCTGGACCGGAGCATTTACAGCGAAGTTTGTGTGATCTCAGATGAGGAGGCGCTGGATACGTCTAAACGGCTCGCCCGGGAAGAAGGGCTCATGTGCGGAATTTCCAGCGGCACAAACGTCGCCGCGGCGATTCGTCTGGCGAAAAAGCTCGGAAGGGGGAAAACCGTTGTGACGGTACTGCCGGATACGGCAGAACGCTATTTTTCCACCCCGCTGTTTGACGACTGAATTTCGCGTGCGTTATTGCGAAAAGGAATAGAAATATGAATAAAGCAGAGACGGAAGAACTGACATCCCTTCTGTCCGGGCAGGGATTCTTGGATGATCTTTCCCAGATGGAGAAGGAGACTTACCTGGATAATACACATGCTCTGAGCTACAAAAGCGGTGATATCATTCATTCGCCCGCCAGAAAATGCGCCGGCGTTATCGTCGTCCGATCCGGGTGTCTGAGGACGTATCTTCTGTCCGATGAAGGAAGGGAAGTCACGCTATACCGCGTAAATCCCGGGGAGATCTGTATTTTGTCGGCGTCGTGCGTTCTGTCTGAGATTGCGTTTGATGTTTTTATCGAGGCGGAGGAGGATTCCGAGGTTTTCCTCACGGATGTTTCCACGTTCCGGAGACTGTCAGAATCGAATATCTATCTTCGATGCGCCGGCTACCGATCGGCGACGGAACGTTTTTCGGACGTAATGTGGGCGATGCAGCAGATCCTGTTCCGCGGAGTGGATAAAAGGCTCGCATCGTTTTTGTATGATGAACATGTGCGGAAAAATTCCAATACGGTTGAAATCCGGCAGGATCAGATCGCGACTCACATCGGCAGTTCGCGCGAGGTGGTTTCCCGGATGATGAAGTACTTCGCTTCGGAGGGAATCGCGAAAAGCAGAAGAGGCTGTATTGAAATACTCAATGAAGATAAGCTTCGCGCACTCGCGCTGTCCTGAAAGTGTTTAATTTCTTTTTCCGGAATTCCAACCGCAGTTTTTTTGGATTCCTATTTTTCTTTTTTTCTTCTGCGTTATCAGATAAAGAGGTTGATGTCTGACTCCTCCGCATCGCCCAGGTAGTATCCGACCCCTCCGATTTCTACGCCGTCGATGAGTTCTTCCGGCTTGATTCCCATGACGTCCATGCTCATGGCACAGGCGACGATTTTCACTCCGGCAGAGACTGCTTTTTTGATCAGATCCTCCAGCGAGTCTACGTTCTTGTCCTTCATGATTTTCTTCATCATGGCCGTCCCGATTCCGCCCATGTTCATCTTCGAGAGACGGAGTCTGGAGGTTCCTCTCGGGAGCATGAAACCGAACATTTTTTCCGTGAACGTCTTCCGGACATTCTGCTTCTCAGGCTTCCGGAGTACGGAGAGTCCCCAGAATGTGAAAAACATGGTCACCGGCTTTCCCATGGAGGCCGCCCCGTTGGCGATGATAAAGCTCGCGAGAACCCGGTCCATATCGCCGGAAAAAACGATGATTGTCTTGCCGTCCCCTCCGGGGACGGCAGAATTTTCTGTCCCCGCCGTCCTTACGGGGAGGCTGTCACGACTTTCTTTTTTTTTTACGCAGGCGACGTATTCGCCGTTTTTCTTTTCGTTCGAGAGCAGGATGTTTCCGGTCCTTCTGCACCAGGCAGTGATGTCCTTTGAAAATCCGGGGTCCGATGCCGTTACTTCGAGTACGCTGCCCGGGGCGAGATCTTCTATACTCTGGTAGATTTTCATGAGAGGACCCGGACACTGCATTCCGCTGCAGTCGAGTCGGACCCGGATGTCGGGATCGCAGCAGGATTTTTTCCCGGCGGAAGAAGCCCCCTCTTCCTCCCGGTTTGTTTTCCGGACCGGATCGTTTCCACCCTCTGCCGTGCGAATGGTATCGTAATGAGTCGACTGATAGAATCTTGCGCCGCCGGGATAGATCTGAACATTATTAAATCCGTGCTGCATCAGGATCCGCGCTCCGTTGTAGGCCCGGACTCCGATCGCGCAGAAGACGATCGTCCGTTTGTTCCGGTCGAGTTTTCCGAGCTCGTCCCTGAGTTTTCCGAGCGGGATGTTTATTGCCCCGGGGATTTCAAAGGCGAGCCGCTCCGCGTCTTCTCGTACATCGAGGAGCTGGAGCTCTTTTTCTTTGTCCGGATCGTCCCACTCGCAGAAGTCAACCAGGCCTTCCAGCCGGTTCTGAATCATAAAACCGGCCATGTTGACGGGATCTTTCGCGGAGGAAAATGGCGGCGCGTATGCCAGTTCGAGCCTGGTCAGATCCGACACTTCCGCCCCGAGCCGCATGGCGACAGAGATCGTGTCAATCCGTTTATCGACGCCTTCCCGTCCGACGATCTGGGCCCCGAGAATCCGCTTTCCGTCCGGTGTGTAGAGGATTTTGATCGTGAGGGGCGAAGCACCCGGGTAGTAGCCGACATGATGGTTCTGCGTAATATAGACCGTGTCAAAATCCCTGCCCTTCACCATCCCTCTCCGGACGAGGGCCTTTTCGCTCTGACCGGTCATACCGATCGCCATATCAAATACTTTTGCGATGGAAGCGGCCATTGTCCCGCTGTAGGTTTCTTTTCGGCCGGCAATGTTGTCCGCAACGATTCTTCCCTGCTTATTTGCCGGACCGGCAAGCTGATACTGAGCTTTCGAACCGGTGACGAAATCGGTGATTTCCGCGATGTCGCCCGCGGCATAGATGGACGGATCACTGGTTCTCATATATTCATCCGTGACGACGGCGCCACGCTCATTGAGCATGAGGCCGGCTTCCTTCGCGAGTGAGGTGTTCGGCCGCGTTCCGATGGAGAGGATCACGAGGCCGGCGGTGATCTGAAGACCGCCCTTTGCCGAGATCCGGATTTTTCGGCTGCCGTTTTCGGTAATTTCCTCGAATTTTTCAACCGGACTCCCGAGATACAGATGAACGCCGTTTTCTTCGATGTGTTCTTCGATTACTTTCGCCATCTCGCGGTCAGATGGCGGCATCACCTGATCGGCTCCTTCCACGATTGAGACATCAAGGCCATCTGCTCTTAGATTTTCGGCGATCTCCAGTCCGATGAATCCGCCCCCGATAACGGCGGCATCGCGGATTCCGCTCTCTCGTGCCGCTTTCCGGATCACATCCGCGTCCGGAACGGTCCAGAGCGTCCGGATCAGGTCAGATTCAATCCCGGGGATCCGCGGACGGAGAGGAGAGGATCCGGTCGCCAGAACGAGTTCATCATACTCCTCCTCGTATGTATTTCCGGTATTCTGATCAAGCACGGTAACTTTCTTATTTTTCCGGTCTATTTTTATGGCTTCATTTTTCGTGCGTACATCGATCCGGAAACGCAATTCAAGCAGCTCCGGCTTCGACACCAGAAGAGCATCGCGTGAACGGATGACATTCCCGACGTGATACGGCAGGCCGCAGTTCGCGTAAGAGATGTATTCGCCTCTCTCCAGCAGGATGATCTTCCGGTCTTCATCCAGTCTTCTGAGGCGGGCTGCACAGCTCGCTCCCCCGGCGACACCGCCGACAATAACGGTAGTTTTCATTTTTTCAGTCCTCCTGAAATCCCTGTAATTTTTTTGATACCGGGATTTTACAATGGAGCACCTCCGGTCTTCTATGACATTGTCACATTGCGGGACCGGAGAATCTTTTCTGTGACCAGGTCACAGAAAATCCGGTTCTGAAGCAGTATGATCTGATGCGTAAATCAGTCAGTGCCGGTACAGGAAATGATTCCGAATAGGCACAGGAGGGTAATTCAGATGAGCTTTTTGGATCTGTTCAGAATTCCGGATATCAATTCAGGAGTAAACGAATTTCGGAATACTTCGCACGCAGTACTGCTCGACGTGCGCACGAAAAATGAGTACAGGAGCGGTCACGTCCGCGGAAGCGTGAACCTTCCGCTTCAGAATATCGAGAACGCGAAAAATCTGATTTCAGACCGGGACAAACCGGTTTTCGTGTATTGTCTGAGCGGAGCGCGAAGCAGAAGAGCGGTTGCGTCCCTGAAAGCGATGGGATACACAAATGTCAGAAATATCGGAGGTATCAGCTCATACCGGGGCGAGACAATAAAGAGCTGATAATGAAAAATCCGCCGGGCTCACTATTGAGCCGGGCGGATTTTTTTCGCGGGATTCAATTGTGTCTTTTGCCGCAACAGGGTATGATATGAATCAGGTACCTGTTTTTGCGAAAGGGAGAAAGAGATGAGCAGCAGAGAGATTGTCTGCCCGGCGCCTCCGGACGATGCCGGTTTCCCGAAAGAAAAGCCGCTGAACCGGAACATGCTGAAATATCTGGTGATCATCGCGATGACGATCGATCATATCGCATGGGGATTTGTAGATCAGACACATCCTCTCGCAGGCGGAATCATGCACGTTTTCGGCCGGCTGACCGGTCCCACGATGGCTTTTTTTCTGGCTGAAGGATACCATTTTACGAAGGACCCGGCCAGATATCAGCTTCGGCTGTTTCTTTTTGCGCTGATTTCCTGGATTCCGTACGATCTGTTCGAATTCGGGAGGATTTCCGTGAATCAGAGCGTGATTTTCACGCTGTTTCTCGGAATCACGGCTCTCCGCGTGTGGGACAGCGGAAAGTTTGACCGGGAAACGAAAATTGCCCTGATCATTCTTCTGACCACACTTTCGTGGATCGGGGACTGGGCCATTATGGATGTCCTCGCTCCGCTGTTTCTTCATGTGTTCCGGAACGACAAAAAACGGCGGTATCTTTCGCTGTTTTTGCTGTACGCCGGTTTCCCTGTTATTCAGGTGATCGGAAATCCCTCCAGAGGCTGGTTTCAGTTCGGCGTGCTGCTCGTCCCGGCGCTTTTGATCGGGTGCTATAACGGAAAGCCCGGCAAAAAGACGGCCTTTCATAAGTGGTTTTTCTATATCTATTATCCTGCTCACCTGCTCGTGCTTGCGCTTTTCCGCTGGTGGATCTGAAGAGGAGATATTCTGCGAATGAAAAATACAACTCAGGTGCTGGCGGTTATTCTGCCGGTTATTGTCATGGTTGCACTCGGAATGGGCGCAAAAAAATGGAAGATCCTTTCTCAGAAGGGTGTGGATGAAATCAAGTCGGTACTGATCAACATCTGTCTGCCGGCTGTGGTGTTCCGTACCTTCTATTCCACTGAATTCACCTGGGAAGTAGTTACGCTGGTGCTGATGATGGCGGCCGTGACGTTTGCCGCCTATGAACTTGGGAGAGTGGTCAGCCGCCTTCTTCACATCCCTTATGGAATGGCTGCCTATCTGTGTACGTCGATCGAGGGCGGGATGATGGGATATGCCCTTTTTATCCTGCTTTTCGGCCAGGACAATCTGTATCACCTGGCTTTTCTGGATCTGGGGAATACGCTGATCGTTTTTCCGGTTCTTCTGACAAAACTGAGAATGAGGTCCCGTTCGGGCGGTTCCCGGAAGGATATTCTGCAGTCTCTGTTTTCTCCTGTGAATATTGCCATTCTGTCCGGAATTCTTCTGAGCGTTTCGGGGATCGGAAAAAATATCACCGCGTCAGCCGCAGGAGACGTGCTGAATTCAATTCTTTCCTTTGTCAGCGCGCCGACAAGCGCTCTGATTCTGCTGGCGGTCGGATATGGCCTGTCCTTCTCGGATGTTCCGTGGACGGCGGTGCTGAAAACAGTTCTGGCCAGGATCATTATTTATGGGGTGTTCGGATTCATCGTTTTCCGCGCCGCGGCTTCTCTGTTTCCGGAGGATCGCCTGTACCAATATGGCGTGGTCATGGCGTTTATTCTTCCTCCTTCCTATGCCTACACGGTTTTCGCGGAAGACGGAGAAGAAACTGCTTATACAGGGGCGGTGCTTGCCTTATATACCATTCTGACCATCATCGGATACTGTGTTCTGGCTGCTTTGTCTTCTTAAGCATATCCGGAAAGGAAAAATGGGACCTTCCGGTAGAAAGAAAAGAGGTTCTGCAAGATGAAAGATAGTTTGTTTCTGAAGGATGTTGTGATACGAAATGCGACGGAAGAGGACGCTCCCGGGATTCTCTCCGTCTATTCCTATTATGTGGAGCAGACGGCCATTACCTTTGAGTATGAAGTGCCCTCGGAGGAAGAATTCCGCGGAAGAATCCGGCACACACTGGAAAAATATCCGTATCTGGTGGCGGAGAAAAACGGCCGGATCGTCGGGTATGCCTATGCGGGTTCTTTCGTGGGGCGGGCCGCCTACGACTGGTCGGCGGAACTGACGATCTATCTGGATCACACCTGTGAGAAAAAAGGACTCGGGCGACTTTTGTATGAAGCACTGGAAAAGGAACTCGCGGATATGGGCGTCCTGAATCTTTACGCCTGCATCGGCTACCCGGAATCCGAGGATAATCACCTGAATTTCAACAGTGCGCAGTTTCATGAGCATCTCGGCTTTCATCTCGTTGGCACTTTCCATCAGTGCGGATATAAATTTGACACCTGGTATCACATGATCTGGATGGAAAAAATCATCGGAGAGCATCACGCGGGACAGTCCCCGGTCCGGTTTAAAAGTACGCGTGTATGATTTTGATGCATCTTGCAAAATATGTTAGCATCTAGTAAAGTATTTCTTGTGATGCTGCAAAAAGGGAAGCGCAGTCAGAATTCAGCGGTATTTGGAAACACCAGGAGAAATATTTAATGGATGCGGTTTTGTCAATACTGGATGCAATTGATTCTGTGATGTATTATCCTGTTCTGATAATCATTATGGCTTCTGCCGGAATCTATTTCACGGTGAGAACAAAGGGCGTGCAGATTCGTCTTTTTCCGGAGGCATGCAGGCTCGTGGTCGAGAAGCCGGAGGGGAAGAATCAGGTTTCTTCCTTTCAGGCGCTTATGGTTTCGACGGCTTCCCGCGTCGGCACCGGAAACATTATCGGAGTCGCCTCCGCGATCTGCCTCGGAGGGGCAGGGGCGACCTTCTGGATGTGGGTCATGTGCCTGATCGGAGCGTCTTCCGCTTTCATGGAAAGTACACTCGCCCAGATCTACAAGCAGAAAAATGATGACGGCGGATGCTACGGCGGGCCGGCCTATTACATTGAGAAAGCGATGCATGCACCGTGGCTCTCGGTGCTTTTCTGCATTTTCCTGATCGCGACATATGCGGTTGGCTTTAATCTGCTCTGCTCATACAATCTGCAGTCAACTTTCGCGACCTATTCGTTTTACAATCCGGACACGACGCCGATGGTCGTCGGCAGCATTCTGGCTCTCATCGTGGGCTACTGTCTGTTCGGGGGCGGAAAACGGATAGTCCATCTGACTTCTGTCATCGTGCCGGTCATGGGCGTCTTCTATGTGATCATCTCGCTGATAGTTATTTTTGCACATATCCCGCACATCCCGGTGATGTTTGCGGCGATTTTTCATGACGCCTTCAATTTCCGCGCGATTTTCGGCGGACTCGCCGGATCCTGCATGATCTATGGGTTCAAGAGAGGTCTGTATTCGAACGAGGCAGGCGTCGGCTCCGCGCCGAACGCTTCCGCGTCTGCGGAAGTGTCACACCCGGCGAAGCAGGGACTGGTTCAGACGATTTCGGTTTACATCGACACCATGCTTCTCTGCACGGCGACCGCTTTCATGTGCCTTTCGTCCGGTGCTGAATATGGAAAGAATGTCGAGCCGGCCACATTTGTCCAGAACGCGACGTCAACCGTGTTCGGGAAGGCGGGGCCGATCATTATCACCGTATCGATGATTCTGTTCGCGTTTACAACCCTCATCGGGAATCTCTATTACGTGAATAACGCGATGGCCTACATTAATCATAAGAAAATGCCGGGCAAAAGGGTGATGTATACTTTTTATCTCGTGGCTTGCGTCGTCATTTTCATGGGCGCGATCATGCCGATGAATGTCTGCTGGGATCTTGCGGATATCACCATGGGCTGTATGACGATGATCAATCTGCCTGCCTGCGTGATCATGTCCAATACCGCCGTGAAGACACTGAAGGATTTTGAAAAGCAGCATAAAGCCGGAAAAAATCCTGTCTTTCGCCCAAAAGATATCGGGCTTGACGCATCGGGACTTTCCTACTGGAAGTGAATCCGGCGTTTTGCTTTTCACACTGCCGGAAAAAATAAGGGAAAGCAGAAAAGAAGCGTCCGCCATTCTCTGCCGTCAGGAATGGCGGACGCTTCTTGCATCAGATGTTTTTATTGGGAGGATTACCACTGCTGGAAGCCATCAAACCAGATCTTGAGATCTTTCATGGAAACTTCTCCTCCGATGCGGCGCCCCTCGGTCACCTTTGCACTCTTTCCGACCAGATTCTGCAGACGTTCGCTGGTGCGCGCCATGCCGCTTCCGCCGGACGTGCAGAAGGGAATAATAGTTTTTCCGGAGAAATCCGCGGACGTAAGGAAGGTGTCTACGATGCTGGGTTCTCTGCCCCACCAGATCGGGAAGCCGAGAATGATTGTGTCATACGGCGCGAGATCCGGGGCTGCTTCTTTTATTTCCGGATGGCAGTTCGGGTCGTTCATTTCAAGAGTAGAACGGGACTGCTTGTTGTTCCAGTCGAGATCTTCTTTGGTATAGGGCCGGACCGGTGCGATCTCGAACAGATCCGCGTTTTCCTCCTTCGCGATATTTTCCGCGAGTTTTTTTGTCGTTCCGGTAGCTGAGAAATACGCCACTAATGTTTTGCTCATAATTACCTCCAAATATTTAAGGATTGCTTTGCCATAAGCCTATTCTATTATATCGCAGTCAGCAGAAAACATCGACAGATTTCTGCAGGGAGTTCCCGGAATAAAAAGGTTTTTCTTTTTTCCCTGGGGAAATCAGTGTATGATCAGATGTGCAGGGCTTCATAACAGCCGGGATGCAGAGATTATCGTAAACCGGGATCGGATGAGGATTATTTCAGGATGTTTCGCAGAAAGAGGCAGCGCTCAGAAAAAAGAAAAAACCATATCAGCAGACTGAGCAGGTCCGTCGTCAGAGGAATCGGCACGCGCCATATGGGGACGTATGCCTCCAGCACCACCTTTTATTATTTCCTTGCCCTCGTTCCCATTCTGGTTTTTGTTTCCGCCATGCTTCCGCTGACCGGGATGAAAGAGCAGGATCTGGTGACGGCGGTGACGGCGGTGACGCCGGACGCCGTAGATTCTCTCGTTCAGATTATTATCACGGAGGCTTACGAACATTCCGGCAATCTCATTCCCATTTCGGTTATTACACTTCTGTGGACTTCGATTCAGGGGAATCTCGCTCTGCTGCAGGGAATGAATGACGTCTACAAGGCGGAAGAGCACAGGAGCTATTGGCGGCTGGTCCTGATCTCTCTTCTCTGGACTGCGCTTCTCACGATTCTGTTTCTGGTGCTGGTTTATTTCATCTTCAGCGATCAGATTCAGGACTTTTTTATGGCCTATCTCCCGAATCAGAAATATCGTGTCCGTACATTCACGAGAACGCGAAGAATTATCTGCTTTCTGATTGCGGCGGCTATTTTTGCCGTTCTGTATACGTATATGCCGGCCGGCAAGAGAAAATATTACTACCAGCTTCCCGGCGCCGTGTTCGCTGCGGCGATATGGGTCATCTTTTCCGTCTTCTTCGCCATGTATGTCAACGGCTTCAACAAGTTTACTTCCTTTTACGGGAGCCTCGGAACATTGGCTATTCTCCTGTTCTGGATGTACTGCTGCTTTTATATTTTGCTGATCGGAGGCTTCATCAACTGCCATTTCGAGCATTACATCCGCAATCTCATGCCGAAAAGAAAGAAGTCCTGATGTGTTCAGGCTTTCCGGCGAGGGAGGTCATTATTTATGAGTGAGAGAACAGATCTGCAGATTTCCGGGAAGAATATTACCCTTTTTTTGGGATCTTCCGGAAGTCCGATTGTTTACCTGGATACTTTCTCTGCAGAGGAGATGGAAGGAGTACAGAAAATTCTTCGTGAGCCGGGTTTTCCGGCTCACTCGCTCGCGGTGATCGGCGGTCTGGAGTGGAATGATGAGATGAGCCCGTGGTACTGTCCGCCGGTGTTAAAAAACGGAACCGCATATCAGGGAAAGGCGGGCCGTTTTCTTTCCGATATGGAAGAGAAGATCATTCCGGAAGTGGAAGAGAAGCTCCCCGAAGCGCCGGCGTACCGTGTGATCTCCGGTTACTCGCTCGCCGGCCTGTTTGCCGTCTATTCGTTATACCGGACAGATCTTTTCGCCCGCGCGGCAAGTATGTCAGGCTCTTTCTGGTACCCGGATTTTCTGGAATACGCCCGGGACCATGCGATGAAAAGAGAACCGGAATGCCTGTATTTTTCCCTCGGGGACCGGGAGAGCAGGACCCGAAACAAGACCATGAAGACAGTCGGTGACCGGACGCAGGCGCTGGAAGAATACTACAGGGAAAAAGGAATAAATACCCGGTTCGAATGGAATCCGGGAAACCATTTTCAGAATTTCGAAGAGCGGACCGCAAAAGGAATCCGGTGGGTTCTGGAACAACCCGGATAAGATGTCCGTCCTTCGGCTCCCGTCAGCTGTCGCTGCCGGCGGATGTTTCGATGGCTTTTTCGTAAACGCTCATGGTGCGGTCATCAAACAGAACCCATTCGACCAGGTCCAGTTTTTCCGGATGGTTTTGAATGAATTTCCGGACCTCAGCCAGTGCGAGAGCGGCTGCCCGTTCGACGGGAAAATGATACACGCCGGTCGAGATGGACGGAAATGCGATTTTCCGGATTCCGTTTTCTACCGCAAGCTCCAGGGAGTGCCGGTAGCAGCCGGCGAGAAGTTCATCCTCGTTCCGGTTTCCTCCGCTCCAGACGGGCCCCACGGTATGAATCACGTACTTGCAGGGAAGACGGTAGGCAGAGGTGATTTTTGCATTTCCCGTGCGGCAGCCGTGCAGCGTGCGGCATTCCGCCAGAAGCTCGGGCCCCGCTGCCCGGTGGATCGCCCCGTCGACGCCTCCTCCTCCGAGAAGAGAGGTATTCGCCGCGTTTACGATGGCGTCCACATCGCTGATTTTCGTAATATCACCGCGCACCGCACGGATTATTGTTTTTCCCATCTTATACTCCTTTCATATTGAATTTTTTTGTAAGCTGACTATATCACCGGGATAATATTATTTCAATTCGCCGGTCAGAAGCTTTTCTGTTATACTTATCAGGGCAGATTTCTCTGCTTTGAAGATCCCCGGGAAAAGTATACAGCGGGTTCAGGAGAAGACCGATGACGGAAAAGGAAAAAATGAAACTCGGCATGTGGTATGACGCAAATAATGACATTCAATTGATCCGCGAAAGAACGCAGACCATGCGTGAATGTCAGCTTTACAATCAGGCACCGGCGCTATCGCCGGAAGCGGAAGAAATTCTGCGCCGGATTCTGGGGAAAGAAGAACTGCCCGCCGGTCTTATTGTTCTGCCGTCGGTTTTTTTTGATTACGGAACCAATACGCATTTCGGCGAGAGTGTTTTTGTCAATCACCACAGCTATTTTATGGATGGAGCACCGATCACGGTCGGCTCCCATTGCTTCGTCGGACCATTCTGCGGCTTCTATACCGCATCGCATCCGACGGATGCCATGTCCAGAAACCGGGGAAAAGAAAGAGCACTTCCGATTGAGATCGGAGATAACTGCTGGATCGGGGCAAACGTATCCGTCATGCCGGGTGTGACGATCGGATCCGGCTGTGTGATCGCGGCGGGAGCCGTCGTAACGCACGATATACCGGACGATACGGTTGCCGCCGGTGTTCCCGCGCGCCCGGTCCGGAAGATCGAACAGAAGTGAAATTTCACAAAAGAACAGCAAAGAAATCAGATTGCTTATGATTTAAAGTAATCCGGAAATTCTTTGCGAAGTTCCGACTCACGCTGGTCCATAGAACTGTAATCGTGATGAATATCCATCAGACGGACCAGCTCTTCCTCTTTTCCTTCCCGGATCAGTCTGATCATCTCAAGATGCTCATTCAGAGATTTCCGCATGATTCCTTTTCGCCGCAGGTCCAGCGTGAGGACACGATTATAGTGAGCCCTCGAATCCGCGATAATATCCCATGTCATTTCGTGCCCCGCGGCACGGAAGATAGCGGCGTGAAACGAATTATCGTTCTGGATGTATCCACGCACATCTTTATTTTTGATAGCCTTCTTCATAAAAAAGAGGCTGTCCTCCAGATCATCCTCCAGATTCGCTTTTTCCCGGCAGAGCTTCAGGCAGACGTCCGAATCGAGGATATGGCGCATATAGGCGCATTCCTTTGCAATGGCAAAATTGATTTCGGACACATATGTTCCGCGCTGCGGATAGATGTCGATCAGATCTTCACTGGACAAACGGATCAGCGCTTCCCGGATAGGGGTTCTGCTGACCCCGAGTTTTTCCGTCAGGGTGCTTTCCTTGATCGGTTCCCCGGGCATCATTTCAAGATACTGAATCCGGTCCTTCAGTTCCTGGTAGACATTCAGTTTTGCTCTTCGGGTATTGTTTACGGCAATCATGATGACAACTCCATTTTATTAAGAAAATATCTGTTATGACTAGTATACTAGTAATTTTTATTTTGGTCAATCGGTCAATAATTAAGTTTTTCACATGTTCTTTTCTGACTTCGTGAAAAAATCCGGTAAAAATATCGAAAACTTCCCCGGATGATAAATATTAATACAATAATATATTAAAGAAAAACAATTTGTGTTTTCGGGTTTTTGGTGATTGCCAGCTTGACAAAGCCTGATACAAATATTAATATATTAATATCTGCATCGGGAGGAGATAATGATTTGAAAAACTACAGACTTCGCAATTCGATGCTGCTTCTTCTTACCGCGTTGATCTGGGGAACCAGTTTCGTTGCGACGAGCAAAGGCGTCGAAGCGGTCCAGCCGATTACCTTCACCGGATTCAGACTGCTGCTCGCCGGATTCAGTCTGCTGCCGCTGACTCTTCTGAGAAACAGGAAGATCCCCGACCTCGGAAAATTTAAGAAAAAAGATCTGATTCTTGGCGGGATCGGCTGCGGATGCAGCCTGATTGCCGCGATGATTCTGCAGACAATCGGAATAAAATATACAACGGTGGGAAAAGCAGGGTTTATTACCGCGTTTTATATTATTCTGGTACCTGTGATCGGGATTTTTCACGGGAGGAAACCATCCCCTCTGATCTGGGCCGCTGTGGGAATCGCGCTCTGCGGACTGTATTTTATCTGTATCAATGAGCGGCTGTCGATAGCAAAAGGGGACGCGTTCTGTCTCGCGGGGGCATTCTGTTACGCGCTTCATATTCTGGTGATAGACCGTTTTTCCGGAATCACGGACGGGATTTCTCTTTCGTGCGTTCAGTTTTTTGTCGCAGGAAGTATTGGTCTGATCTTCATGTTTCTCTTCGAATCGCCGTCACTTTCTGCTCTTGGGGAATGTATTTTTTCGCTGCTTTATGCGGGAGTTATCGCCAATGCGGTCGGAGATACGCTTCAGATCATCGGCCAGAAAGGGCTGAATCCTTCGGTGGCGTCCCTGCTGATGAGCATGGAATCCTGCTTCAGTCTGATTGCCGGCTTTCTGATTCTGAGACAGAAGCCGACATTCAGGGAGCTGTCTGGCTGTATTCTGATGCTGGCGGCTATTGTATTGGCGGATTTTCTTCCTATGATTTCTGAAAGAAAAGAGACAGACAACTAAGATAAGAAGACAGCCTCACCTTTTGGCTCCGGAATCGGTCTGAACTTTTTCTTCGGCTTTTATTGCTTTGCAATTCCGGTTTTGAAAAATTGTCTGCTGCACAGAATCAGATAATGTATTTTTTTCGGAGGGTACCAGTTTTTTCTTACATTAATTGCTGAAAAAGTATATAATAGCATTTGCTGAGCAGCGAAATGCGTAAGTCCAAGTGTTTATGGAAATGCGCGTTTCGCTGTTTTTTATGTCTGTCATTTCCGGGTGGTCCGGATGCCGGGAACAGGTTCGGATCGCCGGATTAGGTTGTATTCCGAAGGAGGAAGTAACATGCCGGAAAACAAAGTGCAGGGGACCGTATTCGGAATCCTGATGTCATACGTAATGGCGTATGGCATGGAAGTTTACAACGTTGCGATCAAGGAGGGCTTCAACCTGAATCAGGGAGGGTTCTCCACCATGGTCAATCACGTCTTCTTTGACGCGTTGATTGAAGCTTCCTATATGGGACTGTTCGTTTTTATCACTTCATCGCTTTTCGGGAACCGGATCGGTGCCTCGTTTGCGGCGAGACATACCGATCCGAAAAAGGACAATCCCTATTTCTGCAGGGTCATGAGGCAGGCCGGGACGGTCGCCGTCATGTGCCCTACCATGAGTTTTATTGCGACGATTCTATTCAATCTTATCCTGGCACACCAGTCTCCGGTGAACATCATCGCCATCTGGGTCGGAACCGTCCTCAAAAACTTTCCGATGGCATTTTTCTGGAATATGTTTGCCGCGGCGCCGTTCTGCCATCTGATCTTTGACACGTATAACAATAGAAAAAAGTCTGGTATTAAGGGGAAATGATCATGAGTAAGAATATGAAAGAAAACAGAATGGGAACGGATCCGGTTCCGCAGGTCTTGCTGAAAATGGGCATTCCGATCATCTGCTCGCTGGTGCTTCAGGCGTGCTATAACATCGTGGACAGCATGTTCGTCGCGCGAATGCCGGATATGAACGGGATCGCTCACTCCGGCGAGCTGGGCGTCAACGCGCTCACCCTCGCGTTTCCCATTCAGATGCTGATTATCGCCTTCGGCGTCGGGACGGGCGTCGGGGTCAACGCACTTCTTTCCAGGAGTCTCGGACAGAAGAATACGAAAAAGCTGGCGCTTGCCGCCGGAAACGGAGTGACGCTCGGAATTATTATTTATCTGTGTTTCGTCCTATTCGGAATATTCGGAATCCGGGGGTACCTGACGTCACAGACGAGTGATGCCGATATCCTGAACATGGCGACTACGTATCTTCAAATCTGTACGTTTCTGAGTATTTTCATCATCGAATTCGGAATTTACGAGAAATTTCTGCAGTCGACCGGGAAAACGATATATTCTACGATCGCCCAGATTTCCGGAGCACTGACCAATATCGTGTTTGATCCGATCATGATCTATGGGCTTCTCGGGTGCCCGGCTATGGGAATCGCAGGCGCAGCCTGGGCGACGGTTCTCGGACAGATGGTTTCGTTCGTGCTGGCCGCTTTTTTCCAGTACACGAAGAATAAAGAAATCCCGTCCGGAATCATCTATCTGAAGCCGGACGGAAGGACAATCCGGGAGATATACAGCATCGGTACTTCGGCGATTATCATGCAGGCATTGATGTCGGTCATGACATACGGCGTAAATATCATCTTCGGACACGTTTCCTCTTCCGCCGTCACTGCCTATGGAATTTTCTACAAGATTCAGCAGTTTATCTTTTTTGCGGGATTCGGAATCCGGGATGCCGTTACTCCGCTGATTTCCTATAATTACGGAATGGGATCGCAGAAGAGAGTACGGGAGGGAATCCGGTACGGATTGATTGATACAGAGATCATCATGCTCGCGGGAATTCTGATTCTGGAGCTGTTCGCCCATCCGCTCGCCCGGGTCTTCGGGCTGACGGCGGGGACGGAGACGCTTTGCGTCAGAGCAATGCGGATGATCGCGCCGGGGTTTATCTTCGCCGGGATCAGTATTGCCGCGCAGGGGGTGTTTCAGGCCCTTGAGAGCGGCACCTATTCGCTGATCGTTTCTCTGCTCCGGCTTCTGATCGTCGTTCTTCCGCTGTGCTGGATTTTTTCGCAGACAAATGATCCGGAAACCATGATCTGGCTCGCTTTTCCGATCTCGGAGGCTATTTCCGCTGTAGTAGCCGTTTTTCTGATGAAAAAGGCGGAGCGGACAAAAGTGGAGGTCATGAAAAACTGGGGACGAAGTGCCTCATAAAGCGAAGGCTGTGCCGGTAATTTTTTCTGTTTCTTTTTCCCGTCTTCCTTTCAACGCCATTCTGATGTAAAATGAAATCCCTGATTACAGGATTTTTTTGCAGCAGCAGACAATCCGGTCCGTGCGACGGACAGAGACAGGAAAGAGTTCATGCTTCAGTTACAGCACATCAGCAAAGAATATCACACGGGAAATCTGGTTCAGAAGGCGCTGGACGACGTGAGTCTCGTTTTCCGCGATAATGAATTCGTCGCGATTCTGGGGCCGAGCGGTTCGGGGAAGACGACGCTTCTGAACATCATCGGAGGTCTGGATCAATACGACAGCGGCGACCTGGTGATCGGAGGAGTCTCAACGAAGCACTACAGGGACCGCGACTGGGATTCATACCGCAATCATACGATCGGATTCGTTTTTCAGAACTACAATCTGATCCTGCATCAGACGGTTCTTTCCAATGTGGAACTGGCGCTCACAATTGGCGGCGTCTCGCCGGAGGAGAGGCGCCGCCGCGCGGAGGACGCTCTGGATCAGGTCGGCCTGAGGGAACACATGAACAAACGTCCAATGCAGCTGTCGGGCGGGCAGATGCAGAGAGTCGCGATTGCCCGGGCCCTGGTCAATGATCCGGATGTAGTGCTGGCGGATGAGCCGACAGGAGCGCTGGACAGCGAGACCGGCGTACAGGTGATGAATCTCCTGAAGGAAGTGGCGAAAGACCGGCTGGTAATCATGGTCACTCACAATCCCTCTCTCGCGGAAGAATACGCTACGCGCATTATCCGGATCAGAGACGGCCGTGTGATATCCGACAGCGATCCCGCGGATGTTTCCGGCGTGGTTCCGGAAACGGAAGAAAAAGGGCCGGGCAGAAAAAAAATTTCCGGAAAAAATACGCGCAGGACTTCCATGTCATTCCTGACGGCTCTGTCGCTCAGTTTTAATAATCTGAGGACCAAAAAGGCACGCACGATTCTCGTTTCGTTTGCGGGCTCGATCGGAATCATCGGAATTGCGCTGATTCTGGCGATCTCTACGGGCGTGAATCATTATATTGAGACGACCGAGGCGGAGACGCTCGCGCAGTATCCGCTGGAAATTGAGAGTACCGGGGTCGATCTCACGAGTCTGATGAACAGTTCCGGGAGCGGAGAGCAGGGGATGTTCGGAAACAGCCGGGAGGAAGTGGAGACGGATGCGGTCGGAGTCAGCAGGCTGGCTGAAAATCTGTTCTCCGGCGTTCAGAAAAATGACCTCGGTTCGCTTAAAAAATATCTGGAGAGCGGGGAATCGGAGATCGGGGAATACACCAGTTCCATTGAGTATATTTACAATATTGAGCCGCAGATTTTCCGGATTTCCGATGAAAAGGAGACGGACTCCGGGGAGGTGCTTCAGCTCAATCCGAACCGCCTGTTCTCGAAGCTTTCAGAAGGATCTTCGGACTCGTCGACTTCTTCGATCATGAGCTCCCAGATGTTCAGCTATGTGAGTTCTTCTCTGTTCAGCAAGCTGCCGGCGGACAGGCTCCTCTACGAGAATGCTTACGATCTGAAGGCAGGACACTGGCCGGAAAGCAGCGGCGACCTCGTCCTGGTTCTGCCGGCGGACGGGAGAGTCAGCGACGTCCTTCTGTATGAGATCGGGGTAATGGATCTCAGTGAGCTGGAGGATATGATAGATCGCCTGAGTGGAGAAAAAGAGGACAGCGATTCGGAAGAGGATTCCACGGAGTCCGTATCTGCCTCGTCCGGCGGAGATGAGGAACAGACGTTTTCCTACGATGAATTTATCGGGCGGACGTTCCGGCTGGTAAACAGTGCGGATTATTATCAGTATGACAGTTCATACGGCGTCTGGGTCGATCGCTCGGACGATGAGGAATATCTGAAAAAACTGGTTCAGAATGGGAGAGAGCTGAAGATCACCGGAGTGATTCAGGCGAAAGATGAGAATAACCAGAGTCTTCAGACAGGAATCGGGTATCTGCCGGAACTGGTCACGGAGCTGAACCGGAAAGCGGCGAAATCGGATGTGGTAAAAGCACAGCTGGATTCGACGGACGTCAATGTACTGACCGGAGACAAATTCGGGGAAGAGCAGGATCTCGATTTCAGCAAGCTGATTACCATCGATGAAAATGCGATCCGGGACGCTTTTTCCGTGGATTCTTCTGCTCTGGAGGAAGGCCTCTCGGCGGAAGATATCGAAGAGGCGGGTCTCGACGCGGATGACCTGAATCTGGATGACATTGACCTTTCCGGAATAGATCCGGGACAGTTCGTCGACGAAGACCAGTTGGAATCCATTCTGGAGTCCATTGATGTTTCGGATATCATGAACTCAGTCCGCTTTAATGTGTCCGCGGATACGCTCTCCCGGCTTTTTTCCCGGATGGCGGAAGGCTATCTGTCGTATTCCGCAAAGGATCCTTCTACCAATTACGCGGAGCTGGGCAATTCGATCGGGGAATTTCTGAATTCGGAAGAAGCGCTGGAAGT
Organism: Bilifractor sp.; assembly: GCA_050944685.1. Lineage (GTDB taxonomy): Bacteria > Bacillota > Clostridia > Lachnospirales > Lachnospiraceae > CADBRN01. The sequence continues at coordinate 28,652 of JBMNRP010000012.1, forward strand.
TGTGAGAGAACAGATCGGGGAGATCGTCTCGCATGTTTCCGTCGATCCGGATGATCTGGAAAATGTGATCACGAAGGTTCTGCAGTCCTGGATTGAGTACGTAAATAACGTCAACGAGGGAAAGGCGGAGAGTGAAAAGATTTCGGTCTATGACATGAATGCACTCCGGGAATATCTGAGCACGGCGGGAGGGCAGAAGCTTCTCTCGGACGCCGTGTCGGAGCTGGCACTGGATTCGGACGGAATTTCCAACGAACAGCTCGCAGAGATCACCGGAGCGCTCGCGGAAAAATACAGTGAGTGGGCGAAAGCAAACAACAAGCCACAGCCGGACAAGCTGGCGGAATCTTTTTCCTCGTGGCTTTCGAGTGAGGACGGGCAGACCAGACTCACGGAGGCGGCCGGAGAGATCATCGACACAAGCGGTGTAGAGCAGGCTTTGTCTTCGCAGCTCCAGTCTGCCGCACAGCAGCTTTCCGCTTCGCTCTCGGGAAGCATCCAGGAGGCGGTCTCCGGAATCATGTCCTCGGCGATGAACCAGATCAGCGGGCAGCTGCAGCAGACTCTGTCATCCGCCATGAAGAATATTCTTTCTTCTATGCAGAACAATATGGGAGATTTGCTGAAAATTGATACGGACGCCCTTGCGGGAGCGATTCGCACCAGCATGGATCCGGAGCAGATCAATTCGCTGTTAAGTTCGCTCTATTCGGATGCCTCCTCGGATCAGAAGAGCGTCCTGCAGGAGATGGGATATGTCGATCCGGAATCGCCTGACGCGATCTATCTCTACTCGAAGGATTTTGAGTCAAAGCAGAAAGTAACCGATATTCTCGACGAATATAACGACAAGATGAGAGAGAGCGGCAACTCGGATAAAGTGATCGCCTATACGGATTTTATGGCGGCTATGCTTGGTTCCGTCACCCGCATCGTGAATCTGGTCAGCTATGTGCTGATCGCGTTTGTGGGGATTTCGCTTATCGTTTCATCGATCATGATCGGAGTCATTACCTATATCAGTGTCCTGGAGAGGCAAAAGGAGATCGGAATTCTGAGGGCGATGGGCGCTTCCAAGCGCAATATCCGGGAAGTCTTCAATGCTGAGACATTTATCACCGGATTTCTTGCCGGGCTCATCGGAGTCGCGGTCTCCATCGCGCTGACGTTTCCGATTACCTCGCTGATCGAAAAAAAATCCGGACAGTACGTTCGCGTCTTTCTGAAACCGGAATCGGTGTTCCTGCTGATTCTTCTGAGCTGCGCGCTCACGATCCTCGCCGGACTGATCCCGTCCGGGAAAGCGGCAAAGAGCGACCCGGTTGCCGCTCTGAGAACGGAATAGTTCCGTTTACATTTCCCTTGCGATTTCGTCCGCGACATATACGCCGCTGGCGGAAGCGTGGGAGAGGGAGTGGGTCACTCCGGAGCCGTCTCCGATCACGTACAGATGCCGGTGCATCGTTTCAAGATGCCTGTCCAGCTCCACCTCCATGTTGTAGAATTTGACTTCCACGCCGTAGAGGAGAGTGTCGTCGTTGGCGGTTCCGGGGGCAATTTTATCCAGCGCGTAAATCATTTCGATGATTCCGTCCAGAATCCGTTTCGGAAGAACCAGGGACAGATCGCCCGGCGTTGCGTCAAGCGTCGGACGCACGGTGCCTTCCGCGATCCGCTGCGCGTTGCTGCGGCGCCCGCGTTCCAGGTCTCCGAAGCGCTGGACCATCACGCCGCCTCCGAGCATATTGGAGAGACGCGCGATGCTCTCGCCGTAGCTGTTGGAATCCCGGAACGGCTCGGAGAAAGTTTTTGAGACGAGAAGGGCGAAGTTTGTATTGCCCGTCTTCTTTGCCGGATCTTCAAAGGCGTGTCCGTTTACGGTGATGATGCCGTTCGTGTTTTCGGCGACGACCAGCCCGTTCGGATTCATACAGAAGGTCCGGACCCGGTCCTCGTATTTTTCCGTCCGATAGACGATCTTTCCTTCATAGAGAGCCGATGTGATATTTTCGAAGATTTCCGCGGGAAGTTCCACGCGGACCCCGAGATCCACCCGGCAGGATTTGGTCGGGATATCCAGATCCCGGCAGACGGATTCCATCCACTTGCTCCCGCTTCTCCCGACGGAAATGACGCAGTAGCGGCAGTCCTCATACGTATCCCCGAAATGGATCCGATATCCGGAAACGGTTTTTTCCACCTGATCGGCCCGGGTATGAAACCGGATTTCTACGCGATTCTTCAGCTCCTGATACAGATTCTGCAGGACGATGTAATTAATGTCCGTGCCGAGATGTCGCACAGAGGCTTCCAGCAGCTGCAGCTTGTTCTGCATGCAGATTTTCTTCAGCTCTGATCCGGCGGTGGAATACATCCGGGTTCCGCTTCCGCCGTGGGAGACATTGATGTCATCCACGTAGTGCATGAGTTCCAGCGCCTTTTCCCGGCCGATATATTGGTAGAGCGTTCCTCCGAAATCGTTGGTGTTGTTATATTTTCCGTCGGAAAAAGCGCCCGCACCTCCGAAGCCGTTCATGATCGAACATGTATTGCAGCGGATGCAGGTCTTGATTTTTTTTCCGTCGATCGGACAGTGCCGCTCATTCAGCGGGCCTCCTGCCTCCAGAATCATGACGTCCAGGTCGGGACGTTTTTTTGTCAGTTCATAGGCTGAAAAAATTCCACCGGGGCCGGCCCCGATGATGATCACATCTTTCATATCGTTCTCCTGATGAAAAAAAATTGAATAATTTTCGCTCAACGAATGATTTTCCAGATTCCATTTTCCATGGAAACCGTATATTTGTCAATTCCGTCGGGGATGGCCGCTTTGGTTTCTTTCGTGTGAAAAAGCCGGATTCCGGATTTGAGTATGGCTTTGTACTGAAATCCGTGTAAACCGAAAGTTTATTCTGTGTTACAATAAAACGGCTTCTATGCCGGATTTCCCGGATTTTCATGGTACGTGAAATACAAATCCCGGAAGCAATAAATCTGGAGAGTGATGTATGGTGAGGAGAAAATTCAGAAATACGATCCGTGTGCTGATCAGCCTTGTGGCAGCGGCTGCCGTGTGCGCGCCGAAGGCGGTGGGGGCAGATGTAAGCGTGACCTCTTCGGATGATGCGGCATCCATGCTGATCAGTGACATTACGGAACAGAATATTGAATCGGACCAGGCCTATCAGAAGAGCGGCGATATTTCCGATCTGTTTGACGAAAAAGTCTTTGACGGGGACGGAACCGGCAGCTCCGCGGACGAAGATTCCGTCATCCTGCAGGCCGCGAGAGCGGATCAGGAGACTTCTTTCGATTTGAGAGATCAGGGCGTCGTTACTCCGGTCAAAAATCAGAATCCATGGGGTACCTGCTGGGCGTTCAGCGCGGTGGCCGCCTCGGAGACGAGCATTCTCTCGGATCTGAATGAAACCTATGAGGAGACGGTGACTTCCGGCTCGTCAATGGACCTCTCCGAGCTCCAGCTGGCCTGGATGGCCGGGACGCCTCTTGAAGAGAACCCGTCCGGCCTCAGTGAAACCCACAGTCAGGAGGGAGAGGGCTATACGCCCCTTGCTGAGGATTACGATGCCTCGGATGTTTTTTTCGGAGGTTCCAGCTATACGTCGACTTCCGTTCTGTCCTCCGGGATCGGTCCCGTCTATGAGTCGGACGTTCCCTACGCAAATCACGCGGGGAACCGGGACGCCTCCGGGGACTGGTCCGTCTCCGAAGATCACCGCTTTCAGAAGCGATGGACCCTGAGTGAGACGAGGATCCTTCCGAATCCTGCGAACAGTGACGAATCGTCTGTCATCGAGGCAGATATCCGGGCCATGAAGCAGGAACTGAAGGAGGGAAGAGGGCTCGATATTCAGCTCTATTTCAACACCGGCTCGGACAGTTACAGCTCTGAAAATTACGCGGTTTACAACAGCGAGGATACCGCTATCAATCATGAGGTCTGCATCATCGGATGGGACGATAATTTCAGCAAAGATAATTTCAACGAGGGAAATCAGCCGGAAAGCGACGGCGCCTGGCTTGTAAAAAACAGCTGGGGGTCGGAGACGAGCGACGGGTCGGATTACTCGGATTTCGGTTACGTAGATTCCGAAACCGGAAAGCACTCGGGATGTTTCTGGATCTCCTACTACGACAGGTCGCTTTCCAATGCGGTGTCCTTCCTCTATGACGTCAGCGGGGGGACCGGGTCGGATTCTTCGGAGATCAGTGCCCAGTACGATTATATGAATTCTTATATGCCGGACGTCATGGATTACAGCACCCACGAGGTTTCCATGGCCAATATATTCCAGGCCCCGGAGGATTCGAAGATCACATCGGTCGCCTGTATCACGGCGAGTCCGCAGACCACAGTGACCTACCAGGTCTTCCTCCTATCCGATTCGTACTCGAATCCCTCGGACGGAACGAAAATTGCAGAATATACGACGACGTATGATTACGGGGGCTATCACAAAGAGGAAATCGATACGGGAGATGTGACGCTTCCGGAGGGCGCTTCGTACAGCATTCTGGTGACGGAAAAAACAGAAGAGGGCGCGAGTGAGATCATTCTTCAGGCGGGATACAGCCAGGAGTTTATCAGCCGCTATAATAATAATCATCCCGATAATCTGCAGTCCGGCTATTACGAGGGCATCATCAATCCGGGAGAGAGTTATCTTTGCTGTGACGGAAGCTGGGTCGATTTTGCGGACGTGAACGCCGCGCTGGAGAGCTCCGGTGAGTCGGCCAATCAGAACCGCGATTACGACAATTTCCCCGTCCGGGCGACTCTGACGCCGGTCAATACACAGACGGCTCAAAGTCAGACGGATCAGGACCAGACATCACAGAATGAGGTTTCGATGTATCGTCTGTATAATCCGAACAGCGGGGAACATTTTTATACGGCCAGCGCTGAGGAAAAGTCTGATCTCGTGGCGCTCGGCTGGCGGAATGAGGGAATCGGATGGACGGCCCCGGCATCGTCGAAGACGCCGGTCTATCGTCTCTATAACAAAAACGGAGGCGAGCATCACTATACGGTCTCGGAGAGCGAGAAGGCCATGCTGGTTGAGGCCGGCTGGCGATATGAGGGGATCGGGTGGTATTCCGACGACTCGAAAACCACGCCGCTGTACCGCCAGTATAATCCCAACGCCTTTTCGAATAACCACAACTACACCGCAAGCCAGAAAGAGAAGGAGTATCTGATCAGCCTCGGCTGGAGAGACGAGGGGATCGGATGGTACGGGCTGTAACCGCCATTTCACAGGGAGTTTTACCGGATGGGAGAGTTAAATCAGATACTTGGCACTATTGATAATTTTGTATGGGGCATTCCGCTGATCGCGGCGATTCTGGGAGTCGGACTTTTTCTCACCATCCGTCTGCACGGGATTCAGTTCCGGAAAATGGGAACGGGCTTCCGGCTCATGTTTTCCCGGGAAAGCTCGCAGGGAGGAACGGGCAGCGGTGACGTCACCAGCTTTCAGGCGCTCTGCACCGCTCTTTCAGCGACGATCGGCACGGGAAATATTGTTGGTGTGGCGACGGCCATCTCGGCCGGGGGTCCCGGAGCTCTGTTCTGGATGTGGATGGCGGCTCTTGTGGGAACAGCCACCAAGTTTTCCGAATGCACGCTCGCCGTGAAATTCAGGACAAAGGCGGAGGACGGTCATATCGTCGGAGGGCCGTTTTATTACATTGAGAAAGGCATGGGAAAAAACTGGATATGGCTGGCGAAGATATTTGCTTTTTTCGGCGTTCTGGTGGGTTTGTTCGGGATCGGAACATTTACCCAGATAAACGGAATCACAAGCGCGGTTCAGGATTTTTTTGATCCGGAAACAGCAGCCTCGGTCAGTCTGTTCGGACGTACCTATTCATGGAGTGTGGTGATCGCGGGCGTGCTGCTCACCTTTTTCGTCGCACTGGTGATTCTCGGGGGCATCCGGAGAATTTCTCGGGTGGCGGAGAAGATCGTTCCGTTCATGGCGGTCATTTACATCGCGATTTCCCTGATTGTCCTGCTGACGCATGTGACGAAAATCCCTGCGGCTCTCGCCGAAATCATTCAGAGCGCGTTCGGGCTCCGCGCCGCGGCAGGCGGCGCTGTCGGAGCCATGCTGATGGCTATGCAGAAGGGTATTGCCAGAGGCATTTTTTCCAACGAAGCGGGACTTGGCAGCGCGCCGATCGCCGCAGCTGCCGCCAGGACCGACGAGCCGGTCCGCCAGGGACTGATTTCCATGCTGGGAACGGTCATTGACACCCTCATTATCTGCACGATGACCGGCCTGACCATTGTCATCATGGGAGCCTGGAAAATCGACGGCCTTGAGGGCGTGGATATCACGACGAGGGCGTTTCAGACGGGTCTTCCGTTCCCGGAGCAGGTATCGGCTTTTCTCCTGATGATGTGTCTCGTGTTTTTCGCTTTTACGACGATTCTGGGATGGGATTATTACAGCGAGAGATGTCTCGATTATCTGACTCACAACAGCCGGAATGCGATCCGCACTTTCCGCTTTTTCTATATTCTCTGTGTCTTTATCGGACCATATATGACCGTATCGGCGGTGTGGACGATTGCCGATATCGTAAACGGGCTGATGGCGATTCCGAATCTGATCGCGCTTGCCGCCCTGAACGGAGTGCTTGTGGCGGAAGTGCGGAGTTATTTCCGGCAGGAGAAAAAAAAGAGGAGCTTCTGACTCGGGAAACATCGTTCTTCAGGTTACAGAAACGCTCCCGGCATTTCCCGCCGAACTTTGTCTTCGGGAAATACCGGGAGCGTATTATTACAGATATCTGCGGTTCCTTTTCCGGAGCTTCTGTCATCCTTACAGGGCGTAGTTCTCGAGTGTGACGCCCTTCAGTCCGCCGTCGTCGTAGACGATGAGCTTCATTCTCTGCTGGTAATTGTTGTTGTAGCTCAGGGAGTAATAGCCGAGCTCATCCGAGCGGTAGGGCTCATCCTCCGGCGTTCCGTAAGCGGCGATGACCTGATCGTAAGTGGATCCCCAGGTGATTCCTCCGGGAAGCTGAAGGCTCGGCCAGGTATTCGCCCACTCGATGCTCATGTTGACCGCCCAGATGCTGTTCTGCGTGATGTCCTGAACCGCGTTCGAGACATTGACCGTACCGATCTTGAAGTCCATGTCATATTTGCTGTTTGTTACATCGATCGTGCAGTACTGCTTGTCTCCCGGGTTCGTCGCGTATCCGTTTGTATAGCCATAGTCGGCCATATTGAACGCCCAGTCGCTCTGAAGGGTGGAGTAGGCAAACGGGATCTGATAATTTTTCCCGTCCAGAGTGAAAGAGAGGGAGGTCCAGTCAGTGGATCCGGTTACCGGAGCGGTGGTGCTGTTCTGTCCGGAAGCGGCGGGAGTGGCCGTCGCGGTGGGAGTCGGAGTCGCGGTCGGAGTGGCAGTCGCAGTCGATGCCGACGTTCCCAGGTCAGAAGAGGAGCTGGTGCTTCCGGTCCCCGACGAGTTAAACAGGCCGCTGGCACTGGTGGATTCTTCTGCGTCCTTTGCCTCGTCCGGAATTTCGATCTCGTCGACGCTGTCAAATTCGTCGAAGACGTATTCTGCCGTGAACTTGTCAATGTTAACATCGGCTGTGTCAGAGGCACCGGTCGCCTCAAGCGCACTGCTGATGAGAGCAGATCCGAGATCGGCCATATCGCAGGTCATTTTTTTCGGACGAGAGGACTTTTTGCTGATATACAGAGTCGTATCCGCACTCTCATCCTCCAGGTCACTTGTGTCCAGATCGCCCAGGCTGTCTCCCATTCCGGTGCTGTCGAGAATCTCTGTGATCATATCACCGGTAATTTCGGTGTCAATGACATAGCATTCTTCGCCCTCGACTTCCTCGGTATCTTCTTCGAGATCGGCGTCGAGATCCCCGTTGGCAATACTGTTAAAGATACTGCTGCCGCTGAAGGACCCGTCTTCGTCGGACATATCCGCGGACGTTTTCGTCCAGGTGTCTCCGTCATCCACGGTTTGATAGCTGACCAGTTTGTCGTTGTCTTTTTCCGTGTACTGTTCAATATTGAGGCTCTGATCCTGTCCGGAAGCAGTGATATTCATATCGCCATTCATGTGCATGACAAAGGGATCGAAGGTCTCTTCCAAATCCAGGTCGGACGTCATTTCCAAATCCAGAGTCGAACTCGAGCCCGTCACGGAAATGCTGCCGCTGAAATCCATGTTTATCTTACCGGATACCGATTCGGCTTTTTTCATGCTTGTGACGGCACTTTTCGCGAGACTTTCCGGGGTCGCTTTGGTTGCACCGCCGCTGCAGGCAGCCAGGGAAGCACCGATAATCACGGCAAGAGCAGATGCTGTCAGTTTTGTTTTGAAATTCTTTTTCATTATTTTTCTCTCCATGTCTGATGAACCATCAACAATGAGTTACATCCCCCCAGATGTAAAAAATGTTTACATCATCTGTAGTCCGGTATTATCCGAAAGAAATTCCGGAATGATTTCGTTGATTCCAGCTTATCCTCCCTGAGAAAACTCACTGGCCGGGATCTTGAGATAATTTGTATAATACTGATTTCCCTGTGTGTCTGTAATATAAAACAGGCAGATATAGTCGGAAGTTTCTTCGTTTGTCTTCAGCTGGACGGAAAAATCCCCGTGAACGGTCATTTCCGCTCCGACTCCGGAGGAAACCTTCCACTGCTCGAACGGAGCTACGGTCTGGTCGTCGTTAAATACGATGTCCCGCGCGAAGAGAAACGGAGTGATGCTGTCTCCGTCTTTTATTTCAATCAATGTCTTGTCCGGATAGAGCTCTCCGTCGGCGTCCAGAGTATTGTAGATGCCGCAGATGACGCCGCTCGGGTGGTCGTTGTCCACTTTTACGTGAATGTAGGCGCTCTTTGAATTGTCCGGATCCATAAGATTGATCATGACCGGGATAGCGAATTTCCGGTATTCATCTGTCCACTCAATTTCCGTCGCGCAGCAGGGAATGCTTTCGCCGTTGCTGTCTGTGAGGTAGAAGATCTTTCCGTCAAATTTGCTTCTGAGCTTTCCGTCGTCGGAAAGTGTCGTGTTTCTGGAGTTCACCCAGCAGATGTAGGTGTCCTCGTCGTCCGCCTGCCAGGCAGAGGCATTGGCGTGAGCGAAATTGGCGACCTGATCTTCGGTCAGCTGTACGTAATATGCCGAGGTGTTGTTTTCCTGAGATGGCGTTACTTCTCCGATATTCCAGTCATAGAGCGTCTCGCCTTCCAGGGTTTTCACGAAGTCTTTGATGAAGGAGATGTAGGTCTGGCTGAACCCGTTCTTTTCGTACTCCGTCACCCACTGATCCGCGTATTCCTTGTTCTGGAAGGGGAAGTAGATCGCAATGCCGTGTGCCTGAGAAATATTGGATCCGTTGATAACGACCGCGTTCTCCAGGGAAGCCTGCAGATCCGAGCACTCATTCGGGAACTGTTCTTTCATGGAATCCGAGAGGGAGTAAAGGTCAATGTAATCGTAGAAGCTGTCCGCACTCACCATTCCGAATGCTTTTGCGTTGTCCCGCGATTTCGCGATTTTCGAATATTCGCCTGCCCGCAGGGAATTATCCGCGGAGGTGACGAGAGATTCGAGACGATTGACTACGTCCGGGATTTTTTTCAGATCCACGCAGGACAGGGAATAGTCGGGAGAGTAGGAGCCGTAGTGATCGTAGTACAGCTGAAATGCGTGGATGAAATATTCGGCTGCCTTGTCTCCTTCATAAGCCTTGTTGTCCGTGATGTCGTCGAGACAGCTGTAATCCCAGCCACTGCTGGATTCTACTTCCTCAGAGGCGATCATATAGTCCGCGCAGTCCGATAAAGCGTCAGCGACTTCGATCATGCCCATCATGCAGGCGTCGAATCCGATAAAATCCATTTTCTGGCTGTCTGCCAGTTCGGAACCGGCGATGCCGTTTTTCAGTTCGGCGACAGAGAGCATATCGTAGTTGTGAGTCTCATCCGCTCCGTATCCCAGAACCGCTCCGCCACCGTGATTCCAGAAGATCATTCCGTAATGTTCGGCGGGATAGTTTTCATAAGCGTAATTCATAAACTCCGTGACGGTTCCGGAATCGCCCATGTTGTCTGACTGCATGGCGTAGACGCTGTTCACGTCTTTATTCTTCATCTCGTACACATTCAGGGAATCCGATGAGACGGAAGAATTCCACCAGTGGTTTGAACCTCCGGCGCAGACGATGACGTTCATCCTGTCCGCGTCGTAGCCGCTTGCGGCCATCTCTTTCAGATCCTGTGTGGCCGCTCCGGCCTGGGATTCCAGATCCGATCCGACCATGTATACCATTAAAGTTTCTTCTGCTTCGGAACCCCGGCTGCTTTTTTCGGTTCCGGACCCGGTGTCTTCTTTGCTGCTTTCATCGGAAGCGCCCGTCACCGAGCCTGTCGAATCATCGCCCCCTTCGTCGTATTGGACCAGATCCGATGATGGTCTGCTGCTTCCGCTGGTTCTTTCCTGGAGAATCCCGCAGCCCGCTGTGGTAACGGACAGCGCTCCGGCGGTGAGAACCGCGAACAGTTTATTGAATCCCCCCGCTTTTCTGGTCATGCCTGCTCCGTTCTGCCTGTCTGCCCGCCCCGCCGTTCCGGAACATTCGGATCTTTAAAAGAATGTCTGTTCCGTTCCGGCCGGACCGGGCGTTGAATTCAGGTCTTGGTTTCTTCTGATGTCTTTTTGTTTCCTGCCGGCTTCACAAATAATACCGGGCACCCCGGAAAAAGGTTTCAGCCTTTCAGGAAATTTTTTAATATTTTTTTGAAACCGGTTTCGTCCGCGGTCGCGCTGAAGAGATAGTAGGAGAGACCGTCTCTCTCGCCGGAGGCGTACCACGACTCGTTTCCCTCGTCCCCGCTTTTCGCGAGGAAAACGGACTGCCCTTCTACACGGCTCGTTTCCAGATCCGCCATCGCATCCGGCGTGACATCATGGGTTTTGCTTACGACGAGCATGACTTCGGTGTTATCCGAATCGTAATAGAAAATACCGATATCATCGGTGACTTCTCCGTCTTCCTTCACAATTTCCGCACTTCCGTCCGTATATTCGCATCCGTCGATAAGCTTACGGCAGTCCTCGCCGATAAAATCGCTGTATTCGCTGACGGATACACTGGAATCGTCCTCCTGGCTGAACTCCTGAGAGGCCGTCCGGGAAACGGACAGCGAGGAAATTTCCGACCAGTTGTACTGATCCCGGTTCGGAAAATAGACGGCGGCAAGAATTACCACCGCCGCCGCTGCGGCGGTAACCGGGAAGACAGGAAATCTTTTTCTGTGCGCCCTGGTAATGGGTATGACGGTTTCGTCCTTCTGGTCCTGCTGCATTTTTTCCTGCGGAGCGTCCTTCTGATTCCGGATCGCCTGAAGCGTTTTTTCGATCAGAGCATCAGGGGCGTGCATGTTGTCGATGTCTTTTTTGTAATTGTCCATCATAAGTCATACGCTCCTTTCAGCTTTTTTTTCAGAGATTCCCGCCCGCGACGGAGCCGGGTCTTGACCGCGCCTTCTGTGAGATCCAGCACTTCGGCAATCTCTTTGATTGACAGATTCTCGTAGTAAAAAAGATGGATAACCTCCCGGTAATTTTCCGGGAGCTCCAGCACGGCGTTCGTCACATCCGAGAGATCTTCTTTCTCTTCGGATGCCTGTTCACCCATAGAATCAAGACTGACCCGTCGCTTCCGCCAGGCGGAAGTCATTTCCGACCGGCATTCATTGATCGTCACACGGATCAGCCATGCTTTGAGGTGCTCTTCACTTGTAATACTGCTCTGATGCTGGAAAAGTTTCAGAAAAACGTTCTGAAAAATATCTTCGACCTCCGGCGATCGGTTTGTGTTGACCGAAGCCAGGCGATAGACCATGTCCGCGTACTTTCGTACCGCCTCGTCGATATCAAAATGAAAAGATGACTCTGTCATGTGTCATGCAATGCCTTTCTGCAATAAAGTGGTTTACTGCAGATAATTGTATCACGCACGGTTAAGAGAAGAAAGCAAGAAATGTGTAACGCGGGAGCTGAAAAAGCCTGTTTTCCGGGCGGGAAACGGTCAGAAGGAAGCCAGGACGCGGAGCATCCAGGAGGCAAACCTGGCGTGTCCCTTTCCGGAGAAATGGATTCCGTCGAAAGCCATCTCCGCGTGAGCTTCTGCCGCGTCCGCAAAAGAAATGCCCAGGTCACCGGCGATTTGCCGGTAGCAGGAGGAGAGCTTCCGGCTCTCTCTGGAAAGCGCCGGAGCTTCGTCCGGAGCATCCGCCGGCGGAGGAGCAATCAGAAGAATCTGAAATGAGCCGGTTTCGCGCTGGAAGTTTTCGGATATCAGGCGCTCCAGCACGCTTTTCATGAGCCGAGCCGTCTCTTCTGCGGACGGGTTTCGGGAGATGCGCAGGTCATTGGTGCCGAGCATGATGGCGCAAAGATCCAGCGGGCTCTCATTCCGGATCGCATATTTCAGTTCGCCGAAAGAATACGGGGAACCGGGAATGCATCTGCCGTTCATGGCGTCTGCTGCAATCTGCCATTTTCCGGCGGCCATTTCGCGCAGACGGCAGGTCCAGCGGACCTCTTCCGGATATCGGCCGCCGTAATAGCTGCGGGGATCGTAGCCGTATGTATTGGAATCCCCGTAGAACAGAACTTTTTTCATGGCGAATCCTCCTGAAGCCTTCAGAAAAGCGTCTGCTGCCGGAAGATTCCGAAAACGGAAAGCTCCGGCATCTCCATTTTCAGAAAGGCCTCCGTGCGGTCCGCCTGACATATCCAGCTTTCTACCCGGTCCGGCGGGATCATCAGCGGCATACGGTCGTGAACCGGTGCCATGGAAGCGTTTGCGGCCGTCGTCAGAATCACGAAGCGGCGCTGATTTTCATAATAGTCATAGATGCCGGCAAGATACAGAATCGGCTGGTTTTTGAGCTCAAAGGCAAATCGGTTCTTTTCGCGGTCCCATTCATAAAATCCGGTGGCGGGAAGAACACAGCGGCGGCTTCTGGCAGCTCTCGAAAAGACGGGCTTCTCCATCAGGGTCTCCACTCTGGCGTTGATTGTCAGTTTTCCGTGAAAAGGAAAGCCCCAGAGAAGATCATCGAGGATGACCGGATTTGTCCCGTTCCTTCCTTTCTCAGGAGCTCCGGGGGTATCGACCGGACCGGCGGAAAGGATGACGGGAGCGCGGTCCCCCGGATGAATGTCAGAAGGTGCAATGACAGAACCGTGACTCTCCGGATCCGTCTCAGAATCCGCGAAGCGCAGACCCGTCTCCCGGAACAGCTCTTTTTTCATTGATTTTCCGATATAGTATCTGCCGCACATTGTGACCTCCTGCCGGCGGGTGCTTTGTTTTGTTACCGTCTGACTTCTTTCTTCATAAGGATCCAGGCAACCGCGGGGATGCAGATATCCGCGGCAACAGCCAGTCCGAAGACTCCCTCGTAGGACCCGTGCAGATTCCACTTGATGATCGTCATGATGACTGCGACGGCGGAAAATACTGCCCAGAGCAGAAAACTCCGGCCGTTTTTCCGGATACCGGTGAGGATAATTCCCGCAAGCATGCCACATTTCGTAATGATGAAGAGTACATTCCAGACGGGACGCCCGATGGGATAGAGAAGGACGGCTCCGATTATTACGGAAGCTGCCGCGAACCAGAACCAGGTTGTCAGTAAAAGGCTGTTTCTCGGTTTGTTTTCCATAAACTCTGCTCCTCTTTTTTGAAAAAAATTGTAACATATCGTGGGAGAGAAAATCTATCCCGGTTGTCTTTTGTACCGTGAATCTTACGGGAATTTTTCTCTTTTTGCAAATATGGATTCGGCTTTTTTGTTTATCCGGCTCTGCGGTCCGGGAGAGAAGAGGGTCTGTGTTGACAGTGTGATACCGCTCAGATAAAATAAATCTGAAAATAGTATAAAAAAAGTCTGACTGCAAGACAAATCCTGCGGGATGTCGATCATGAAAGGAATTCACTGACCATGAGCGAAGAAAAGAAGGGGCTGAAACCCCAGACGGTCCCGAACTCGTATCGGTACTTTGAGAACCGGGACTGTGAATATTTTCCATGCCACACCGGTCTGGAAAATTTTAACTGCATGTTCTGTTACTGCCCGTTTTACCGGGAGGAGAAATGTCCCGGCAAGCCGGAGTACATAGATGTGAAGGGAAGGACGATCAGGGACTGCACAAACTGTAATTTTCCCCACAGACCGGAGAGCTACGATGTCATTATCCATTGGATTAGGAACGCCAATCAGGCGGATGCCTGACGGACTGTAATAAAAGGAGGAGAATATGTATTGCAAGAAATGCGGAAATGAGATATCGGAAGGAATGAGGTTCTGTCCGTACTGTGGGGCAGAGGCACCGAATATTCATTCGGGGCCATCCGGCGGACAGAACGGCGAGACGGGGCAGCAGTCCGGAGCCGGACCGAATACCTCCTCGCAGGGGAGATACTCGTACGGGCCAAACGGGGCTTCCGGATACCGGCAGGATGTTTACGGGAATCCGCAGAGAGGCGGTTACACGCCGGACACCGGGAAGAAGGTTTCTTTTTATTTCGCGCCGCCAGCCCGCGATGAGGGATCTTTCCTCTGGGGCCTTTTCGGTTTCCTTCTGATGCCGATCGGCATTTTCCTCTGCCTGTACTGGAAGGATACCAGCCCGGAAATCGCCAGAAGCATCAAGATCGGAGCCATTGTCCAGATTTGCGTTCTATTAATCTGGTTTATTCTCGCTATCGCGGGAGTCGCCTCGATTGGATTCGGTTTTTCTTCTCTGACGGGAAATTATTCAGGTTATTATTAAAACAGAATTTCCTCTCAGCCATCCTCCGATCCGGATGGACGTGAGAGGAGGGACGGATGTGTCGGATCCGGGATCGCTTTCTTCTGAAATGGAGAGCGGTCCCGGATTTTGCGTTTTCGGATTTTTTGGAAATTCAGGTGAGAGATCAAGAGAGTGTAAAGTTTAGTTAAAATCATGGTCAAATGTCTTATTTTCAGAGTTTGTCATGGTATAATTTTGGCGAATTGTTGAGGGTTTAGAGTTGTTTTTTCCGGCGAAAAGACGGTGGTTCATAATGAGAAAGAAAAAAATCATCTCGCTGATAATGGTATTCATCCTGGCGCTCGGTCTGGCTCTTACCGGCTGCGGATGGTCCGGTGGGGCTGATGGCGGAGTTTCCTCTTCTTCCGGCAGCGGTACGAGCGACAGGGATCAGACCTTCAGGGGAGGCAGCAAGGGAAAACTGAGTATCCTTTCCGGGTCGGAAAACAAAGAGCTCGCCCCTATCCTGGAGGATTTCGCGAAGAAAGAAAAGGTGGAGATCGACATGCACTACGCCGGTTCGGTCGACATCATGCGTGCCCTTCAGAAGGACGATATCGGCTATGACGCTGTCTGGCCTGCGAGCAGTCTCTGGATCACGGCGGGCGACACAAATCACAAAATCAAGCATGCAGAATCCATCTCTGTCACCCCGGTTATTTTCGGAATCCGGCAAAGTCTCGCAGAAGAGCTGGGCTTCGTCGGAAAAGAGGTAAAGGTAGCCGACATCCTGGAGGCCATACGGTCAGGAAAACTGAAATTCTGCATGACCAGTGCGACCCAGTCGAATTCCGGATGCAGTGCGTATATCGGCTTCCTCTATGCGCTGCTGGGAAATCCCGACGTGATTGTCTCGGAAGATCTTCAGAAGGAGGATCTTCAGAATCAGATCAAAGAGATTTTTTCCGGCGTGAACCGGTCCTCCGGGAGCTCGGACTGGCTGAAGGATATGTTCCTTGCCGGGGATTACGATGCGATGGTCAATTACGAGTGTCTGATCATCAGCGCGAACCAGGAGCTGGAGAAGGAAAACAAGGAGACACTTTACGCGGTGTATCCGGAGGACGGTCTCTCCCTGGCGGATTCGCCGCTCGGATATGTGGACGGGGGAGACAAGGCCGGGGAGGAGCTTTTCCTGACGCTTCAGGAATATCTGCTGTCCGATGAGGTTCAGAATGAGATCCAGAAAACCGGACGGCGGACGGGCTTTACGCAGAAGGTGTCGGATGAGAATCAGAAGATTTTCAATAAAGACTGGGGCATTCAGCCGGACCGTGTCCTCTCACCCTTCACGATGCCGTCGCTCGACGTCCTGACGGAGGCGCTGGATCTGTATCAGACGGAGCTCCGGAAACCGTCTCTCACCGTGTATTGCCTGGATTATTCCGGAAGTATGAGCGGAGAAGGAAATCAGCAGCTTGTGGATGCCATGAGCAATCTTCTGGATCAGTCAAAGGCGGAAGACAATCTGCTGCAGGCTTCCCCGGAGGATATCAATATTATCATTCCGTTTGACGGCAATACCAGATCGGTGATAACGGCAAAAGGGAACGGAGCGGAGCTCGAGAAACTGGAGCAGGCCATTACCAGTGAGGTTCCCGGCGGAGGCACCGATATTTATTCGGCGGCTTCAGAGGGAATTCTGGAAATGAAGAAGTACGATCTGAGCCGGTACACCGCGGCCATTATTCTGATGACAGACGGGCGGTCGGTGGACAATCGGAATGATTTTGAAGAGACGTACAAAGAATCGGGCGACGACATTCCGGTCTTCTCGATTACTTTCGGGGACGCGGACCCTTCGCAGCTGGAGGAGATCGCACAAGAAACGAACGCGCGCGTGTTTGACGGCAGCAAGGATCTGACAGCAGCTTTCCGCGCGGCAAAAGGATATAACTGACCCGTTACAAAAGCGGAAAGGAGTATTGGAAAGAAGGGAACTTTCATGAAATGGAGGGACATTCTGGCGGCAATCCTGTCTGCGGGGCTGTTTTTTGCTCTCCTGATGGGTGCCCGGTGGAATTTTCTGGTTGCGGTTCTGATTTCGGTCATCGTATATTTTGCCCTGACTTTTCTGCTTGCGCCGAGACGGAAAATCGGCGGGGTAGACGTGGAAAGTATGGCAAACGGCGAGCTGATTGAAGAAATGCTGGAAGACGCCAGAAAAGACATCAGCGAGATCCAGAAGGCCGGAGCAAGAGCTTCGGCTCCCGCGATCCGTCAGGGCGCAGAATCGCTGACCAGGACAGGCGGAAGCATTATCCGGTATCTGGAAAAACATGTGGACAAGATCCAGCAGGCCTCCCGTTTTCTGAACTATTATCTGGATACGGCAGCCGACATTCTGACCCGCTACAATGAATTTCAGAACAGCGGGGCACCTGCCGCCGATATGGCGAGGGTTACCGAAAATACCACGACTGCCATCCGGACGCTGAACGATACCTTCAGCAGCCAGTACAGCAAGCTGCTTCAGGGCGAGGTCATGAGCATGGAAGTCGATGTAGACGTTCTGAAGAGTATGGCGGAGACGGATAATGGCGGCAGCGTTTTCAAAAACGTGGGATCCGGGATGACCGGAGTGAACAGCGGTGCCGGATCGGACGGAGATCCGAAGACGGCCTCGTCCGCCGGTGCGACAGGCATCCCGGAGAGAAACGAAGGAACCGATTTTCTCCATGAGAGTATTTTCGTGCAGTCGAAAGACAAGGCGGGAGGGAACGAGTCTTGAAATCAAAAATCATCGGATTGTGCATACTGATCGCTGCGATCGCGGTCGGCTGCGTATATTATTTCGGCTTTGCGAACAGGCCGGCCGCTGCGACCATTGACGGCTATCTCGGCGGAGAGAAGATCGGCCTTTTCGAAGATGAAGAGTTTACGAAGATTCTGGAAAAAGATTACAATCTGAAGATCGAGTACTCCAAGGCGGGCTCGCTGGATATGATCAGCGCCGATCAGTCCGGGAGAGATTATCTTTTTCCGTCCAGCCAGGTGGCGCTGGAGCTCTACCGCGAAAAATACGGAAATCCGAAGAAAAGCGAGATTATCTTCAACACTCCGATCGTGATTTATACGCACAAAGAGGTGGTGAGTGCACTGAAAAAGCAGAATGTGGTCATCGATCTCGGTGACGGGGCGCAGGGGCTGGATCTCGTCAAGTTCTTGAAGCTGATCCAGGACGGGAAAAAGTGGAGCGACATCGGTCTGTCGCAGCTTTACGGTTCCGTCACCATCGCGACGACAGATCCGGTCCGGTCCAATTCCGGGAATATGTTCGCCGGTCTTGTCGCTGATGTGCTCTCCGACGGCGGGGTCGCCGACGAGGAGAATATCGACGAAATACTTCCCCAGCTGAAATCGATCTTTGAAAAAGCAGGCTACATGGAGTCCTCCTCGAGCGATCTGTTTAATCAGTTTCTCCGGACCGGTATGGGGGCGAAGCCCATGGTCGCCGGCTATGAGAGTCAGATTCTGGAATTTGCCGTGGAGAACCCGGATGACTGGGCGGACCTGAAGGATGACATTGTCATGCTGTATCCGGTTCCGACCGTATGGTCATCCCATCCGTTCATCGCACTGGATGACAACGGGGCGAAGGCGATTGACGCCCTGCTGAGCGAGGACATTCAGAAAATAGCCTGGGAAAAGCACGGATTCCGGACCGGCGTCTCCAGTGACGCGGCGGACACCTCCGCGTTTGATGTATCCGGGATCAAACCGGTTGTCCAGTCGGTCGTACCTATGCCGGATTCCGGGACGATGGAGAAGATCATCGACACACTGGGATCGTAAAATCCGGGATTAATATCAGAAAATGTCCGTTGGGTCTTGAAAAATGCGGAGAAACTGATATACTAATATTTAATTACTTCTGTATGAAAATACAGCATATGCAAATGCCTCCGGTTCCGTCCGGGCTCCGGAGGAGAATAGAGAATCTGGTCAAAGCCAGAACGGCACCCGCCACTGTAAGCGGAGAGACCGCGCACAAGGTGAAAACCGGTCATTGGGATCTGAGAGAAAATCCTGAGAAGGCTGTGCGCAGGATCGATGAAACGCGAGTCAGGAGAACTGTTTGCATCATGAAATCCGCCGGCAGCGGGATATGGCTGTCCGTCGGACAGATGGGACGATTCCTGAGCTTTTTACAGCATGCACCGGGGCGGCGTGGCTTGCCCGCGGTGTTTTTTTGTTGCGGAAAAATATACCTGAAATCTCCCGCACGAATCATTCCCGGGCCGATGCGGGTTCAATATACAGGAACTGGTGACTGTTTCAGGATCGGGCATTCTGCCGGAAAGGAAGGAAAAATGAAGTCTGAAAGAACATGGAAAAAGTTCCGTGCGCTGCTCCTGGCGGCGCTGCTTGTGATCGGGATGATGCCGGTGTCGGTTTTCGCCGCAGACACCGCGGCGGATCATCCCGGCCAGGTTCACGTGGTAGTGGAAAACACGACCTACCAATCCGCCTACCCTTCCCAGAACGGGATTCTTGCGGATAAGTGGGTCAGCATCGGAGAGGATTCTACGATGAAATCCATCCTTACCGAGGCGGTCGGAGAGGACAATATCAATATCGATTCTTCTGCCTATGGTGCTTATCTTTCCGGTATTTTCGGACTGGAATCCGGAACCGGCGGCGAATCTGCCGGATGGATGTGCATGATAAACGACTGGTTTACCGATCAGGGGATCGGGTCTTATTCGGTCAGCGACGGAACGATCGAGTCGGGTGATGAAATCACAGTCGTCTACACACTGACCGGTTCGGATATGGGAGGAACCTTTGACAATAATGAAAAGACCGTCAAGGATGTCCGTTTCAGCAGCGGGGTTCTGAATCAGACCTTTGACAAGGACACGCACAGCTATACGCTGACCGTGATCCAGGGAGTCAGCAGCGTCCTCGTGACGCCCACGGCCTCCAATAAGAATTTCCAGGTGCGGACGAGCGTAAACGGCAAAACCTACAAGAGAACGGAGATGGTCCCGGTTTCGGACGGGACGGTGATATCGGTGGTCTGCGGGGATCCCTCGTGGCCGTCTATGAACAATTACGGAGGCGCATCTTCGGTTCAGGCGGAGAGCTATACCTTCACGGTGCAGATCGCGGTGCCGATGTACCGGCTTTATAATCCGAACAGCGGCGAGCATTTCTACACCGCGAGTGTGAGTGAAAAAAATAATGTGGTGAAGGCGGGATGGAAATACGAGGGGATCGGATGGTATGCTCCGAAAAAATCCGATGTGCCGGTATACCGCCTGTACAATCCGAACGCCGGAGATCATCATTACACCACCAGCAGAAAAGAATCAGACAATCTGGTGAAAGCGGGATGGAAATACGAGGGAATCCGGTGGTATTCTTCCTCAACGAAAGAGGTTCCGCTGTACCGCGTGTATAACCCGAACGCAAAGGCCGGCGCCCATCACTTCACGGTCCAGAAAAAAGAGGTCAGCAATCTGGTGAAAGCGGGCTGGAGAGCAGAGGGAATCGGCTGGTACGGGCTGAAGGTTTCCTGATTTTCTGCCGAAACGGGAAGGACCGCTGTTTCCGGCCTTTTTGCCGGAAACAGCGGCATTTGTTCATGTTGCGAGAATGCCGGTAATGGTGATACGATGAAAAAATGAAAATGACACCGAAAAAAAAGAGAAAAATATATAATATCATTATGGCCGCTGTCATTTTCCTGATCGCTTTTTCCTGCGTGATGCTCACCGGGAGCCTGAAGGGCTGGTTCGGTGAAAAGGGAACGGCTGCTGTTGCGGGGTCAGATTCCGGAAAGACTGTCCCGGAAATAAAGACCGACGGAATTTCCGGCAATGTCAATGTGGAGAGAAGCGGCGTGGCTTACTCTCTTGAGGACGGAAATGTTTTAAGAAGCGGAGACCTGATCGAGACGCTGAACGGATCCTCCGTGGACCTCGTTTTTTCGGACAGCGTGATCAGCCTGGAGGAAAACAGCCAGACGAAGCTGTCGGTTTCCGAAGACGGCGACATAATATTTGATCTGAAGAGCGGGTCAGCCGTCGCGAACGTGTCGGATCCGTGCGAAGTCAATCTTGCGGGCAGAAAGTGGTCCGCGAAGTCCGCGGTCTTTGTGTGCAGTGCTCCTTATGGAAGCGGAAATTTCTACGTGCTTTCAGATTCCCTGGAGACGGAAGAGCAGAAGGTAGATGCCGGGAATGAGGCGCTCATTCGGGATTCCGGTATAGAGACTTCAGAGCTTTCTCTGGATGCCCTGAATGATTTTGAGCTGGAAAAGCTTCAGGAAATCAGTCAGTCCCGTGCGCTTTGCTTTTCCGGTGACGAGATTGCGGAACAGATTTCCTCTCGGGAAGCGGAGGCCCGGAGTACTCTGGAGGAGAGCCTGAACGGGAGTTCAGAGGAAACGGCGGGAAGCTCTGCACAGGGCAGCGGGACTTCCGGAAACGGAAACTCCGGTACGGAATCGTCAGGTGCGGATGATGCAGGAGAATCCGGCGGGAGTAATTCCGGCGCCGCGGGGAACGGCGGTTCGTCCTCGGACGGACTGTCCGGGAGCACAGGTTCTGGAAACGGCGGAGGCACTTCAGGGAACGCATCCGGGGGAAGCTCGGAAAAAGGAGATCAGCAGTCCGGCGGAACCTCCGGAAACAGCAGCACATGTACTGTTGAAATACGCTGCGACACGATTCTTCAGCATATGTCGGATCTGAAAGCGGGAAAATCGCAGTATGTTCCTTCAGATGGAACCATTCTCGCCTCGACTGCCGTCACATTTGAGGACGGAGACACAGCGTTTGATATTCTGAAGAAGGCCTGCGGGGCGGCCGGGATTCAGCTGGAATACTCCTGGACGCCGGGATACGGAGCTTACTACGTTCAGGGAATTCACAACCTGTATGAGTTTGACTGCGGTTCTAAGTCCGGCTGGATTTATAAGGTAAACGGGTGGTCGCCGAACTACGGTGCGTCCTCTTACCAGGTGAAAAACGGAGATGTAATTGGCTGGTATTACACCTGCTCCGGTTACGGAAGCGACGTCTGATGTGAAAGAGAAGGACTCCCTTTGCGGTACGGTATATTATTCTGTGTCATCCGGGGAAAACAGAAATCATGAGAAGAAATCATCACCATATTTTCAGAAGATTCCTATGGATTCTGGCTGCGGCAGTTTTTCTGACCGCCCGGTATCCCGCTTCGTCATTTGCGGAAGATCTTCCGGAGACGGAATCCGCATCCGGCGAAGCTGCGGAGGCTGCGGTTTCGGAAACCGGGTCGGAAGAAGAACAGGAGAGCGAGACAGCCGGGGCCGGGCAGGAAGAGACCACGGAGAGCGAGGAAGCCGGAACTCTCGAGGAAGAGACCCCGGAGAGCGAGGTAGCCGGAACTCTCGAGGAAGAGATCCCGGAGAACGAGGAAGATGAAACCGGTGAGAAAGAGACTCCAAAGAGCGAGACGGCCGGGGCCGGACAGGAAGAGACCCGGGAGAGTCCGGCGGAAGATACCGGAGCGGGTGAGAACCCGGAAAATTCGTCTGCGGAAACGGGCGGCTCCGGTTCGCAGGAATTATCGGCCTACTGGAAAAACTTTCGCGGAAGCGATACCAATATGGCGGTGACGGATGCCCCTCTCCCGACCGATCCGAAGACCACCGGCCTTTTGTGGAATCATAAATTCGGCTCCGGCTGGGAGGAATCCCCGTCGGTTCCGATCCTGGTGGATGACTCACTTGTCGTGATGGCGGGTCGAAAAATTTATCGTCTGGATCTGAAAAATGGCCAGCCCATCGTCAGCGGAACAATGGCGGGTGCCCCGGATTGGGGGAATACGCCTCCGACGTACGGAGATGGCAAGATTTTCTGCCCGATTGAGGGCGGAAGAGTTCAGGCATTTGACGCTCGCACCCTGAAGTCGCTGTGGATTTATTCGGATCCCCTGGGCGGTCAGTCTCTGACCCCGATCACGTATTCGGACGGATATCTTTACACGGGATTCTGGCAGGGAGAGCAAAACGATGGCGCCTTCGTCGCCATTCCGGTCTCGGACGAGGATCCCTCCCGAACAGACGAACCGAAAAACGCTCTCTGGCGGTATGTCCAGAAGGGAGGCTTCTACTGGTCCTGCCCGGTGGTCTGCGGAGATGCGGTGATCGTCGGGACGGATGACGGTGTGACCGGCAGCACGGGAACCGGTCATCTGCTTTCTTTCCGGAAACAGACCGGGGAACTGCTGTCCGACCTCGGAGTCCCCGGAGATCAGCGATCCGGAATTGCCTATGACGAGGAGAGCGGCCGGGTCTATTTTACGACGAAATCCGGGTGGCTTTGCAGTGCTTCCGTGGATTCCTCCGCGGGGACTCTCTCGGACCTGAAAAAGAACAAGTGCGGAGAGATGTCCACTTCGACTCCCGTCGTGTACAAGGGACGGGTTTATCTGGGCGTCGGCGATGAGCTCACCTCTTCAGGTTCCAGGGGAAGAATCGTAGTGGCGGATGCCTCGGATCTCCGCGTGATCTACCAAAAAGACCTCAGAGGATATCCGCAGGGTTCCTTCCTGCTGACGACAGCATATGAGGAAGAAACCGGGTATCTGTACATATACTCAACTTATAACGCGAGCCCGGGCGGAATTTCCGTTCTGAAGACGAAGGCGGACGCCACAGGCAACGGTGACGCGGAGGTTTTCGAGCTGTACAATGCAGCCGGCTTTGAGCAGTACTGCACGGCCAGTCTGATTTGCGGAGAGGACGGTACTATTTATTACAAAAATGATTCCGGAAATATTCTGGCGGTGGGAACCGGCGGAAAGCAGAGCAATTCCGGGAACAGCGGAACCGGAGGAAATTCGGAGGGTTCCGGAAGCAGCGGAACCGGAGAAAATTCGGAGGGTTCCGGAAGCAGCGAAACCGGAGAAAATCCGGAGGGTTCCGGAAGCAGCGGAACAGCAGGGACCTCGGGGGATTCCGACAGCAGCGGCGCCGGAGAAAGCTCAGGCAATTCCGGAAACTGCGGGACCAGCCATCCGGCCGGGGACTGGAGCGGGCGGTACCCGGCAGCCGGGGAGACTGTATCTGCGGATGACGGGTCCGGACTCCCGGAAAGCGCTTCCGGATACGGTACATTTTCGGAGGATCCGGAGGTTTCGGATCTGATTCTATCCATCCGCGAACTGGCGTCGCAGGACAATCCCTCCGAAGCTGAGATTATCGCCCTGTATCAGCGCTACCAGGCTCTGACAGAGGCGCAGAAGGCGCAGGTCTCCAATTTCAGCGACCTGAGCCGGATGACCGAAGAGCAGGGTGCGAAAAATCATACCGATGCGGCTACCGGCCTTTCGGTTTCCGGGGTACAGTGGTATCTTCGGCTGGAGGTTACGGAGATAACCGAGGGCAGTGATTATGAAGCGATACAGAATGGTATCGCCTCCAATGAACTTCTGGCAATGTGGAATATCCGGCTGGTCAATACACTGACCGGAGAAGAGACACAGCCGGACTCTCCCGTGACGCTGACGATGACAGTTCCGGATGGAGCCGAAGGAATTACGGTATTCCAGACCGTCCGGATAAATGCGGACGGACGCATGGAATACATCGACTGTACCGTACAGGACGGAACGATCTCCTGGGAGACGGACACCGTCTCGGAATTTGCTCTCGTGGGAGGAGTCTCCGGAGCGGAAGGAACGCTGGAAGAAAAGAACGACCGTTTTTCGGGGTCGGAAGATGACGCTGAAATCCGTGAAAACGGTCTGAACACGCGGTCATCCGTTCCGTGGATCATTCTGATTTCGGCCGGGGCCGCTGCCTTTGTGGTTGTGGGAGCCCTGAAGAGGCGCCTCGGAAAAGAAGATGCGGTCAGATGCGCGGATCGCTTGAGGAAAAGAAAATGAACCGGGCAGGAGCTTTTATGGAGGACGCGTTTTCATCATGCCATCCGCTGATCAATTTCATATTTTTCATCGGCGCCGTTCTCTGCGGGATGTTTTTCACCCATCCGGCTTTCCTGGCGGCATCGGCGATTCTCTCTGCTCTTTATTATCTGCTTCTGAACGGGTCCAGGGGAGCCTCCTTTATCCTGAAGATGGCGGCATTTGTTCTTCTGATCGCTGTGCTGAACGGGGTTTTTAATGCCAGAGGAAGTACCGTGCTCTTCACGTGGATTTCAGGGCGGCATTTTACGCTGGAAGCCCTGCTGTACGGCTTCGCTGTCGGCGGCATGTTTTTCACCGTGATTTGCTGGTTCGCCTGTTACAACAAAATCATGACGAGCGATAAATTTACGTATCTGTTCGGAAAAATCAGTCCGGCGGTTTCGCTCGTTTTCTGCATGGTGCTTCGCTTTGTCCCGTCTTTCCAAAAGAAGGCCGGGACCATTTCGGACGCGAGACGCTGCATCGGGATGTCCCGGAAGGGCGGAACGAAGAAAGAAAAACTTGCGGAAGGTATGACCGTATTGTCTGTTATGACGTCCTGGGCACTGGAGAATTCCCAGGAGACGGCGGAATCCATGCAGAGCCGCGGTTATGGCTCCGGAAAACGGACGCAGTTTTCCATATGGCGTTTTCGGACGCGTGACCGTATCCTTCTGGCGATCATGGCAATCTGTCTCATCGGCCTTTTCGTCTGCGCGTATTCCGGGGGAATGAAGATGAAGTGGATTCCGTCTGTCCGATTTCCCGAAAAGCGGGAGTTGACGGAATCCGGCCTGGTTTTTTATTCGGTTTTTCTGGGGATTCCCCCCTTCATTGATATGGGAGAGAAAGTGACATGGCGCTTTTTGAGATCAAAAATCTGACCTTTTCCTATCCGGACGCGGAAAAAGAGGCTCTGTCGGATGTCACGATGAACATCGAAAGAGGAGAGTACCTGGTTCTGTGCGGGAAAAGCGGAAGCGGAAAAACGACGCTTCTGAGGCATCTGAAAAGCGCGCTTACCCCTCACGGGAGGCGGAGCGGGATCGTATGGTTCGACGGAGAGCCGCTGGAACAGGCTGATCTCAGAAAACAGAGCGCGGGCATCGGATACGTTATGCAGAACCCGGATACGCAGATTGTCACCGACAAGGTATGGCATGAACTCGCGTTCGGACTGGAAAGTCTCGGAACCGATCCGAAGACGATACGCGTTCGTGTGGCCGAGATGGCCAGCTATTTCGGGATTCAAAACTGGTTTCACGCGGATGTGTCGGAACTCTCCGGCGGACAGAAACAGCTGCTGAACCTCGCCTCTGTCATGGCGATGCAGCCGGAAGCGCTGATTCTCGACGAGCCGACCAGTCAGCTGGATCCCATCGCCGCTTCGGATTTTCTGAATACGGTCCGGAAGATCAATCTGGAGCTGGGAACGACGATCATCCTCTCGGAACAGAGGCTGGAAGAAGTGTTCCCGGGTGCCGACCGGGTCGCCGTAATGGAGGAAGGCCGCGTCATCGCGGCGGATGAGCCCCGTGAAATCGGAAGGATTCTGTCCGAAAAAAACAATGAGATGACAGCCGCGCTCCCCTCCCCGATGAGGATCTGGATCGGAGTCGGGGACGGCCGGTCGGCCTGTCCGATGACGGTGCGTGAGGGACGGAACTGGCTGAGCCATGAGATGAACGGCAGCCGGGATTCCGGCGAGATAACCCGGCCGGAATTTTCGGAAGCGAATCCCGTGGAGGACGACGGAGAGGAAATCCCCGAGGTGGATCCGAAGGATGCGGCGGTCGCGCTCTCCGAAGTGTGGTTCCGCTATGATAAAAACCAGCCGGATGTATTGCGGGGTCTCAGTCTGACCGTTCCCAGGGGATCGATATCTGCCGTGGTCGGAGGAAACGGAACCGGAAAATCGACCATGCTGAAAGCAGTTTGCGGAATCTGCCGTCCTTACCGGGGAAAGGTTCTGATCAGGGGAAAAAAAATCGGACAGTATAAGTCCGGAGAGCTTTTCCGGAACAATCTGGCCATGCTGCCGCAGGATCCGCAGAGTCTTTTTGTCAAAAAGACCGTGGAAGAAGATCTCGTGGAAATGACGAAGATGATGGACGGAACCGTTGCGGAAAAGGAGGAACTGATCAATCAGGTTGCCAGGGACTGCGAAGTAACCGGTTTTCTTTCTTCCCATCCGTATGATCTTTCCGGAGGCGAGCAGCAGCGGGCTGCTCTGGCAAAGGTGCTGCTCTGCCGGCCCCGGATTCTGCTGCTGGACGAACCGACCAAGGGAATCGACGCTTTTTTCAAGAGAAAATTTGCCGGCATTCTGAAAAAAATGCAGAGTCAGGGGAAAACCGTTCTGATGGTGACGCACGATATTGAATTTTGCGCGGAGTACGCGGACAGCGTTTCGATGTTTTTTGACGGAGGAATTATCTCCACCGATACGCCGTCGCGGTTTTTCTCAGACAACAGTTTTTATACAACATCCGCCAACCGCATGTGCCGCCACATCTTCCCGCGTGCCGTGACCTGCGAAGATGCGGTCCGCCTTGCAGGGGAGCGGCTGAAATCCGCCCCGGGATCCTGTCGGCCAAATCGGATCAAAGAGAGGGGAAGGTTCCATTCAGCATCGGATGATCCGGCTACAGAGGAGATTTCAGAAAATTGAGCGATGAGGTGAAAATCAAACTGACGGGCAAATCCCGGAAAAAGAGGCAGCAGACCAGAAGGTTCACCACGAAAACGGTGATTTCTTTTCTTCTGGTACTGATTCTGGTGCCGCTGACGATCTATTTCGGGTGGAAGGCGGACCGGAATTTCTATGTGGTCAGCCTGCTGATCATTCTGTATTCCATGATTCCATTTTTTGCACTCTTTGAGCGCCGGAAACCACAGGCGAGGGAGCTGGTGCTGATCGCGGTGATGAGCGGCATCGCGGTTGTGTCAAGGGTGGCCTTTATCTGGCTTCCGCACTTCAAGCCCATTTTTGCCATTATCATGATTACCGGGATTTCTCTGGGACCGGAGGCGGGCTTCCTCACCGGCGCGGTTTCCGGATTTGTCTCAAATTTTATTTTCGGGCAGGGGGTGTGGACTCCGTGGCAGATGGCCGCGATGGGACTCGCCGGTTTCCTGGCGGGACTTTTTTTCCAGAAGGGGTGGCTTCCGAAGGAGAGAATCCCGCTCTGCGTATTCGGAGGATTGGTCAATCTGTGTATCATCGGTCCGATTCTGGATACCTGCACGCTGTTTACCATGAGTGCGGAGATCACCCGCGAGTCGGCCGCAGCCATTTATCTGTCCGGCCTCCCGGTCAACGCGATTCAGAGTGCGGCAACGGTTCTGACGCTGGCGCTGATTTCCCGTCCGCTTATTGAGAAACTGGACCGGGTGAAGAAAAAGTATGGAATTCTGGAGGACTAAACGGTGCGGTTTGATTCGCGGCATCCTGCCGTCAATTTTATATTCTTTTCGGCGGTGATTCTTGCGGACTGTCTGTTCAACCAGCCTGTCTTCCTCGCCATCGGATGGGTCTGCCCGTTCGTATACTCCCTTCATCTGGCGGGAAAACGCGCAATGAAGTTTGACGGGATCCTTCTGATTTTCAC
This sequence comes from Bilifractor sp., assembly GCA_050944685.1. Classification (GTDB taxonomy): domain Bacteria; phylum Bacillota; class Clostridia; order Lachnospirales; family Lachnospiraceae; genus CADBRN01. The sequence continues at coordinate 57,054 of JBMNRP010000012.1, forward strand.
GGCGATCTTTCCATTTCTATATTCTTTTTTTGCGCATTTCGGAGTTACGGTTCTGACGGTCAATGTGATCGGCAATCCGGTCACACTGGAGGCAATCGTCTCAGGACTTGTGATTGCGGTGAAAGTCAGTTCTTTTCTGATGTGGTTTTTCTGCGTGCACGAAGTGGTGTCGTCCGACCAGATCGTCTATTTATTTGGCAGAATTTCGCCCCGCCTTTCCCTTTTCTTATCCATTCTGCTGCGGATGGTTCCGCAGATCCGTCTTTGCTTCCGACGTGTGAATGAGGCACAGAAAGGGATCGGTCTGGGTGTGGGAGAAGGCGGCTTCCTGCGCGGAATCTCGAGATGGTTCCGAGTCAGTTCCATTGTTCTTACATGGCTGAACGACAGTCTCATCCAATCCGCCGCGTCCATGAAATGCCGAGGATACTCGCTCCCGGGCCGAACGGCGTTTTCCGTTTTCCGTTTTGATTACCGGGACCGGATTTTCGTCATTTCCATGTCTGCCTGCCTGTCTGTCCTGACCGCCGGTTCGCTTCTGGATCAGACGCGAATCCTGTACCGTCCGGAGATTGTCATGAATCATGTGACTCCGGTCTCATTCCTTTTCTATGCAGCATATGGAATCCTCTGCCTGATGCCACTTGCGGCGGACGTTATTTCATCTGTTCAGTTCAGGAAGGCGGAAGAAATTTCCGCTGTGTAATGCGTTCCTGCCGGATTTCTTATTTTCCCAAAAAAAATTAAAAAAAATCTCATGAGACCCCACTTTTTTCCAGAAACCCATCGAAGTTATATATATAGTGAGATCGATCGGTTCGGATCCCGGGACGGTAGGGGGATATAACCGTTGGAACAGATCCGTCTGGGATGGGGGGATCCGAAGAGATCGGAAAAATTTACCGGACCGATCGGACACACTGAGGACAGAGATGTCCGTAAATCAGAAAGCTCTCGGAGCGCAGAAAGGAGCAGAAACTTCAAGGACGCAAAACCAGGCTTTCTGATCGAACATTCAGTGCTTTTCGGCAGCCCGCCTTTACGGGAAACGCCGGAACGCGCGGAGCACTGAAGCTCGGGGGGAAAAACAGAATAGAGAAAAATCGGAATAGAAAAACCATATTGAAATGTAGGGAGCTTATTAGGCGCCTGGTCGATATACTGGTGGAAACGAAAAATTACTAACGGAATCGTTTCCGAAAAGTCCGGCAGAGAAAGGAAACGGATGACAATTTCATGTGGCGGATTCTGCTTCTGATCCGAAAGCCTGGTCCGCTCAGGGAAGAAAGGGGGACTTCCCTGAACGCCAGCATGGAACAGAATCGGAGAAGAACAATCCGCGGATGATGAAATAAGAGGCTGTTGAAAAATATGACTTCGGTCAGGGGGATCAATCGTCCCGAGGTCATCCTTTCCTTTGCTCTCCCGGAAATTCAGCACTTTCGCGTTCACTTTTTCCCTCAGAAAAGTGAATTTCATCCCCGCACCTGTGCTATTGCCGAAAAGCAATTGCGCAGGTGCACTCTCGATTATTTTTCTTTCCAATAGCGCCTGACGAAGTTTTTTGCTTTTGTCCCGGTTTCCGAATCTGCCTGTTTCTCCTTCATGCATTTGATCCGGCGGAACACGGAGACCGGACGGCGCGGGGGAACAGATGTTTTATCTCTTACGATTATTTCCCAACCCGGATTCAGTGTTCATTCTGCTTTTCGCTGAAGCAGACACTGTACTTTGAAAAATTGAATCATTTAGCACTTGATTGATCTCCATTCTGATGCGAAAATATAGGGTAGGTTTGTCTTTTAATATCATGAACTGACGAACTCCGGAACAGGTTTTCCGGAAGGCAGCATCCAGGTTTTTATCTACACGGTATTTCAGGAAAGGTAAATGGAGATCAACGCAGTCAACGCAAAACGTGACCCTGAGATCAGGGAGCAATATATTGCGTCCAGCGAGACCTTTATCTTAAGGTCCGCCGGAAAAGTGTGTCACAGGCGGATCACTCGCTCAGATGATGAGTGGTCTGCTGCTTTGATTGCGTTCAATGAGGCAATTGACGGTTATGACGAGTCGAAAGGTGATTTCAACGGATTTGCCTATCGGGTCATACAGCGGAGGCTGATTGACTTTATCCGGAAAGAACAGCGCCACGACAGTGAGGTTACCGTCGAGCCCTATGTGTTTGATGGAAATGTAGATGATGATCCGTCTTCGCTGCAGATGGAAGTGGCAGAGAAGAGCGGGACGCTGAGCACGGAGGATGAGACTTCCTCCAGGATGAGTGCTGCGGATGAGATTGCAGCTGTTCAGAAAATTCTCGCTCAATACGGATTTTCATTTTTTGATATTGCAGACTGCAGTCCGAAGGCAAGAAAGACAAAGCATCAATGTGCGAGGGTCATCCGGATTCTGCTGCAAAACGAAGATATTCTGGATTCTATGCGGGAGACACATACATTGCCCGCTTTTCGGATTATTCAAAAAGCAAAAGTTACAGATAATGAAAAAATACCGCCTAAAATACTGGAGCGTCACAGGCGCTATATCATCGCGGTAACAGAAATACTCTCGGGTGATTACCCGATATTGTCATCCTATCTTCAGGAAATCAGAAAGGAAATGCGAAGTTGAAGGGCATTGTTTTGGAAATAAGAGACGGGGTGGCCGCGGTTCTCGCGGAAGACGGCACCGTCATTACAACCGAACAAAAATGCCGCGTTGGCGATGAAATAGAGATCGCCCGGGTTACTGCGCCCTTCGGCTCGCCGAAAACGCGGTTTGGAAAGACCGCCCGTGCCATGGCTGCTGCCGCTGCTGCGATCGTGGTGATCGTTGGCATTTCTTTTGGAATTCACAGCATCAATTACACGGAAAATGCTTATGTCTCCGTGGATGTCAATCCCTCGCTTGAGTTCGCTCTTAACAAGAGAAATAAAATCCTTTCCGTAGATGCGCTGAACAGTGACGCGGAGCTCGCTGTGTCTGCTCTGGAACAGAAGGGTGTTCACGGTGGAAATTTAAGCGGAGCGCTGGATGATACGGTCGAGGAACTGACGGACGAGGGATATCTGAGCGAGACGGAAGGAGGAACCGTTCTTCTTTCGATCGCTTCTGATGACAAGAGCGCGATCGAGGAGCTGACAGATCAGGTGCAGGAGAGTATTCTGGGTGATCCCGACAGCGGATTTACCGTTATCATCAATACAACGGATCTGGAAACCCGGAATGAGGCCCGTCAGAATGACATCAGCACCGGCCGCTATCTGGAAGCGGGATACGGAAATCTGGAAGCGGTTTCTTCGCTGAAAGACGGCAGTCTGAAAGCGATTCAAGTGGATAGCGGTAATGACGGAAGCAGTTCTTCCGATTCGGAAAAGATGTCGCTGGATGAAGCGCGGGATATGAAGGTTACGAACCTGCTGAACGAGTCTCCGCTGGATTTGGATTATGGTTTTGAGATAACAGACGAAAAATCGGATTCCTCCGGAAATTCTTCTTCGCAGAGTTCCAGCTCGGATGCGGGAAACAGCAGCTCTGCTTCCGGTGATGCTTCTGTTTCATCGGACGGCGGAACAGCTTCTTCTCAGGATTCCAGTTCGACTGCGGGTACCGCATCTTCTGAAGACGGAAATAGTTCCGGAAGCAGCAGTTCCGGCAGCGACAGTTCCGGAAGCAGCAGCTCCGGCAGAAAAGGTACAGCATCCTCGGGAAGCAGCAGCTCGTCCGGCAGCAGCGGAGGCTCTTCAGGAACAACGAGCCCCTCTGAAACGCCGAAATCGACGGTTACTCCGAAGCCTGCGGTTACGCCGAAGCCGACGAAGACGCCGACACCTACAGTGACGCCGGAGCCGACGAAGACACCCACACCTACGGTGACACCGGAGCCGACGAAGACGCCGGAGCCGACGAAGACGCCGACACCAACGGAGACGCCGGAGCCAACGGAGACGCCGGAGCCGACGAAGACGCCGACACCGACGGAGACACCGGAACCGACCGAGACACCGGAGCCGACCGAGACGCCGACACCTACGGTGACACCGGAACCGACCGAGACGCCGGAGCCGACCGAAACGCCGGAGCCGACGAAGACGCCGACACCTACGGTGACACCGGAACCGACCGAGACGCCGGAACCGACGGAGACGCCGGAACCGACCGAGACACCGAAACCGACGGAGACGCCGGAGCCGACCGAGACACCGAAACCTACGGAGACGCCGGAGCCGACCGAGACACCGACACCGACGGAGACGCCGGAACCGACCGAGACACCGAAACCGACCGAGACGCCGAAACCGACGGAGACGCCGGAACCGACCGAGACGCCGGAACCGACCGAGACACCGAAACCGACCGAGACGCCGGAACCGACCGAGACGCCGGAACCGACCGAGACACCGACCCCGACACCGGATCCTGGTTATGAATATGCTCGCTGTGTGACGATCCCGGACAAGGATCCCTGGAGTATCACCGATATTATTATCACGGAACCCACGGAAGAAGATTACAAGGATGCCGAGCAATATTATTCCGGATGGATTGATTTCTGGGACGCGGTTATTCAGGGAGAGGTCAAAGCCGGAAAGAAATATATCATAAGGTGGTAGGGGAGATTTTTCCCGGAGATACCATAATTGAATGGATGAGTCCGTACAGGGCACTGTTTGTTCCGGATATTTCGACGGAAATTTGTGATCGCCAGAATCACTTTTCCATCGGATATCCGGAACTTTTTGCAGTCCCGGAGGGAAATATCGCTTCACACAAGATGACAGGTAATGAAGGAAATGGTACAATTCAAGAAAGCGGTTTGTCTGTGGAATGAAAGACCCGCCAATCCGCGGCGGAAAATTTTGAACCTGAAAGGAGAATTGCGCTATGCAGGATATTTATGATGTGTTGGTTACGAGACGTTCCATTCGCAAATTTAAAGCGGATCCGGTACCGGAAGACCAGATTCAGAGAATTATTGAGACCGGACTGTATGCGCCGACCGGGATGGACCGGCAGCAGACCATCATATTAAAGATTACGGATCCGGAAACGATCCATACGCTCGGGATGGTTAACGGCAGACTGATGGGAAAGGGCGAAGTCGATGGCTTTTACGGCGCGCCGGTTGTTCTCGCGGTGCTGTCGCGCAAGGACAATCCGAACAGCATTTTCGACGGATGCAGTGTCATTTCCAATATGCTGAACGAGACGGCTTCTCTCGGACTCGGCGGGTGCTGGATTCACAGAGGAAAAGAGCAGTTCGAGACCAAGGAAGGAATTGCCATTCTGAAAAAAGCGGGAATTAATCCGGATGAGTATGAGGGAGTCGACAATGTCGTTCTCGGCTATATCGACGGAGAATATCCGAAACCGAATCCGAGAAAAGACGGAAGAGTTTTCAGCATTGACTGAAAACATTGACAGCTGTCAGGCAGAAATACCGGCACAGAAATGGACGGAGTCCTTTTTGTGCCGGTATTTTTTCTTTAAAGAAGAAAGCCGAGTGTCAGCAGAAGCTGTGCCGATGTGTAGGTTTCCATAACACCCCGGAAGGCTTTCCCTTTGAATACATGAAGAGCCAGAAGAATATCGGAAAGGATGAACAGGGCGGATCCGGCGAGACAGACCGAAGCTGAGGAGAAACTGGCGGATCCGAAGCGGAGCAGCATGGAGATGCTCATCAGAATGATAACCGTCATATACACGATGACGGCCGTTTTCATCTCTTTTTGAACCGACGGAAGTATTTTCCGGACCACCGCGACAAACAGTACTGCATAAGGAATCAGGCCGGAAAACAGAATCGGATGCAGATGGGACCTCGAGATCCCGGATAATGATGCGGCGATGTAAAACAGATGCCCGATCAGAAATGAGGAGAGACCGAAGACAAGGTATTTTCCTTCTTCGGATATTTCCAGAAGTGTGTCGCCGGCACAGCCGAATGCCAGGGCGAAAATCAGGCAGATCCGAAGAATAATGTCCGGCTTTGCTTCCCCGGAGGCTGCACACAGATACAGTGCCATCAGGAGAGGCGTAAGAGCCGATTTCAAGGAGCCGCATTTTCCGGTTTCTGCCGCACGTCTGCATACCGCAGATGAAAGCGCCAGATAAAGAAACAAAATGATAATGACAGGTATGGATAAATTCACAGGAGTACCTCCTTGCCCGGGGTACTTCTATTTTATCATAACGACCGGATGAACGGCCAGGTCCGCGTTTTTTTTTCAGTGTGTCACAGGTGCGGTTCTGGCCGTTCTTTCGGAAGCGGCTTTTCCCGTTCCTTTTCTTTCCGCCCGTTTATCAAGCGAGGCGAAGAATCCGGCGAGAAGCGTACCGGAGATCGAGTGCCAGACACAGGAAACGGCGGCAATGATGGCGGCGTTCGGCATTGCCGCGAACTGAGCGGTCGTGGTGGCCAGGTTTGTCGCCATTCCGGCGTTCTGCATGCCGACCTCGATAGAAATCGTTCTGCGTTTTGCGCGGTTCATGTGTGTCAGAATCCCGATGAGATAGCCCAGGAGGTAGCCGATTCCGTTGTGAAGGAGAACCGCGACGAATATGATCAGACCGGAGGTGAAAAAACTCGATCCCTGTGAATTGACGACGCCGCCCACGACGAACGCAAGTCCCAGTACGGCGATTCCGGGCATGAGCTTCTGGACATCCCGGAATTTTTCATTTTTTCCCGGAAGAGCATTCAGAGCAAATCCCACTCCGACCGGGAGGATGACCGTTTCGATGATGGAGACGAACATCGGGAATGCTTTGATCTGAACGGTCGCACCGCTCGCCAGGAGCGAAACGAGAAGCGGTGTCATGAACGGGGAAAGGATTGTGGAGGCTGTGGTCATCCCGACGGAAAATGCTACGTCGCCATTGCACAGATACGACATCACATTTGAGGAGACGCCTCCGGGGCAGCAGCCGACGAGGATCAGTCCGAGAGCCAGATCCGACGGCAAGTGGAGCAGGTGAACGAGCGCCCAGGCAAGAAACGGCATTACGCCGTACTGAGCCGCCGCACCGATGAAGATGTCGAGAGGACGCTGCGCCAGAATTTTAAAGTCCCGTGTTGTCATGGACATTCCCATGCTCATCATGATGACTCCGATGATCACCGTCTGGGACGTGAATTTGTTCGTCGCGAAATCGACGAACCAGACCCGGTTGACCCAGCCCATCCACGCCGGATACAGAAACGTCACGACCGCGAACGCAATGACGACCGCCGCCGTGTGATCGGACATAAACCTTGCCGCTTTTTGCAGTGATTTCATTTTCCTTCCCTCCTTCTTGCATCCTCTCTGTTATTCCTCCGGACAAAAAAAGCCCCTCTCAGCCAGAAAACGGCTGTTGAGGGACGAAAATAATTCCGCGTTACCACCCTTTTTCTGCCTGCCGCGAATGGCGGCCGGCAGCTCTCACGTACCAGCATACGTTTCCTTATTACGGAGGACTCCGGCGATGCTTACTTGGGACGATTGTCCGGTTCACCACGCTTCTCTAAGAGGATATCGACCGCTGTTTCCTGTCTGCTCGCACCATCCGCAGACTCTCTGCAGGGAAATCATAGCGCCCGTCTTGTTCTTATCAACGAATTTAGGCTATGTAATTGTTCTTTGGAAAACGATTTTTTTTCCGTTTCCAGAAATACAGTATAGCCGCTGTTTAATTTTTTTCAAGAATAAGATGAGTATTTTTTATGTACAATATTATTTTATGTATGATCTCTTCCGGGAAGATCGGAAAATGAACCGGCCGGGAGTTTTCTCTCGTAATTTCCGAACCGGTCCCTGCCGATGCTTTTTCCGGGCCCCACCTCGTCCAGATTTCCGCCCTTTTCCCATCCGAGAGCCGGGGCTTCTTCCTTTGTGATATAATTAGAAGGCAAGTGACCATAAAGAAGGAGATAAAGTGCAACATCCGCTTTGGATGTATAAGTGCCATCCTCTGAAATCTGCTTTTTTTGGGAAGCATTTTCCGATTCAGAAGCGGACCCGGTCTGAATACTTCCGGAGTAGGATGAGGATGAGCGGATTTCCGACGGGACGCTTCCGCACGAAAGGAAAAGAACGCCGGAAAACAGGATGAACCATATAAGATACCATCATTCGGCCCCTTCGGGGAGAGGAAGTCTTCAAGATGAAGTTTTTTCACTTATCCGATCTGCATATCGGACTGAGACTGATGAATCGGGATCTCTCGCAGGACCAGCGGTTTGTTTTTCGTGAGATCGCGGAATATGCGAGAGAAGAACGGCCGGACGCGATCGTCATTGCCGGTGATATCTACGATAAATCGGTGCCTTCCGCTGACGCGGTGGCTTTGTTCGACGAGTTTTTCACTGAACTGCAGACGGCAGCTCCGGATGCGGAGATCATGATGATCAGCGGCAATCACGACAGCGGGACACGGCTGAACCTGTACCGGGGCTTTTTAAAGAGACATCGGGTTCATATGATCGGGCTTCCGCCGATGAGGGAAGAGGATCATATCGAACAGGTTATTCTGGAGGACAGATTCGGAAAAATCCGCTTCTACCTGCTTCCGTTTGTGAAGCCGTCTATGGTCAAACCGATTCTCGGAACAGATGAAAACGGGATTAATCTTTCCTACGATGAAACGATACGGCGTCTGATCGGCCGGGAGATCACGGACGGTACGCTGGATCCTTCGGAGCGCAATGTCCTCGTCAGTCATCAGTTTTATGTGCCGGCGGGAGTCAGCCCGGATGAGGTGGAGCGATCCTCTTCGGAGGTGCGAACGGTCGGAAATATTGACTCCGTCCGGTCTGATGTGCTGGAATCATTTGATTACGCGGCGCTCGGCCACATTCACAGACCGATGAAAGCCGGGCGCGAAAATTTTCGTTACTGCGGAACGCCTATGCCGTACTCGGTCGATGAGGCTGGTCAGAAGAAAGGAATTCTTTGTGTGGAGGCCGGTGAAAAAGGGGATGTGAGGACGCGTGTTCTCCCGCTGAAGCCGCTCCGGCAGGTTCGGGTGATTCGCGGTTCCCTGAAGGAAGTGCTGCACCAGGCTTCCCCGGATTATGTGACGGCCGTTCTGACGGATGAAGCGGATCTGGACGTATTTGACATGCAGGACCGCATGAGAAACGCTTTTCCGAATCTGCTTGAGATACGCCGGGAGACGGGACGAGGGACAGATGCGGAAACGAAGGAGGCCCCGGAGGAAAAGAAGTCCACATGGGAACTCATCCTCTCTTTCCTGGATTATGAACAGGTCCCGCTTGAGGATGAGGATCGGGTTATTCTGAAGGATGTACTGAATACGGTCAGCCAGGAGAATCCGGACTGAGGGACGAAAGATGGAGATAGAACAGACCGATTCGAAAGAGCTGACAGAAGGGAAGTGAAACAATGCGTCCGCTCACGCTGACCATGCAGGCCTTCGGGTCCTACGGGGAACGTACGGTCATTGATTTTACGGTTCCGAACCAGAATCTTTTTCTGGTGACCGGGGATACCGGGGCAGGCAAGACGACAATTTTTGACGCGATTGTCTTCGCGCTGTACGGAAAGGCGAGTTCCGGCAAAAATGCAAAATCCGGCAAAGAGCTTCAGAGCCAGTTCGTTCCTCTTTCGACGGAGCCATTTGTGGAACTGACTTTTAGCGAGCAGCACGGGGAGAATGAGGAACGGTACACGGTCCGCCGGGTCCCGAAGCATCTTCGCCCGATGAAGAGGAGAGGAAAAAACGGAAGTACGTATAAAGAGGAAACCGAGAGTGTCTCTCTGACTCTCCCGGACGGTACGGAATTTCCCGGGAAGATTCAGGAAACCAATGCCAGAATTGTGGAGATTGTCGGTCTTTCGAAGGAACAGTTTATGCAGGTCGGCATGATCGCGCAGGGTGAATTCATGGATATGCTGCGGGCGGATACAAAGGACAGACGCGAGATTTTCCGGCGTCTGTTTCATACCGGGCGTTTTCCGGCCGTGGTGGAAGAACTGGATCAGAGGCGCAAAAAAAAGCTGACGGAGATCGCGGCTATCCGGACGGCCTTCCTGACGGAAGCCGGTCATATACAGGTTCCGGAGGGATATGAACGATCGGAGCAGATCCGATCTCTCCTCACGGCCATTCTTTCCTCAGACCGCCTCTCGGTTACCGACATGGAATCTCTTCAGGAGGAGCTTTCCCTCCTCTGCGATGCGCTGGATGAACAGGAAAAGACCGCGGAGCAGAATTTTGAGAAGGCGGAAGCCGTCCGGGATACCTGCCTGGATCGGTACAGCAGGGCCAGAGATCAGATGATTCTGTTTGCTCAGCTGGAAAAGGCGAGAGCCGATCTGGAAGAATGCAGGAAGGCGGAAAAAGAAGCGGCAGAATCTTCCTCCCTTGCGGCCGGGATCCGTGCCGCCTGGGAAATCAGCGGAGTCCGTGACCGCCTGAGCGATGCGGAGAAACATCTGAAGGATACGTCCCAAAGCCTGGAGAGGGAAAAACAGAAGCTTCCCGGACTGCGGGCGAAAGAAGCGGAAACCGCAGCTGCCTTCGAGCAGGCAGAGGAGACGAGGAAGAAGCTGGCGGAGCAGCACGCGGCTGTTTCAGAGAAGGTGAAGCGGTCGCTTTCGGTTTTCGCCAGCCTTCGAAAAGCGGAGAAAGAACAAAAGAAAGCCGAAGCACGAAAAACAGAAGCGGAAAAAGCCGCCGGGGATGCCGCCGCGGCTCTGAAAAGTCTGGAGAGGCAGGAAAAGAACTGGAAAATCCGGCGGGAACAGCTCGCCGGAGCAGACGGGAGACTGGCCGCTCACCTGGCCAGAAAAGAGAACGCGGAACGTCTGGAACAGGAAGTGAGGGAGGCTTTTCGGACCGAAAAAAGTGTTCAGGCACAGAAACAGGCGGCGGAAAAGGCGGCAGAGGAATTTGGCATTGCCAGACGCGATTATGAAAAAGCGGAAGCTGCATATCAGAGAATGCAGGGGATACTGCTTCAGGAGCAGGCCGGTTTTCTCGCGGCAGAGCTGAGAGAGGGCGAGCCGTGTCCGGTCTGCGGGTCCACGGAGCATCCGCATCCCTGTGAACGGCCGGAAGAGCACTCCGGAATCAGCCGGGAGGGGGTGGATTCTCTCCATAAGGAGGCGAACCGGCTACTGAAAGTTCTCCAGAAAAAATCAACGGAGGCCGGGTCTTCCGCGGAGCTTTACAGAGAGAGAGAGGAAAACTTTTCGGCTGCGGTGGAAAAGATCCGTGAGCAGCTCGCCGAAGAGACGAAGGAATGCCGTGAGATTACAGCGGAATCCGGAGAAAACCCGGAAAATGGCGTTGTGCAGAAGGATTTTCCGGAACGCGCCTCCCGCGCCCTGGAGGAGACGGACAGACTGCTGACGCAGTGGGAACAGATTCTCTCGGAGAGGGGAAGAGAGCTCCGCGCCGAGGCGGAGGAACTGGCCGCTCTCGGAGAGAAGCTCAGCGGAGCCGATGAAAAGAAGGCGGCTCTGGATGAAGATTTCCGGAAGGCGGATGAAGGCAGAAACCAGGCGACGCTGGTCTGCTCTTCTATTGAGGCGGAAATCGTTCAGCTTCGGAAGGAGCAGGAATATGCTTCGGAGGAAGATGCGAGAGAGGCCGAGGTCGGCTCAAACCGGAAGAAAACGGAGGCGGAAGCGGAGGCATCCGCGGCGAAGCAGGCGGCGGATCTCGCGCGGTCCGCCAGAGAAAATGCAGAAGTCCTGATCCGGAGGTACGAACAGGAACTCCCGGGTTTTCGGGAGACCGCCGATGCGAGAAGAGCGGAATATGAGAAAACTCTGTCCGGGCGGAATATGACGGAAGCGGAGTGGAAGACGATTGTGGCGGGACACGCGAAATCCGAGGCGGACAGTCTGGAGCAGATGGTCCGGGAACACGAGACGAAAAAAGCCGCCGCGCAGGCAGCGGAAAAAAACGCCTTGGAATCGATCGGAGGCAGAGAAAAACCGGATATCGGCCGTCTGCAGGCTGAGATGGAAGATGCCAAGCAGTCATTCGGGGAGGCGAAAACCGCTCTGGAACAGATCCGCAGTCTTTCCGGGACAGACCGGCGCGTTTACGACGCGCTCACACCCCAGATGGAAACCCGCGCCAGAACGGTGGCGGAGTACGCGCGCATTGACCGTCTGTACAGCCGTCTCGCCGGAAAGGTGAGCGGGGCCCGGATGGATATCGAGACCTATGTGCAGCGGTATTACCTGAAGAGAATTCTCCGGGCGGCGAACCGGCGCTTTTCCGAGATGACGGGAGGACAGTTTGTTCTCCGCATGGTCGAAATCGAGAAGGCGGGAGACGGAAAAAACCGGGGGCTGGATCTAATGGTCTATTCGGTGGTGACCGGAAAGGAGCGGACCGTCAACACCCTTTCGGGCGGAGAATCCTTTATGGCCGCCCTTTCACTGGCGCTCGGCATGTCGGACCAGATCAGCGAAAACGCATCCGCCCTCAATCTTGATATCATGTTTATTGATGAGGGATTCGGGTCGCTGGACGATCATTCCAGAAGCCAGGCGGTGCGGGTCCTGCAGAATATGGCGGGAAATGCCCGCCTGATCGGAATTATTTCTCATGTGACGGAGCTGAAGATGGAAATAGAAGATCAGCTGATCGTCACCAGGGACGATCACGGAAGTCACGTCCGGTGGCAGATCAGCTGATCCGGTGAGATGTATGAAGCGGGAGAACGGCTCTGAGCAAAGGCCCGAAGGTCACAGCTCGGAGTATCCGTAATTATTTACGAGCGCATCCAGCGGCGTCCCGTTGCTGCAGAGCGGGCAGTTGGTGTGCTTGTAGGAAGCGTATTCCGGAATGTCCGCCGGTGTGAAGGCGGAATTGATATCCAGTCCCGCGACGCTTGTCGCCACGCTGAAAATGGCAGAGACTCCGGTGATGGAGGAGCCGTAATATTTCAGGCACTCAATCGCGGTGGACACGGCGATCCCCGTTGTGATCGAATCGGTCAGGATCAGGACGTGTTTCCCGCGGACCGCCATCTGTATATTGTCGCGGAAGATGATCTGGTCATAGGAAGTATATTCCGGGGAGACGATATAGATGGTCTTGTGGGCATTGTAGGAAATAACGCCCGCCCGCGTCAGCGCCTGCGCGAGAAAGGTTCCGATGACTTCGGTCCCGTTCAGGCAAACGATGGAATCGACCGGCGTGGAACTGGAATAGCGCATCGCGAGCATCTCAGCGACACCCTACGCCTCGCTGATTCTGGATTTCATCGTCGTCACATCCATGTAACAGGTAATGTGCGAGTGGGGTGTGGCAAAATGTCCGTGGATTACCTTCAGCGTAACGTTCGGGTCTTTTTTGGAAGGAACTTTAATATATGGCTTCATTGTGTCTCTCCTTTTATCATTCGTTCATCAGGGCAGAAATATTATCATTATTATACCACGAGAAGGCATACTTTTTTACATTTTCAGTAATCTTCAGCAAATTGTTCGGCAACCCGGCCTATACTATACTGGAAGGAGTTATCGCATGAAAGAATGCAGAAAGCCGGAGAAAATTGAGTTTTGCAGAGGAGGCGGATGTACGGCGAAGCTGGGTCCGGGGATTCTCTCCCGCGTGCTGGAAAAGCTGCCGAAAGAGAAAAAAGACCCGAATCTGCTGATCGGCTATGACAGCCGGGATGATGCGGCGGTCTACCGGATTTCGGATGATCTGGCTTTCGTGCAGACGCTCGACTTTTTTCCGCCGATGGTCGACGACCCCTATCTGTTCGGAAAGATCGCGGCGGCAAACGCGCTCAGTGACGTGTTCGCGATGGGCGGCGATGTAAAGACGGCTCTGAATATCGTCTGCTTTCCGGAAAAAATGGACCTGAATATCCTCGGAGAGATCCTGCAGGGCGGCGCGGAAACGGTCGCGGAGGCGGGGGGCATTCTGGCGGGCGGTCATTCGATCATGGACGATGATGTGAAGTACGGACTTTCGGTGACCGGTTTTGTTGATCCGCGCCATATGTTTGCGAACAATGCGGGACAGGCGGGAGACCGGCTGATTCTGACGAAAAAGCTTGGCGTGGGACTGGTCTGCACGGCGAACCGCGTGGGCGAGGCTTCGGATGAGGCGATGGATCAGGCGGTCCGGTCTATGACTACGCTGAACAGGACGGCTTCGGAGATTCTCCGGAAATATGAGGTTCACGCTGTCACGGACGTTACCGGATTCAGCTTTCTCGGACATCTGTATGAGATGCTCGATGGAAGGCTGTCGGCGGAAATCATTGCCGGAGATGTTCCGAGGATCCCGGAGGCGCTGGACTACGCGGATGAGTTCCTGCTGACGGCGGCCGCTCAGAGAAACCGGAATCACATCGGAGATCATGTGAAGTTTGCAGACGTTCCGTTTGCTGTGGAAGAGCTGCTGTTTGACCCGCAGACGTCCGGGGGACTTCTGGCGGCGGTCCGTCCAAAGGATGCGGATGCGCTGACCGAAGAACTGCGGGATGCCGGACTCCCTGCGGCAGTGGTTGGTACTCTTCTGGCACCGGAGGGTGCCGAAGCGGAAATTCGCGTGATCGGAGGATGAAATGATATATCTGGATAATGCGGCGACGACTTTTCCCAAGCCGCCGGAGACGGAACAGGAGATGATCCGGGCGCTCCGCACGATGGGAAATGCCGGGCGCGGGGCGTACGAGACGACGCTCGCCGCCGGCCGCGTCATATTTGAGACGAGAGAAATGCTGGCGTCCCTTTTTCACGCGGAGGACGCATCCCGGATCGCTTTTACAAGGAATACAACCGAGGCGCTGAACACAGCGATATTCGGCCTCCTGAATCCCGGCGACCACGTCATTACGACCGCTTGCGAACACAATTCCGTGCTTCGTCCGCTGTATCTTCTGGAGGAGAAAAAGGGAGGAATAGAACTCTCAATCGTTCCGGCGGATGAAAAGGGGAGAATCGATTACGATGATATGGAGAGGTGCCTGCGGGAAAATACCAGGGAGGTCGTGATCACGCATGCCTCCAATCTGACCGGAAACGTGACGGAGCTTTCGCGTGTCGCGTCATTTACTCAGAAGAATCATCTGCTGCTGATTGTGGATGCGGCACAGACGGCGGGAATTTTGCCGATCGATGTACAGAAAATGCACATTGACGTTCTGTGTTTTCCCGGTCACAAGGGGCTTTACGGTCCGCAGGGGACGGGCGGGATCTACGTCCGGGAGGGACTGGAGGTCCGTCCGCTGACCGTGGGCGGCAGCGGTGTGCACAGCTTTGACCGGCACCATCCCGGATTTATGCCGGCCGCGCTGGAGGCGGGAACGCTGAATGCCCATGGGATTGCCGGGCTTCACGGAGGGCTTCGCTTTCTCGGACGGGTCGGCACGGAGAATATCCTCGTGCGGGAGGACCGGCTCGCACGGCTTTTCTACGATCGCGTGAAGCAAATCCCGGGCATCCGGTTTTACGGAGATTTTTCATCTTATGACAGGGATGAGGATGACAGGGATAAGGGTGAGAGAGATGCCGCGACGGGTAAGTACGAAGAGATGGTACCGGGAGAGATTCCGGGGGCCGGAAAAATGACAGAGCCCCCCGTGACGTCCGCGCGGCGGATCGCGACGATCGCGCTGAATCTGGGAGACACGGATTCGGCGGAGACGGCGGGTGACCTGGTGGAACATTTCGGAATCTGTGTCCGGGCAGGGGCCCACTGTGCTCCGCTGATGCATGAAACCTTCGGAACAAAGGAGCAGGGCGCGGTCCGGTTCAGCTTTTCCTGGTTCAACACCGAGGAGGAGGTGGAAAAGGCCGCGGACGCCCTGTGGGAAATCGCGGAAGATTCAGTGTGATTTTCTTTTTTCTGCGCTTTTTCCCGCGCCTTTTGGGAATAGAAGATACATTATGAAAATAATTTGCGCAATAAGAGATGTCTGAACGTATTGTCTGTATTGACAATAAAGATAGATTTAATAATTGATAAGGATTATCTGATGCATGCTTTAATCAGAAAAGGGAAAAGTAAATATTACGTTTCGGCTGTGTTTGGATATTTCAGGAATGTTACTGCGGAAGATTCCTATCAAAAGTACCTGCAGAAAATACATTCGTCATATTTTGTTGTTTGGAATGAGGAAAAAACGGCGCTGATCAAATGTTTTGAAATGAAGCCGGATTCGGAATACCTTATTCCGCAGGTTATCGTAGTTGATTCCGGACGCTCTGACTGGAAAACAGAAGAGGATGGAACCGGAGGGGTTCCGTTTCTGTCCCGGGAATTCGCGGAATCACTGGACCACCTGACCGAACAGCCGGCCGATCTGCTTGAACTATGCAGAGAGTACGACGAGGGATATACCTATCTTGAATATCCGGAAATCACAGATGAAAAATCCATAACCGATTTTTACTGGGCAACGCGCGGCCTGCATGATGCGCATATCATGGAGGAAAAATGGGACGGCACGGAACTGTATCTGAAACTCGGGGGACCATGGGGCTTCAATGTCGAGATCTGGTTCCTTGGAGATGTGGAGTTTGATACTTCCGCCAGGCACAATGAGGAGTATGATCCGGACTGGTATGGCTGTTCGGTTATCAGGGAGAATGGTTTTGTGTATCTGA
>JBMNRP010000013.1:0-65978 GCA_050944685.1 Bilifractor sp.
TATCAAAAGAAAGACTGATACACTGGGGCTTTTATGATTTGGCCTCAGCATATCAGTCTGTGCACGTCAACTGTTGAAACCGCCGTGTACCGAACGGTACGCACGAGTGGTGTGAGAGGTCGGGGGCTAATCACCCCCTCCTACTCGATCTCTTCTGGAACAAGGCTGAAAAAAGAGCAAAGCCGGAAATGATAATGGAAAATCTTATCCGTCCGCTTCCGGAACCGGCAGCTCCGAGAGCCTCCTGACGTACAGATCGGCTTCTGCCATGAGTGAATTCCGGTCGGCCAGGCTGGCGGCGTCCTCGACGGCAACCGTGAGAAAGCCGGCCCGGTTCGCCGAGCGGATTGCCTGGAGGACATCCTCGACGACGAGACAATTGCCGGGGTCCAGCTTCAGATCCGATGCGGCGATCTCGTAGATCCGGGATTCTTTTTTGGAGGTCTGATAATCCGAGCAGACATACATGTGCAGGAAATACTGCCGCACCCCGAGGCGGCAGAGAGCCGCTTCTTCCAGTTCGGGTTCCCCGATGGTCGTGAGCACCATGGGAATTCTGAGAGCAGAGAGCTTTTTCAGGGTTCCGGCCACTCCTTCCTTCAGCGGAACCTCTTCGCGGTAAAAGCGGGCAAACAGGTTCATCAGGCCGGCGCGGATCTCTGATGGTTTCTGAGGAAGGTGATAGTGGGATTTCAGATATCCGACTCCCTCTTCGATGGTCATCGGGTACAGGATTTTTCCCAGATCCGCCTCCGGCGTCACGCCGATGGAGATGAGATATCGTGCCCCCAGATCGTCCCAGACCGGCATTGAGTCGATCAGAGTTCCGTCAATATCAAACAGAACGGCTTTCGTGCGGCTCAGCAGTTCTCTCGCGTTCATTTCAGCCCCAGCGCTTTCTTTGTCTGGGATTTCAGGTCAGCGGCGGCTGCCTTCCGGTCGGGTCTGGCGAAGATCGCGGAGATGACGGAGATGCCCGCGATGCCGCTTCCGGCGAGTTCGAGGACATTGTCCCGGGTGATGCCGCCGATGGCGACGACCGGGATTTGGACCGCCCCGCAGATCGCCTTCAGCATCTCGTGGCTGACCTCATCCGCATCATCCTTCGATCCGGTGGGGAAAACCGCTCCGACGCCCAGATAGTCCGCGCCTGCTTTTTCCGCGAGAAGAGCCTCCTCGACGGTCTGGGCGGAGACGCCGAGAATTTTGTCCGGTCCGAGCATTTTGCGGACCGAACCGGCCTCCAGATCGTGCTGCCCCACGTGAACTCCGTCCGCGTCGCATTCCACGGCGAGGCTGACATCGTCGTCCAGCACAAAGGGAACATTGTACTGGCGGCAGAGTGCCTGGATTTCCTTCGTCTCGGCATAAAAATCATCGTGGGAAAGTGCCATATCGTCTTTTTCCCGGAGCTGGACGAACGTCACGCCGCCGTCCAGCGCCTCTTTTACATCGTCATAAAGTCTTCTTCCGTTCAGCCAGTGGCGGTCCGTCACGGCGTAGAGAAGAAGAGAAGAGGGATCCAGTTTCATGATTCATTCTCCATTCCGATCATATCTTTCTGTACTTCCTGTGCAGCGGCAGGTTTACCGGATTTCGTATCTGGCTCCGCCCTCGAGCGTTTCTTCGTCGATATGGCAGATGGCATCAATGATCCGGTTCCGATAGGTGCTGTTTCCGTCTCCGTCCTGCATGCGTTCCCAGCCGGTTTCGCCCGCAAATCCCATGAGACAGACGGAAGCGGCGGCAGCCTCCAGCTTCCGGTCCGGGTTCGCCGCGATATAGGCGGTCATTATTCCGGAGAGCTGACAACCGGTTCCGGTGATCCGTCCCATCTCCGGACGGCCGTTGCGGATGACGAAGCAGCGCTCTGCGTCCGCCACCAGATCAATGGCACCGGTGATCGCGATGATGCTTCCGGCGGTTTTTGCGTACTGCTTTGTGAAGGCGACCATGGAATCCAGGTTATCGTCGCTGACGGCGTCCGCTGCGTCGGCGTCGACCCCCTTCGTCGTAGTGCTGCCGAGGGCGAGGGCCTTCAGCTCGGAGACATTGCCGCGGATGACATCGAAGGGAAGCTCCTCCATCAGGCTCACAGCGGTATCGGTGCGCAGACGGCTGGCACCCGCCCCGACGGGGTCCAGAAGCAGTGTGTGATGCAGAGCGGCGGCTTTTTTTCCCGCGACATGCATCGCCTCGATTGAGCGGCGGTTCAGTGTTCCGATGTTGATATCCAGTCCGTTGCAGATCGAAGTAATATCCCCGACATCCTCCGGCTCGTCGGACATAATCGGGCTTCCTCCGCAGGCCAGAAGCGCATTTGCCACATCATTGACCGTCACATAGTTCGTGATGCAGTGAATAAGCGGCGTCGTCTTTCTGACGTTTTCCATACATTCCGCAAACATTTTCATTCCTCCTTTTCCATCTCCCGTTTCACCGCCGGTTCCGGTGCTGATTCAGGACGATAAAAGCATATGTCAGATCCTTTTTATCATAGTGAATTGCTGCCGGAAAGGCAAGCTCTCCCGCCGGCGGAAACGGCGGTTCCTGTGCCGGTCATGCCCGGAAAAGTTCTGGCATTCATCGAAGACAGACGAAAAAAAGAAAGGCGAAAACGAAATGAAGTAAAAAAATGAAAACTTATGGTATACTACCCTCGGACAGAGATTCCTGTCCGGGGCCGCTTTTTTCCGTGCACCCCGGATAATAATAAATCAGAAGAAACCGGAAGGAGGGCGAGAAATGGAAGTAAAAAACTGGAGCTACGAAGATTTTCCCGAGTGGACGGATCTGCCTGAGAAAAGCGACCGTCTGGAAACGACCGGGGATGAGCCGGGAACGTATTATGTGCCGGACGTCGAGTATGCCGTCGTGGACGGCATTCCGCTGCACCTGCAGATTCTGATGCCGCTCTCCCGGAATCACCCGGCGGACCCTCATCCCTGCGTCGTATACGTCCAGGGATCCGGCTGGATGGAGCAGGACTGCTATCACAACGTCGGCCGGATCGCACATCTGGCCGAGCGGGGCTATGTGGTCGTCATCGTCCAGTACCGTCATTCCGGCCAGGCGGGATTTCCGGCGCAGATTCAGGACGCGCGGAACGCCGTCCGGTTCATGCGCGTTCACGCGAAAGAGTATTATGTGAATCCGGATCGTATCTTCCTTGCGGGGTCCTCGTCCGGAGGACACACTGCGGTGTTCGCTGCACTCGCCGGACCGGATGACTGCACGGAAGAAGGACTGGTTTTCCCGGATTCCGATTTTCGGCTGGACGAAAAATACTACAGCTATCCGGAGGATGCTTTCGGAAATGAGGGCCGGAATGAAGAAAAAAGAGTCTGTTTTGACCGGAATCTCTATCCGGGCGTGAGTGCGGGTGTTCTCGGCGTGATCGATCTGTACGGCTGCGTGTCGGTTCGGTTTGAGGACGATTTTCCGACGCTGACTCCGCGCGGAGCGGAGGGCGGTATGGATACCAGTTTTCTCTCGCACATTCCGGAAGAAGAGCGGCGGGGAATCGAGCGCCGCGCGTCCGCGGTCTGCTGGATCACGAAAGAGACCGATATGGTTCCGGTTTTCATCATTCACGGGACGAAAGACCGCATTGTGAATACCCGCCAGAGCGCGGAGCTTTATCAGGCTCTCCGGGCGTCCGGGAACGAGTGCGAGTTTCATCTGCTGGGAGGCGCGGATCACGGCGGCCCCGAGTTCTGGATGCCCGGCGTCGTAGAACTTGAGGACCGTTTTTTGAGAAAAGTACTGGCGCATTCCGCCTCTTATTCCAGCTCGAAAGCTCCGGTGTAAAGCTGGTAATAGGTTCCGTGCTGGGCCAGGAGATCCTCGTGACTTCCCCGCTCGATAATGTGGCCGTGATCCAGAACCATGATGGCGTCGCTGTCGCGAACGGTGGAGAGGCGATGGGCGATGACAAAGACGGTGCGTCCCTTCATCAGATTGTCCATGCCCTTCTGCACGAGAGATTCCGTGCGGGTGTCGATCGAGGAGGTGGCCTCATCGAGTATCATGACCGGAGGGTCGGCAACGGCTGCCCGCGCGATGGAAATCAGCTGGCGCTGTCCCTGCGAGAGCTGGGCCCCGTTTCCGGTGAGCTCTGTCTGGTAACCGTCGGGCAGACGGCGGATAAAGCCGTCCGCGTTCGCCAGCTTTGCGGCCGCAATACATTCCTCGTCCGTGGCGTCGAGCCGCCCGTAGCGGATATTGTCCATCACGGTTCCCGTAAACAGGTTTACGTCCTGCAGAACCATTCCGAGGGAGCGGCGCAGGTCCGGCTTTCTGATCTTCGTGATATTGATTCCGTCGTAACGGATTTTTCCGTCCGGGATGTCATAGAAGCGGTTCAGGAGATTGGTGATCGTCGTCTTTCCGGCACCTGTGGCGCCGACAAAAGCGATCTTCTGTCCGGGCTTTGCGTACAGAGAGATATCGTGCAGAACCTCTTTATCCTCCGTGTATCCGAAGTCCACGTGCTCCATCTGGACGTCGCCCTTCAGTTCCACGTAAGTTGTGGTATTATCCGCTTTATGATAATGCTTCCAGGCCCAGAGACCTGTCTTTTTTTCGGATTCGTGAATGGTTCCGTCCGCATTTTTTACCGCGTTGACGAGCATTACGTACCCGTGATCTTCTTCCGGCTTTTCGTCCATCAGAGCGAAGATCCGCTCCGCGCCGGCCAGCCCCATGGTAATCATGGACAGCTGTATGGAGACCTGTGCGAGTGTCTGCGAGAGACCGCGCGACATGGTCAGAAACGAAACAATGATGCCGATCGTGATGATATCCGCTTTTCCGGCGCCCAGCGTGCGGAGAGAGAAGTTCGGCGCGTGCGCGAGAACCAGCGCGCCGCCGACAAAGGCGACCAGCACATACATGATATTGCCCATATTTCCCAGAATGGGCATCAGAATGTTTCCGGCCTTGTTTGCCTCATTGCTGTCCTCGAAGAGCTGGTTGTTCAGGCTGCGGAAATCTGCCTTGCTCTCATCCTCGTGACAGAAGACTTTGATTACCTTCTGCCCCTGGATCATTTCTTCAATGAAGCCTTCCTCATTCGCCAGAGCGGTCTGCTGCCGTATCATATAATGCGCGCTGCGTCCGCCGATTTTCTGCGTCACTATCATCTCAAGTCCCAGCATGGCAAATACGGTGAGGGTGAGCCAGAAGCTGTAGGACAGCATCATGATGACGGTTGAGATAACGGACAGCAGTGCCGTGATCAGCTGAGGAATACTCTGCCCGATCAGCTGGCGCAGAGTGTCCGTGTCGTTCGTATACGTACTCATGACAGCGCCGTGCGGGTGCGTGTCAAAATAGCGCAGGGGCAGATTTTCCATGCGGTCAAACATCGTATCCCGCACATTCTTCAGCGTACCCTGGGTGACAGTCGCCAGAATTCTCGCATAGACCAGCGAGGATATCACGGATGTCAGATAAACCGCGGCCATGGATACCATGATCCGGACGAATTTTCCGGAAACCGCGGCGAGTCCTTTTGCGATGCCGGGCGTGATAACCTGGTCGATCAGGCGCTGCAGAAACATGGCAGCGATCGCCGCGGAGATCGAACTCAGGATAATGCAGATCACGACGACAATCAATCTGATTTTATACATGGAAAACAGAAGACGCAAGAGGCGGCCGAAGGTGCCTTTTTTCACTCCGGTCTGGTTTCTCCGGAAACCCGGGGCGGGTTCTCCGTTTTTTCCGGGATGTCCTCCTCTCATTGGTCCTGGTCCGGGCATTTATTCCGCCTCCTTTCCATTTACCTGCGAGTCGTAAATCTCTCGGTAGATTCCTCCCAGCGCAAGAAGCTCCGCACTGGTTCCCTGCTCGACGATTTTTCCGTCCTCCATGACCAGAATGAGATCCGCGTCTTCGACGGAGGAAACTCTCTGGGCAATGGTGATTTTCGTGGTATCCGGAATTTCTTCCCGCATGGCTTTCCGGATCAGGGCGTCGGTGTGGGTGTCGACCGCCGAGGTCGAATCATCCATGATAAGAATCTTCGGTTTTTTCAAAAGGGCCCGCGCGATACAGAGCCGCTGTTTCTGTCCGCCGGAGACGTTCGTCCCTCCCTGGGAGATCATCGTATCGTATCCCCGCGGGAACTGGTCGATGAATTCATCCGCGCAGGCCAGATGACAGGCGTGACGTATCTCATCGTCGGTCGCCTCTTTATCGCCCCACAGGAGATTTTCCCGGATGGTCCCGGAGAAGACGACGTTTTTCTGCAGAACCACCGCCACGGCATTGCGCAGCGACTCCAGGTCGTACTCCCGGACGTCCGTGCCTCCGACCCGGATCGCCCCTTCCGTCACATCATAGAGACGCGGAATCAACTGGATCAGGGTGCTCTTTGATGATCCGGTTCCGCCGATAATGCCGACGGTCATGCCGGACCGGATGTTCAGATTGATATCAGAAAGAGCGTTCCGTCCGCTTCCCTCACGGTAACAGAAAGAAACGTGATCGAATACGATGCTTCCGTCGGGGACTTCTTTCTTTCCGTTTTCAGGCGAAGTCAGGGAGCTCTGGTGGCTGAGTACCTCCGAGATCCGGTTACCGGATTCCTGAGCCATAGTGATCATAACGAAGACCATGGATACCATCATCAGGGACGCCAGAATCTGAACGCCGTAATTTGTGAGACTCGAAAGTTCTCCGGTAGTCATCTCGGAACCACGGGTGCGGATGATGATCTGTGCCCCGAACACACATACCAGGCAGAGCACCAGATAGATGCAGAACATCATGACCGGCTGCAGAAGAGCCATGATCTTTTCGGCCTTCGTAAAATCGGACCGCACGTTTTCGGAGGCGCGGTAAAATTTTTCTTTCTCGTAATCCTCGCGCACGAATGCCTTTACCACACGGATGCCGGAGACATTTTCCTCCACCGACGCGTTCATTTTGTCGTACTTCCTGAAGATGCGGCGGAAAAAAGGAATAACCTTCCGCATGATCAGAAAAATGACCAGTGCCAGTACCGGGATCATTAAAAGGAAAATCAGGGATATTCTTACGCTGATGGTCATACACATGATCAGTGCGAAAATCAGCATCAGAGGCGCGCGGAACGCGACGCGGATCATCATCTGGAAGGCGTTCTGTACGTTTGTGACATCGGTGGTCATCCGCGTGATTAGGGACGACGTGGAGAAGCGGTCGATATCCTGGAAAGAGAAGTCCTGGATTTTGTAATACATATCCTGACGGAGGTTTTTTGCGAAGCCTGTCGAGGCGGTCGCCGCCAGCTTCGCCGACTGCTGTCCGCAGAAAAGCGAGCACGTCGCCAGGATCAGAAGAATCACCCCGTAATGGATGATCGGATCCATCGAGGTCCCGGTCATCCGGTCAATCATTCTGGCCATGACGAGGGGGATCGCCGTCTCCAGTGCCGCCTCACCGGCGATAAATACCGGCGCCAGAACGGCGTCTTTCTTATATTCGCGGACACATCCGCCGAGTGTCTTAAACATTTCTTTGATATTCATAATCACTCCTGTCCGGCAAAAATGGATATTGTTCAATCCGGAGGTGTCATTATACCACGAAAGTGTAAGAGATTGAAATGAGGAGAGAAATTTTCTGTAATATTCACACAGGAAAAGCCGAAAAAATGCCGGGGCGGCGGCGCTTTCTGGCGCGGCAGCCCCGGGCATGCATTGCTTCTGACGCAGCTTTTTTACTTCGTGAGCTCGTCTGCCATGGCGGCGATCTGAGATTTGACTTCGTCGTTCATCGCGGATTTAATGGTGACAGAATTCCCGAGATACGTGATGTCCCTGCTCTTCTCGAGAAGGCCGGAGATGATGCGCTTCGCAGCGGGCGCCCAGGATCCGTTTTCGATGATGCCGACGGTGCGCTTCTGGAAATTGCGGGCGGTCAGATGCTCGATAAATTCGCGCATGAACGGGAAAATGTCGGCGTTGTAGGTAGTGGTCGCGAGAACGATGCGGTCAAAACGGAACGCATTTCCGACTGCTTCCGCCATGTCACAGCGAGCCAGATCCATGACGACGACGTTCTTTTCGCCGCGCGCCTTCAGATCCGCTTCAAGCATCTCTGCCGCCGTTTTCGTGTGTCCGTAGACGGTGGTGAACGCGATCAGGACTCCCTTCTCTTCCGGTGTATAAGTGGTCCACTTATTGTAGAGATCCAGGTAATGCCCGAGATTATCTTTCAGAACCGGACCGTGCAGAGAGCAGATCGTCTGAATGTCGAGCCCGGATGCAGCCTGCAGCAGTTTCTGAGACTGCGCACCGTATTTTCCGACGATACCGATGTAATAGCGGCGGGCCTCGTCATCCCAGGGCTCATCCACGTCATTGGCGCCAAATTTTCCGAAAGCGTCGGCGGAGAAGAGCACCTTGTCCGTGCTGTCGTAGGTAACCATGACTTCCGGCCAGTGAACCATCGGGGCGAAAATGAAGGTCAGCTGATGTTTTCCGAGGGAGAGCGTATCCCTGTTTTTTACGACATGGCGTTCGGTCGACGAAGGAATGTTATAGAACTGATCCATCATCCCGAAGCATTTGGCATTGGCCACCAGAGTGATGTCCGGGAATGTCTCAAGCAAAAGGCTGATGTTCGCCGAATGGTCCGGCTCCATGTGCTGAACGACCAGATAATCCGGCTTCCGGTCTCCCAGTTCTTTTTTCATGTTGGAGATCCACTCGTTGCCGAAGTGTGTTTCCACCGTATCCATGACTGCGATTTTCTCATCCATTATCAGATAAGAATTGTATGCCATGCCATTCGGGACCTTGTACTGTCCCTCGAACAGGTCGATCTCGTGATCGTTTACGCCGATATACCGGATGTCTTTTGTGATTTCAATCATTTTTTTCTCCTTGCGTCCGAAATGTCCCCGACTGTTAGACAATTTGAAAATTTTGTATATTGTGCGAACCTTGTCTGCGAAATCATTGTAACCCATCGGAGATAATTTTTCTACCCTGATTCCGCGGCCCTGCCCGAAAAGAGAATTTTCCCTTTTCTGGACATAGCAATACCCCCAGGTAGTTTTCATATTTCTATGTCCTACTTGGGGGTAGCATATCAAAATCGATCCGAAGCCGTTTCTGCCGGATTTTCTGGTCCGGTCTTTATCTGGTATTTTTCATCCGTTTTCAGATGTCTGCTTTCCACAGGCCGTGGAGATTGCAGTATGCGTAGGCGGCGACGGCTTTTTCACCTGCCGCGAGGGCGAATGCTGCTTCCGGTGCGTCGCCCGGTTTCAGGTCCTTCTTCTGGAAGCCGTCGGAGGTTTCCAGAACGATAAACTCGATGTAATGTTCGTCGGTCATCGGATGGGCGGCGGAGCCGACAGCTACTTTTACGCTGCCTTCTTTCACGGTCACGACGGGAACGTGTTTCTCAACGGCGGCATCCGTGGTGTTCGGGACGACTTCCGTCATCGGATCTCCGCAGCATTTCGGCGTACATGCCTTCTTCGGTGTCACAAAAACGACGAAATTTCCGCACTTCTCACATCTGTAAAATTCCATGATTTTGTCCTCCCTTGGTTGAAAAAAACCGTGCTGTGTCCTGTCAGCCTGCCGGGCGCAGGGCGCGATCGGCTGATCAAAACGATCGGAAAAAGTCCCGTGACCTTCCGGCGTTTCAGTCGAGATCCACCCAGACATTGCCCCGTCGATTGCTCTCGAGGCAGGCATCCACGAATTTCAGACCGCGGACTCCGTCCGAGACAGTGGGATAAGGGAACGAACCGACGTCGACACCGTATTTCTTCCGCAGAAGATCGGCACAGTAGCCCCGGTAAATATTGCCGAAGGATTCGAAGAAACCTTCGGGGTGGCCGGATGGAAGCCGGGAAAGATCCCGGGCTCCTTTTGTGTCGTAGTCTCTGGTCGGCGTGTAGATGCGCGGCGGCTCGTTGATTTTCGTTACTTTCAGAACGGCAGGCTCTCTGTGCTGCCATTCGATGGCGCCCTTATCGCCGAACACGCGGATCAGAAGATCTGTCTCGTGTCCGATCGCTACCTGCGAAGTCCAAATCATCCCTGAAATATCGTGGTCGAATTTTACCATAATCTGGACGTTGTTTTCAAGAGGCAAATCTGCGGATTTCGGGAGCCTTTCAAAACGGGCCAGAACACTTTTGGTTTCCAGTCCGGTCATTTTTGCGATCAGACACTCGACGTGCGTTCCGATATCCGCGCAGCATCCGGACGGGCCGCTCCGCTTCGGATCCATGCGCCAGGTCGCCTGATCCGAGTGATCGCTGACCATCTGGACCAGCAGCCATTCCTGCGGATATTCGGCGACAACCGTGAGGATATTGCCGATTTCTCCGGCGTCAATCATATCCCTCGCCTGTTTGATCATGGCGTAGCCCGTGTAAGTGTAGGTAACTCCGAACTGCAGACCTGAATCCGCCGCCAGTTTTTCCAGTTCCAGCCCCTCTTCCGTTTTCAGCGCGAGCGGCTTGTCGCACATTACGTTAATTCCGTGCTCCAGAAAGCACTTCGCGATCGGATAGTGGGAGTCATTTGGTGTGGCGATCGAGACAAAGTCAATTCCGTCCTTCCGGGCCGCTTCTTTTTCAGCCATCTCCCGGTAATCCGGGTAGATCCGGCTCGGGTCGGATATTCCCCAGTCTTCCGCGTATTTCCGGCTTTTTTCAATATTTCTGGAGAAGCATCCGGCGGTCAGAACCGCAAGATCATCCATAACAGCTCCGTGGCGATGGACATTGCCGATAAAGCCGCCTGCTCCGCCGACCATCCCGAATTTCAATTTCATCTAAAAAACCTCCTGATAATCTGTCAACAATTCCCGGAAACTCTCTGTTTGTAATACATTTTGTAATATATTTTACAGGAATGAGAGACCTTTTTCAACGCAGTTTTCGGATCGGTGCATGGACCGGGCTCCGTTTCTCTTTATAAGCTTTACCAGGAATTTTCAGACATTTTACACATGACGATACAATCCCCGCTATAATATGAAGAAGATAATAAAACGGATCATATCGGAGACTGCGCAGATGAGAGCGAAAGGAAATATGACAGCAGAAAATAATCCCGGAACAGAGAAAAGAAAAAATAAAAAAGGAATTCTTTTTGGGATTATCCTGCTCGCATTCATTGTGGTGCCGATAATCGGTTCTTTTCTGGATATTTTTGTATCCGCGTATTCGGGCTACTGGTTCCGGGTCGTGGCGTTTACCGCGGGTTTTGCCGTCGCGGCCTTTTTCTGGATCGTCTTCGGGCGGTGGTATCGGAAGATTAAACAGAAAGCGATGGAGCACGGAAGTGCACCGAACCCGGCTATGAGAAAAACCCTGCTTGTTATTGCTGCCATCGGAGCGGTCGGAACAGTATTGCTGGCTGTGTACAGTTCTGATTATTTCAGAGATATTCCCTATGCGAAAAATCCGAAATCGGCCGTGCTGACGAATGTCGCACTGGATCGGGATGAGTACACCGACAGTGAAGGAGATGAGGTAACCGACTATTACATATCCGGAACAGATCAGGATGGAGACAGAAAGAAATTCAAGGTGGACGTGGGAGATTATCTGGACTGCAAGGATGCCAGAAGCGGGACGGATTCGGAGCATTTCAGTGTGGTAATTCAGTATCTGCCGCATTCACACACCATCTTGTCGGTCTCGTGCGAGTGAATTGCCGCCTCTTTCGTCATTGCCATATTCCCGGCCGGAGAACCTATGGGAGCAAATGGCATGATTACACCGGAAAAAAAGAGTGCCCTTCGTTACTGTTACGGCAGTACGGGAGCGGCACTCAAAGCATTCTTCCCTTATTGACCGGACGGCGTCTGATTTTTCAGCGCTTCGGAAAGGGCCGCATACAGG
Organism: Bilifractor sp.; assembly: GCA_050944685.1. GTDB lineage: Bacteria > Bacillota > Clostridia > Lachnospirales > Lachnospiraceae > CADBRN01. The sequence continues at coordinate 11,867 of JBMNRP010000013.1, forward strand.
CGGTCGGGCTCGATCGGCTTGACGAGGTGGGCGTTCATGCCTACGCGGAAGCTTTCTTCGTAGTTCTCGCGGAAAGCGTTTGCAGTCATGGCGATGATCGGAACGGTTTTTGCGTTCGGATAATCGCGCATGTCGCGGATACGGCGAGTTGCTTCCAGACCGTCCATCACCGGCATCAGAATATCCATCAGAATCACGTCAAAGTTTCCGTTGTCCGCACGGAAACAGTCGATCGCTTCCTGACCGTTCATGGCGGTTACAACATCCATACCCTTGCTGAAGAGCAGTTTTTCTCCGATCTCCAGATTGATTTCATTGTCATCGACGAGCAGAACCCGCTTTCCGGTCAGATCCGGTATTCCCTCGGATTCGTCGGTTTCCTGCTGCGTCGGGTACCGGGGCTGCTCATCCGCGAGAGGCATCGTCAGCACGCAGGAGATGCGGGTGCCTCTGGTCTCGTCGGATTCGGCGGTCAGTGTATTGGCGCCCATGGCGAGCATGTAGCTTTTCAGAATAATCAGATCGATGTCGAGAGAACTCAGGTCGTCCTCGATTTTGTCGCGCACATAGTCATACGGACGGAACAGAGACTGCAGACGCTCCTGGTCAATCACGATACCGCGGCTCTCGACCGCGAACTCCAGGGTGACCGCTCCGCGGCTGCGGAAGAGTTCCCGGGATGTCAGGGTGATGCGGCCTCCCTTTACGGTGTAGCTGATGGCACTTTGAAGCAGCTTGACGATGATCTGCTGCAGGCAGTGCGGATCCGCTATCACGGAGAGAGTGGAGACCCGGTCGGTTTCTCTCGAAAACAGCAGGCCTTTTTCATAGATGGTCGGCTGGATGATGCTGTCTATTCTGCGGAACAGATCGCGCAGCAGGGTTTCTTCCGGATTCAGCGTGATCTCGTGCTTCGAGATCCGGCGCAGATCGAGCACGTCGTCGATCGTCGAACTCATATACGTTCCGGACATGGATATTTTGTGGAGATATGCCTCGATGGCGGTGTTCTCGTGAGGATCTTCCTCCTGCGCGATGCGCGTCAGTCCCATGATGGAATAAAGAGGTGTCCGGATATTCCGGCTGAGCATTTTCAGGAAAGTATTTTTTTCGTCGATCTCCGCGTTTGCCTTTCTGAGCGCATTTTCCAGGCGCTCTGAGTAGCGGGCCGCTTCCTGGAAGGCATCCGAAATGTCACTGATTCCGGCGATAACCTCTTCGTTATTCAGTTTATAAAAAGCCATTTTTTTCAGTTCCAGGGAGCCGGTTTTTCCTCGCATGATAACGTTCGTCTGGTACAGACTTTTATCATCCAGTTCTTTTTCGATGTTCTCCAGTGAGAGACGGTGAATTACCTCGTCCGGGTCCGAGTCAGCAGACATGTCCATGATGTATTTTTTAATCATCGTGTCATAGTCAAAGCGAATGCCGCCCGTTGTTTTCCAGATGGAATCGGTTGCGAACACCGTCTGAGCGGAACCTGTCAGAATATCTACTTTCAGCAAATCGTCAAATTCGTTGTTAACGAAAACATCGAACAGATTTTCTTTTTCCTCAGGTGTCAGATGCCATGTCATTTTTTGTCGCCTCTGTGATCCATTCTTAAAAGTGAACAAGCAGTTGGTGCGTCTGTATCCGGCGGATGAAAATCACAGGGATTCCGCCGGCATAGTTGATTATAGCATACGGCAAAATTGCTTGTAAATATGGGAGGATGACTATTTTATTTCTGAAAAATGACCGCCGGTCCGATTTTGAAAAGGGTACTATTTGTTTGACGCCTCAATTGATCGTGTATTAAATTCAAAACGATCCGTTTTTTTGCTTGAATAGTAATAATTTACTTTTATTTCCGGATGTAATTCGTTAAAATAGAAAATAACATTCAAATGAAAAACCGGGAGGAATGCTTTTCAATGTACTTCTGACCGGTTTCTTGTTTTCGTTCCTGCTCGATTATGGAGGGATGGTATGTATCAGTCAAATTCAGTTGCTGTCAGTGTACAGCCGACGTGTGTGGTCGGCATCGGTGCTTCGGCCGGCGGTCTGGAGGCGCTGCAGGAATTTCTGACTTTTCTTCCGTCCAATACCGGGATGGCCTTTGTTATCATTCAGCATCTGGCGCCGGATCACAAGAGTCTTCTCGCCGAGATCCTCAGCAAGTACAGTTCCATGCCGGTGACGGAGATTCAGGACGGCATGTCTGTGGAGCGGAATCATATTTATATGATTCCCCCCAAATATAATGTAGAGATTATTTCGGACGTTCTGCGTCTGCGGGAGTACGATTCGAGGGCAATCAACCATCCGATCGATGTATTTTTCCGCTCGCTGGCGGCGGCCTACGAGAACCGTGCCGTCGCGGTTATTCTGTCCGGAACCGGTTCGGATGGCACGAACGGGATCCGCTCCATCAAGGAGCAGAACGGTGTGATCATTGTCCAGTCGCCGGAATCCGCGAAGTTTGACGGGATGCCGCGGAATGCCATCTCGACCGGCTTTGTCGATCTCATTCAGAAGCCGGATTCCATTGCCCGCGAGCTGGGGCACATCGCGGCCTCCATGACGGACGCGAGCGCGCGGTATCTGCTGTCCGACCAGGACCTGATGTCGCAGGTGTTTTCGATCCTGAAGAATGTCACGAACATCAATTATACGTATTATAAGAAAACGACCATTCTGCGCCGCATCGAGCGCAGGCTTGTCGTCACGCATAACCGGAACCTCCGGGAGTATGTCAACTACCTGAACAACAATCCGGAAGAGGCGAAGCTCCTCGCAAAGGAGGTTCTGATCGGCGTCACGAGCTTTTTCCGCGATCCCGACTATTTTGAGGTCCTGAAAGAGAGCGTGATCCGCCCGCTGGTGCAGGACTCGCCCAGGGAAAAGCAGATCCGTGTCTGGGTCGCCGGGTGCTCGACCGGTGAGGAGGCCTACTCGATCGCCATCCTTTTCGAGGAGGTGATGGAGGAACTGAATATCCACCGGGACGTGAAGATCTTCGCGACGGACCTCGACGCGGATTCCATCGCTACGGCGGTCCGCGGAATTTACGGGGACAATATCATTGAGGATGTCTCGGTCTCCCGTCTCTCGCGGTTCTTCAGCCGCAAGGGAAACCGGTACGTCATTCACCACGATATCCGGAAGATGATTATCTTTGCGCAGCACAACGTATTCCAGGATCCTCCTTTCGGGCGGCTGGATCTGATCAGCTGCCGGAATGTTCTGATCTACTTCCAGGCGGTTCTGCAGCGGAATCTGTTCGCTATTTTCCACATGGCGCTGAATGACCACGGCTATCTGTTCCTCGGCCGGTCCGAGTCGGTGATTGATTACGACGATGTGTTCCGCACCTTCTGCGGAAATGAAAAGATATTCATCCACAACCAGTCGGGTAAAGCGCCGTCGCACGAGCGCGTCAGTTACTCGATGCAGAACGTCGAGCACAACATGGAGCCGATCGAGATCCGGCGCATGGAGGAAGACGCGGAGGTCCGCTACCAGGAGAGCGAGCTGGATACTTCGGTTCTGGAGACGCTGATGCCGTCGAGTGTCCTGGTCGATGAGAAAAATGAGATGACCAGGACCTACGGGGACTGTTCGAAGTTTCTCTCGATCCCGACAGGGGCCGCCACCCTTGACATTTTCAATCTTCTGCGGAACGATCTGAAGATCGCGGTTTCCACCGCTCTCCGGGATTCGCGGGAATTCGAGTCGAAGGTCAGCTACGATATGGTTCCGGTTCAGCTGGAGGACAAGCCGGAGTACATCTCCATCGTCGCCCAGCCGATCATGGACAAGCACGGGGAGAAGACGGATTACACCGCGATCTCCTTCCTCCGGGGGAAAAGAGAGATCTCCGGGGATATGAAGCGCTACCAGATCGACATCGCCGCTTCCCAGCGGATCTCGAATCTGGAGCATGAGCTGCGCGTGACCAAAGAGAGCCTGCGCCAGACCGTAACCGAGCTGGAGTCGGTCAATGCCGAACTGCAGGCGGCCAATGAGGAGCTGCTGACGGCCAATGAGGAGCTGCAGTCCTCGAATGAGGAGCTGCAGTCGGTCAATGAGGAGCTTTACACGGTCAATTCCGAGTATCAGTCAAAGGTTTCCGAACTCGCCGGTCTCAATGACGATATGGCCAATTTCCTCTCCACCACGCTGGTTGGCATCCTGATGGTGGACAAGGATCTCAATATCCGGAAATTTACGGAATATATTTCTACGGAGTTCAACGTCGTGGATCAGGACGTGGGACGGTCGCTGCGCTATATCACGTATAATTTTGCGACCATTGACCTTATTGCCCTGTGCCGGAGCGTTCTGGAATCGATGGAGCCTATCGAGCAGCACTGCGCGTCGGTTTCCGGAAAAACCTACCTGATCCGGATTGCCCCCTACGTCGTGCATGAGAATGCGGTGAAACAGCAGGAAACGGGTAGCGGGGAAATCTCAAAAGAGAATCTCCGGGGGCTGGTCATTACCTTCGTAGACACGACGAAGCAGATCGACGATCAGGAGCAGATCGAGGAAATGGCGAAAGCGCTGCGGCTGGCGGTAAAATCCAGTCAGGAGAAGGAGACATTCCTCTCTCATATGTCGCATGACATGCGCACGCCGATGACCGCCATTTCCGGTCTGACAGAGCTGAGCCTGAACGAGCCGGATCTTCCGGAGACGGTCCGTGACAATCTGGAGAAGATAGAGACCGCCAGCAAGTATCTGATCGACCTGATCGAGGAAATTCTGGAAATGAGCCGCATCAACGCCGGCAAGATTGTTTCCGTGAGCTCGGCGGTGGTCGAGGATATGGTTCTGAATTCGGTGTCCGCGATCATCGGAGAGCAGGCGCGGGGCATGGGAATTCATTTTTCGGTCGCTGTTCACGGGTCAAAGGGGCGCTATGTTCTGATGGACGCGCGCCATGTTGAGCGGGTGCTGATGAATCTGCTCTCGAACAGTCTGAAATTTACTCCGGAGGGAGGATCGGTCCTGCTCGACGCTACGATGCATTATGAAGACGGAAGGGCGCTTCACACGTACGTGGTCAAGGACAACGGAGTGGGTATCAGCGAAACCTTCCAGAAGAGGATGTTCCTTCCGTTCGAGCAGGAAAACACCGACGGAGGTTATCACGAGGGGACCGGCCTCGGACTTTATATCGTGAAAAGTCTGGTAGAGCTGCTCGGCGGCACGATCGAATGCGAGAGCGTCATGGGTCGGGGCACGACGTTTACGGTCCGTCTGTCCTATGAGCTGGCAACCGATGAGCAGGTGCAGCTTCAGACGCACCGCACAGGTACATTTGAGGACCAGGTTCTCTACGGAAAAAATATACTTCTGGCGGAGGACAATCAGATTAACGCCGAGGTAATCATCAAGCTCCTGGGAACGAAGGGCATCCACGCGGAGCTCGCGAGCGACGGACAGGAGGCGGTCGATCTCTTCCGGATGCAGGGACCGTACCATTATCAGGCGATTCTGATGGATCTGATGATGCCGGTTCTGGGCGGACTGGAAGCCGCGCAGGAGATTCGTTCTCTGAACAAGCCCGATGCGGAGAGTATTCCGATCATAGCCCTCACGGCGGATGTGACGGAGGATCTCGAGGAACGCTGCCAGAAGGCGGGCATCAATTACGCGGTCAGCAAGCCGATTGAACCGGCGAAGCTTTTCTCTCGCCTGGCGGAAGAATTCGAGCGTCAGATTCACGAATCCGACCGCGGTCAGGAAGACTGGAAGGGTGGGAAATATCCCGGTCAGGAAGAGAACAGCGCAGAAGCCTCAGAGGGCAGCAAGGCAGACTGAACGGGGGGAAGATTCAGCTGTCAGGAAGAAGAAACAAAAAAGGAGCAGACTTTGACAAAATTAATGAATCAGTTGAAGGCATGGGGCGCGGATCCGGATACCGCACTCGGAAGAATGATGAACGATGACAATTTTTACGGAGAGATGCTCTCCCGGTTCGAGTCGGAGGAGAAGCTGAAGACCCTGAAAGATGTCGCGAGAAGAGATCCGAAGGAAGGGTTCCGCATGGCTCACGATCTCAAGGGGACGGCGGGTCTTCTCGGACTCACACCGCTTTACGACGCTGTCTCGATGGTTGTGGAGGATCTGCGGGGAGTCGGAGAAGAAACCGAAAAAGAACCGAAAAAGAGCATTGAAGAAGATCTTGTGGAGTATGAGACGCAGAGGCAGTTGTATTGCGATATGGTAAATGACTACCGCCGCCGCTCCGGAGAGACGGAATAATCATTTGGTTCCGGCATTCCGAATGGAGGAGAAATTCTTCAGGAGGACTGCCGGAATTTTTTTCCGGCCGGAAATCAATCCATAAAACAGACAAAAATTTTGCTTTGAAATTAGCATATTCGCCAAATCGGTTAAGAAATATTTTACAAATTACCATTTTGTTTTACAAAAAAGGTCAACTTTTATATAATATTTACGTTAAATTCTGGTACATCAGGAAAGGATGTGAGGCTTTATTGCGGATGTACGAGAATAAGTTATGGTATTGAAGTAGGACAGGAGGATTGGAATGGATTATGCAAAAACTGCCAAAGGCGTGCTCGATAACGTCGGCGGACCTGACAATGTTATCTCGGCGGCACACTGCGCGACGCGGCTGAGGCTTGTCATAGCAGATAACAGCAAACTTGACAAAAATGCGGTCGAGATGGTTGACGGAGTCAAAGGATGCTTTGAGGCGTCCGGGCAGATTCAGGTTATCATCGGAACCGGTGCGGTTAATAAGGTTTACGATGAATTCATCAAGATGGCCGGTGTTTCAGAAGCCTCGAAATCGGATGTAAAAGAGGCGGCCGCCCAGAAACAGAACTGGTTCTTCCGGGCGATCAAGACCCTGGGTGATATCTTCGTTCCCATCATCCCCGCCATCGTGGCGTCCGGACTTCTGAACGGTATCCTGAACGGTATTCTTCAGGCAGTTCCGAGCCTGGGAGACAGCAACTTCTACTCCCTGATCAATCTGTTCGCGGGAGCGGCTCTTTCCATGCTGCCGATCCTGATTGCCATGAGTGCGGCAAAGAAGTTCGGAGGCAATGAATTCCTGGCTGCCGTTATCGGATTTATCATGATTCACCCGAATCTGGTCAATGCATGGAATCAGTATATTGATGACGGATCAGGCAATCTGATCAAGAACCCCGATATTGTCACCTGGTTTGATTTCGGCAGCTTCAAGGTAGAAAACGTCGGCTATCAGGGCCATGTCATTCCGGTTATTATTGCCATTCTATTTATGAGCTGGCTGGAAAAGAAGCTGCACAAGATCGTCCCCGAGATCATCGATCTCTTTGTTACCCCGCTGGTTACCGTCCTGGCTACCGGCATACTGACGATGATGTTCATCGGACCGATCTTCGGAAACATTGAGAACTGGATTCTGAAAGGAGCGAGAGCCCTCATCGGCCTGCCGTTCGGAATCGGAGGCCTGCTTGTCGGATTCCTGTACGCGTTCACCGTCGTCGCCGGCTTCCATCATATGTACAATATGATCGAAGCCCAGATGGTGTCCAACGGACTGAACACCTGGATGCCGGTCGCCACGGCCGCCAATGTCGGACAGGGTGCGGCGGCGCTGGCCGTTTCCATGAAGTCGAAGAGCAAAAAGACGAAAGAGGTTGCCGGACCGTCCTCGCTTTCCGCTTTCCTTGGCATCACGGAGCCTGCCATTTTCGGTGTCAACCTCCGGAACAGGACGTCCTTTATCGCGGCCTGCTGCGGCGGCGCGGTCGGCGGAATGCTGGCTTCTCTGTTCGGAGTCGGAGCCACGGCCTACGGAATTACCGGTCTGTTCGGTTTTCTGATCGTGCCGGATTATATCCCGCAGTACGCTATTGTGATGGCGGCTTCGTTCGCGGTCGCGTTTATTGTTTCCTTTATCACTTATAAGGATGATCCGGAACAGCTTGCCCGCGAGAAAGCGGCAGAGGCAGCTGCCGAGAAAGAAGAAGAGGCGGAAGAGGCCGTGGAAGTGGTCGAATCCACGGCTCCGGTCGAGGAAACCAAAACGGATGCCGGTGCATCTGCCGTAAAGGCGGAAGCGGCGGGAGAAGCGAAGATGGTATTTTCGCCTGCGAAGGGTACGGCGATTCCGCTCTCCGCGGTTCATGACGCCACCTTTGCCTCGGAGGCTCTCGGGAAAGGTATGGCCGTTATTCCCACAGAGGGCAAGATTTACGCGCCGTTTGACGGAACGCTCGATATGCTCTATGACACGAAACACGCGCTCGGCCTGACATCAAAGGACGACGTGGAGGTATTGATCCATGTAGGAATTGACACCGTCAAGCTGAACGGGAAATACTTTACCGCGCACGTTGAGTCCGGTGCCGAGGTGAAGAAAGGAGATCTGCTTCTGGAGTTCGATATCGACAAGATCAAAGAGGCGGGATACTTCATCGACACCGTGCTGATTGTGACAAATTCCGATGATTACGACAGCGTCGAGATGGTTACGCCGACCGAACCCGGCATGCCGGTGCTGGCGGTGCGGTAAGAATGCAGATCTCAGAATGGAAATGACCTGATGAAAACCGGCGGGCTTCACCGGATGCGGGACAGAAGGACACTTCGCTGCATTACCGGAGGACCCGCCGGGAAAGCCGAGGCCTGAATGACCGAAAGGAGGAAGTGATGACGGAAAGAAAAGACCACTGGCGTCTCGCCTATCATCTGATGCCGCCGGATGGGTGGCTCAATGATCCGAACGGACTCTGCCAGGCGAACGGCATTTATCACATTTATTTTCAGTATGCGCCGAACACGCCTGCTCCGAACGGAAAGAAAGTCCGCACCTGGGGACATTACGCGGGGCGGGATCTGATTTCTCTGGATTTTTTGGGAATTCCGTTCTGGCCGGAGAAGGAGGATCGCGATGGCTGCTATTCCGGGAGCGCGTTCGTCAAAGACGGAGAAATCAATCTGTTTTACACCGGAAACATCAAAATCCCCGGTGACTACGATTACATCCATGACGGCCGTGAGGCAAACGAAATCCTGATCAGAACGAAGGACGGAAAAACCTACGGGGAGAAGAAGGTGCTTTTCGGGACGAAGGATTATCCGAAACACTGCACGCGCCATGTGCGGGATCCGAAGGTCTGGGAGCGGGACGGAATCTATTACATGGTTCTGGGAGCCCGCATGGACGACGACAGCGGGGCGGTTCTCTTTTACGAGAGCAAAGATCTCGAGAGCTGGAGCCTTCTGAAAATTGTCAGCACGAACCGGAATTTCGGATATATGTGGGAGTGCCCGGATTACTTTTCACTGGATGGACAGGATGTACTGTCGATCTGCCCGCAGGGGCTTCCGGAGGAGGAGTACCGCTTTCAGAATAATCATCAGTCCGGATACTTCCTGGTCAGCGGGAATCTCCGGGGAGCTCAGGCGTTCAAACCCTTCCTCGAGTGGGATTACGGCTTTGATTTTTATGCGCCGCAGACCTTTGAGGATGAGGGGGGCAGACGCATCCTGATCGGATGGTCCGGCCTTCCCGACAAGCCCTATGAAAATCCGACCGCTGAGCGCGGATGGGAGAACTGCCTGACCGTGCCGCGTGTGCTGAAGCTTAAGGGCGAGGTGATTACCCAGAACCCGGTGGAAGAGCTGAAAAAACTGCGCCACGGCGAGCAGGAGATCAATCCGGACGGAGGTATTTTTTCACTGGAGAAGGCCGCCGGCGATATCGAGATCCGGTTCGCGAACGGTATGTTTGCGGAGCACAGCGCCTGGGACATCATGATCGGAGAAGGCGTGTGTCTCTCATACAGCAACGGCGTGCTTGCCCTTGATATGAGTGATCGCGCCGGCCGGGGCAGGAAGGAGCGGCGTGTGAAGGTCAGCAATATCCGGAATGCCCGGCTGATGATCGACCGCTCCATGCTGGAGTTTTTCTTCAACGACGGCGAGATTGCGATGGCGTCTCATTATTTCCCGGATACGGACGACGACCCGTCTCTGAATATCACGTTCCAGTGCCCCGGCGCACAGATCACCGGGTGGCAGATGAATTCGCTCCCCTTTAATGAGCAGTATGAAGACAAGTCGGCTTATCCGGAAAGCGGTGCCGAAGACAGCGAGACGGAAGAAAATGAGTCCGAAGACGGTATGGACAGCCCGGACGGGCATACCGGTGCGGGCGGGCAGGTAAATGCTGCTGACAGCGAAAAGCAGGGAGCGGAAAAACCCGTGGAAGAAACTTCAGACGCGGAAGAGACTGCAGATAAAGGTTCAGATGCGAAAGGAACCGGACCTGAGGAAGAGACTTCGGAAGAGGCCGGCCCTGCGGACAAGGCTCCGGAAGAGACGGGATCTGAGGATGAGACTCCGGAAGAAGCGGGACCTGAGGATGAGACTCCGGAAGAAGCCGGGTCTGAGGAAGTGTCTGTGGAGCAGACCGGGACCGTGGAAAAATCTGCGGAGGAAGCTCTGGAGAACGCCCTGAAGGAAGCTTCGGCCAGGGAAGGAACCGCCGTGGAAGAATCCGAAGATGATTCGGAGAAGGAAGATTCGGAGAGCTCCAATGATGAGGGAGCGGCGCTGGAGAAGATGGCGCGGTCTAGAAAGAGAAGACGCGGCTTTCGGAGAAGACACCGCTGAAAAGGCCGGAGGATCCGGATAACGGACGCATGATCCGCCCGGATAATCCGCCGGAATATTCGCTTTGAGGAGGAATGGATATGACAGATGTAACGGCACTCGGTGAGGTGTTGATCGATTTTACGCCCTGCGGGGTTTCCGAGGGCGGAAGAAACATCTTTGAACAGAATCCGGGAGGAGCTCCCGCCAATGTGCTCGCCGCGCTCTCGAAGATGGGAAAAAAGACGGCTTTCATCGGAAAAGTCGGCGATGATATGCACGGTTCATTCCTGCGGAAAACGCTGGAGGACCTCTCGATTGATACGACGGGCATGATTACGGACCCGGACTATTTTACAACCCTTGCGTTTGTCGGCCTGGAGAACGGTGAGAGAAGCTTTTCGTTCGCCAGAAAACCCGGCGCGGACACGCAGCTTCGCGCGGACGAGATCAATGAAGATCTGGTGAAGGGCACAAAAATATTTCATTTCGGTTCGCTCTCCCTGACCGATGAGCCGGCGCGCTCCGCGACGATTCATGCGGTGGAGATGGCGAAGAAGGCGGGCGCTCTGATTTCCTACGATCCGAATTACCGCGCTCCGCTCTGGCCCGATGAAAAGACCGCCAGAGAGACGATGCGCTCTGTTGTCCACTACGTGGATATCATGAAGATCTCGGACGAGGAGTGCGATCTTCTGACGGATGAGACGGATCCGGAACATGCGGCGGATAAGCTGCTTGCCCGGGGAGTGCGCTGCGCGTTCGTAACTCTGGGAGGAGAGGGCGCGCTGATGAAAACGAAGTCTTTCTGTGTGAAAGAGCCTGCCATGTCCGGGAAACCCGTTGACACGACCGGAGCCGGAGATTCGTTCTGGGGCGGCATTCTGTGGCAGTTCGTAGACCGCGGCGTCTCGCCGGAAGAGATTGACGAGGCGGCTGCCCATGAGATGCTCCATTTCGCGAATACTGTCGCGGGACTCTGCGTACAGAAGCGCGGCGCCATTCCGGCCATGCCGACGCTGGAGGAAGTCAGGAAAAACCTTTAATCTCTGCTGTCAAAGAAATCCCTTCGTGACCGGCCGATTCCGGCTGCCACGAAGGGATTATTCATTTTCGTTTCGGATCCGGATTACATATTCACGAGCTCGTACTTCCGCGTCCCGAGGCCGATTTTTTCGGCGTGCGAAAGGCAGGCTTCCCAGTCGACGATGTGGTGTGTATTGTGCCAGAGATCGCCGGAGTCATGGAAATCTTCCCGTTTCATATGATCGCCGACCATACTGTTTTCAAACGGTGTTGCCTGGTTGCAGAGATCCGAGCAGGCCTGATCGAGGGCAACCGGATCAAAAGAGGCAGCCATTCCGATATCCGGAATGATCGGGGCGTCATTTTCCGAATGGCAGTCACAGTTCGGCGAGACATCCATGATCAGGCTGACATGGAAAGTCGGTCGCCCGGCACAGACAGCTGCGGAATATTCGGCCATTTTCTTTCCGAGAAGCTGGGGAGCATCCCAGTTTCCGTTTTCAATGGCATTGAAGCTGCAGGCGCCGATGCATCTTCCGCAGCCCTTGCAGAGATCGTAATCGATCCGGGCTTTCCCGGAGTCGTAGGAGATGGCATCCGAACCGCATTCCTTCGCACAGCGGCGACAGCAGCGGCAGTTTTCTTCGATAATTCTGGGCTTTCCGCTGTCGTGCTGATGCATCTTTCCGGCGCGGCTTCCGCAGCCCATTCCCAGGTTCTTAATGGCGCCGCCGAATCCCGCCATCTCATGCCCCTTGAAATGGCTCAGGCTGATTACGATGTCGGCGTCCATGATGGCGTGTCCGATGAAAGCGGTTTTGCAGTATTCGCCGCCCGGGACCGGGACTTCAATGTCGTCCGTTCCGCGCAGTCCGTCCGCGATAATGATCTGGCATCCGGTCGAGATCGGATTGAAGCCGTTGAGATTGGCGCAGTCCAGATGCTCGAGGGCGTTTTTCCGGCTTCCGGGATAGAGTGTGTTGCAGTCCGTCAGAAACGGCAGGCCGTTCTTTTCCCTGACGAGTTCCACGATTGCCCGGGCGTAATTCGGGCGCAGGAAAGCGACATTCCCCAGTTCACCGAAATGCATCTTGATCGCGACAAACTTCCGGTCCATGTCGATCGTGTCAATTCCCGCCCTGCGGCAGAGCTTTTTCAGCTTGTCGGTAATCGGAACGCCCAGTTTTGTGCGGAAGTCTGTAAAATAAACCTTTGACTTTTCCATGAGTTGCAGTGCTCCTCTCTGATAAGGTTCCGGGACTTAATGCCGGTGATGAAGTGAACGGTCAGATGCCGGCACCCCGGAGAATCGCGTCTGCCTTGGTGTATGCCGTGTCGTTCCAGGGGTAGGAGGAATCCGTCACGCCCGCATCATCCAGCATAGACTGTGCATCGTTTCCATCCTTCAGCGTGTGAATGGTCTCACCGACCAGGACGATTTCCTCCGAAAAATTATTGTGATCTTCCTCGGAGAGTCCTTCCAAAAATTGAGCCGTCTGGGCCGAGAGATCGCTCTCGCTCAGGGAAGTGGTCATGGTGAAATCCAGAACGTCCGCTGAGACAATGGTTGATTTCAGAGTGGATCCGGCGGTCCCCGCCTGCACGTCCGTCAGGATCTCATTGAGAATGGCGGTAAATTCAGAATCCTGGTCGGTGTCGGCGGTTCCGGGTGATGCGGATGAAGCGGAAATTGTGTTTTCAGCAGCCGTCCCCCCGGTACTCACGGACGACGCGGACAATGCTTCGGATCCGGAAGAGACGCCGGAGACTGCCGGTTCGCTGACGGAAGCGGAAGAATCCGAAGAAGCGTCCGATGAGGATGATATCGCCGATGATCCCGAAGATGAGGCGGCAGAGGAAGCGGAAGAAGATCCTCCGGAAGATCCGGCGGAGCCTCCGCAGCCGGTCGATGCCAGAACAAAAGCCAGCAGGCCTGCCGCAGCCATATATTTCAGTTTCATGTGTTTTCTCCTTTCTTTTTGCCGGTTATTTTTCCGGCAGTTACGTACATTTTAATGCATCTTCCCTTTTTCCGCAAATTATTCATCTGCGGGGCATTTCTCCGTCTTTCCGATCGACCATATTTCAGAGAATATTGTGAGAATATATGCTATAATTGAAACATCTTTACTGCTTTACAGAAATGAAAGCTGACATCAGAATGGTCCGGGAGGAAGAGAAATGACAGATAATCTTTTTACCAATGACGTGATTATTTCCTGGCTTCAATATTTTGCACAGAATACGCCGGTTGATCTGGAGCATGTCAAGATGCTCGATATCACGAAGAAAAATAAGAGTGTGATTCCGACCGTTGAGTCCCATAAGGCGACGCTCGTCTTCACGGAGGCGGGAGATCCGGATATTTTTTACCGGATGTGGAACGCCGGACTCGGCGAGTGCGAGGTCTGGTACAACGAGGGATCGGAGCCGACCGGGGAGATCAAGCATGACAAGCTGAAAAGCATGATTGACCGCGGAATCAACGCGTCCGCGGGAATGCTGGTGTTCAATGACAAAGCACGCAATACCTATAAGATCGGTATGAGCAATGAAAACTTCCGCCGCGGTTCGGTTCATTACGTCGGCAGCGAGATCCGCGCCGTTATTCTGAACAAGATGTCGGTCGGACTGCAGGACGATATCATCGTAATCAGCGGCGAGAGCATCGCGGTCGAGGCGGCGATCATCGCCCAGGAGGGAAGTGTGACCGCGGTCGAGTACAACAGCGACGACCGGCACACGATGGAGGAAAATATCGAACATTTCGGGACGAGAAACATCCACCTGATCGATCATGTGGACGCCGAGACGATGAAGAGCGTTCCGGTGCCTTCACTCGTCTTCATGGTAGCTTCCGCCAGCATGGAGCAGGAGCTGGACTGCCTGACCAGGATCAACCCGAATATCAATGTCGTGATTTATACGCTGGATTTCACCGTGGCTGCGAACATGGATCAGATTTTCGCCCGTTATAACATTGTAGACAAAGAGGTCATTCAGATTTCCATCCAGAAGCTCGGGCACAAGAATCTGTTTGAGCAGGAACCGGCACCCTGGATTATCACCGGCCGTGCGGCGGGACGGAATCAGCGCAGACAGTAAGGATAGCCGGCGGATTTGAAAACGACAGAATGAGGGGAAACTAAAAAATGGCAAAGGAAAAAAGAGGGTCCTTCAGCGGGCAGTTCGGTTTTGTGATCGCGGCCGCGGGCAGCGCGGTCGGCGTCGGAAATATCTGGCGATTTCCGTATCTGGCCGCGCGTGACGGGGGAGGACTTTTTCTGATTATTTATCTGATTCTGGTTCTGACGTTCGGATTTACGCTGCTGGTATCGGATATCGCGATCGGAAGGAAAACGAGAAAAAGCTCAATTTACGCGTACGCCATGATGCGGCCGAACTGGAAATTTCTGGGAATCCTGACCTTTATCGTTCCGGTCCTGATTATGACATATTATTCTGTCATCGGCGGCTGGATCACGAAGTACATCGCAGTCTATCTCACCGGTGCCGGTCAGGCGGCAGCGGGCGATTCGTATTTCACGGATTTCATTACCTCTCCGGTTTCCCCCGCCGTGTTCGGGCTGATCTTCATGATCATAACGGCGGTCGTCGTTTACGCCGGAGTTGACAAGGGAATCGAGCGATGCTCGAGGTTCATGATGCCGGTTCTGTTCGTACTGATCATCGGAATCGCTATCTTCGCGCTCACGCTGAAGCACACGGGGGAGGACGGAGTGACCCGCACCGGTCTTCAGGGGTTTGTCTATTATCTGAAACCCAGTCTGGACGGGGTTACGCCGAAGCGGTTTTTCCAGATTCTCCTGGATGCGATGGGGCAGCTGTTCTTCTCGCTGTCTGTATCGATGGGAATCATGATTACCTACGGATCTTATGTGAAAAAAGACGTGGACCTGAACCGGTCGGTCGAGCAGATCGAGTTTTTCGATACGCTGGTCGCTTTCCTCGCCGGCATGATGATTATTCCCTCTATTTATGTTTTTTCCGGACTGGATGGAATGAACGCCGGTCCCAGCCTGATTTTTATTTCACTGCCGAAGGTATTTGCGGCAATGGGTTCGGTCGGTCCGGTGATTGCGGTCATCTTTTTTGTGATGGCGGCATTCGCGGCGCTCACCTCCTGTGTTTCCGTTTTGGAGACGATTGTCTCCAATGTCATGGAGCTTTCCGGAAAATCCCGTCATAAAGTGACGGCGATTCTGACCGTTGTATATTGTGCAGCGACAGTCGTGGTTTCTCTGGGCTACAGCCTGTTTTACTTCGACGTCGTGCTGCCGAACGGGGCGCATGCACAGCTGCTCGATATCATGGACTATATCAGCAACAATGCCCTGATGCCGGTTATCTCCCTGCTTTCGACCATTCTCATCGGATGGATCGTCACGCCGGACTGGGTCGCGGAGGAGATGGAATACGGCGGGAAAAAATTCCATCGGAAAAAGCTGTATTACGTCATGATCCGTTTTGTATGTCCGGTCATGATGCTGCTTCTTTCGCTCCAGTCCATCGGAATTCTGCCGAAAATACTGGGATAAACCGGTCTGGCAAAGCCCCCGGATCCGGCAGGGCAGCAGAAATACAATTCAATTCATATGCCGGGCAAGACCGCCGCGATTTTGAAAACGTCGCGGCGGTTTTTTTGTGTCTTTTTGTCAATATGTTCCCGCTATCCCGGCTGCGGACATCCGAAGGGCTGTCCGAACCGCTCTGGCAAATTGCAGGAAAACGGATCCGGTCTGTATTTTCCGGGAAAATATTGTACAGGAAGAGAAACAAAAAGAAATGATAATTTTTCTTTAGTTTGATTTAAAGTTCCTTTCGTATACTGCCAGACATGGGGAACCAAAAAAAGAAGTTCCGCATATGGCACGGTGGTTCACGGCCGTCCGCCGCGAGGACGGAAAGAGATGAATAGCCGGGGCTTCGAAAGTAAATCAGATAATCAGGAGGGATTTTTCATGAAGAGAAAATATGTTGCTGCTACATTGGGTATCGTATTGAGTCTTTCCATGGCAGTTACGGGCTGCGCGTCCTCCTCGTCGAATAGTGTGTCCGGACAGTCGACGGGAAGTTCTGCCGGGACGGAGGTCTCCAGTACCCAGTACGCGGGCGACACGGTTTACGGCGAGGTTACCGCGGTCGCGGATGACTCGCTTACCATTGATGTAGAAGAAAAATCAGAGAGCAGTTCGTCTTCCGGATCGTCCGACACGACGGATAGCACGTCGAGCGGAAGCACGGATCAGACAACGGCCTCCGGAACAACCAGCACGTCGGGCGAAAGCACGGATCAGACAACGGCCTCCGGAACAACCAGCACGTCGAGCGGAAGCACAGATCAGACAGTTTCTTCCGGATCGAGCAGTGACACTCAGGGACAGGCTCCGGATATGAGTTCTCAGTATGAAAAGACCGGAGAGACGATGGAAGTTCCCGTCACGGATGATACCGAGATCAGCCGTCAGATGGGAGGTCCGGGTGGAAACGGCGGTCAGGCACCGCAGGGCACCGCGCCGGGAAGTACCGACAGTTCGGGCAGCAGCTCTTCCAGCTCGAGCAGCAGTTCCTCCAGTTCGAGCAGCAGCTCTTCCGGTTCGAGCAGCAGTTCTTCCGGTTCGGATTCCGGCAGCACCGGATCCGTTGACAGCAGCAGCGGAGCGACTCAGCAGGCCCCGAACGGAACTCCGCCGGCGATGCCGTCCGGAGACAGTGCCGGCTCCTCTGACGGAAGCAGCTCCGCACAGCAAGCTCCGAACGGAACTCCTCCGGCAACGCCATCCGGAAGCGATGGGCAGGCTCCTTCGAGCACATCTTCCGGACAGCAGCCGGATGAGAGTATGGATCTCTCGGATATCTCCGAGGGCGATACCGTAGAAATTACATTTGATGAAGACGGAAATGCCGAGTCGATCGTTGTCGTAAGCAGCGGAAGCATGGAACAGGGAGGCTCCGGAAGCCAGTCTTCCTCCGATGTTTCGTACACCGCGGTAAAGACGTACGACACGGATACGAAGGACAGTGACACGGACGTGGATTCGACCGGAACCGATGAGGAGGCGATTCTCGTGTCGGAAGGGGCGACGGCCAATCTGGATAAGATCAATGTGACCCGTACTTCTTCAGACAGCACCGGCGGTGACAATTCCAGCTTTTACGGGGTCGGCGCGGCGGTTCTGACCACGGAGGGGACCACCTACCTGAATAACAGCACAGTCAGTACGGATGCGAAGGGCGGCGCGGGCGTCTTCTCCTACGGAGAGAACAGCACCACTTACGTCGCGAACACTACCATTGCCACAAAACAGGATACCTCCGGCGGAATTCACGTGGCGGGCGGCGGAACGCTGTACGCCTATGACCTGAATGTGACCACAGAGGGCGAGAGCTCGGCTGCGATCCGGTCGGACCGCGGCGGTGGAACCATGGTAGTGGACGGAGGCACCTACACCTCGAACGGCACCGGGTCTCCGGCGGTCTACTCCACCGCGGATATCACGGTCAATGACGCGGACCTGACCGCCAACGGATCCGAGGCGGCTTGCATTGAGGGAAATAACACCATCCGCCTGTATGACTGTAATCTGAGCGGCAACATGAGCGACGATGAGCAGAACGACTGCACCTGGAACGTCATTCTCTACCAGAGTATGTCCGGCGATTCCGAGGAGGGCAACAGCACGTTTGAGATGGACGGCGGAACGCTGACCGCGAAGAACGGCGGCATGTTCTACACCACCAACACGGAATCCACATTCGTGCTCAATAACGTCGACATTACTTACGCGGATGAAAATGATTTCTTTTTGAAGTGCACCGGCAACAGCAACCAGCGCGGATGGGGCGAGTCCGGTTCCAACGGAGCGGACTGCAGCTTTACGGCGATTGAGCAGGAAATGGAAGGTGACATTGTCTGGGATTCCATCAGCAAGCTGGATTTCTACATGACGAACGGCAGCGTCCTCACCGGAGCGGTCACGGATGACGAGTCCAATGCCGGCGACGGCGGAGACGGGTACGCAAACATCTATATCGACAGCTCCTCGAAATGGGTCGTGACAGGAGACAGCACCGTATCGGCGCTCAGCAATGCGGGAACCATTGTCGACTCGGAGGGAAAGACCGTCACCATCAAGGGTACCGACGGAACCGAGTACGTCAGTGGCGACAGCCAGTACACCATCACCGTCAGCTCCTACAGCACGGATGCTGACACCTCCGGAGCTTCCGAGACCACTTCTTTCAGCGATTATGAGGTCGCGATGCCGGATGAACTGAGCTGAATGAAATTTTGTTAACAGATTTTTGGAAACGGCGGCCGCCGCTCTGCAAAAAAGGTGCAGGGCGGCGGCCGTTTTGCTTTGCTTTTTCAAATGACAAGAGGCGGGGAGTCCGCTATAATAGTTGAGAACGACATAATCAGTAAGGCATACGAAGAAATGCGGGACCGGATGGATACAGAGACAAAGAAGAAATATGAAAAACTGCAGGACATTCTCCGCGGTATGGGAAGCGTCGCCGTCGCGTTTTCCGGCGGAACGGATTCGACGCTGCTGGTTCGTGCCGCGCACGACGTGCTGGGGGAAAGAATGATTGCCATAACGATCTCCGCTTTTTCCTGTGATAAGAGCGAAGCGGAGGAGGCCGCAGGCTTCTGCGCAAAAGAGGGCATCCGGCACATCGTGTTGCGTCATGACGCCCTGTCGATTCCCGGCTTCGCGGAAAATCCTCCCGACCGGTGTTACATCTGCAAGAAAACGATTTTCGGAATCATAAAAAAGGCGGCATCCTCTGAGAAAATCGGACAGGTTGCGGACGGGTCCAATGTCGACGACCTTTCTGATTTCCGGCCGGGCTTGAGGGCCCTCAAGGAGCTCGGGGTCCGCAGCCCGCTGAGAGAGGCAGAATTGACGAAAAGCGATATCCGCGCGATTTCAAGAGAGCTGGGGCTTCCGACCTGGGACAAGCCCGCCGCCGCGTGTTTTGCGTCGCGGTTTGTGTACGGCGAGCGGATCACGGAAGAAAAGCTTGCCATGGTCGCGAAGGCGGAATCGTTCCTGCATGGCCTGGGCTTTCATCAGCTGCGGGTGCGGATTCACGGAAATCTGGCGAGAATCGAGCTGCAGCCAGATGAGATGGGTCGCGCGGCGGATCCGGCTCTTCGAGGCATCATTGCCGGAAGACTGAAGGAGATCGGATTTTCTTATGTGACGCTTGATCTGATGGGATACCGGACCGGAAGCATGAATGAGACACTGACGCGCGGAAAGAAGGGCGGATAAGCATGGATACGAGAGAACTGCTCGAAAAAGTGAAAAACGGGACGGTCTCGGTCGAGGAGGCGGAACAGTACCTTGGCCGGAAACCGTTTGATGACCTGGGTTTTGCGAAGCTGGATACGCACCGTGAGACGCGCTCCGGTTTTCCGGAGGTTATTTTCTGCGGCGGGAAAAACGATGGATTTCTCGTTTCGATATACAGAAAAGTATATGAATCAGAGGGCGAGGTGTTTGGAACGAGGGCGAGCGTGCACCAGTTTGAAATCATTCAGGAGGCTTTCCCCGGGATCGAATCCGAAAAGGTTTCCGGAATATCATCCGCCGGCTGGCCGGGTGAAACAGCAGGGGACACCGCTCCGAAACTGATTTATGATGAGGTTTCCCGCATCCTGAAAATTGAGAAGCCGGGCCGGAGGAAGATCGGGAATATTGTCGTGTGTACGGCGGGCACGGCAGATATCCCTGTGGCGGAGGAAGCCGCGCAGACCGCGGAATATTTCGGGTCTTATGTGAACCGGATTTACGACGTGGGCGTCAGCGGGCTTCACCGGCTGCTCGCCCGGGTGGATACGATTCAGAAGGCAAATGCCGTTATTGCCGTTGCCGGGATGGAGGGTGCTCTCGCGAGCGTGATCGGAGGGCTTGTGCGGAACCCGGTCATAGCCGTCCCCACATCGGTCGGATACGGGGCCAGCATGCACGGGCTGTCGGCGCTTCTCACCATGATCAATTCCTGTGCAAACGGTATTGCGGTTGTCAATATTGACAACGGGTACGGCGCCGGCTACATCGCGACGCAGATCAACCGGCTCGCGGCCCGATGAGAATCATTGCCGATTGACCGGGGAGTGCCGGAAACCTTTCAAATGTTTTTGGGAGAGAGAAATGAGAGAAAAAATTCTGTATCTGGACTGCGCTTCGGGTATCGCCGGAGATATGTTTGTCGCTTCCATGCTGGATCTGGGAGCGGATGAGAAAAAAATGAGGAAGGCTCTGGCGGGAATCCCGGGAGAACCCTTCCGGCTCCGAATCGGACGAAGAAACCGGAGCGGCATTGACTGCTGTGATTTTGACGTTGTTCTGGATCCGGAATACGAAACACACGATCACGACATGGAATATCTCTTCGGACATGAAACCGGTTCCGAAGAGGACGGAGATCATTCCGGGCATCACGATCACGATGATCACGGCCATCATCACCACGTTCACCGCTCCCTGGCAGACGTTCTGAAAATTATTCAGGGGTGCGAGATGACACAGAGAGCCCGGGAGACCGCAGAAAAAATTTTCCGGATTCTCGCTGAGGCCGAGGCGAAAGCGCACGGAATGACGGCGGAAACCGTTCATTTCCACGAGGTCGGTGCCATTGATTCTATCGCGGATATTATTGCCGCAGCGGTCTGCTTTGATGATCTGCAGGTGGAAAGGGTAGTCGTATCCCCCTTGTTTGAGGGAAGCGGGTCCGTCCGCTGCGCGCACGGGATTCTTCCCATTCCGGTCCCCGCCGTGGCGAATATTGCTGCGGACAGCGGGCTGAAGCTGCAGATCTCGCACAGCACCCGGGGAGAGTTCATCACGCCGACCGGGGCGGCGATTGCGGCGGCTCTCAGGACGGACGAGGAGCTCCCGGATTCCTTTACGGTCGGCCGGATCGGACTGGGTGCGGGAAAGCGCGAGTATAAACGCCCGAATTTTCTGCGGGCCATGCTGATTGAACCGGAGGAAACGAAAAATCCGGATGCCGGACCCTTCGGCCGGGAAACTCTTTCTTCGGCGGACGGTCGGGAGATGCCGAACAGCCCGGGAGATCAGGTCTGGATGCTGGAGTCCGATATCGACGATGTGACAGGAGAGGAGCTCGGCTATCTTCTGGAGCGTTTGATGGAAAACGGCGCGCGCGATGTACATTATCTTCCGGTCTTTATGAAAAAAAGCCGGCCCGCCTGGCAGCTTCAGGTGATCTGCCGGGAAGAGGAGAGAGAAAAAATCGAGGCGATGATTTTTGCGGAGACGACCACGATCGGCATCCGCCGGGTGCGCATGGAGCGGTCCGTTCTTTCGCGGAAAAAGATATGCGTTCAGACAGAGGCAGGTCCTGCGGACGTAAAAATGGTTGAGACCTGCGGGAATAAACGATATTATCCTGAGTATGACAGCGTGCGGCGGCTCTGTGAAAAAACGGGGATGCCGTACCGGAAATGTTACCGGATGATACAGAAATCGGCGGAAAAACAGGCAGATATTTCCTGATTCCGGAAAGAAAAAGAGGTTTCCCTGCGGAAACCTCTTTTTCTTAGGAAGGAGAACCCGATTTTCATCGGTATATGAAAAAGAAAGAACAAATTATTGATAGATGCCTTGTTTCATTTGATGGTTTCAGTATATCGGCGAAATATGTTCGATGAATGATGAAAATGTTAACAAAATGCGAACGAAATTCGACGAGAATATGAAAACCGGGATTTTCCGGGCGTTTCCGGGGATGCAATTATGAAGGAAGAAGTTACTTGACATAATAACGAAAAACAAGTAAGCTAAGGGTAGACATAATAAAAATCGCTATCTGCGGAGGTGTTTCCATGTGCGTGAGCGGGGCTCCATTCTGGAAGGCAAATATCGGATTCTGAGGGAGGCAGGCCGGGGAAAGGCGTCTGTCGTTTATCTGGCGCAGGACGTCCGTCTGGGGAAAAACTGGGCGCTGAAGGAAATTTTCCCCGACAGGCTTCCGGAGGGCCAGAGCGTGAAGGGCGTGTTCTCGGAGGTCCGTCTCCTGAAAAGGCTTGATCATCCGGCATTTCCCCGCATCGTGGACATTTTCCGGACGGAGAATTCGATCATAATCGTAATGGATTTCATCGAAGGTGTGACACTTGACCGCATTCTGGCGGAGCGGGGGCCGCAGAGTGAAAAAAGGGTCATCGGGTGGGCACTGCAGATCTGCGGCATGCTGGATTACCTGCATCATCTGAGTCCGCCGGTGATCTACCGGGATCTGAAGCCGGCCAACCTGATTCTGAAGAAAAACGGACAGATCAATATCATCGACTTTAATGCGGCGCGGATCTGGAAGCCGGAAGCGGACCGGGATACGGAGCCGCTCGGCACCCGCGGCTACGCGCCGCCGGAGCAGTACGGGATCTCGCAGACAGATGCCCGTTCGGATCTTTACGCGCTTGGAAAAACCATAAAGCGTCTTTCCGGGGACCGGGCATCGCCGGGACTTTCCGAGATTATCCGGCGGAGCACCACGGAAGCTCCGGAAGATCGCTACAGGTCCGCCGCGGAGATGGCCGCGGACCTTCGTCATCCGGATCGTCTGACGGAATCCTTCCGGAAGGAAAAAAGACACCGGATTCAAATCCTGCTGTTCTCCTTATCTCTTTCAGCAGTGTTCTTTCTGGGCGGAATATTCTTTCGCGCCCTTTCCATTTTTACCATTGAAGAAATCTATAAACAGAAGTCGGTCCGGAGCCGGACGATGTCTTTTTCCGAACAGGAGGAGACATATTATCAGGCGATCAGCCTGGAGCCCGGGCGGGCAGACGCGTACCTCGCCCTGCTGGAGCTGTATGAAAACAGGGATGAAATGACTGAGGAACAGAGTCTGCGGTTCCGTTCCTGCGTTCTCGGACACCGGGAAGCGCTGGGGATCGCCGTTCAAAAGCGCGATGAGAAAGAAAAGGTGCAGCGTACTGTTTCGCCGGAGGTGTGCCGGATTCTCCTTCGCGCCGGTCTTCTGGAATATTATGCGCATCCGGGCGGAACCCGGGCCGGGGCGCTGGCGGCGGAGTCTTATTTCGAAATCCTTTCGTCCCTACCGGAAAGTACGGATAAAGACAGACAGGCAATCATCCGGGAGGCCGGGGAATATTACCGGATCTGCCGGTTCACCGCGGAATTCGGATCGGATCTCGGACGGATGACCGACCCGGATCCCGCGTCCTGCGGGGCGCTGTTCGAATCGGTCCGGAAATGTGTGGAAAGTGCAGAAAATACGGAATTGTCCGATTACGCGCGCTGCAGGCTTTTTCTGGAGCTCACAGGTCTTTTGAGCCAGTACCGCGCCGGTATCCGGGATACGGGGATTCCAAAGGAGGACTTCTGCTCCGTGCTGCAGAAGATTCTGTCACAGACTGCTTCAATGCGGGCGGTCAGTGAAAAAAGCAGGGAATCACTGGAAAATCTGCGGACAAATGTGGAGAGATGCCTGGAAGAAACAGAGTATTTATACGGTTCCCGGGAGAGGTCCGGAACCGGGTGAGAAAGGCGGAAATCATGGCGGAATTGTTTCAGACGGCGGCTGATCTGCTGACGGCGGGCGGCGTAATTCTCCTGGCTGTGTCACTGTATCTCTGGGTACGTCTGCGCCGATTTGCCGAAGGGGATGGAACGGTTCAGGAAAACAGAAGCCGGCCGGGAAAATCGGGCGGATCCGGTAAAAGTGCATCGGAGTCCGCCGAAAGAGAACCAAAGAGGGAGGAGAACGGATGAGAGAAAAAAAGAAAATTATTTGGATAGCGGTCATGGCGGCTTCGTTTTTCGCGATGTTCTGTCTGGAAGCGGGAGCGGTCAGAGAGCCCTTCGGAAAAAAGACGGAGGGAAGCTCCCGGATTTCCGGGCAGGCGTCTTTTGGCGGCACGGACAGAGGGATTCTGCTGAGCCGGACAGGCGCGCCCATTGTGGAGGAAAGCGGAGACGGGCCGGGCGATGAGACGGAGACCGGAGTGGAGGCGGACGGAGATGATGCCGAGACGGAGATCGGAGAAGAATCCGGCGAGGCGGAGACCGGGAAAGAATCGGGCACCGGATCCGCAGAGGAGGCCAAAGCGGTCCGCATTCTCCGCATCCGGGTTGAGAAGGAAAAGGAATACGGGCAGCGGGATCCGGATCCGAAAAAGGATTTCCGGGAAGAGATCGTCCGTTGCATCGGGGAACAGCTCGGCGAAGAAGAGAAACAGGAGGACGGACTTGTCGGAAGACTGGCGGATGCTGTCACTCCGTCTTTGCGAGACGCAGAAGACGAGTCAGAAGAGATCGGAGAAGACGGGGCCTTCCGGGAGCAGGACGCGCGGATTGACTATACTTTTCGGGAGGTGTGCGGAGAACGGTTCCGCTACCTTTTTGAGGCGGATGAAAAGGAAAATGTGGTGCGGACGAAGCGGACCTTCTGTGCCTCCTCCGGAAAAGAATATCGCGTGACGGGAGGATATTTCAACGGAACCTCGCTGTGGGGAAGCCGGTCCGCCCCGGTGAGAATTGAGGCATCTGCGGGATGCCTGGTCAGTAAATCGGACGGGCCGTCATCCGTCTGGTCGGATTCGATATCCTGGCCGGAGCCTTCCGTGGAAAGGAATCACACTTTCTTTGTCCGGGATCTTACGAAGAAAGGTGCGGGGCGAATTTCCCGCGCTGCCGTCGTCCTGTTCGGCGTGGATGCGGGGCAGGTTCATGAGGATCTGAGTTCCGCTGATATTTCCGCCGTTTCCGGACCGGACGGGAGCTGCGAGGACGGAACGCCGCTGTTTGCGGAAGGCCTTGTTCGTTTGCGGCTGTCGGTCCGGGATTCCGCCTCCGGTCTGAAAAGGGCTTCTCTGGAAATGGAGGGCGAGAGCGCAGGCAAGTACAGGAGAGAGACGGTCTTGTTCCCTTCCGGGGAAAAGGAGGTCTCCGCCGGCGACCGGTGCGGGGACTGGACCATTTCCGGAACGAGCGGAAAAGCCGCCTTTCTCGCCGTGCAGGATCTGGAAATTCCGTGGGGAGGAAGAACTGCCGTGAGGCTGGAATTGGAAGATTTCTCCGGAAATACGTCCCGGAAAGAGGCTTCTTTTGAGGCGGACGGGCAGAGTCCGCGGATCGAGATACAATATCCGGACGGAGAGCTTCTGGAAGGCGGGTATTATTCGGGAAGCAGGACCGTGAAGGTTTTGGCAGAGGACCGGAACCTGGATTCGGATGCCATCCGGTGTCAGGTGTGGGGAGACGGCCGTGTTCTGGAGGAGCCGGACTGGGAAAAGGAAGCAGAAGGCAGTTACTCTGCGGAAATGGTTTTTGAGGGAGACGGAACGTATTCTTTTCTGGTCTCCGCTTCGGACCGCGCCGGAAACAGGAGCGGCGAGAAGGGGCCGGAATTTACCGTTCGGTCCCGAAATCCTTCCGGGAATCAGGGGGAAGAGACGGAACCTCTGGAGGATCCGGGGAATGATTCCGACAGGAGCGATGGCTCCGGGAAGAACCGGGAGAGCGGCGGAACCCCAGGGGCGGCCGCGACGGGCGGAGAAGAAGAGAGAGGCAGTTCCGGGGAACAGGAAGAGGCTGACACGGGGAAAAAGCAC
Organism: Bilifractor sp.; assembly: GCA_050944685.1. Taxonomy (GTDB): domain Bacteria; phylum Bacillota; class Clostridia; order Lachnospirales; family Lachnospiraceae; genus CADBRN01. The sequence goes on from JBMNRP010000013.1 coordinate 38,139, forward strand.
GATTCGTTTCGTCTCCTGAGGATCGGCCGGACGGGTGAGACGGAAAACGTGACGGACCGGTTTGTGATTCACCGCAGCCAGACCGGGGACGCGGATGCCCGGCCGGAGATTCCCGACGATCCGGAAAATGACGGAATCTATGTTCTGACGGCGACGAAAGAGGATGACAGAGGGAAACGGAAAACATCCGAACAGACCTTCGTGGTGAACCGGTACGGGTCGGTCTATGAGTTCGGAACACGAGCCGCAGCTCTGAACGGAAAGTATATCCGGCGAGTCAGAGAGGCGATAGAGATTACGGAGAGAAATCCCGGACGGCTGGAGGGCGATTTCTGCGGGATCGAGGTAACGCGGGACGGGAAAATCCTGAAGGATCCGGTGAAGCTGCGAAAAGAGTCACTTACGGCCGCGTTCCGGCAGGGAACGGTATTTTCCGCCGTGGCGGGCTTTCTCTCCGGAAAGAGCGGGGAGAGGGTATGGAGTATCTGCCGGTATCTGCTTTCTCCGGATCTCTTCCGGAAGGAAGGAGTCTACCGGATATCCCTTTTCAGCACGGATGATTCCGGAAACCGGACCGTTTCGGAGTCCGGGGAGAGTGGAGAACTTTCTTTCTGCGTGGACCGGACACCACCGGCCGTTACGGCTGTTCACGCAGGGGCGGAAGCGGGGAAGTCGGGTTCTGCCGGGCGCGTCCGGGTTTTCTTTGAGGTGTCGGATGCGGGAGGCATCGCGTCGCTTCGCCTGATCCGGGGCGGAAAAGAACGGTATTCCTTCCGGTCTGCGAAATACGAAAACCGTGTTTCCGGAGAGACAAGGCTCACAGGGAAAACATGGCCGGCGAAATTCCGGATCGCGATGAAGGATCTGGCGGGAAATGAGACAGAAGCCGTTTTTCTGGCGGAGGAAAGCGGAGAAATTAGATCCGTCTCCGGAGGCACAGGGGGCGGCGATCCGGACCGCATCCGTTCTGCCGGGTCCGGAAAAGAGGCCGCGATCTGGAAGGCAGATTTCAAAGCGGAGGAAGACCCTGAAACAAATACGGATGTGTCTTCCGCAGGCGCGGATGAAGGGACGGAAGCAGAATGGTCCGGAGCCTTGCCGGAAAAAAGAAGTGATGCCCGGAGGTCCGGAGGAAAAAGCAGGGATGTGTCCGGTTCCGGGGCCCGGACGGGAGCGGGGGAAAAAGGTCCGGTTCCTTTTCTTCTTCTGATCGCCGCTTCTGCGGTCATTCTTGTGGTTGTGCTGAGAAAAAGAAAAAACAGGAAATACGCCAATTAATTAAAAAATTTTAATTTTCTCATTGACATTGAGCGCATCTCTGTTATTATAGTGGGCAGAGCAGTTAATTAAATAATTTTAACTAATCGATTTGAAAGTTCACTTCACGGAGGATTCGAAATGGATTTTGAGAAACTCAAAGAGATTATCGTGGATACGTTAGACTGTGACCCGGAAGAGGTAACGCCGGAGGCTTCCTTCAAGGATGATCTCGGTGCGGATTCCATTGATTTCGTCGAGCTGCACATGGCGCTCGAGGACGAAACCGGCCTGACGATTCCGGACGAGAAGCTGGTCGATTTCAAAACCGTCCAGGATGTTATGAATTATATAAAAGAGAACGCGTAAGTTTTGTTCTGAACGATGAGGGGGCCTTCACTGCGCGGTCCGGCGGAGCCGGAACTGCGTAAATATAGTGGCGGCTCTTTTCATTTGCCTTTTTCGGGTCGCGATGGGAGATATCAGATGAAAAATCCTTTTTCTTTTAACAATGTTGCCGAAAATTTTTATACCTGTCCCTCCTGCAAGAGGAGGAGCCTGAAGAGCCGGTGGAAGGATAATCTTTACATTTGTCCGAACTGCGGAAAATACAGGCCGATCAGTGCCTCGTTTCGGCTGTCTCTGTTTCTGGACCGGGGTTCGTTCTGCGAGATGGACGGGGGAATTCAGTCCGCTGACCCGCTTCAGTTCGAGGGTTACAGGGAAAAGGCCGCAAAGCAGCGGGAAAAGACGGGGCTGAATGAATCTGCGGTGATCGGAACCGGGACGATCGGCGGATTTAAGGTAATGACGGCCATCCTGGACAGCCGCTTCTTTATGGGAAGCATGGGAGTGGCCGTGGGAGAAAAAGTGACGCGCGCCATTGAGTATGCCGGGGAACACAAACTGCCCCTGATCATTTTCTCCGCCAGCGGCGGAGCCAGGATGCAGGAAGGTATTTACAGCCTGATGCAGATGGCGAAGACGGCGGCCGCCGTCGAGAAATTTTCCGAAGAGGGAGGTCTCTACATCAGCTATCTGACGCATCCCACGACGGGAGGCGTCACGGCGAGCTTTGCCTCACTCGGTGATATCACGCTCGCCGAGCCGGGAGCGCTGATCGGATTCGCCGGTCCCAGAGTTATTGAGCAGACGATCGGTCAGAAGCTGCCGAAGGGCTTTCAGAGAGCGGAGTACCTGCAGCACCACGGTTTTGTGGACCAGATCGTCGAGCGGAAGAATATGAAAAAGGTGCTGTATCAGATTTTGTCGCTGCACCTGGGCAGGAAACCGGAGGAGGTATCCAAATGATTCAGGACATTCAGAGAAGAATTGCCCGGCTGGACCGTATGCAGGAAGATATCCGCGAGCGCTACGGGGTTACCGGAAAAGCGGGGAAAAAACTCGAGAAGCTGCAGAGAAAAGAAGAAGAGATTCTGAATGAAATGGGGCCGCTGACGCCGGAGGATCGCGTCTATATCGCCAGAATGCCGGAACGCCCGCACGTCAATGAGCTGATCAGCGCTCTGTGCACGGATTTTTTCCGGCAGAGAGGAGATCATCTCTACGACGAGGACCGCAGCATTCTGGGCGGAATCGCGTTCTATCACGATATTCCGGTCACGGTGCTCGGACATCGAAAGGGAAGAAATCTGAAGGAAAACCTGCGGTACAATTTCGGAATGCCCAGGCCGGAGGGCTACAGAAAGGCGCTCCGGATCATGGAGCAGGCGGAAAAATTCGGGCGGCCGATCATTACCTTTGTCGATACTCCCGGAGCCTTTCCCGGACTGGAGGCGGAAGAGCACGGACAGGGCGAGGCGATTGCCCGCAACCTGGCGGCCATGAGCCGCTTCCACGTCCCGATTATCACTGTGGTTGTCGGTGAGGGAAATTCCGGAGGCGCGCTGGCGATCAGCGTGGCCAACCGGATTCTGATGCTGGAAAACGCGGTTTATTCCATCCTCAGCCCGGAGGGATTTGCCAGCATTCTCTGGAAGGACTCCTCCCGCAAGGCAGAAGCCTGCGAGATGATGAAGCTCACGGCACCGGATCTCGTGGAGGCGGGCGTCGCTGACGTCATCGTAAAAGAGCCTCCGCTCGGCGCACAGAGAGATCCGGACGCGCTGTTCAAAGCTCTCGATGAGCAGCTCTGGTCCGTTCTTCAGGAACTGATGAAAATGAGTCCGGAGGAGCTTCGGAGAGACAGATTCGAGAAATTCCGCAGGATCGGTGTCTGCTGAAGATGGGGAAATGTATGGAAGGTTTGGAATTGGTTTCGACTGCCGCCGCCGTGCCGGAGCGCAGGGTGGCGAATGACGATCTGTCGCAAATAATGGATACGAATGATGAATGGATTTTTTCACGAACCGGTATCCACTCCCGCTATTTCTGCGGGAAAAATGAATCAACGCTGACGCTCGCCCTCCGTGCGGCGGAGGATGCGGTCCGGAGGGCCGGGATCCGTCCGGACGAGATCGGATGCGTGGTTGTGGGGACATGCTCGGGAGACTACGCGACTCCGGGGATATCGTGTCTCGTGCAGAGCGCTCTGGGACTTCCGGATGATATCCCGGCGACGGATGTCAATTCGGCCTGTACGGGATTTGTCTACGCGACGGAGGTTGCGAGGGGATTCCTGCAGGATTCGGACAGGCCGTATGCTCTGGTGATCGCCAGCGAGCAGATCTCGAAGTTTCTGGATATGAGCGACCGGTCGACGGCCGTGCTGTTCGGGGACGGAGCCGGGGCTGCGGTGATGAAGAAGACGAAGGGTGCGGATTACAGGAGAGTTCTCGGGTCAAGCGGCGGCCTCGAGATCCGGATGCCGGGAGCTGCCGCGCGAAATGTTCCGGCGGTGGACCCGGAAGCTTCCGGCAGCGGTCCCGTCAGTCTGAAAATGGACGGGAAAGCGGTATTCCGCTTCGCGACCGGGGCGATGCGCCGCGGGATTGAGACGCTTCTTCGGGATTCCGGGAAGACAATGGAGGATATCGACTGGGTCGTCTGCCATCAGGCAAACGCCAGAATCATCGATTACTGCGTGAAAAAGCTGAAGGCGCCCTCCGAAAAATTCTTTGAGAATATGGATCATTTCGGCAATACCAGCGGAGCGTCTATTCCGCTGGCGCTGAATGAGATGAACGAAAAGCATCTGCTGAAGGCAGGTCAGACGATTCTGATGGTCGGTTTCGGTTCCGGCCTGTCATGGGGCGGAGTTCTGATGCAGTGTTCCCCTTCTTTTGCGGAGGCGGGAACAGAAAGAGTTTTCCGGTCCGAAAACGGCGGAAAAGAAGAAAGTGAGGAAGTGCGGGATGTACATGATTAATGAGATGCTGGGTACGAAGTATCCGGTGATCCAGGGAGGCATGGCCAATATTGCAACCGGGGCGTTTGCAGCGGCGTGCTCCAATGCCGGGGCGCTGGGCGTGATCGGGACCGGCGGAATGAATGCGCAGATGCTGAAAGAAGAGATTGCCGTCTGCCGGAGCGCCACTGACAAACCCTTCGCGGTCAATATCATGCTGATGCATCCGGAGGCGGACGCGTTCGCGCAGATCGTCGTCGATGAACATATTCCGATTGTGACGACGGGTGCGGGGAATCCCGGAAAATACATGGAGACCTGGAAGAAGGCGGGTATTCTCGTCATTCCGGTGGTCGCGGCTCCCGTTCTGGCACAGCACCTGGAGAAGATCGGTGCGGACGCCGTGATTGCCGAGGGAACGGAGTCGGGAGGCCATGTCGGGGAGATGACGACCATGACTCTGGTTCCGCAGGTCTGCGATGCGGTCAGCATACCGGTGATCGCGGCAGGGGGCGTCGCCGATGCCAGACAGATGAAGGCCGTATTTGATCTCGGAGCCTGCGGCGTTCAGGTGGGAACCTGCCTGCTGGCGAGCGAGGAGTGCCCGATTCACGACAACTACAAGCAGGCCGTCATCAAGGCAAAGGGAAGCGACACCGTCGTCACCGGCCGCATCGCCGGAACTCCGGTCCGCATCCTGAAAAACCGGATGAGCCGCGAATACATCAAACAGGAAAAAGCGGGCGCCACGATGGAGGAGCTCGAAAAATATACGCTGGGAAGCCTGCGGCGCGCCGTATTCGACGGAGATACGAAAACAGGAAGCCTGATGGCGGGTCAGGTTTGCGGACAGATCCGGGAAATCCGGCCGGTCGCCGATATTCTGGCGGATCTCTGCTCCGGTCTTGATCTGAAATAAGAGGTAATTGCTGTCTGGAAGACAAAAAATACAGAAAAAGTTTTCGGCACTTTTCAGAAAGAGAGGAAACAGCCGCTATGAAAACAGCTTTTTTATATGCTGGACAGGGAAGCCAGTTCAGAGGAATGGGGAAAGATCTCTATGAAAAATATCCGGTATTCCGGGAGGCGTTTGACTCCGCGGATCTTTCGTTTGATCTGCATGAGGTCTGCTTTGCGGATCCGGATGATAATCTGGGCCGCACGCGCTACACGCAGCCCTGTATGGAAGCGTTTGCCTGCGGTGTGACCGCGGTGCTTTACGACGCGGGAATCCGGCCGGACATGGCAGCCGGACTCTCCCTGGGAGAGTATTCCGCACTGGAGGCGGCGGGCGTGTTCGACGCGAAAACGGCGATTGAGCTGACCGCGTTCCGCGGAGCGGCGATGGAAGAGGCCGGAGCGGGCATCGATACCGGGATGCAGGCCGTGCTGGGACTTGATGAGAAGGTTCTTCTCGAGTGCTGTGAGGAGGCGTCTTCGGAGGGAGTCGTGACCATCAGCAATTACAACTGTCCCGGTCAGCTGGTGATCTCCGGAGAGGCGAAGGCAGTGGAGCGCTGCGCGGAGCTCGCGAAGGAGAAGGGCGCGCGGCGGTGTGTCCCGCTGAAGGTGAGCGGACCGTTCCATACCAGTTTCATGGCGCCGGCGGGAAAAGCCCTCGAGAACTACTTTACGCAGATTGAATTTCATCCCATGCAGTTCCCGGTCCTGTTCAACACGATCGGCCGCGAGATGGGCAGGGAAGATACGATTCAGAAGCTTCTGGCTGCCCAGGTGCAGACGAGCATTCACATGGACGCCATTCTCCGCCGCATGCTGGAGCTGGGTGTTGATACGTTCGTGGAAGTCGGACCCGGCAGCGCGCTCTCGGGCTTTGTCCGGAAAACGGCGAGGGCGCAGGGCGTGAAGGGAACCACCTGCCTGGGCATCCAGAACGCGGAAGATATGGAAAAGGTACTCGCGTATTTTCAGGAACAGGGGAAATAACCGGCGCGAGGGTGCGTCCGGCGAGAAAGGATGGGAAAGTATGAATCACAATGAGAAGGAAATCGTCCGCACTGCGCTGGTGACAGGCGGCGGACGCGGCATCGGCAGGGCGGTTTCCGAGGCGCTTGCTTCCCTGTGCGGAAATCTCTGCATTAATTACAATGGCAGCGCGGCCTCGGCGGAGGAAACCGCAGAGAGATGCCGGGAGATCAACCCGGATATCCGCGTCATCACGGTGAAGGCCGACGTCTCCCGCAGCGACGAGGCAGATGAGCTGGTCAAAAAGACGACAGACGAGTTCGGGCGCATTGACATTCTGGTGAACAATGCCGGGATCACGCGGGACGGACTTATGATGCGCATGACGGATGAGGACTTTGACCGGGTGATCGGGGTCAATCTGAAGGGCGCTTTTAACTGCAGCCGTGCGGCGGTAAAGAAAATGATCCGGCAGCGCTACGGCAGGATCATCAATTTTTCCAGTGTGACCGGGGTTCACGGAAACGCCGGACAGGTCAACTACGCGGCGAGCAAGGCAGGCATTATCGGCATGACGAAGAGTATGGCGAAGGAGCTGGCCGGCCGGAATATCACGGTCAATGCGGTCGCGCCCGGTCTGATTCTGACGGACATGACGGCAGTCCTTCCCGAGGAGGCGAAAAAGGCGATCGTGGATCAGATTCCGATGAAAAAAGCGGGGACTCCGCAGGATGTCGCCGCGGCGGTAAAATTTTTCGCCTCGGAAGAAGCGGGTTATTTTACGGGACAGATTTTATGCCCGGACGGCGGAATGGGGATGTGATGTAAACATCGCTCCCGCCCCGAAAGGAAAATCATTTGCAGATCCGGCGGCTTTCTGAAAGCTCCTCCGGATCGATCGAAGATAAGGAGACAGATTATGGCAAGAAGAGTAGTCGTGACTGGCCTGGGCACCGTAAATCCGACCGGAAAAACGGTTGCGGAGAGCTGGGACAATATTAAAAACGGAAGAAGCGGAATCGGTGAAATAACGCTGTTTGATACGAGCGGCTTTCAGAGCAGGGTTGATGCGGAGGTGAAGGATTTTGATCCGTTTGAGAAGATCGACAAAAAGTCCGCGAAGCGCATGGCGCGGTTCACTCAGTTTGCGGTTTACGCCGCGAAAGAGGCGGTCGGAGACAGCGGCCTTTTTGAGTCGGACGACATTGACCGGAAGCGGATCGGCGTGCTTATCTCCAGCGGAATCGGAGGCATGGAGATCATTGAGCGCGAGCATGACCGCGGGCGCGCGAAGGGCTTCGAGCGCGTCAATCCGTTTTTCATTCCTATGACGATAGCGAATATGGCCGGTGCGCAGATCGCGATCCAGTACGGCCTGAAGGGCATGTGCTCCTGCATTGTGACGGCGTGCGCGGGGGGCAGCAACGCCATCGGCGAGGCCTTTCACCGCATCCGTGACGGATACGAGGACGCCTTTGTCTGCGGAGGAGCGGAGGCGTGCATCACCGATCTCGTGGTCGGCGGATTTACCAGCCTGAAGGCGCTGACCCGTTCCCAGGACCCGGCCCGCGCCAGCATCCCGTTTGACGCGGAGAGAAGCGGATTCGTGATCGGTGAGGGAAGCGGAATTCTCATACTCGAGGAGCTTGAGCACGCGAAAAAGCGCGGAGCTCATATCTATGCCGAGATCGCGGGATACGGCGTAAACTGCGACGCGTATCACATCACGGCTCCCGCGCCGGACGGAGAGGGCGCGGCGGACTGCCTGCGGATGGCGATCGAGGACGGCGGCGCCGATCCGGGTGAGATTGATTACATCAACGCGCACGGAACCGGAACTCCGCTCAATGATTCCACAGAGACGGCGGCGTTCAAAAAAGCCTTCGGCGAGCGCGCCTATGAGATACCGATCTCCAGTACGAAATCCATGACAGGTCATCTCCTCGGAGGAGCGGGAGCCATCGAGGGAGTCTTTACGGTAAAGGCGGTGGAAGAAGGATTTGTTCCGCCGACGATCGGTCTCCGAAATCCGGATCCCGAATGCGATCTGGATTACGTTCCGAATCAGGGCAGAAAAAAAGAGATCCGGTACGCCCTGAGCGACAACCTCGGATTCGGCGGACACAATTCCTGCCTGATGTTCCGCAAATATGAGTGATGCCGGCAGAGCAGTTCCATCGATCGGCAACAGAATCTGCATGACAGATCAGGAATGAAAAGCTGCAGCGCGAGAGAAAATGAAGGGGGATCTTCAAATGCTCAGTGAAGAACTTAACGAGATATATAACAAATTCAGACTTCACTTTTTTATGTCGGTATTTTCCCGTTTTGAGACACGCGAAGCGACGCTGACTACGGTGGAATCTTTCAGTATGGAGGGCATCATGTCTCTCGGAGAACCGACCGTGTCCGAGTTCGCCCGGATGATGGGAATATCCGCGCCGAATGCCGCCTATAAGATCAACAGTCTGATTCAGAAAGGCTATGTAAAAAAAATTCAGTCGAAAGATGACCGGCGGGAATATCATCTGCGGCCGACAGAGAAGTTTATGCGTTATTATAATGTGAACTATGATTATCTGAAGAAGGTCGCCGGGAGGATCCGGAAACGGTTTTCCCCCGAGGATTACGAAAAGTTCGAGTCCATGCTGCAGATCATCAATACGGAACTTATGCCGGAACTCGATCCGGACCGCATGCGCGGCACGGAGGAGGACTGAAACGCACCGGGGTTTTCGTTCAGCGGGGATACGTCCCGTTTTTGAACATGGTCATCATTTCCTGTGTGAGGGCAATGTGGTCGATATCCTCCGGGACTTCTTCCGGCCGATACCAGCCCGCCTCCGCGAGCTCGTCCTCCTGAAGGGTCAGGCGGTCATCCCCGTCGAGGTCGCAGAAAAATCCCATGAGCAGGGAATTGGAAAACGGCCATGGCTGGCTCTTGTAAAACCGGAGATTCTTTACCCGGATGCCGACTTCCTCCATCACCTCGCGGTGCACCGTCTGTTCGATGGTCTCTCCGATCTCCGTGAATCCGGCGATCAGGGCGAAGTGACGGTAACCTCCTCCGGCGTACTTGCTCATGAGTATTTTCCCGTTGTTGATGACGCCTACGATGACACCGGGGCTGATCCGCGGGTAAATCATGAGCCCGCATTTCGGGCATCGCACCATCCGCTCGCGGTGATCTTTTTCCATGGGGGTTCCGCAGCGTCCGCAGAACCGGTGCGCCTGATACCACTCGTACAGGGAGTGACCTGTGACGCCCGCGAAGGAGCGCACCTTCGGTGCGGCCGAGCGGAAAATGGAAATCTTTTCAAAAGAGTAGCCGTCCGGGAGGAAACCGTCCTGCGGTTCCCCGAGAAAATAGGCCTTGTTGTCGATAGAAAAAAGGTAGGTATACCGCACATCTCTTCCCTTGAAATCTTCCACGGTCGGATAGGTCAGCCGGTCCTGTGCGTCAAATTTTACCAGTGCTTTTCCTCCGTCGTAGACGAGGACCCGTTCCTCGTCGTGCGGCACCGTCATGGGCTGCTCGTCGTGAAATTCATTATGGAATACTTTCGGATAAATATCCTGAATCATAATAATATCTCCCTGTCCCGTGTTATTCCGGGTAATTCAGCCGGTCTTCCTCCGGTTTTTCAAGCACCTCGCCGAGATATTTCCGGGCGTAGTAGTGCGCCATGTTCAGATTCATATCGAGATAATTGCCGCAGTCCTCTGGCGTCGCTCCCGGAATTTCTCCTTCATAATCCCGGATAAATTCGAATGTCCGGGTGAGGAGCGGGACGATCTCGCGGCTCGAAAGGTCGCCGGAGAGCAGCAGATAAAATCCGGTCCGGCATCCCATGGGACCGAAATAGATGACGCGGTCCTTCCACTCGGGATCATTGCGCAGATACGTGGCCCCGAGATGCTCGATGGCGTGTACCTCTGCCGTGTTCATGACGGGTTCGTCATTCGGGCTGGTGATCCGGATGTCGAAGGTCGTGATCGTCTCATCTTTGATGCGGTCTTTTCGGGATACATACACGCCCGGCTTCAGACGGATATGGTCAATGGTGAAACTCGCAATTTTTTCCATTTTATAATTCCTTTCAGACTGCCCCGCATCCGGCGGGGCAATATTAATATTATCCGGTATCCTCAGGTCATCATAACAGAAAGTGCGGCGTTTTTACAGAGCCCGGAACCGGTTCTTATCGTTATTTCCTTGAGAGTGCCACATCAGTGTGATATGATAGTCCATAGGGTCAGAAAATCATCGATGCGTCCGGAGCGGTTCGTATTCATGCTTTTTTGACCCATAAAAATTGTTTGTACAAGGGGGTCCCGCTGCTGCGGGAACAGGAGTAGATATGCAGATTATGGTTGTCGGATGCGGCAAAATAGGCAGATCGCTGGTCGCGTCTCTGGCCACAGAAGATTATAACGTTATCGTTGTCGATATCAATGAAAGAGTCGTGCAGGATCTTTCGATCAAGTACGACGTGATGGGCGTCGTGGGGAACGGCACCAGCTTCAGCACGCTGATGAAGGCGGGACTGATGCAGACGGATATTCTGATCGCCGTCACCCAGAGCGACGAGGTCAATCCTCTGACGTGCGTCATGGCGCGCCAGAAACGGGACTGTCACACGATCGCCCGTGTCCGGAATCCGATCTATTCCGAGGAGCGGCATTTCCTCAGATCGGAGCTGGAGCTTTCGATGACGATCAATCCCGAACTGGAGGCGGCGAAAGAGATGGCCAGCGTCCTGAGCTTTCCCAGCGCGTTCGAGGTCGAAATTCTGGGGAAATCCGGAATCCGCATGGTTCGGTTCCGGAATCCGAAGGAATCGCTTCTTTCCGGGGAGCCGCTCAGCGTGGCGGCTCAGAAGTTCAGCGACTCCGTTCTTGTGTGCATCGTGGAGCGCGGAGACGAAGTTGTCATTCCGAACGGCGATTTTGTCATTTTGGAAAATGATATTGTTACCGTGATCGGCATGCCGAGAGATACGGAGGAGTTTTTCGACGCCATCGGCCTTCCCTATCAGAAGGTGAAAAACTGCATGATCGTCGGCGGCGGCGGTATTTCCTATTATCTCACGAGTATTCTTCACAGCGAGGGCATCGATGTCAAGATCATCGAGAGGAATGAGGAAAGATGTGAGGAACTCAGCTGCGAATTTCCGTATGCGACGATCTGCCACGGGGACGGGACGGATCCCCAGGTTCTGATGGAGGAGAATCTCCAGAACACGGAGGCGCTGGTTGCCTGTACCGGGATTGACGAGATCAACGCGTTCCTTGCGATGTACGCCGGGTCTTTTGTCAAAAAGAAAATTATCACGAAGATGAATCATCTGGAGTTCAATGATCTCATTGACCGCATGGATCTGGGGAGCGTCGTAAACTCCAGGGTTCTGGTCACTCAGACCATTCTCCAGTATGTGCGCGCGACCGGAAACAGTATGGGCAGCAATGTCGAGAGCCTGTACCGGATCCGCAACGGACGCGTAGAGGTGCTTGAATTTTCGATCCGCGGGGAAAACGAGACAGTGGGTACTCCGCTCTGTGATCTGAAGCTGAAAAACGAGGTGCTGGTCGCCGGCATCATCCGGGAAGGAAAACTGATTATTCCGGGCGGGCAGGATCAGATCCTGCTCGGCGACTCTGTCATTATCGTGACGACGCACAGCGGCTTCGGAGATATCACGGATATTCTCGAGAAGGCGTTCTGACCGTTTTTCTCTGATCGAGGTACTTTGAATGAATAAGCAGGTAATCGGATGGGTTATTGCGTGGGTTATCAAAATTGAGGGCTATCTGATGCTTCTGCCCTGCCTGATCGCCGTTATTTTCCGGGACAGACAGGGATTCGTGTATCTTGTCTTTGCCCTCGCGGCCATCGGAGCGGGGTCGCTGATCGCCTCCCGAAAACCGAAAAATATGGCGATCTACCAGAGAGAGGGCAATATCGCGGTCGGTCTCGCCTGGATCGTCATCAGTCTTTACGGAGCGCTTCCGTTTGTTGTGACGGGAGAAATTCCGAATTATGTGGACGCCGTTTTTGAGGTGGTTTCCGGATTTACGACCACGGGGTCTTCCATTCTGACCGATGTGGAGGCGGTCAGCCACACTTCCCTTTTCTGGCGGAGCTTTACGCACTGGGTCGGAGGAATGGGCGTGCTCGTCTTTCTTCTGATGATGCTTCCCGCGAGGGGAGGCTCCCACATGAATCTGATGAAGGCAGAGAGCCCCGGCGTGGAGGTTTCAAAATTCGTCCCCCGCGTGAAAAATAACGCGAGTGCCCTTTACAAAATATATCTCGGCATGACGATCACTATGATCGTCGTTCTTCTGATATCCGGGATGAACTGGTTCGACAGCCTCTGCATCACGTTCGGGGCAGCCGGTACCGGAGGCTTTGCCGTACTGAACTCCAGCTGCGCCTCTTATACACCGGCTCAGCAGTGGATTATTACCATCGGGATGACGGCATTCGGGGTCAATTTTTCTTTTTATTATCTGTTTCTGACCCACCAGCGCCGCAAGGCGCTGGGGATGGAAGAGGTGCGGACCTACCTCGCGATCATTGTGTGCGCGGCGGTGATGATCGCCGTCAATATCCATATCGCTTTTCCGGATCTCTACAGAAACTGGGGGCACACCTTCCGCGACGCCTTTTTCCAGGTGGCCACGATTATCACGACGACCGGATTCAGTACGGCGGACTTCGATACCTGGCCGGCTTTTTCGAAAACCATCCTGTTTTTCCTGATGATTTTCGGCGCCTGCGCGGGAAGCACCGGCGGAGGCATCAAGACAGTCCGTCTGATTCTGGCGACGAAGACGATCCGCGAACAGCTCTACCGGGTTGTGCATCCGCGGGGAGTGCGGCAGGTCACGCTGAACGGCGCCCCGGTCAGCGACCGGGTCCTTCGCGGCTGCCACATATTCCTTCTCGCGTATTTCTTTGTTTTCGGCTTCTCGATATTCCTCGTGTCGCTGAACGGATATGATTTTGAGACAAATGTCACGGCGGTCGCCGCGACGCTGAACAATATCGGCCCCGGCTTCTCCAAAGTCGGAGCGACCTGCAACTACAGTTTTCTGAGTCCGTTTTCCAAGATCGTACTTATTTTTGACATGCTGATCGGGCGTCTGGAGATCATCCCCATCCTGATTCTCTTTTACCCGAGAGCGTGGAAAAACCACGGCTGATACCGGTCCGGCACACAGCAGAAAGGAAAGGAACATGGCGGATCATTATGTTGCCTACGCGGGGACCTATACGCTCGGAAGCAGTATCGGAATTCATCTCTATGACGTGGATGTGAAGGAAGGAAGGCTCACGGAGCGGAAGGTGTTTCCGGTCAATAACTCCTCCTATCTGTGTATCTCCAGAAACGGGAAATTTCTCTACTCCATCGCGGACGAAGGCGTGGCGGTTTTCGCCATCGAAGAGGACGGGAATCTCGAGAAGATCAACCAGATCGACATCAGCGGGATGCGCGGCTGTTATCTTTCGGTTGACCGGACCGGAAAGTACCTGTTTGTCGGAGGCTATCACGACGGGAAGGTCACGCTGATCCACACTCACCATGACGGACGGCTCGGATCCGAGGTCGACGGCGTGTTTCACAAGGGGATCGGAAGCGTGGTGGAAAGAAACTTCCGTCCGCATGTATCGTGCGTGCGCCAGACCCCCGACGGAAAATACGTCTGCGCCGTGGATAACGGAATCGACCAGATGAAGATCTATACCATCTCGGAACAGGGAAAGCTCAGGCTCGTGGATATCTTTCGCTGCCGGCTCGGATCGGCGCCCCGGATGATTGCCTTCAGCGGGGACGGGCGCTTCGCCTATCTTTCTTGTGAGCTTCAGAATGAAATCCGCGTGCTCCGTTATAATCCGGACCGCGAGGACGACATCTTCGAGGAAATCCAGTCGGTCAGCACCACCTCGGATAATGTGGAAGCTTCTCACGATGCCACGTTTGCCATTTCTTTTGCCCGGGACGGCGAATATCTTTTCGCCTCGGTCGCCGGCGACAATGTCGCGACGATGTTTCACGTCGACAGAGAGACGGGGCTTCTGGAAAAGCGCTTTTCCCTTCCGGTGAGCGGCAATTACCCGAAGGATCTGCGTCCCTTCCCGGAGGGAGATTTTCTCGCCTCCGTGAATCATGAATCCGGGACGATCACGACCTTCCATGTGGATTATGAGAACAGTATCATGCTGATGAAGGGCAGACCGGTGGAGCTGGATACGCCAAATTGCATCGTCTTCACGAAAGTCATCCGGTGATGACCGGAAATCATGACAAAAAAACATAAAAAAATCCCGGGATTTTGTTGTATTTTTCATGATACAAAGGTAAAATCAAAAAGGAATGGGCATTTCCCGTGTTATACTTATATTGTTGCCGTAAACCGGTTTTTCGGCCGGTTCAGGGCAAAAAAATTAATTTTTCAGGCATGAAGGAGGAATAAAGATGGCCAGACAAATGAAGACCATGGACGGCAACACCGCTGCTGCACATGCTTCGTATGCATTTACTGAAGTAGCGGCGATCTACCCGATCACTCCGTCCTCTCCGATGGCGGAAGCTACCGATGAGTGGGCGACTCAGGGCAGAAAAAATATTTTCGGACAGGAGGTCCAGATTACGGAGATGCAGTCTGAGGCAGGTGCCGCTGCCGCGGTGCACGGCTCCCTTTCGGCGGGCGCACTCACCACTACGTACACTGCTTCTCAGGGTCTTCTCCTGATGATCCCGAACCTTTACAAGGTTGCCGGTGAGCTTCTTCCGGGTGTATTCAATGTTTCCGCGCGCTGCGTAGCGACCCACGCCCTGAATATTTTCGGCGATCATTCGGACATTTATGCATGTCGTCAGACCGGTGTCGCGATGCTCTGCGAATCTTCTGTTCAGGAGGTTATGGATCTGACTCCCGTCGCGCATTGTGCGGCCATCAAGGGCAGAGTTCCGTTCATCAACTTCTTCGACGGATTCCGTACTTCCCACGAGATTCAGAAGATCGAGATCTGGGACTATGACGATCTCAAAGATATGATTGACATGGACGCGGTAAAGGCATTCAGAAAGAACGCTCTGAATCCGGAACATCCATGCCAGAGAGGTTCTGCTCAGAACCCGGATATTTTCTTCCAGACCAGTGAAGCTACGAATCCTTACTATGACGCGATCCCGGGCATCGTCCAGGATTACATGGACAAGGTTAATGCGAAGATCGGAACAGACTACAAGCTGTTCAATTACTACGGCGCTCCGGATGCCGAGCACATCATCATTGCCATGGGCTCCGTCAACGACTGCATCGAGGAAACCATCGATTATCTCGCTTCCCAGGGACGGAAAGTCGGTCTCGTAAAGGTTCGTCTGTACAGACCGTTCTGCGCTCAGGCCCTGATCGATGCGATCCCGGATACCGTAAAGCAGATCTCCGTTCTTGACAGAACGAAAGAGCCCGGTTCCATCGGCGAGCCGCTGTATCTGGACGTGGTCGCCGCTCTCCGCGGATCGAAGTTTGACGGAGTGAAGATCTTCACCGGACGCTACGGCCTCGGTTCGAAGGACACCACACCGGCGGATATCGTCGCTGTTTACAACAACACAGAGAAGCAGCGCTTCGTTATTGATATCGTAGATGATCAGACCAACCTCTCTCTTGAGGTCGGCGAGCCGCTCGTCACCACTCCGGAAGGAACGATCAACTGCAAGTTCTGGGGACTCGGCGCGGACGGAACCGTCGGAGCGAACAAGAACTCGATCAAGATCATCGGCGATAACACCGACATGTACGCGCAGGCTTACTTCGATTATGATTCGAAGAAGTCCGGCGGTGTCACCATGTCCCACCTCCGCTTCGGAAAGAAGCCGATCAAATCCACTTATCTCATCCATAAAGCGGACTTCGTCGCATGCCACAATCCGGCTTATATCACGAAGTTCAACATGGTTCAGGAACTGGTTGACGGAGGAACCTTCCTTCTGAACTGCAAGTGGACGGATGAAGAGCTGGAGGAGCATATCCCGGGACAGGTGAAGGCCTTTATTGCCAACCACAACATCAAGTTCTATACCATCGACGGTGTGAAAATCGGTATCCAGGTCGGCATGGGACCGACCCGTATCAATACGATCCTGCAGTCCGCGTTCTTCAAGCTGGCGAACATCATCCCGGAGGAGAAAGCCATCGAGCTGATGAAAGCCGCCGCGAAGAAGACGTACGGCCGCAAGGGAGATGACGTCGTTCAGAAGAACTGGGCGGCCATCGACGAAGGCGCAAAGCAGGTTCACGAAGTCAAAGTTCCGGACAGCTGGAAGAATGCGGCTGACGAGGGACTTGAGTGGAAGCAGCACACCGCGGGAAGCAAGGACCAGCTTGATTTTGTCAACACGATTCAGAACAAGGTCAGCGCTCAGGAAGGAAACACCCTGACGGTCAGCCAGGTTGCTCCGTACGTAGACGGTACGACCCCGTCCGGAACCGCCGCTTTTGAAAAACGAGGCATCGCGGTTAATGTTCCGGTTTGGAATTCCGAGAACTGCATCCAGTGCAACAGATGCGCATACGTCTGCCCGCACGCTGTTATCCGTCCGGTCGCTCTGACCGAGGAAGAGGTCAAGGGTCTTCCGGAGGGAACCACGGTTCTTCCGATGACCGGAATGCCGGATTACAAGTTCCGCATCGTGATTTCTTCTCTGGACTGCACAGGCTGCGGTTCCTGCGCGAATGTCTGCCCGGGCAAGAAGGGCGCGAAGGCTCTGGAGATGAAGGCTCTCGACCAGGCTATGGATAATCAGCCGGTCTTCGACTATGCGGTAACGCTTCCGGAGAAGGCAGATGTTATTGCCAAGTTCAAACAGAATACCGTAAAGGGCAGTCAGTTTAAGAAACCGCTGCTTGAGTTCTCCGGCGCCTGCGCAGGATGCGGGGAGACTCCGTACGCAAGACTGATCACCCAGATCTGCGGTGACAGAATGTACATCGGAAACGCTACAGGATGCTCTTCCATCTGGGGCAACTCCTCGCCGTCCACTCCTTACACCAAGGACGACAAGGGTCACGGTCCGGCATGGTCCAACTCCCTGTTCGAGGACGCTGCTGAGTTCTCCTATGGTATGCTTCTGGCTCAGAAGGCTCTGCGCACCCGTCTGGCAGCCGCTGTCACGGCCGTCAAAGAGGGAGCTTCCGCGGATGTCGCGGCGGCATGCGATGAGTATCTGAACACCATGAAGGACGGCGCTGCGAACGCAGTCGCGACGGACAAGCTGGTTGCGGCTCTGGCCGGTGTCGACAGCGAAGACGCGAAGTTCATTCTGGAAAACAAAGAATTCCTTGCCAAGAAGTCACACTGGGCATTCGGCGGTGACGGCTGGGCTTACGATATCGGATTCGGCGGACTGGATCATGTCATCGCCAGCGGCCAGGATATCAATATCATGGTCTTCGATACCGAGGTTTACTCCAATACCGGCGGTCAGTCCTCCAAGGCTACCCCGACCGGTGCGGTCGCTCAGTTTGCTGCCGGCGGTAAAGAGACGAAGAAGAAAGACCTCGCCTCCATCGCGATGAGCTACGGTTATGTCTATGTCGCTCAGATCGCCATGGGTGCGGATTACAATCAGGCAGTCAAGGCGATCGCCGAGGCTGAGGCTTATCAGGGACCGTCCGTCATCATCGCTTATGCTCCGTGCATCAACCACGGCATCAAGAAGGGCATGGCGAAGGTAATGGATGAGGAAGCTCTGGCAGTCAAGTCCGGATACTGGCATCTGTTCCGCTACAACCCGGCTCTCGCGAAAGAAGGAAAACCGGCATTCACGCTGGATTCCAAGGCTCCGACCGAGTCCTATCAGGACTTCCTGATGGGCGAGGTTCGTTACAACTCTCTGAAGAGAGCGAACCCGGCGAAGGCCGATCGTCTGTTCGCGAAGTCCGAGGGCGAGGCGAAGGAGCATTACGAGTACCTCAACAAGCTGATCAAGCTGTATGGAGGAGAATAATTTTCAGAAAGGGATCGCCCGGATTTTGTGCGGACCGGATATCTGAATACAGAGAGGCAGCTGCGTTTGCAGCTGCCCCTTTTTTGATTTCTCTTTCCAAAGAAGAGGGATATGGAGTTATGCCTCCGGCTTCAGCACCATGGAAGAGTACGGGGGAAGTTCGATGCCGTCGGCGGTCCGGTATTTCTTTCCTCCAAGGAGATCGGTCATCTCGCCGCACCCGGCGTCAAAGCGGACCGTGTACGGGTTTTCATCCGCGTTGACCGCCGTGAAAAGACGGGAGCCGTCCGCGGATGAGGAGCGTTCGAAGACGCACTGTCGGTTTGTCAGTACGACGGACCGGAAGTCCCCGTACGCAAGACAGGGGGAACTCCTGAAGATCCGTGCGAGGGATGCGATGTGATCGGTCAGATCGTTCCACTCCGGTTCGCCGAAGCAGGGGCGGAGAGCCGGATCGCCCTCGGACTTATCCGCCTTTGCGCCCCACTCGCTTCCGTAATAGATGATCGGCATGCCGGGCATGGTGAAAATCATCGTGTAGATGAGCGGCAGATGCTTTTCGTTGTTCAGGACAGACGCGATGCGGGAGACGTCGTGATTGTCCGCGAAGGACCAGAGGTGCTTTCCCCGGTACAGTGTCCACGGGTCGGACCCGAACTGGCGCAGCAGAGAGTGAATGATTTCAAACAGGTTCATGCTGTTGAATGCGGAGTAGAGCCCCTTGTAGCACTCGTAATTCGTGACCGAGTGACACATTTCATCGTTCATGATCTGGTTGTAATCGCCGTGGATAATCTCTCCGACGAGAAAGAAGTCCTCCTTTTCCGCCGTGGTCTCCCGCCGAAGCGTTTTCAGGAACTCCCGGTCGAGCAGGTATGCGACGTCCAGACGCAGGCCGTCGATGTCGAAATCCCGGATCCACATTCGGACGGAATCCATCAGATAGCGGATGACCTCCGGATTTTGGAGATTCAGGCGAACCAGGTCGTAATTGCCTTCCCATCCCTCATACCAGAAGCCGTCGTTCGCGGGAGTGTTTCCGTTCAGGTCAATGTGAAACCACCCGAGATAAGGGGACCCTTCGCGGTTTTCCTGCACATCGCGAAAAGCGAAAAACCCGCGTCCCACATGGTTGAAAACGCCGTCGATGATGACCCGGATACCCGCTTCGTGGAGAGAGGAGACGATCTCCCGGAAATCATCATTGGTTCCGAGACGGACGTCGATCTTCCGGTAGTCGCGCGTGTTGTATCCGTGCGTGTCCGATTCGAACAGAGGTGAAAAGTAGACGGCGCCGACCCCGAGCTTTTTCAGGTGGGGGATCCAGTCCGTCACTTTCCGGATCCGATGGGACAGGACGCCGTCATTTTCAAACGGAGCTCCGGTGAAGCCGAGAGGATATATCTGGTAAAAAACCGTTTCGTATGCCCACATTTATGTAAATACCTCGCTTTTTCTGTCTATATTATTGTGATTTGCCGGTGTTTGATGGTGAAAAGCCGGTGTGCTTCCGCCGGACTCTTGCCGGGTGTTCACTCACCCATGACCTGAAAGACGATTTCTCTGTGACGGTCCCGGACGTCGCACTCGACGAGTGTGAGATTCTGCCAGGGGCCGATGGTGATGTCGCCGTTTACGAAAGGAATGGTGATAAACGGAGAGAGGATCGCCGACTTGATGTGACTGGATCCGTTGTCATCTCCCCAGGTTTCGTGGTGCTTGTAGTAGATGACGTTTCCGTTTTCATCTTTATAGGGTGAGATAATGTCGAGCGCCTTTTTCAGGTCCCGCGTCACCATGCCGGGTTCAAACTCCAGCGTTGTCAGTGCGGCCACGCCGCCGGTTGTGAATCCGGTGATGATTCCGTCGCTGATTTTCTTTTTTTCACACGCCTCCCGGACGGCCGCCCGGAAATCATTTGTGACGTCGATCATTCCCATGTTGCCTTTTGTGTGATATTCTTTCGTTTTTGTAAAAACTGCCATAATATCCTCCCGCTTTTCAGGTGAAGTTTTCCATAAGTTCGTTATCATTTTACCACATCCTGCCGTTTCCGTCTGTTACGGGAAAAAATTCAACTTCTCCGGTTTAGTATTTACATTGGTAAAAGCGCCGAAAAGATTATTAAAAAATGCTAAACTTTCTGTCTATAAAATAACGAATGGTCGTTGCCTTTTTAACAAGTGATTGCTATAATGATTTCCAGTTGGAAATTTTTATGGAGGTGTCATAGTTATGAATACGACGACAGTGTGGCTTATTGTTCTCTGCCTGATCGTGATCGCTCTTATCTATATTTTTGCGAACTATGCGAAAATCAAGAAGATGGAAGAGGGGACGGCAGACATGGTAGAGATGGCCGGCATCATCCGTTCGGGCGCATCGACGTTCATGAAAACGGAGTACCGTTCCATCATCGCGGTGCTGATCATCGTGGCCGTGGTTTTCACTCTTTTCATTGAGAAAAGCTGCGGACTCACTTTCCTGATCGGCGGATGCATGAGCAGCTGCGTGTGCGTACTCGGCATGAGAAGTGCCACCTACGCAAACGTACGTACTGCAAACAAAGCGAGAGAGACCCTTTCCATCGGCGAGACCGTAAAGGTAGCTCTCTGCGGCGGAAGTATTTCCGGACTTTCCGTTCAGGCTTTCGGTATGCTGGGACTGGTTCTGGTTCTTCTGGTCGGCGGAGGCGTGAAACATGATGCGACCAGCTACGGCCTGCTTGCCAGCCTTCCCTGCAATCCGTATGTAATGCGCGTTTCCACGTATTCTCTCGGATGCTCCATTGTTGCTATGTTCAACCGTGTTGCCGGTGGTAACTACACCAAGGCTGCCGATATTTCTTCCGATATTCTCGGAAAACTCCGTCATGACCTGCCGGAGGATGACAGCCGTGTACCGAACACCATCGCCGACTTCATCGGTGATAACGTCAACGATATCGCCGGTAACTGCTCCGACCTTCTGGAGTCTTTCGTTGCGACCATGTCCGCATCGATCATGATCGCCGTTACGCTTTATCAGACGGCCGTTGAGGGCGGTTCCGAGATGGTTTCGGATACAACCTTCACGGCGACCATCGCTTTCCCGATCATCCTGGCAGCCTGTGGTCTTCTGGGATGCCTGATCGGACTTGGCAGCGCCAATATCAAGAAGATGGGTGACAACCCGTCCAAAGAGCTGGATCTCTCGACCTGGATTTCCGCAGGCGTGACGATCGTTCTCGGCGGTGTCGCCAGCTACGTGGTTTTCCACAGCCTCGGTCTCTATGATGAGTTCCGGATCGGATGGGCTTCTCCGTGGGTTTCCGCTATCATGGGAATCGCCAGCGGCGTTGCCATCGGTGTCATCACCGAGTATTACACCAGCACGGACTACAAGCCGACCAAAGAGCTGGCTGAGATCTGCGACGAGGGTGAGGCTTTCGTTATCACCAAGGGTGATGCGATCGGATCCCGCTCCTGCCTGCTTCCGGTTCTTCTGATTGCCATCGCGCTTCTGATTTCCGGTAATGTCTGCGGAACGTACGGAATCGCTATTTCCGCACTGGGAATGCTCGCATTTGTAGGTGCGACCGTTTCCATCGACGCATTCGGACCGATTGCGGATAATGCCGGCGGTCTGGCAGAGTCCTGCCACCTCGATCCGGAAGTCCGTGAGATCACCGATAAGCTGGATGCCGTAGGAAATACGACGGCTGCTATCGGTAAGGGATTCGCGATCGGATCTGCCGCGTTCGCGACGGTTTCCCTGATCGTATCCTATATCGGTCAGTACACCCCGATCGGTGAGGAGCTGACCCTGAACTTCGCTAACTACATGGTGGTGGCCGGCGGTATCCTCGGCGGAGCGCTGGTTGAGTACTTCATCGCTATCCTGACCGACAACACCGTTGATTCGGCCAAGATTATGGCGGATGAGGGTGATAAGATGATGTCCATCCCGGGCGTCCTGGAAGGAACCGTGAGACCGGACTACAACCATATGATTCAGCTGGCTGCACAGGAGGCTATCCGCAAGATGGTATTCCCGGCTATCCTGGCTCTTCTGATTCCGGTTGTCGGCGGACTTCTTTTCGGCGTACAGTTCGTCGGCGGCCTGCTGGTCGGCGCAACGATCGTGGCTATCCCGCGTGCGATCTTCATGGGCAACTCCGGTGGTGCCTTTGATAACGCGAAGAAGTACATCGAGAGCGGAAACATCGAGGGATCCGGCAAAGGATCTCCGGCTCACAAGGCTTCTGTTACGGGTGACACGGTCGGTGATACCCGTAAGGATGTTGTCGGTGTCGCTCTGGATATCTTCATCAAGCTGATGTCCACGGTCGCGAACACCCTTGCTCCGATTCTTAAGACGGTATCTCTTATTAAATAAGGAATCGGCATTGATCCGGTTCCGGTATCTGAACATCGGGTAATAAACGCGTGAACGGCGTTCGCCGCTCGCGCGTTTTTATCAATTTGGGATTTTTATATAATAATAATTTCTCTTGTAAAGATATTGTGATAAAATATTTACATTGTTGAGGTTGGAATATGGGGGAAAAACAGACTCGAATAAAATATTTCACCTGGCTGCGCGCAATATCGTGTATTGCGATCGTGTTTCTTCACACGTTCTACTGTGCGGTCCGTCTTTTTCGGCCGGGCGGTATGGAGGAAACCGGATCGCTGATTGTCCGGAACTGCATGATTTTCGCAGTTCCGTGTTTTGTTATGGTTACCGGGGCGCTTCTTCTGAATCCGGGAAAGACCGTCACGGTCCGCTCCATATTTCAGAAATATCTCAGGCGCATTCTCATCGCACTTGTGGTGTTCACATTCATTTTTGCTCTGTTTGACAGGATTGTGGATCATCAGGGCGGCGGGGCGGCAGACCTGGTGATCCGTTATCTGAAGGCGCTTATTACCGACGGAAGCTGGCTGCATATGTGGTATCTCTATATGCTGATCGGACTTTACCTCATGCTTCCGCTGTACCGGATATTCGTGCGGTACGCTTCCGATAAAGAGCTCAGATATCTTCTGATTCTGTTCCTTGTCTTCCAGTCGATGGTTCCCACGGTTGAGATGGCGGCCGGGGGATCGTCCGGATTTTATATCCTGGTGTATACGATCTATCCGCTCTATGCGTTTCTGGGATATGCCATTCATTATGAAAAAATCCGGATATCGCTTCCGGCGGCGGTTCTGATGCTGGTCATCGGAACATGCGGTCTGATCGTGATTACCTGGTTCGGGTGGTCTGCCGGCCTTGACAATCTGCAGTCGCTCGCAAGCAGCTATTCCTGCATTCTTTCGGTGCTGCAGGCGGTCGGGGTCTTTTCGCTGATGAAGCGAACCGAATCCCTGCGAATGAACGCGTCTGGCCGTATTCTTCAGGCTCTGGACGGGTGTTCGTTTGGAATCTACCTGATCCATGTGCTCGTTCTTTACATAATTTACCGCGTTTTCAGGTTCAATCCGTATCTGCACGGCGGTCTTGCCGTGCTGGTGGTGCTGGCGCTTATTACGCTTGCCGTTTCCTGGGCGGTGATCCGCCTGCTGAAATTTATCCCGGGAGTAAAACAGATTCTCTGAGATCCCGGCCAGAAAAAATACACTTAATGTTTTCAAGAAGGGGGCAATGATTATGAAAACAAAAACAGTCAAAATCATGATTCCGGCGCTTGCCGCCAGCGTGCTTTTCCTGAGCGCGTGCGGATCTTCATCGGGGTCATCTTCCACGGAATCGGTAATGCCTGCGTCGACGACTTCATCGTCCGCGGCGGAGGCAATTGCGGTCTCCACCGCTACCGCGACTCCGGAACCGGAGCTGAAAACGATCGGAACCGAGGCGGAGGGAGAAAACATCCGCAAAGTGAATCTGACAAACGGAACCGGACGGAACATCAAGGGCTTTGCGGTCAAATACGATGATCAGACCGGCTACGGCGAGAATATGCTGCAAAACGGCGATGTCTTCTCCGCGGGAGAGGAGCGAAATGTTTTCTATGACACCACGAATGCGCTCGCGGCGGCGAATGGTTCCGGGACGGATGCGGCTGCCTCGGGAGCCGATGAGAAAGCGGAATATCCGTCCTACACAGTTCAGCTTACTTTCGATGACGACAGCTCTGTCGAGGTTCATAATTTCCCGTTTGATGACGCGAAGGATCTGAAGCTCTTGACAAACGGTACGATTTATTACGTGGAATTCGTCCAGGCTTCGACCGGGACATCTCTGAGCACTCAGGCCGATGAGCAGGCCATTTATGACGCGGCACAGCAGGCGGCACAGCAGGCAGCGGCTGAGCAGGCAGCGGCTGAGCAGGCAGCAGCTGAGCAGGCGGCAGCCGAGGAGGAAGAGAATCAATCTGCTCAGTCCTCGAAATCGTCTCAGTCCTCCGGATCCGGTTCCTCCGGCGGGAGTCAGTCTTCCGGCGGCAGTCAGTCCTCCGGCGGGAGTCAGTCGTCCGGAAGCAGCCAGTCCTCCGGAAGCAGCCAGTCCTCCGGCGGGAGCCAGTCTTCCGGCGGCAGCCAGTCCTCCAGCGGGAGTCAGTCTTCCGGCGGCAGTCAGTCCTCCGGTGATTCCGGTTCCTCCGGCGGCGGTTCGGACTCAAGCCCGGATTCCGGATGCCTCGATGACGGATTGACATATTAATCCGGTTCCTTTTTGAAAACGGAAATAAAACAGCCTGTCTCACCTTGATGAGGCAGGCTGTATTGTCTTTCCCTGTCCGGGCAATCTGCCTTCCCGGTTCTGAAGCCGGGAGGGGGATCAGATGATGTCCTCGCGCTTGATATATCCGGGGTGCTCCGGGGTTCCGATGAGTTCGTTGACGTGAAGCACTTCGGCCAGCTTGTCCACGATCTGGTAATCCACGTAGATTCCCTTTCCGATCACGGAGTGGGCCTGGATGATACTGTTTTTGACGACGGCCCCTTCCTCGATCACAACGCCGCGTCCGATGACGGAGTTTTCAACGGCTCCCTTGATAAGGCAACCGTTGGAAACCATGGAGTTCTTTACAGACGCGCCTTTGAAATAATGGGTCGGGCAGGAATCGGAGGTCACGGTGTAGATCGGCCAGTTGTCCTCGAACAGTTCCCGCGCGCGGTCGATGTCCAGCAGCTCCATGTTGGAGTCGTAATACGCCTTGTAGCTGGTCAGAGACTCGAAATACCCCCGGTGCGGAATTCCGCGGACATCGAGCTCGCTGCACTTGATATTGACGATATTTGACAGAGTGTAGACGGAGGAGAGCTTCGTCGCCTCGTGGATCAGGTCGATAAAGAGCTCGCGCTTCATTACATATGTGTCCATGAAAATATTGCGCTCTTTCGCGGTACCGTGATTGCGCTCGAGTGCCTCCACGCCCTTCTGGCGGTTGAGGTTCAGGTATTCGCACTCCAGGAATTTTTCCTTCGCGTTCCCTACATGGTGGTAGAGAAGAGAGATATCCGCTCCGGAGGCGATGTGCTGATCCAGAAGATCCTTATAGCTCTGTGTGTAGACCATATAGCTCGGCGCGATGACCACGTAAGCGAACGGAAGACGCTCGATGATCGAGAGGTTTTCATTGATGGCCGCCACGTCCGTGTTGTAGATATCACTGGCAGAATTTGCTTCTGCAAACAGAACCTGGATATGACCGCGCTTGGAGTTGATGTTGTAGCTGCCCGCGCTGCGGATATGCTCCGTCAGGGAGCGGGGGTTTTCGCGCACATAGACCAGAATGCGGTCAATTCCGCTGTTGCTCATATTGGAAATCGGGAAATCGATCACGCGGTATCTGCCGCCGAACGAGAACGCTCCGATCGGACGATATGTCTGAAGGCCCTCTACATGCACATAGTTTGCGGATGAATTAATTATTCCAAATGCTCTGGCCATTATGATTCGTCCCCTTTCACACTTTTTGCTACCAATTCAATGTTTTCGCTGTTTGCTTTTCCGATTTTCACGTTCGGGCCGATCGTGATATTCTCGCCGATGAGAGCCCTGGTGATCACAGATCCGGCTTTTACGACGCTGTTCGGCATGATGACGGAGTCAATGACCGAGGCGCCCGGCTCCACCGTGGTGTTGGTGAAGAGGACGGAATTCTGAATCGTGCCTCCCACGACACACCCCTCGGAGATATAGGCGCGGTCCACCACCGCGTCGGCGCTGATATACTGAGGAAGCGTGTTGACATCTTCCGTATAGATCCGCCATGAGGGATCGGAAAGATTCAGCTCATTCTTCTCGTCCAGAAGATCCATGTTCGCCTCCCGCAGAGAATCAACCGTTCCCACGTCTTTCCAGTAGCCCTGGAACTCATAGGCGAACAGCCGCCCGTTGTCGGCGAGCATCGTCGGGATGATATCCTTTCCGAAGTCATGATTTGACTCGGCGCTCTTCATATCCGCAATCAGCATTTTGCGGAGCGGTTTCCAGTTAAAGATATAGATACCCATGGAGGCAAGATTGCTCTTCGGGTGCTCGGGTTTTTCCTCGAACTCGACGATCTTTCCGGTATCGTCGGTGTTCATGATCCCGAAGCGGGGAGCCTCGGACATCGGAACGCCGATGACCGCGATCGTGCAGTCTGCCTTGTTTGCCTTGTGGTAGGCAAGCATTTTCGAGTAGTCCATCTTATAGATATGATCTCCGGAAAGAATCAGAAGATATTCCGGGTCATACGTATCGATAAAATCAATGTTCTGGGAAATCGCATCCGCGGTGCCGCGGTAAACATCCAGATTCGCGTCCGCTTTCTCACGCGGAGGCAGGATGTAGACGCCGCTTCCCTTGGAGTCGAGCCCCCAGAGACGCCCCTGCGCCGCGTAACTGTTCAGCAGTACGGATTCGTACTGAGTCAGGACACCGACGACATCGATGCCGCTGTTTGCACAGTTGCTGAGAGGAAAATCGATGATGCGGTATTTGCCGCCGAAGTGAACGGCAGGCTTCGCCATCTTTTTGGTCAGCGCCTTCAGGCGGCTGCCGCGTCCTCCGGCGAGAATCATAGCCATCATTTCATTCTGCATAGAGACAACCTCGCTTTCTAAACTATTGCTGTTTATATTATACAGGAACAAACGGGCGCCGTAAACAATAATGCCCTCATTATTCGCGAAAATATCAACAATATTGGTTATTCTGACGGAAATGCCCTGATTCGCGATCGCGGAGCGGGTTGAAGAGGAAGCAAAAAACAGCGATCAGACAGGAATCAAAGCGCCAAATCGTCTATTTTATGATGAAAAGAATGCAGATTCGCCAAAAACTATTTCTTTTCCTGCAAAACAGCTATTATTATTCTAATACAGGAATAAATAAATGAAAAGAAAAAAAGCA
>JBMNRP010000014.1:0-65891 GCA_050944685.1 Bilifractor sp.
CCATGAACGACATGGTCAGCTATAATGAGAAGCACAATGAGGCAAACGGCGAGCAGAATCACGACGGCATGCTCAACAATTACTCCTGGAACTGCGGAACGGAGGGACCGACCGGAAAGCGGAAAATCAATGCTCTCCGCAGCCGTCAGATGCGCAATGCGTTCCTGATGCTGATGACGTCGCAGGGCTGCCCCGTCATCTACGGAGGCGACGAGTTCTGCAACTCCCAGGGAGGCAATAACAACGCCTGGTGTCAGGATAATGAGATCGGATGGCTGACCTGGAGCAGCCGCAAGATGGCGAAGGAGATGCGCGAGTTCGTCAGGGACGCCATTGCTTTTCGGCGCGAGCATCCGATTCTCCATATGGCCGAGCCGATGACCATGACGGACTATAAGGAATTCGGCTACCCGGATCTGTCCTACCACGGGAAGATGGCCTGGCATATCGATGACCGCGACATGCGGTGCGGATTTGCCACACTTTACTGCGGCTCCTACACCAGCAAGCCGAGCGGAAGGACGGATGATTTCATCTATCTCGCCTACAACATGCTCTGGCTGGAGCAGGACTTCGCCCTGCCCGATCTGCCCGGCGGATACCGCTGGAAAATCGTGTGCGAGACGATTCACCCCGACTCGTTCCACATTCCGGAGGAAGAGTCCCTGCTCGGAAACGCGACAGAAAAACGAGTGGTGGTTCCGCCGCGTTCCATTACCGTGCTGACTTCTGTCGCGGATCCGGAGTACAAAGCTCCGGTGAAGAAAAGCAGAACACGGAAAAAAAGCGCCGCCGCGGGAAAAGTGGCAGGCAGAAAAAAGACAGCTGAAACGAAAGATATCCGTCCGCAGGGGGACAGGAAACCGGTGAAACCGGACCCTCCCGCGAAAAGCCCTTCCCCTTGACAGCGGGACATTTCCCGGAAGAGCCGGACGATACGGATGGCAGGAGGACGCGTGTATATCTGGCAACATTTCATGACAATTACCCGGCACCGCATGCTGGTCAGAAAATATTGTTTCCGCGTCGGACTGTACTGGCAGGGACTCACGCACGATCTCTCGAAGTATTCCTGGACGGAATTCTCCAAAGGCGCAAAGTACTGGCAGGGAAACCGGAGTCCGAACAACGCGGAGCGGGAAGCCACCGGCATATCGCTTTCCTGGCTTCATCACAAGGGCAGAAACCGCCACCATTACGAGTACTGGATCGATTACGAGCCGGGTTCTCCGAATTTCCTGGGCGGCATGCCGATCCCGAGGAAATACATTGCCGAGATGGTGATGGACCGGATTGCCGCCTCGAAGGTATATCTGGGAGATAAGTACACGGACGCCATGCCCTATGAATATTTTGCCAAAAGCCGGAAGATTCTCTGGTTCGTCCACGACGACGTCAAGCGCGACCTGAACGCGCTCCTCAAAATCCTGCGGGATTACGGCGAGGAGAGGACGTTCCGTTATATCAAAAACGTCTACCTGAAAAAATAAGAGGATTCTTTTTATCCGGCATTATTAAAAGTTGTCAATACGTCCCCGGTATGGTACTCTTAAAAAGTTTTAAAATGTTTTTTAAGAGAAATATCAGTGACAGAACGGAGTGTTTCAGCAATGAAAAAGGTTGTGAAGTTCGGCGGCAGCTCTCTCGCGAGCAGCGGCCAGTTCAGAAAGGTCGGAGATATCATTCGCAGCGATCCGGACCGACGGTACGTCGTTCCGTCGGCACCGGGGAAACGCTTCGGCGGCGATGTGAAGGTCACGGATATGCTCTATGAATGCTATCGGCGGGTCCGTGAGGGGAAAAGCTATCAGAAAACGCTGGACAATATAAAAGAGCGGTATCAGGAGATTATTGACGGACTTTCACTGAACCTTTCTCTGGAAGATGAGTTCCGTACCATTGAAAAAAATTTTATCGACGGAATCGGCGAAGACTACGCTGCGTCCCGCGGAGAATATCTGAACGGCATCGTAATGTCGAACTATCTCGGGTTCGAGTTTGTGGATGCGGCCGAGGTGGTATGTTTCGAGGAAGACGGGGTGTTTGATCCCATCCAGACCGACCGGAGGATGAGCAAGAGGCTGAAATCCACGGAAAATGCCGTGATCCCCGGATTTTACGGGGCGAAGCCGGACGGCACCATCAAGACGTTTTCCCGCGGCGGTTCCGACGTGACCGGGTCGCTGGTCGCAAAAGCTACGCATGCGGACCTCTATGAAAACTGGACGGATGTCTCCGGATTCCTGATGGCCGATCCGCGCATTATCAAAAATCCGATACCCATCTCGACGATCACCTATCGCGAGATGCGTGAGCTTTCTTATATGGGTGCCTCCGTCCTGCACGAGGACTCGATCTTCCCGCTCCGGAGCGAGGGCATCCCGATCAACGTGCGCAATACGAACCGCCCGGAGGATCCGGGAACGATGATCGTGGAGAGCACGTGCAGCAAACCGAAATATACGATTACCGGTATCGGCGGAAAAAAGGGATTCGCCTCCGTTACCATTGAAAAGGCGATGATGAACGCGGAGATCGGGTTCGGCCGGAAGGTCCTGCAGGTCTTCGAGGACGCGGGACTCACCTTCGAGCACACGCCGTCCGGAATCGATACGTTTTCTATCTATGTCAATCAGCATGAGTTTGAACCGATGGAGCAGAAGATCATCGCCGGCCTGCACCGTGCGGTACACCCGGATCTGATCGAACTCGAGTCCGACCTGGCGCTGATCGCGGTCGTCGGACGCGGCATGAAGCGGATGCGCGGAACTGCCGGCCGTATCTTTTCCGCCCTGGCTCATGCGCATGTCAACGTAAAAATGATCGACCAGGGGTCGTCCGAGCTGAATATCATCATCGGGGTGGAAAACCGGGATTTCGAGGCCGCCATCCGCGCGATATACGATATTTTCGTCACGACACAGATCTGAGCGGCGGTATTGCCAGGAGAAAAATCGATCAGAAATAATAATCGGGAGACGGGATCATGAAACGAATATTACTGAAGCTGAGCGGAGAAGCTCTCGCCGGGGAGAAAAAAACCGGCTTTGACGAGACGGTTGTCACGAAGGTGGCCGTCCAGGTAAAACAGCTGACGGAGGAAGGAACCGGAGTCGGGATCGTTATCGGAGGAGGAAATTTCTGGAGAGGCCGTTCCAGCAAAAACATTGACCGGGTCAAAGCCGACCAGATCGGCATGCTCGCGACGGTGATGAACTGCCTCTATACTTCGGAAATATTCCGCTCGCAGGGAATCCGGACCGCGATTCTCACGCCGATGGAGATCGGCGGGGTGACAGAACTGTTTTCCAAGGATCTTGCCATGCGGTATCTGGAGGAGGGAGCTGTCGTCTTCTTCGCGGGAGGAACCGGACATCCGTATTTCTCGACCGATACGGCGACGGTCCTCCGGGCGGTCGAGATTGAGGCGGACACCATCCTGCTGGCGAAAGCCGTGGACGGCGTCTACGATTCCGATCCGAAGGACAATCCGGACGCGAAGAAGTACGATGAGGTCTCGATAGACGAGGTCATCGAGAAGCAGCTGAAGGTTGTTGACATGACGGCTTCCATCATGGCGAAGGAAAACCGGATGCCCATGCGCGTCTTTGCGCTCGGCGAAAAGGACAGCATCATCAACGCGGCACACGGCATTGTGACCGGCACGAGAGTCACCGTTTGACGGACGGTACCTGCCGACAGTAAATTCAGGAGGTGGACAGCAATGAACGAACGTATTGAAGGGTACGAAAAGAAGATGACGAAAACGCTCGAAAATCTGGGCGGAGAACTCGGAACGATCCGCGCGGGCCGTGCAAATCCGCACGTTCTCGACCGGATCACGATCGACTACTACGGGACGCAGACGCCTCTTCAGCAGGTGGCGAATATTACGGTTCCGGAGGCCCGCATTATTCAGATTCAGCCGTGGGAGCCGAAGCTGATCAAAGACATCACGAAGGCGATCCAGACATCCGACCTGGGAATTAATCCCACGAATGACGGCAAATCGGTACGCCTTGTTTTCCCGGAGCTCACCGAGGAACGACGCAAGGATATCGCGAAGAACGTAAAGAAAAAAGGCGAGGGCGCGAAAGTCGCCATCCGCAACATCCGCCGCGACGCCATGGACACCTTCAAGAAAATGAAGAAGGCAGGAGACGTTTCCGAGGATGAGATCAAGGATCTGGAAGACGAGGCGCAGAAGCTGACCGACAAGTATATCAAGAAGGTCGACGAGGCAGTGGACGCGAAAGTGAAGGAAGTCATGACCGTCTGACCTGATTTGGACAAACAGCATAGGAATATCATATGAGCGGCATGATTCGATTCTGCGTCGGCATGCCGCTTGTTGCTTTTCATCAGGAGGAACGGAACATTTATGGCTGAACAGACACTGCCGAATCATATTGCGATCATACTGGACGGAAACGGAAGATGGGCGAAGCGCCGCGGCATGCCGCGCAGCTACGGGCATATCGTCGGCACGGACGTTCTGGAAAAGATGTGCAACACTATTGCCGACATGGGCGTCCGCTATCTGACGGTCTACGCATTTTCTACAGAAAACTGGAAGCGGGCGGCGGAAGAGGTGCGCACGCTGATGAACCTTTTCCGCAAATATCTGATCCGCATCGAAAACAGCGCACACAAGCGTCATATGAGGGTCCGCATCATCGGAGACAAGGCAGGTCTCCCGGAAGATATCCAGAAGCGCATCGCCATTCTGGAGGATGTGACGAAGAACTACGACCACATGGATTTTCAGATCGCGCTCAATTACGGGGGCCGCGATGAGATCACACGCGCTGTGACGAAACTGGCGGAGGACGCCAGGTCGGGAAAGCTCCCGGAGGGACGCGTCACACCCGAACTGTTCGATTCGTATCTGGATACGGCCGGCATCCCCGACCCGGACCTTCTGATCCGGACGGGCGGCGAAAAACGGATCTCGAATTTCCTTCTGTGGCAGCTGGCCTACACGGAATTTTATTTCACCGACGTGGCCTGGCCGGACTTTGACCGCGCGGAGCTGGACCGGGCGATAGAATATTATAACCAGCGCGACCGGCGGTACGGAAACGCGAAATGACGGCCCCGGCAGGCAACCGATGAAAATGCAGATTAGGAGGCGGCAATAGAAGTATGTTTGTAACGAGACTGATCAGCGGGATAATTCTGGTGGCGATCGCGCTTGCGACGATCATTCCCGGCGGGTGGGTGCTGTATTTCTCGACTCTGGTGATTTCTCTCATCGGCGCCTTTGAGATGTACCGCGCCTGTGGTGTCCGCGAGAAAAATCACGCGCCCGGGAGGCTCGAGCTGGCCGGATACATCGGAATTGTTCTCTATTATATCGCGCTGCGGGTCGGATGGCTTGACCTCACGGTGCTCTCCCTCGTCGCGGCTCTTGTGATATTGATGTTCGTATACGTTTTTTCCTTTCCGAGGTACCGGTCGGAGCAGGTGATGGCCTGCTTCTTCACTCTGGTTTACGTGGCAGTCATGCTTTCTTACATCTATCAGACGCGGGTGATGCCCGGAGGGAAGTTTCATGTCTGGCTGATCTTTATCTGTGCCTGGGGATGCGATACCTGTGCGTACTGCGTGGGCAGACTCTTCGGAAAGCATAAGATGGCTCCGACCCTGAGTCCGAAAAAGTCCACGGAGGGAGCCGTGGGAGGCGTCGTCGGCGCAGTCATTCTGGGGATCCTCTATTCGCTGCTTACGGACGGTCCGCTCATCGGATACGCCGTTATTTCCGGGATCGGAGCGCTGATCTCCATGGTCGGCGATCTGGCGGCTTCCGCCATCAAGAGGAACGTCGGAATCAAGGATTACGGGACGCTGATCCCCGGCCACGGCGGGATCATGGACCGGTTCGACAGCGTCATCTTCACGGCACCTGTTATCTATTTTCTGTCGCTGATCCTGATCTGAGACGGAAAAGGACCGGCGCGCGGTCCCGCCGCCGGAACCTGTATGAAACAGATCGGAGGCATCTGGAATGAAAACGATCGCGATTCTCGGATCTACCGGTTCAATCGGCCGGCAGACGATTGACGTGATACGAAAAAACAGAGATATTAAGCTGGCGGGCATCTCTGCGGCGGGTCATCATATCGACGAGCTGGAAAAGCAGGCGAGAGAGTTCCGCCCGCGGATCTGTGCGGTTTACGACGTGCAGGCGGCCGCGGATCTGGCGGTCAGGCTGGCGGATACTGACGTGCGGGTGGTATCCGGCATGGAGGGCATGATTGAGCTGGCTGCGATGAAGGAGACGGAGATCCTGGTGACGGCCATCGTCGGAATGATCGGGATCCGTCCGACCATGGCGGCGATCCGCGCGGGAAAGGATATCGCGCTCGCCAATAAAGAAACGCTGGTCACGGCCGGTCATCTGATCATTCCGCTGGCCGACCAGATGAATGTGAAAATCCTCCCTGTGGACAGTGAGCATTCGGCCATTTTTCAGTGCCTGCAGGGCGTCCGGGAAAAAGACCGGGAGAGTACCATAAACAAGCTTCTGATTACGGCTTCCGGAGGCCCGTTCCGGGGAATGAAACGGGAGGATCTCACCCGCGTCACGAAACGGGACGCCCTGCGCCACCCGAACTGGAATATGGGAGCGAAGATCACGATCGACTCTGCCACGCTTGTCAACAAGGGGCTTGAGGTGATGGAAGCACGCTGGCTGTTCGGCGTGGGACTGGACCGGATTCAGGTCGTTCTGCAGCCGCAGAGCATCATTCACTCGATGGTGGAGTTTTCGGACGGCGCCGTGATGGCGCAGCTCGGTACGCCGGATATGCGTCTGCCCATTCAGTACGCCCTCTATTATCCACAGCGGCGCGCTCTTTTGGGCGAGCGTCTGGATTTCACAAAAATTTCAGAAATCGAGATCGGAGTCCCCGACACAAGGACGTTCCGGGGCCTTCCGCTTGCCATAAAAGCCGCGAAAACAGGCGGTTCCATGCCCACCGTGTTTAATGCCGCGAATGAAGAGGCGGTCTCTCTGTTTCTCGCGGACAAGGTCCGGTTCCTTGACATCTATGATATGATCGAAGAGTCAATGTCGCGCCACAGCGTGATTCCGGATCCGAGCCTGGACGAGATCCTGTCGGTGGAATCCGACGTGCGCCGGGAAATCCTGGAAAAATGGCATTAATATTATTGCATGAAAAGGAAGGTGGATGACGGTTGGTCGTACGCATCCTGCTGGCGATTCTGCTTCTGAGCATCGTGGTCCTGTTCCACGAATGGGGCCATTATCTGCTGGCGAAAGCAAATCATATCACAGTAACTGAATTTTCTCTCGGGTTCGGTCCGAGGCTGATCTCATTTGAGAAAAACGGCACGCGCTATTCCTGGAAGGCAATCCCGTTCGGGGGATCCTGCGCAATGCTCGGCGAGGATGAGGCAGATGAGGACACGCCGGGCGCGTTCAACTGGGCTTCTCCGCTGGCGCGCATATCGGTGGTGGCTGCCGGCCCGGTCTTCAATTTTATCCTTGCCTTCGCGATGTCCATGATTCTGGTGGGTATTTCCGGCACCAGGCCGGCGCTCGTCGACGAGGTCACAGACGGTTCGCCCGCCATGGAAGCCGGCCTTCAGCCGGGCGACGAGATTGTCCGGTACGAGGGAAACGGCATCGCGGGAATCAGCGAGCTCAACTTCGATGTGGAGCTGGACGGCATTCCCACGGACGAGATCAGCCTGACCTATGTGCGCGATGGGAAGAAGCATAAAATCTCGTACGCCCCCTCGACGGAAAATGTTTACCGTTTCGGGTTTACCTATTCGGAGGGCTCGGATGGAACTCTTGTAATTACGCTTGTCTCCAAGGGCAGCGCGGCCCGCGAGGCCGGGATGATATCCGGCGACGAGATCCTCGCGGTCAACGGGACAGAGGTCTCATCCATTGAGGATCTGCAGAATTATTATGAAGAGAATCCGCTGGACGGTTCGCCGGTCACTTTCCGGATCCGGAGAAATTCCAAAACATTTGATATGACGATCACTCCGGAGAAAAAGGAAGTGGCGTCGCTGGGCTTTACGCTTGCCACCGAGAAAAGAACGGTCGGGTTCCCCGGCATCATCAAGGCAGGTATTGATGAAACCGGCTACTGGATACACGTTACCTGGAAATCGCTGGGCGGTCTGCTGACGGGAGCGTTTTCCGTTCAGGAGATGTCCGGGCCGGTCGGAATCGTCAATGCGGTCGGCTCCGTTTACGAGCAGGCGAAACAGTACGGCGCGCTGGAGGTATTTCTGGAGCTGCTTCAGTTCGCGATCCTGCTGTCGGCCAACCTCGGCGTCATGAACCTGATCCCGTTTCCGGCGCTGGACGGAGGAAGACTGGTCTTCCTGGTCATTGAAGCGATCCGGAAGAAGCCGGTCAACCGGAAAATCGAGGGAGCAGTGAACTTCGTCGGCTTTGCCGCTCTCATGTGCCTGATGGTTTTCGTCTGCGTTAATGACGTCCTGAAGCTGTTCTGAGTGTAATAAATCGGCACATCACATTTATTGTATTACAAAAAATACACAAATTAATAATGAATGTAATCGGAAAGAGCCGATAGATTTTCGATTCTTTTTATCAAAAATAAGGTCATACGGATTATCCGCTCCGCGGGACGGATTTCTGTATGGCCTGTTTTTACAAGAAAAATGAATTCTGCATGGGCTTGACAAACTCTTTCGGGAGAGGGGGAAAAGTTGGTCAATAAATGTACGAAATAAAATATTGGATTGAAAAAGTAAATATTAAAAAAATGCCCCACATCTGAGAAAAAGTGCTATACTACGTTTTGTTAGAAAAAAATTTCCGGTATTCTTCCGGAGTGATGCTTTCAGGATTATTGCTTATTTTATTCAATACAAGGGGGGATATTTTTTTAGAATGCATTTCTGGCGTTTTGTTTTTCAGGCGGTGGAGGTGCGTTATTTTTTTGTCAAATTTTGCGTGTAACGAATAAATTGATGAATGATCCGAAAAATTCAAAAAGGAAAAGGAGAATCATTATGGAGTACGGGACGTTTTTCAAACGAGTCTCAAAGAAAGCAGCAATAGCGATCTTCGGAGCGGCGCTGGCCATCAGCCCGGCCGCGGCTTATCTGCCGATGGCGGGAATGACTGTGGCGCAGGCGGATACCAATTATACGGGTACGATCAGTGTTTCCGGTATTCAGGAAGCAAACGCTACCATAAAAGCCTATCAGATCGTAGAACCGGTTTACAGTAACGGGCAGCTCACCGGATATCAGCTGAATCCGACCCTTACGGCTGGCGGTTGCACCATTGCGGACACCAAGAATTTTGCTCCGACCGCGGCGGAAATTGCGGCAATCGCGACGTATATCAATGATCATTCCAACGAGTTTACGGCTTACTATATTACCGATAAGTCCGAGTCCGATACGACAACCTATCAGAAAACGGGTGTTCCCATCGGAGAATATCTTGTGCTGGTTTCGGGGGATGGTGAATATGTTTACAATCCGGCGGTCGTTTCTGCCAGCCTTACAGACGCCAATGAGGGCACGGTTGAAAACGGCACGGTGAATATGAAAACCGTCTTTTCCGATACAAACAATGCCTACGTAAAATCCACGAAGCCGACCATGGACAAGAAAATCACGGGAAGCCATACCGGTTCCACCGAGGAAGCAACCGCAGGCGACCTTCATGATGAGGTTTTCACTGGAAAATACGTGGATTTTAAAATTGACAACCTCGTCATCCCCTCTTATTCAGATGAATATAAGGATATTACTTACACGGTTACCGATACACTGGAAGAAGGCGCTTTCGACAACCTGACAACCCCGGTGGTCACGCTGCTTAAAACCAACAACAGCGGAGATGGTGTTCAGCGTCTTCCCGTTTCCAGCGATACCGGAGAATATACGCTGACAAAGGGTAATCATGATTTCACCATCAGTTTCTCGGAAAATTTCATCCGAAACAATGGCAATCAGAAATTAGAAATCACCTATTCTGCCCGGCTTACAAAGAATGCGGGAGTGAATTTTGATGAGAATATCAACCATGCGGAGCTCACTTATACAAATAATCCAAACAAAAGTACCACGAAGATAAAGAAAAATACCTATCACTACACCTTTGCGATTGACGCCAATATCAACGGCAGTGAAGACGGTGAGTCTTATGAGTTAAACAAGGTTACGAAGACGTATGAGAAAACAGACGAATATTCGGATGGAACGAGTAGTTATCCGCTGGCCGGCGCGCAATTTACGCTTTACACCGATCCCGGATTTGATCACACTGTTGTGAATGCAAACATGGAACACGGGACGGCTACATCCGATGCGAATGGTCATATTTCCTTCAAGGGTCTGGATGAAGGGACCTACTATCTGAAAGAAACCATGGCCCCGACCGTTGGCAATGTAAAATATTCCCTCAGTGAAAAAGAATACCGGATTGTGATCGGAAATACGCATTATGAGAACGATGGGGCGCTTCAGAGCTATTCGATCAACATCTATGATGTGACAGGTCTGGACACACCTCAGAAATCTGATGGTGGTACAAGGATCGGCGGCTCCACCTTCAGTGCTCCGACAGATTCAGCAGGACATAAGGTGGATGAGAGTACCGGTGAGATTACCTATACGAATACGAAAGACGGAACCTCCACCATCACAAAGACGATTGACCCTGCCGAGATCGTGAATACGGAGCTTTCCGGACTTCCGAGCACCGGCGGACGCGGCACGATTATTCTGACGATTGTTGCCGCCTGCGGTATGGCGATCTTCCTCACGGTATTCCTGAACAGCAGAAAGAAAGAGCAGGCTTAAGCAGATTCCGGAAGGATTTTGCAGAATGCGGAAAAAGAAAGACAAGGGGCGCGCGGTCCGGATCTTTTCCGGAATCGGGTTTATCGCATGTTCGATCGCGCTCCTGTATCCGGTGATCAGCAACGCGTGGAACCGCTACCGGGACTCGAAACTGATCACGAGATATATTGAAGAAGTAAATGATGATTCCAGGGAGAAAGAGCTCTGTGCGATGTGGCAGGCTGCTGAAACCTATAATCAGCAGCTCGCCCGGAGCACGGACTCGCTCGTGACGGAAAAACAGTTCCGGAAGGATTCCGGGTATGAATCTCTGCTGAATCCGGAGCAGGACGGGATGATGGGATACATCGAGATTCCGTGTATTGACGTCAGGGAAATCATTTACCATTACTCGACCGACGAGGTGCTGGAAAATGGCGTGGGTCATATTCTCGGTTCCTCTCTTCCGGTCGGTGGCAGCAGCACGCATTGTGTGATTACCGGCCACCGCGGCCTTCCCGGAAGGAAGTTCTTTTCCGACCTGGACAAAGTCGGAAACGGGGACCGGTTTTACATCCATATTCTGGGGAAAACTCTGGCTTATGAAGTTTATGATATCCGGACCGTGCTGCCGGATGACGTATCGTCTCTGAAAATCGAGGACGGGAAGGATTTGGTGACTCTCGTCACCTGTACGCCCTACGGCATCAATTCTCACCGCCTTCTGATTACCGGGAAACGAATTCCGTTCGATGACAGCAACGTCGGTGAGAACGGACTGGTTACAAATGAAAAGCATAAGAAGCAGATTGATCCGGCTGTTTACGTGTTCCTCGGTTTTGTCCTGTTTATTATTCTGGTCATTCTGATCCGAAAGGTGCGCGGCCGGAAAGAGAAAGACTCTTCTGCGAACGCGTCCTGTGAGAAGTCCGGCCCGGAGAAAAAAGACGGATCTCCTCCCGGCGGGGATTGATCTGCCGGGCGCTTTCCGGATTTCCGCGCGAGGCGTATGTGATAAGAAATACCGATCCTGTCTCCATCTGGAGAATTGAAATATGAAAAAATTTTTAATATGCGTGACAGTCATGATAAGCCTGCTCTGTCCGTGTATTGTCAGTGCGGCCGATAAAAATGTGCCGAATCCGCCCTATACCCTGACGATTGATTTCTCGCGGGTGGCGGATAACGGAGACCGCGTGCCGATCGAAGGAGGAAAGTTTGCGGTCTATAAGGCCGCCGATCTGGTCCGGAACGGCGGTGCGGGGAGTTACTCCGTCGTTTCGCCGTATACATCCCTCGCCAGTTATGACGAGAACGGAAACGACATTACCTTCCACGAACTTGCTTTCAGCGATATGGTTTTCGTGGCGAAGCAGTTTGCGGCGATTGACAATACACCGATCGATGAGAAAGTAACCGGAAGTGACGGATATTGTACCTTCACGATCACGGAACCCGGAAAATATCTCGTCGTGGAAACAGGAGACAGCGGGAAGGCGGAGTCCTATAAGACCGTGGATCCCTATCTTGTAAATGTTCCACTGTCGATGAAGGATACGGCAGGAAATCTCGTCTGGGAGAAAGCTGTTCTTTCCGCTCCGAAGACAGGAAAAGAGGAGCCCTACCGGCCGACTCCTTCTGTGACAGAGACAGTGACAGCGACGGTGACAGCAACTGTGACATCGACGGTCACGCCAACCCCACAGAAAAATACAATAACACCGGACGGCGGGACGGAACAGAGCAGCTCAAGCTTCCTGAACCGGGTCAAGACGGGCGATGACAGCCACGTAGTGTTGTATCTGGTTCTGGGCGTTTCCTCCTTAATACTCGGTGTTTACTTCCTTTCCAGGGAAGCAGAAAACAGACATAAAAGGTCATAAATGAAACCTTCATCCGGAAAGAAAAAGCACTCGAAAATTCAGACGATCTGTATCATCGGATTCCTGATCTGTGTGTGTCTTCTGGCGTATCCGACGATTGCGGACCGCTGGAACAAGTATCGCGATTCAAAACTGATCACCCGGTACATCGACAAGGTGGACCGGGACGTCACACAGGAAGAGCAGGAAAAGGAATTTGCTGACGCTCAGGCGTACAACGCCGACCTGGCGAAGGTGACGACTGCGCTGATTACCGAAGATGAATATAAGCGCGAGGATCGATATGAGAAGCTTCTGAATCCGGAGCAGGACGGGATGATGGGATATCTCGAGATTCCCTGCATCGATGTAAAAGAGCCGATCTACCACTATGCCAATGACGAGACGCTGGAAAAGGGGATCGGCCATATCCACGGCACGTCGCTGCCGGTCGGCGGGAAAAACACACATGCCGTCATCACCGGTCATCGCGGCATTCCCGGGAAAAAGATGCTGACCGATCTCAATAAAGTGGGTGAGGGCGACCGGTTTTATCTTCACATTCTGGGAAAGACGCTGGCCTACCAGGTCTATGATATTCATACGGTCAAACCGAACGAAGTGGAGGACCTGAATCTGGAAGCCGGCCGCGACATCGTGACCATCATTACCTGCACCCCATACGGAGTTAATACGGACCGGATGCTTGTCACGGGTGAGCGCATCCCGTTCGACGAATCGGTCGTGAAAGACGGCGAAGTATCCACCGAGAAAAAGAAATCGTATCCGGATCCCTCGTTTTATGCTCTGATGGGGGTTCTGCTGTTCCTCGTGATGTTTTTCATCCTGACCCGCGTCGTGCGGAAGCGTCGGGAGAGGAAACAGGCGGAAGCCGGAAAGGGCAGAAGTCCGTAAGGCCGTGTCAGGGGGTTTTCAAAAAAATGTAAAAAGCGATTGACGAACATGGGGCGAAATGCTAAAATATCCTTTGTCGTGCGGAAGTGTCGGAATTGGCAGACGAGCAAGACTAAGGATCTTGTGTGAGCAATCACGTGTGGGTTCAAGTCCCATCTTCCGCAGATTACAAACGCCAGAATTCCTTATTAATAAAGGGTTCTGGCGTTTTTTAGCGCCTCGCATCTAGCATTTATCTAGCATTTTCACGTTTTTTATCAGGCTATTATCTTTCTCCCGCATTTTACTGTTTACATGCATATACACATCCTTTGTGATCTGGCTGTTGGCATGTCCCAGGCGTCGACTGATTGTTTCCAAAGGGATACCTGATTCAGCAAGCAGTGCTGTATGCCTATGCCTGTGGCTGTGCGGTGTCAATCGCCGTCCTAAAATTCGTTCAGTGTTCTCCCGGAAATATTTGCTGTATGCCGGGTACTGGATGTAATCACCATCCTCATCCGACATAAACAGGTGGGTACGTTATCCGTACTGCATCTGTTCGGTTCGCTCCATCGTTTTGATCTTCCGGCATTTACGTCCGGTCGGTTTAATCGTCACTGTGGCGGTTCTGGTGCGTCCTGTGAGCGGGTCTTTGTACCGCTCATAGCAGCAGATATTACCGCTTTTTAATTTCTGTTTCCACAAATATCGTCCCTCCAAAAATGAGCGCAAAAATAGCGCTGTCACCTTGCATCAGCGCCACCGGAACGATATAATAGTATCTGCAAAGATAGTGTCATTTCGGTGGCGCGATCACCGTCGTCCTGTTGCCGCAGGGCGGCGGTTTTTTATGCATCTAATTTTTCTTTTAAAGCATCCTGCAGAGTCTGAGAGAAATTAATACCTGCTTTTGAGGCAGCTTCATTCAACCATTCTGGAATGGACAAAGTTTTTTTCACTGCCCGGTTGTTATACTTCTTTCGATATGCCAATAGAAAATACATAACAACTGATGGTACTTGTTGATGCTGACGGATATTGAAACGGATATTGTAGCGGCATATAATATAAATATGCCCGCATGAGAAGCTCACTGCGGCGGTTATTATTTTCGGCTACTGCCGTCGCTCTCGTATGAATCAGAGCAAACTTACTTCATAATGATCGGTTTGGTAAGGTTGCAATCATTGACGATGAAAAAAATGATACGGAAATGGTATATGATCTCCCGAACAGTATCGCAAAAAAAAAGTGAAGGCAATTTTGTTGGCAAAGAGGTACAGTTTTTTGACTGATTGAGCACGATGCATTACACCGTGCTTTTTTATTTCCGGACGGCCGATCTGCTTCATCCCGGACTGGCTGACATTGGCATCGTTCCGTTTTAATGATACGAAAAGCAGATGCCCGTGGCTCAGCGCGGATACCGGATCTGCCTCCGGGAGGAAATCTGCGGAGTGGATCCAATAAATTTATTCGCAAATACATATCTGAAAACGCAAGACGCCAGATGCTGTCTCGGATGCCGGACAACGGCTTGCCGGAAAGGAGGGGCGCCGGGCAGAACGGCGCCGGAAAAGCGATGAAAATATCCAATGAGCCCATTCAGTTGATGGAATGTACGAAAAAAGAATATGAAATTCAATACTGCAGGCCGGATCCTGGAACCATTGTGATTAATTATCTGGAACAGCCGGAATACGCGAAAGCCCTTCAGAATTTCGAGGAGACTCATCCGGATTTCTGCCAGAAGCTGGAATCGATATTGAAAGAACAGGGGTTATCGCACGTAGTACAGATGCCGGGCTTGTATCTTCCGCCGAAAGCAGTGGATATGATCGGCAGATACGACAGTCTGGTTGGTCTCGGAATCCGGAAGGCGGCTGAGGACAGAAAAATCTACTGTATCACGGGAGAAAAAGGAAGGGCGAATGTACTGCTGATTGGCACGCGCGGAGAAATGTGGCCGGTCAGGGAAGAAAAGTTCGCCAGAACATATCGAACGGTCAATGAACACACCTGCAGGACCGTTCCCGGCAACGTACTGTACGGAGTCCGCTTCCGGGAAGAAGAGCTGTCCGGCTTTTCTGTCAGCGGGCTCATGCTGAACGCATCCTCCGTCGGGCACGGAAGGGGCGATTACGTCATGATGGCCGTCGAACACAGCCAGGCAGAAGAACTCGCCGGAATGAGCAAGGCTGAATTCGTACAGGTACTGCGGGACGCAGAGAAGGGAAGAGGCCCGATGTCCGAAACGGACCGATGGGTAGTCAACGGAACCATTGCAGACGACACATATATTTCAAAGCCCTTCGTTGCGGAAAGAACCCATACAGCCGGTCTGGATGAGAAACGGGAAACCGAAGAGAATTCCGGGGAGCGCGGCAGGGAATCGGCGGGCCATCCAAAAACCGGACGGTCGGATACGAAAGACGACAATATGCAGAAGGGAGCAGCGGAGGGCTTTTTTGACAAGATTGTACAGATGATCCATACGGATGCGAAAGTAGAAGATATCGAGCTCCTGAAGCCCGGGGTGAAGGTTTTTGAGAACCGGCAGGAATATTACGACAGCATTACGGACATGATCAGCGCTATGGAGAAGTATTATAATGCTGTCATAGACTTTGTGATAACCGGCGAAAAGGCCAAAGAGTTTACCGGGGATCAGAGAGAGTTCATGATTACGTCTGCTGACTCAAAGCGCAGTTATGCACACAATGCGGCGATGGCACAGATTACGGCTATGAACCGTGTGTGCAGAGCCATCGGAATGGAACCCCTGTCACCGGACTTTGGTCAGGACAGGGGTCTGGCCAATCGGTTTATTTTCGACGCGCTGAACGATATCTACCGGCATGATCCGATATACTGGAGACATGATCCGGAAAAGAATATCGATAATTCAGATCTCCGCCTCAAGGATGGAAAATAAAAAAGGGAAAACCGAAAAAATTTTCGATTCTGTGAAAGAATTGAGAAAATATTTTTTTCGGGTATTGTATTCCGGCAGAGCGAAAGCAGGTTCCTTCGCTCTGCCCCGCATCTGTTCTGCATGAAGTGAAGCCGGCTGATACTGCCGGCCGCTGTTTTGTAGAAGTTCTTATTTGGTTTCCGGTGAACGAAAAAATGAATCCCCTTTTTTTACTGATGAATAAAGATGATGAAATCGCTAAAATCGAGATGATTTCTTCAAACGGCATTGAAGAATATCAGTATGTGGAAAAAAGCGGGTAGCGTCTGACTTTGTCAGGC
Source organism: Bilifractor sp. (assembly GCA_050944685.1). Classification (GTDB taxonomy): domain Bacteria; phylum Bacillota; class Clostridia; order Lachnospirales; family Lachnospiraceae; genus CADBRN01. Next base: position 16,824 of record JBMNRP010000014.1, read on the forward strand.
GTTTTTTCTCGAAAAAGAAAAAAAGGAAATCCTGCGGATACGCGGTAAATATTAGTACCAGAAAAAATCTATATTTGTATCGGGAGGCTTTCGGTGGAAATTCGCAGACAGATGGAAGAAAATGAATTTTCAGAACTGGCCCCGTACGCTTCTTTTTCGAGAAATTCGAAGGGGCGTCTGCGGGACGAGGAGCCGTGCGATGTGCGCACGTGCTTCCAGCGCGACCGCGACCGGATCCTCCACTGCAAGGCTTTCCGCCGGTTAAAGGATAAGACACAGGTGTTTCTCTCGCCGCAGGGAGACCATTACCGGACGCGTCTGATACATACGCTCGAGGTCTCGCAGATTTCCCGTACGGTGGCGAAGGCGCTCCGGCTGAACGTCGATCTGGTCGAGGCAATCGCGCTCGGACACGATCTGGGGCATACGCCGTTCGGCCACGCGGGAGAGCGGGTATTAAATCAGCTGTCGCCGAAGGGATTTGCTCACAACGTCCAGAGCCTCCGGGTGGTGGACCGCCTGGAAAAGGACGGGAAGGGTCTGAATCTGACCATGGAGGTGCGGGACGGTATTCTCAATCACAAGACGAGCTGCCACCCGTCCACACTGGAGGGTGACGTGGTTCGGATCTGCGACAAGATCGCGTATATCCACCACGACATGGACGACGCCCAGCGGGCGGGAATCATCCGGGAGGAGGATGTTCCGGGTGAGTTCCGCGAAAAACTGGGGATGAGCACGAAGGAACGGCTGAACACCATGATTCACGACCTGATTTCCAGCAGCTATGACAAGCCGGAGATTCACATGTCGGAACCGGTTCTGACGGCGATGATGGACCTGCGGAAGATGATGTTCCGGGATGTATATACGAATCCGGTGGCTAAAAGCGAAGAATCCAAGGTTCAGCTGATGTTTGATGCGATGTTTCAGTATTATCTCGCCGATCCGGACAGGCTTCCGGAGAAATACAGGATGGCAATTGACGAGGGAGAGCAGGTCGAGGTGGTGATCTGCGACTATATTTCCGGCATGACAGACCAGTACTGCATCCGCACTTTTGAGGGAATATACGTCCCGAAATCCTGGGAGGTCATGTAGACAATGAGATACAGCGATGAAGTGATCGAGGAGGTCCGGGCGGGCAATGATATCGTGGATGTGATATCTGCCTACGTGTCCCTGAAGAAGAAGGGCAGCAACTATTTCGGGCTCTGTCCGTTTCACGGGGAAAAAACGCCTTCCTTTTCCGTCAGCCGGCAGAAGCAGATGTACTACTGTTTCGGATGCGGTGCCGGGGGCAATGTGTTTACGTTTCTGATGCAGTATGAGAACCTGTCGTTTCAGGAGGCGGTTCAGGAGCTGGCGGACCGGGCGGGGATCACCCTGCCGCAGGAGGACTACTCGCGGGAATCGAGAGAAAAACAGGAGCGGCGGGAGGTCCTGCTGAACATACAGAAGGACGCCGCGAAATATTACTATGCGAAGCTTCGCTCCCGGTCCGGGACGGACGGAATGCGGTATCTCAAGAATCGGGAGCTTTCTGATGAGACGATCCGGAAATTCGGACTCGGCTTTTCGGGAAGAACCGGAAACGAACTGTATCGTTACCTGAGAAGCCGCGGCTATTCGGATGATCTTCTGAATGCGTCCGGTCTGTTCCGCTTTGATGAGAGGCGGGGCGTTTCCGACAAGTTCTGGAACCGCGTCATGTTTCCGATCATGGACGCGAGGAGCCGGGTGATCGGATTCGGCGGACGCGTCATGGGAGACGGGGAGCCGAAATACCTGAATTCCCCTGAGACGGAGATCTTTGATAAAAGCCGCAATCTTTACGGGCTGTTTCTCGCCCGGAAGAGCCGGAAGAAATATATGATTCTCTGCGAGGGCTACATGGATGTGATTTCCATGCATCAGGCCGGTTTCGACAATGCCGTCGCCTCCCTCGGAACTTCACTGACCGCCGGGCACTGTTCCCTTCTGAAGCGGTACACGGATCTGGTTCTCCTCCTGTACGACAGCGACGAGGCAGGAATCCGGGCAGCGCTCCGCGCGGCTCCGATGCTCCGGGAGGCCGGAATTACCTCGAAGGTGGTGCATCTGGACCCGCACAAGGACCCGGATGAATTTATCAAGGCGGAGGGCTCCGAGGCGTTCCAGGAGCGTCTGGATCAGGCGGAGAACAGTTTTCTCTTCACCATCCATATGCTTGAAAGAAATTACGATATGGCGGATCCGCAGGGAAAAAGCGAGTTTCTCCGCGCGGCTGCGAGAGAGATTGTCTCTCTCGAGGATGAGGTGGACCGGGAGACGTATATTCCGTATATCGCCCACGAGTATGGAATTGAAAATAAAACATTGCTCGAGCTCGTCCGGAAAGAATCGCTCTCCGGGACGGGCAGAAGAGCCGTCCGTGAGCCGAAATCGCTGAACAGCAGGGCTCCGAAGAAAAATGACGCCGCGGAAGCTGCGCAGAGGCTTCTGATCGGCTGGGAGGCGTCAGATCCCCGGCTGATCGATCGGATAGCTCCGTATCTTTCCGTCGACGATTTCACGAATCCGTTTTACCACGAGATTGCCGTTCTGCTCTCGGAGCAGGCCGCCGATGGCAAAGTGAGCCCGGCCGCGATCCTGTCCCGGTTTCCGGATCAGGAAGAACAGCGGAGAGCGGCGGAGGTCTTCAGCGTGGAGCAGATTCCGGAAAAAGAGGACGAGAAAGAGAAGGCGATTTTTGACGTCGTCTGCCGCATCAAAAAAGACAGCATTGACAAACACTATTCCGATCTGTCAATGACGGATCTGAATTCGATTCAGAGATATTCGGAAGAAAGAAAGAAGCTGGATCAGCTTCGGAATGAAGGATTTCCGAAAGGGCTGTTTCGTGATATCGGAGTTTCCTGAAGGGGACACGCCGGACAGAAACAGATATGGATCACCATAAAGGAAAGGGAGATAAATGGAAAAAGAAAAAATTGACAAAACCAAGCTGCTGGAACGCCTGAAATCTCTTGAGAAGCTCGCGAAGCAGAAAAAGAACACGCTGGAGTACAAAGAAGTCGAAGAGTATTTCAGCGATGTCGATCTCTCGAAGGAGCAGATGACGAAGGTCACGGATTTTCTCGAGACGCATGGCGTCGATGTTCTCCGCGTTCCCCAGGATGAGAACGGGGATAGTGACGAGGATCTTCTGATCGCGAGCGATGATGAGGAGATGAATCTGGACAAAGAGGAAGAGATCGACATGGAAAAAATCGATCTCTCCGTTCCGGAGGGCGTCAGCATCGAGGATCCGGTCCGCATGTACCTCAAAGAGATCGGAAAGGTTCCGCTCCTGACGGCCGAGGAAGAGGTCGAACTGGCGAAGCGCATGGAGGCCGGTGACGAGGAGGCGAAGAAACGCCTGGCGGAGGCGAACCTCCGTCTGGTCGTCTCGATCGCGAAGCGCTACGTGGGCCGCGGCATGCTGTTTCTGGATCTGATTCAGGAGGGCAATCTCGGCCTTCTGAAGGCGGTAGAGAAGTTTGATTACCGCAAGGGCTATAAGTTCTCGACCTACGCGACCTGGTGGATCCGTCAGGCGATTACCCGCGCGATCGCGGATCAGGCCAGAACGATCCGTATCCCGGTGCACATGGTTGAGACGATCAACAAGCTGATTCGTGTCTCCCGTCAGCTGCTTCAGGAGCTCGGCCGCGAGCCTACCCCGGAGGAAATCGCGAAGGAGATGGATATGTCGGTGGAACGCGTGCGCGAGATTCTGAAGATTTCCCAGGAGCCGGTCTCTCTCGAGACGCCGATCGGCGAAGAGGAGGACAGCCATCTCGGCGACTTCATCCGGGACGACAATGCCCCGGTTCCGGCGGATGCGGCCGCTTTTACGATGCTGAAGGAGCAGCTCGAGGAGGTGCTTTCCACGCTGACCGACCGGGAGCAGAAGGTGCTGCGTCTCCGGTTCGGCCTGGATGACGGACGGGCGAGAACGCTGGAGGAGGTCGGAAAGGAATTCAACGTCACCCGTGAGCGCATCCGTCAGATCGAGGCGAAGGCGCTGAGAAAGCTGCGCCATCCGTCCCGCAGCAGAAAGCTGAAGGATTATCTGGACTGATGACGGAACGAACGGATGAAATCCGGCTCTCGGACCGCCTGACCGCCGTGGCGGAAATGTTACGGATCGGAAAACGGCCGGCCGATATCGGGTGCGACCACGCCTACGTTCCGATCCGTCTCTGTGAGACGGGAAAGATCCGCAGTGCCATTGCCGCGGATGTCCGGAAAGGTCCTCTGGAGATCGCCGCGGACCATATCGCACGGCACGGTCTGGCGGACCGCATCGAGACGCGGCTCTCGGACGGATTCCGGAATATCCGGAAGGGAGAGGCGGATTCGGCGCTGATCGCCGGTATGGGCGGTATGCTGATCTGCCGGATTCTGACGGAGGGAAGGGATATTCTTCCGACGCTCCGGGAGCTGGTTCTCGAGCCGCAGTCGGATGTGGACCGGGTGAGAAGTCTTCTGACGGAGGGAAGGGATCTCTCCTGCCGCTTTCGCATTGACGATGAGAAGATGATCTGCGAGGGAGGCAAGTATTATCCGGTGATACACGCCGTGCCCGTGACGGAAACGTCCGGCGCGACAGGAGCTGAATCAGGATGCGGTGGAGAACCGGCAGGGAATTTTCCGCTTTCCCCTGAGCAGCTTCTCTACGGGCCGGTCATGCTGGAAAAGCGGGATCCGGTTCTGCGATCTTATCTGGAAAAGCGCCAAAAGACGCTTCGGGAAATTGAGTCGTCTCTCGTCTACGCCTCCGGATATGGCACGGAGCGGACCGGGAAGAGGCTCGCTGAAATCCGGGGAGAAATCGCGTGCTGCGAGAGAGCGCTTGGCTATTACGAAGGACAGGAAACATTACCATGAAATGCAGTGAAATTCTGAAACAGTTTGAGAAAGATTTTCCGCTTGACGCGGCGGAGGAATGGGATAATCCGGGTCTCCTCACAGGCAGAAGGGACGCGGAAATTCATAAAGTATATGTGACGCTTGACGCGACGGAATCGCTTATCGATGATGCCGCGGAAAAAGGGGCGGATCTGATCGTTTCGCACCATCCGATGATCTTTTCCGCCATGAAGCAGGTGAATGACACCACTTCGGTCGGAAGAAGGATCCTGAAGCTCTGCGAGAGCGGGATTTCCTGTATTGCCGCCCACACGAATTTCGATGTGCGGAAGATGGCGGATCTGAACGAGGCCCAGCTCGCTCTGAAGAACGCGGAGGTTCTGATGGAAACCGGAGAGCGGGACGGGGTGCCGGAGGGCATCGGCCGCGTCGGTGAGCTTTCGGAGGAGATGGATCTGGCGTCATTCTGCCAATACGTCAAATCCGCGCTGGACATTCCGAACGTCGTCTGTTACGGCGATCCCCGGACGAGGATCCGTCGCGCCGCTGTTTCCGGCGGTTCCGGCAGGAGCGTGATCCCGGATGCGGAGCGGTCCGGCGCGGATGTTCTCGTCACCGGCGATATCGATTATCACAGTGCGATCGACGCAAATGCGGCCGGACTCTGCATCGTGGATGCCGGCCATTACGGGACGGAATATTGTTTCATCGAGTATATGGCAGGCTATTTTGCGGAGCATTTTCCGGAGCTTGAGGTGGTCTGTGCTCCGGTCCGGAATCCGTATACCGTATATTAATCCCTTCCGGGGCAGCAGCGGATTTTCTTTATGACGGGATCGGAGGATCTATGACCAAAAGTACAATAAAGATAAATTACAACGGAAATGTCCTGACGTATCCATCCGATACGCTCTACCTGGACATCGCATCCGATCTGCAGAAGTATTACGAGCACGAGATCGTTCTGTTTATCGAGGACGAAGAGCTCCGGGAGCTTTTCCGCGTCCCAAAGGACGGCGCGGAGATCGTTCCGGTCACGCTGGGTGATCCGATCGGAAACAAAACGTATCAGCGAAGCATGAATCTGCTTCTCTATCGGGCCCTCTCCGATATCGAGGGAAGAGAGGTCCCGGCGATTCTTCATTTCTCCTTCGGCAGCGGGTATTACTATACGATCCGCGGCCGCGAGTCCGTCGATCCGGAATATCTGGAGCGCCTGAAAGAGCACATGAAAGAACTTGTGCAGGAGGAGCTTCCTATCCGGAAGCGGTCGGTCAAAACGGTGGAGGCGAGAAGGCTTTTTCGCAAACGCGGGATGCGGGACAAGGATGAATTGTTCCGGTACCGGCGCACTTCGGCGGTCAATCTGTACCGGATCGGGGATTATGAGGATTACAATTACGGGTTCATGGTTCCGAACACTTCCTGCCTGAAGTATTTCGACCTGGTTCCGTACGCAGAAGGTTTTATGCTGATGATTCCGGACTGGCACGATCCGGAACACGTGGCGGAATTCGTTCCGTCGGAAAAACTGTTCCACGCGCAGGACGATTCGGAAAAGTGGGGCGAGAAATTCGGGATTGACACCGTGGGGCGTCTGAACGCAAAGATCAGCTCGCAGGAAATTTTCCACATCATGCTGGTCGAGGAGGCGATGCAGGAGAGCCGGATTTCGGATATTGCGAAGCACATCGCCGGAAAGAGCAATGTGAAATTTGTGATGATCGCCGGCCCGTCTTCTTCCGGGAAGACTACCTTTTCCAGACGGCTTGCGATTCAGCTTTCGGCTCATGGACTGACGCCGCATCCGATCAGCCTGGACAATTATTACAAAGAGAGGAAGGATGTTCCCAGAGACGAGAACGGCAATTACGATTTCGAGTGCCTCGAGTCTCTCGATCTGGAGCTGTTCCGGTCGCAGATGACGGAGCTTCTCTCCGGGGAGACGGTGGAGCTTCCCCGGTACGATTTCAAGAAGGGCGGAAAAGATTTCAAAGGAGATTATCTGACGCTCGGACCGCACGATATTCTGGTTCTGGAGGGTATTCACGGACTGAATGACAAACTCAGCAGCTTTATTCCCGATGACCGGAAATTCAAGATCTATATCAGTGCCCTGACGCAGCTGAACATCGACGAGCATAACCGGATTCCCACCACGGACGCCCGGCTGATCCGCCGCATCGTGCGGGATTACCGGACACGGGCGACTACCGCGGAAGAGACGATCGCGATGTGGGGTTCTGTCCGGCGAGGCGAGCAGAAGTATATTTTCCCCAACCAGGAATCCGCGGATGTGATCTTCAACTCCGCCATGACGTACGAGCTGTCTGTTCTGAAAATATACGCCGAACCGCTTCTTTTCCAGATCCGGGAAGATTCGCCCCAGTATCTGGAGGCGAAGAGACTGCTGAAATTTCTGGACTATTTTGTGGGCATGCCCTCCGAGCAGATCCCCATCAATTCCGTGGTCCGGGAGTTCATCGGCGGGAGCTGTTTCGACGTCTGATTGCAATGAATAATTAACAAAAAATTTTGTTTTCCTGACTGGTATCTTGTGCATTGAGTTGGTATACTATAACGGGACTGCGAGTAGAGTGTATGATCGCGGCCGGAAGGATCGAAAGAGACCGGCTGAGGAAAGTCCGGGCTTCACAGGGCAGGATGCCGGATAACGTCCGGCGGAGGCGACTCCCGGGACAGTGCAACAGAAATAAACCGCCCGGTTCGTCCGGGTAAGGATGGAAAGGCAGTGTAAGAGACTACCGCTTGTGTGGTAACATGCAAGGCTCTGTAAACCCCATTCGAAGCAAGACCGCGAAAAGAGCTGTGCGGCTGCCCGTCGCGCTCTTAGGTAGGTCGCACCAGATAGATGATCATACAAGACAGAACCCGGCTTACAGCTCTGCTCGCCAATCCTTTTGCTGTTCATATGGATGATAGGTATTCATGCGGTTTCCGCGCTTTTTACGATTTTTCGGGGAGTGGAGGAACCCTGTATGAAACTGGGGATGGTCTGATGGAACCGGTTATACTGGCGTCGGGGTCTCCCAGAAGAAGAGAGCTTCTCGAGACCGCCGGCATCCCATTTACAGTCGATGTGAGCGACACGGATGAGTCGACGGAGCTGACATCGCCGGACGACGTGGTGCGCGAGCTCTCGCGGCGGAAATGTCTCGACGTGGCGGGACGCGTAAAAAAGGACGCGTTCGTGCTCGGGGCGGATACCGTGGTCGCGGTGAACGGCGTGAAACCGGACGGAACAGAAGGAGACCCTGAGATACTCGGAAAGCCTTCCGACGGCGAGGATGCCGTCCGGATGCTCCGGTCTCTGCAGGGCAGAAGCCATCTGGTGTATACCGGCGTCACGCTCGCTGAAAGAAAGGGCGGGAGGATCGAAAGAATCAGGACCGAGGTCTCCCGGACGAGGGTTTCCATCGCTCCGATGACGGAGGAGGAGATCCGCGCTTATGTAAAGAGCAGAGAACCGATGGACAAGGCGGGATCCTACGGGATTCAGGGCCTGTTTTCCAGATATATTGAGAAAATTGACGGGAATTACAGCGGCGTCGTGGGACTGCCGGTGAGTCTCGTGTATCGGATGCTGACGGACTGGGATTATTTTTCTCAGGAGCCGTCCGGATGAGCCGAAAAAACTTTTCTGTAACTGAAAATCAGGGGTGTATTAATGAAACCGGAAACGTCTGCGGGAAAGCGGACATTTTTGCATGCGGGGAAACAGGAGGTCCGCAAAGAGAATATCGGGGGCGAAATTATGATGAACGAACGTGAAATTTTATCGCAGATCGAGAACATGAATATCGATCAGATCGAGGAATTTGATGAGTTCAGGCCGGAGTATCAGCGTCTCATGATGGAGTATCGGTGCGCCATCATGGAGATTGAGACAAAGTTAAACGTATTGAATAATGAATTTGCCATGTCGCACAACCGGAATCCGATCCAGACCATCAAGTCCCGGCTGAAACAGCCGAGGAGCCTGCTGGCGAAGCTGAAGAGGAAAAATCTGGATGTGAACATGAAAAATATTGAGGAGCATATCTCCGACATCGCCGGAGTCCGCATTATCTGCAGCTTTCCGGAGGATATCTATTCGATCGCGGATCTGCTCCTTCACCAGGACGATATCCGGATGCTGGAGATCAAGGATTACATCAAACATCCGAAGGACAGCGGCTACCGGAGTCTCCACCTGATCGTGGAGGTGCCGATTTTCCTCTCATCCGGAAAAAAGATGCGGAAGGTCGAGATCCAGTGCAGGACGATCGCGATGGATTTCTGGGCGAGTGTGGAGCATCAGCTGAAATACAACAAGGATCTGAAAAATACGGAGCAGATCACGCGCGAGCTGAAGGAGTGCGCGGATATCATCACTTCCGTTGATTTCCGTATGCAGGAGCTGCGGGGAAAGATCGCCTACGTCGAGCCGGTCAGGGAAGAAGAAACCGAAGAGAAGAAAGAAGAAAAGAAAAAGGATGAAAGAATTTTTAAGACGTACAAAGATGATGGAATGGTTATGGGATCTTCTCATGATTATCTTAGGGATCTTTCTGGTACGTGATCCGAAGAATGTGACGATCGGAGTCTGCATCTTCCTCGGTGTGATTCTTCTTGCCTCGGGAATCGTGATGCTGATCACCTATTTTATCAACCGTGGCAGCCGGGCGGAGGGATTTTACGCCAGCCCGGTGTACTGTGTCGGCGGCGCGATCATCGCCGCCCTGGGAGCGTTCATCGCGCTTGAACCGAAGGCAATCGTAAACTTTGCGACGATCCTGTTCGCGGTTATTATCCTGCTCCATGCGGTCTACGGGATCGCGGAGGCGTCCGCCATGAGGAATATCGGGAGTGACCGCTGGTACTACAGCATCATTTCCTCCGTGATCAAGATCATCCTGGCGCTGTTTATTATCGCGAAGCCGTTCCACACGGCGGGCGTGATCGTGATGATTGCGGGAGTCACGCTGATTCTGTGCGGCGTGACCGGCATGCTTCAGAATGTCCGTGTAATCAATTCTTTCCGCAAGTACAGCAAGGCAGCCCGGGACATGAAACAGGAGCTTTCCGCGGTGGACAGCGAGATTATCTCCGAAGAAAACGCGGACGGGAAAATTGTCGGGAAATAACAAAGAATTATCCGGATCAGAGGTGTCTGACAATCTATGGGAAAAGTAATCGGTATTGACCTCGGGACAACGAACAGCTGCGTGGCAGTGATGGAGTTCGGAAACCCGGTGGTAATTTCAAATGCAGAAGGCGGCAGAACGACGCCTTCTGTTGTTGCATTTACGAAAGACGGAGAGACGCTGATCGGCGACGCCGCCAAGAGGCAGGCGGCCGTGAACGCGAAGCGCACGTGTCTTTCGATCAAAAGGAGAATGGGAACGGATTTTCGCTTCCGCGCAAACGGGAGGGATTATTCCCCGCAGGAAATTTCTGCCATGATTCTGGCGAAGCTGAAAAAGGACGCGGAAGCCTACCTCGGAAGCGAAGTGACAAAAGCGGTGATCACCGTTCCCGCGTATTTCAGCGACGCGCAGCGCCAGGCGACGAAGGACGCGGGAAGGATTGCGGGCATGGAGGTCCTGCGTATCATCAACGAACCCACCTCCGCGGCGCTCGCTTACGGACTGGATCACGGCGCTCCGCAGAAAATCCTCGTCTATGACCTGGGCGGAGGCACGTTCGACGTCTCCCTGATCGAGATCGGGGACAATCTCATCGAGGTGCTGGCGACTTCGGGCGACAATCATCTGGGCGGGGACGATTTCGATAACCGTCTCGCGGATTACGTGATGGAGACGTACAAGAAAGAGAACCGGATCAATCTGGCCAAGGACCCGACTGCGGTTCAGAGAATCCGGGAGGCCTGCGAGCAGGCGAAAAAAGAGCTGTCCGCGGCGAGCCAGACGACGATCAATCTGCCGTTTATCGCTACGCTGAAAGGGGAGCCGATCCACCTGTACATGGACATTACGCGGGCGAAGTTTGAGGAACTGACATCGGATCTTCTGAACCGGACAGAGGAGCCGGTCAGAAGAGTTCTCTCCGATGCGGGAATCTCCGCGTCCGAACTGGGCATGGTTCTTCTGGTCGGGGGTTCTACGAGAATGCCGGCCGTGCGGGACAAGGTCCGCGCGCTGACCGGAAAGGAGCCGTCCGGCAATCTGAACCCGGACGAGTGTGTGGCGCTCGGAGCGGCCATCCAGGGAGCGAAGCTCGGGGGCGAGCTCACGACCGGTGCGGGATCGGAACTGATTCTTATGGATGTCACGCCGCTGTCCCTGTCGATCGAGACGGTCGGCGGGATCGCTACCCGGATCATCGAGAGAAATACGACGATTCCCACGAGGCGGACGCAGATTTTTTCCACGGCCGCTCCCTACCAGACTTCGGTTGAGATCAAAGTGCTCCAGGGCGAGCGCCAGTTTTCCAGAGACAATACGGTTCTCGGAACCTTCCGGCTGAACGGGATTCAGCGAGCCCCGGCGGGCGTTCCGCAGATCGAGGTGACTTTTGATATCGATGCGAACGGAATCGTTCATGTCTCGGCCAGGGATCTGACGACCGGAAAAGCGAAATCGATCACCATTACCTCCGGATCGAAGATGTCCGATGACGAGATCGAGCGTGCGGTTCATGACGCGCAGGTAAATTCGGCGGTGGATATGGCAAGAAAGGCAAAGTTCGATGCGCTGAATGACGCGCGTGGCCAGATCGCCGCGGCGCAGCAGTTTCTTTCTGCCAACCGCAAGACGATCGACAAAGAGGTGAAGAGGGAGACGAAGGAGCGCATCTCCCGACTCTCGCGTCTTACCAGAGTGAAACCGGACCGCATGACGGATTCGGAACTGTCGGAGCTGGAGAGCGAGACGGAAGAGATGCGAAGCTTCCTCGATCAGCACAGATAAGGCGGATACCGGAAGCGGCTTTCAGCCCTTCAGAAGGCTTCCGAGATCGCGGTAAAATTCCGGGTAGGAGATGTTCACGCAATCCGCCCCGAGGATCTCGGTGCTGCCTTTCGCGACGAGAGAGGCGACGGCAAAAGACATGGCGATGCGGTGGTCCGCGCAGCTGTCGATGACAGCTCCCGTGAGAGGCTTTCCTCCGCGGATGATCATGCCGTCATCGGTGGCGGTCACGTCGGCTCCCATTTTTCTGAGTGAGGAGACGATGGCGGCGAGCCGGTCCGATTCCTTGACCTTCAGTTCGGCCGCGTCGCGGATGACGGTCGTACCTTCTGATACCGCCGCGAGAACGGCGATCACGGGAAGCTCGTCGATCAGTCTGGGAATCAGGCTGCCTCTGATCGTGCAGCCGTGGAGCTTCTGCGATCGGAACAGAAGATCGGCGGAATCTTCCCCGCCTGAGGTCTTCCGGTTTTGAATCTCAAAGGTTCCGCCCATGTTCCGGATGACTTCCAGGATTCCGTCGCGGGTCGGATTGATCCCGACATTTGTGAGGAGCACCTCCGATCCCGGAACCATCAGTGCGGCCGCCATAAAGTAGGCCGCGGAGGAGATATCCCCCGGAACCTCGATCGGAATGGCCGAAAGGCGCGGTTCCGGCCGGATGGATGATGTGTTGCCGCTGGTATGGATTTCCGCTCCGAATCCCGCGAGCATCAGTTCGGTATGGTTGCGGGAGAGGGCAGGTTCCACTACGGTAGTGGTTCCGCCGGTGTACAGGCCGGCGAGCAGAATGCAGGACTTTACCTGCGCGGACGCGACGGGCGTGTGATACTCGATTCCGGACAGATCCGAAGGATCTATGAGGAGCGGGACACACCCGTTCTTTTTTTCGCTCCGGATCTTCGCACCCATCTGCGTGAGCGGGTCGATCACGCGCTTCATCGGCCGTTTTTGAATGGAGCGGTCCCCGGTCAGGCGGGAAGAAAACGGCTGTCCGGCGAGAATGCCGGAAATCAGGCGGATAGTAGTTCCGCTGTTTCCGCAGTCCAGCGTGTCCTCCGGAGCGGAGAGACCATGGATGCCCTTCCCATGAATTTTTACGCGGGTTCCGGATGCGTCGACGTCAATTCCGGTCCCCATTTTCCGGAAACAGGCGATCGTCGAGCGGCAGTCCGCGCTGTTCAGAAATCCGGTAACTTCCGTCGTCCCCTCCGCGAGGGAACCGAACATCACGGATCGGTGCGAGATGGATTTATCGCCCGGTACCTGAAGGGTTCCCTTCAGAGGCCGGTCCGCCGGATGAAATTTCATATCATTTTTCCTCCCGGATTTTTCAGGTGCGTTTCCGCACAATGTAATTTCTCTGTTTCAGAATATGAATGGCTTTTTCCTGGGAATCGCCGTCGTAAAATTCGATTCGCAGAACGCCTTCCTCAAATTCCCGGTTATGAATAATTCCGATGTTCTGGATGTTCAGACCGTTCATGGCCAGAAGCGTCGTGATTGTCGCAATTCCGCCGGCCTCATCCGCGATGTCGACGTAGATGGAGTAGTGTTTCGGCATGACGCCGCGGTTGGTGTCACTGATGGAATCGCGGTAGTCCCTGGAAGAGCGGAACATTTCCCGGATCGCGGATCCGTCGCGGGAATCCACCGCCTCCTTTGCGGTCTGAAGGAGACGGATGTAATCGTCAAGCGCGTCGGAGATCTGTTTCGGATTCGTGAGACAGATGTTTTCCCACATTTCCGGGGAAGAGGAGGCGATCCGCGTGATGTCACGGAATCCGCCCGCCGCCACCATTTTCATCAGCTGTTCGTCGGAGTCGCGCTTCTGAACGAGATTGACGAGCTGCGAGGCGACGATGTGGGGTACGTGGCTGACGCTTGCCGTGACGTAGTCGTGCATCTCTCCACTCGTTCGGATCGGAATGGCGCGCATCAGCTTTACGAGAGAGGTGAGCTTCTGAACCATTTCTTCCTTCACATCCGCACAGGGCGTCAGGAAATAGTACGCGTTTTCCAGAAGAATGACGGACGAGTTTGCGATCCCGGTCCGCTCAGATCCCGCCATCGGGTGGCCTCCGATGAACTGAGAGGAAAGCCCGTATTTTTCTGCGGCTTTCAGCATGATCTGTTTGACCGAGCCGACGTCGGTCACGATGCAGTCCTTCCGGATCCGGCCGGCGAGGCCGGGCAGGCTGCTGATGTTTGCCTGAACCGGAGCGCAGAGAAAGATAAAGTCGCAGTCCGAAAAAAGCGGATCATTTTTTTCGCAGGCGCGGTCAATGATTCCTTCCTTCAGTGCCTTGTCCAGGGTGGACTGTCTTCTGGAGGCAGCCACGATTTCCGTATCCGGGCTGTACTTCCGGATGGTCTTTGCGATCGAGCCTCCGATCAGTCCCAGACCGACCAGTCCGATCCGTTTGATATCTGTCGAATGGTTATCCATAAAAAGCCTCGGTATAATGTCTGAATTCTGATGGAACGAGTGCGGATCCCGCTAAATGCGGCCGCTTTATTATTTTAGCATGGAATCTCCGGGCGTTAAACGCAAAAAAGACAAGACCGGAACGCAAAAACAGGGCAAAAGGGAGAGGCTTTTCCGCAGGGGTTCGTATAATATTCATAAAAAGCTTGAAAAAAGTTCTGAAAATTAGTAAACTATACCCATAAGTGCGCGGGGAAATCCCGTGTATGATCTAACAAATTGGAGGTACCTGAATCATGAAAGTTTACAGAACAGACAAGATCCGAAATGTTGTTCTGCTTGGTCACGGCGGAGCCGGAAAGACGACGCTCGCCGAGGCGATGGCATACCTGTCCGGTATTACGAACCGCCTGGGAAAGGTCGCGGACGGAAATACGGTCAGCGACTATGATAAAGAAGAGATCAAACGTAAATTTTCAATTTCGACATCTGTGATTCCGATTGAATGGAATGACTGCAAGATCAATATCCTCGATACACCGGGATTTTTCGATTTTGTCGGCGAGGCGGAGGAAGCTGCCTCTGCGGCGGACGCGGCTGTCATCGTCGTTTCCGGAAAGAGCGGTGTGGAGGTCGGAACCCAGAAGGCATGGAATCTGTGTGAGCGCTACAATCTTCCGCGCTACTTCTTCGTAACCGATATGGATATCGATGATGTCAGCTACCGTAAGGTCGTGGAGAGTCTCCAGGAGCTGTACGGAAAACGGATCGCTCCGCTCCACATGCCGATCCGTGAGAACGGAAAATACGTCGGATACGTCAATATCATAAAAAATAAGGGAAGAAGATACATCGACCGTGACAAAAGGGAAGAGTGCGAGATCCCGGATTATTCCAAAGAATATCTGGAGACGTACCGCAGCGCCCTGATCGAGTCTGTCGCGGAAACGAGCGAAGAGTACATGGAGCGCTATTTCAACGGAGATGAGTTTTCGGTCGATGAGATCGGCGCGGCCGTCTCCATCAACGTGGCCGACGGAAGCATCTATCCGGTCTGCATGGGAGCTCCGGTCAATCTTCAGGGCGTCCGCATACTTCTGAACGATATTGTTTCCTATTTCCCGGCTCCTTCCGCGCGGAAAAAAGCAGGACTGGATCAGAATAACAACGTCGTGAACGCGGACTACGATTTTCAGAAAGCAAAGTCGGCGGTGGTTTTCAAGACGATCGCGGATCCGTTCCTCGGAAAATATTCTCTGGTCAAGGTCTGCTCCGGCGTTCTGAAATCCAATGACACGCTCTACAACGTCACGCAGGATCAGGACGAGAAGATCGGAAAGTTGTACATCCTCTGCGGAAACAAGACGAGCGAGGTCCCCGAGCTGCACGCGGGAGATATCGGAGCGATCGCGAAGCTCAGCGTCTCGAAGACGGGAGATTCGCTCGCGGAAAAGGCTCATCCGGTCAACTACGGAACGCTGTACCTCTCCAAACCGTATACGGTGAAACGGTACGTTCCGAAAAACAAAAAGGAAGTCGACAAGGTCACCCAGGGCCTTTCCAGAATTGCGACCGAGGATCTGACGATGAGAACTGTCGTCGATTCTGCCAATTCGCAGACACTGCTCTACGGCATCGGCGATCAGCATCTGGATGTCATCGCCAGCAAACTTGCGGACCGCTACAATGTCGAGATCGAGCTGGAGCGCCCGAAGGTCGCTTTCCGCGAGACGATCCGGAAGAAATCCGACGTACAGGGCAAATACAAGAAACAGTCCGGCGGACACGGACAGTACGGGGACGTCAAGATGCGCTTCGAACCGTCCGGCGATCTCGAGACGCCGTACGTCTTCGAGGAGGAGGTTGTCGGCGGAGCTGTTCCGAAAAACTACTTCCCGGCTGTTGAGAAGGGACTGGCGGAGTGCACGAAGTCCGGTCCTCTGGCTGCCTATCCGGTGGTCGGCGTGAAGGCCATTCTTTACGACGGATCCTATCATCCGGTCGATTCCTCCGAGATGGCTTTCAAGGCCGCGACCAGCCTGGCCTTCAAGAAGGGATTTATGGAAGCGGGTCCGGTTCTTCTCGAGCCGATCGTCAGCATGAAGGTTACGGCGCCGGACCGCTACACGGGCGACGTCATGGGCGATCTGAACAAACGCCGCGGACGTGTTCTGGGGATGAACCCCGATAAGGACGGAAATACCGTCGTCGAGGCGGAGGTTCCGGAGCTCGAGCTTTATGGCTATTCCAATTCGCTTCGGTCCATGACCGGAGGAGCGGGGACGTTTGAGTACGAATTTGCCCGCTACGAGCAGGCACCGGCCGAGATCCAGCAGAAGGAGATCGCCGCAAGAGCCGATCAGGTCAACGGAGCCGAAGAGTAATCGATCCGGACCTTTCCGGACGTACGGCTGTTCGGGGAAGGATTATCCTGTGAAAGAATGAAAAGGGAGCTGCCTTGCGCGCGGCTCCCTTTCTCATGCACTTGTGGCTCCCTTTCTCATGCACTTGACGCTTGACGTACGGAATACAATGATTGTATGATATTCGTTGAGTTGAATTTCAGGAAAACGATGTCTGGAGGCACTTATGGCAGAAGCGTTCAACCATAAAGCCATTGAAAAAAAATGGCGTGAAAACTGGGAAAAGAATCCGATCAATGTAGAGGATGGAAAAAAACCGAAATATTACTGTCTGGATATGTTTCCGTATCCGTCCGGCAACGGACTTCATGTCGGTCACTGGAGAGGATACGTCATTTCGGATGTGTGGAGCCGCTACAAGATGATGCACGGGTATTACCTGATTCATCCGATGGGCTGGGACGCATTCGGTCTGCCGGCGGAGAACTACGCGATCAAGATGGGCATTCATCCGGCGATCTCAACCGCGGAAAATGTTAAAAACATCAAGAGACAGATCAATCAGATCGGCGCGATCTATGACTGGGACCGCGAGGTCAACACCACCGACCCGGACTTTTACAAGTGGACGCAGTGGATCTTCGTGCAGATGTTCAAGCACGGACTGGCCTACGAGAAGGAGTTTCCGATCAATTGGTGCCCGTCCTGCAAGACCGGTCTGGCTAATGAAGAGGTTGTCAACGGACGATGCGAGCGCTGCGGCGCCGAGGTGACGAAGAAGAACATGCGTCAGTGGATGCTGAAGATCACCGATTACGCGGATCGTCTGCTGGAAGGACTGGATCGCCTCGACTGGCCGGAGAAAGTCAAAAAGATGCAGCGCGACTGGATCGGGAAGTCCTACGGAGCCGAGGTCAATTTTCCGGTGGACGGAAGAAATGAAAAGATCACCGTCTACACCACCAGACCGGATACGCTGTACGGAGCCACTTTCATGGTTCTCTCGCCGGAACACGCTCTGGCCGCGGACCTGGCGACGCCGGATCACAGGGATGAGGTGGACAAATATATTTACGACGCCAGCATGAAGTCCAACGTGGACCGCATGCAGTCGAAGGAAAAGACAGGCGTGTTCACCGGAAGCTACGCGGTGAATCCCTTAAATAACAAGAAGATTCCGATCTGGCTTTCCGATTACGTTCTGGCTGACTACGGAACCGGAGCCATTATGTGCGTCCCGGCTCATGACGACCGTGACTTTGAGTTCGCAAAAAAGTTCGGTCTGCCGATTATTCAGGTTATCTCTAAGGACGGAAAAGAAATTCCGGATATGAAGGAAGCTTATACCGAGGCATCCGGCGTGATGATCAATTCCGGGGAGTGGAACGGACTGCAGTCCTCCGAGCTGAAAGAAAAAGCTCCGGAAATCATTGAGAAAAAGGGATTCGGGAAAAAGACCGTCAATTACAAGCTGCGTGACTGGGTTTTTTCCAGACAGCGCTACTGGGGAGAGCCGATCCCGATCATCCATTGCCCGCACTGCGGAAATGTCCCGGTGCCGGAAGAGGAGCTTCCGCTCCGTCTGCCGGATGTGGAGAAATACGAGCCGACCGGAACCGGAGAGTCGCCGCTGGCGGCCATCGATTCCTGGGTGAACTGCAAGTGTCCGGTCTGCGGCGCGGACGCGAAGCGCGAGACGAACACGATGCCCCAGTGGGCGGGTTCTTCCTGGTATTTCCTCCGCTACGTGGACAATAAAAACGACAAGGAGCTGGTATCCCGGGAAAAAGCGGATAAATATCTGCCGGTGGACATGTACATCGGAGGCGTGGAGCACGCGGTTCTTCATCTGCTCTATTCCCGTTTCTGGACGAAGTTCCTGTACGACATCGGAGTGATCGGATTCGACGAGCCATTCACGAAGCTGTTCAACCAGGGAATGATCACCGGCAAAAACGGTATCAAGATGAGCAAATCCAAGGGAAATGTCATCAGCCCGGATGATCTGGTCAATGATTACGGCTGCGATTCGCTGCGTCTGTATGAGATGTTCGTCGGACCGCCGGAGCTGGATGCCGAGTGGGATGACCGCGGAATCGAAGGCGTTAACCGCTTCCTCCGCCGTTTCTGGACGCTCGCCCTGGACAGTCTGGAAGCGGATGTCAAGGCGACCCCGGAGATGATCAAGATCCGGCATCAGCTGACCCGCGACGTCACGTCCCGCATTGAGAGCTTCAGTCTGAACACGGCTGTGGCCGCTTTCATGGAATACAACAACCGCCTGATCTCGCTTGCGAAAGAGACCGGGGGGATCGACCATGAGACAATCGAGACTTTCGCCCAGCTGCTCTCGCCGTTTGCTCCGCACATCGCGGAGGAGATCTGGGAGAGATACGGACACAAAGACAGTATTTTCCATTCCGAGTGGCCGACGTATTCCGAGGAAGCGATGAAGGAAGATACCATCAGGCTTCCGGTTCAGATCAACGGAAAGACCAGGACGGTCATCGAAGTACCGGCCGAAATCAGCAGGGATGAGGCGATCGCAAAGGCAAAAGAGGCTGTGGCGAACCGGCTCACCGGAACCATCGTAAAGGAAATCTATGTGCCGGGAAAAATCATCAACCTTGTGCAGAAAAACAAATAAGATTTTAATCGTCGGAGGCGGCGCGGCCGGTTTGGCCGCAGCCGTCTTTTCGGCTGAAACGGGATGTGATGTCGAGATCTTCGAGCAGAACGAGAAGCTCGGGAAAAAGCTCTATATCACGGGAAAGGGCAGATGCAATTTTACCAACAACTGCCCTCCGGAAGATTTTCTTTCCCACATCGTCTCGAACCCGCGCTTTCTGTACAGCTCATTCGGAGGGTTTTCCAATCAGGACGCGATCCGTTTTTTTGAATCCGCGGGAATGAAGGTGAAGGAGGAGAGAGGAGGCCGGATGTTTCCCGCCTCGGATCACGCTTCCGACGTCACAAAAGCGCTCGAACGCCGTCTTTGTGAGCTCGGTGTCCGGATCCGTCTGAACACCAGGGTCTCGGGTATCCTGTACGATGATGAGATGCGGGATCCGGAGGAAAAAGACGGTGGGGAAGCTCCTTTGCATGAACGCCGGAAAAGAGCGAGGGGCCTTCTCCTCTCGGACGGGACGAAGGTCTCCGGGGACGCGGTTATCGTCGCAACGGGCGGTCTTTCCTACCCGGCGACCGGATCTACCGGAGACGGGCTTCGGTTTGCCGAGGCGGCGGGGCTTGATGTCACGGAGACGCGGCCGGCGCTCGTCCCGCTTCTTGCGAAGGAAGATTATATTCCGGAGATGCAGGGACTTTCTCTCCGGAATGTGACGCTTCATATCCGATACGGGAAAAAGAAGGAGTACCGTGAGTTCGGGGAAATGCTTTTCACCCACGAGGGCGTGAGCGGGCCGCTCGTATTATCCGCCAGCTCCGTGATCGGAAAGGAGCTGGAAAAAGGCGAGTTTTCCGCCTGGATCGACCTGAAACCCGCCCTTTCGGATGAACAGCTCGACGCGAGGCTCGTCCGCGAATTTGAATCGGCCGGAAATAAAGAACTGAAGAACGTCATCGCTTCGCTGCTTCCCGCAAAGATGCGTCCGGTTTTCCTGAGAATCGCAGGGATCTCCGGAGAGAAGCGGGCACGCGAGATCACGAAAAAGGAACGGAACCGTCTTCTGGAATGCCTCCGGAGATTTCCGTTTACCATCACCGGAAGCGGAACCTTCCGCGAGGCGATCATTACCCAGGGCGGTGTCTCCGTGAAGGAGATCAACCCGAAGACGATGGAATGCAAAAAGATTCCCGGGCTGTTTTTTGCCGGAGAGGTTCTCGATGTCGACGGGCTGACCGGCGGATTCAATCTTCAGATCGCCTGGACGACCGCTCACGCGGCGGCGCTCGGGGCTTCATCCTCAGGGGAAGGCCACGGATAAAGATATGGCGGAGCAAGACGGAACGGGGAGAAAAAGACATGGACGGGCCGGCGGAAAAACGGCTGACGGATTTATGCAGAACGGAGAATAACATGACAAGAAAAATTGCCATTGACGGCCCGGCAGGAGCCGGAAAAAGCACAATCGCGCGGAAAGTCGCGGACCGGCTGGGCTTTATCTATATTGACACCGGAGCAATGTACCGGACGGTAGCGCTGAATATCCTCCGGTGCGGTGAGAATCCGGAAGATGAGGTGGGTTCCAGCCGCGCTCTGAAATATACGGATATTGTCCTGGAAAATGAAAAGGGAAATCAGAAGATTATTCTGAACGGAGAGGACGTCACGGAACAGATCCGTACGGTTGAGGTCGGAAAAGCGGCTTCTCTTTCGAGCCGCTACAGTGCGGTCCGGAAAAAGCTGACGGAGATGCAGCGGAAAATCGCCTCCGAAAAAAATGTCGTAATGGACGGCCGCGATATCGGGACGACAGTTCTTCCCGATGCCGATCTGAAGATCTACCTGACCGCGAGCGCGGAGATCCGCGCGAAGAGGAGAATGCATCAGCTCGAGGAACAGGGAGAGACGAATCTGGATCTCACCCGGATCGAGGAAGAGATCCGCGCGCGGGACAAGCAGGACATGGAACGTGAGATTTCTCCGCTGCGCAGGGCGGAGGACGCGATCCTGATCGATTCGTCCGATATGACCCTGGATGAGGTGGAGGACGCGATCATCAGCGCCTACCGGGTTCGCTGCCCAAAGTTCTGAAGTCAGATTTTATCCCGGGCCGCCGGGAAAAGGCGGCGTGTTGGAGGACAATTATGAAAGTAACCGTAGCCAGAACCGCGGGGTTCTGCTTCGGAGTGAAACGCGCGGTGGACGAAGTGTTCCGGCAGATCGAATCCGGAGAGAAGCCTGTATATACGTTCGGACCGGTGATTCACAACGAGCAGGTGATGAGCGAGCTTGAGGCAAAGGGCGTCCGGGTCATCGGGAGCGAAGAAGAGCTGGAAAGCCTGTCGGGAGGAACGGTCATTATCCGTGCCCATGGCATCGGAAGAGAAACGGAGAACAGGATCCGCTCGACCGGCTGTACGATCGTCGACGCCACCTGCCCGTTCGTCAAAAAGATCCACGGCATCGTGGATCAGAAAAGCAGAGAGGGCTTTGCGGTCATCATCGCGGGGGACGCAAATCATCCCGAAGTGAGAGGAATCCGCGGGTGGGCGAACGGACCCGTTTATATTGTCTCGGAACCGGAAGAACTGGAGCGTCTCGAACTGCCCGCGGGAGAGCGCGCAATTCTGGTTTCACAGACCACCTTTAATCTCCAAAAGTTTGAAGATTTGGTTGAAATATTTAAGAAAAAGCGTTATTATGGTCATGTTGTAAATACTGTCTGTAATGCTACAGCAGAACGACAAACCGAGGCTCTGCGGATTTCCAGAACAGTGGATGCGATGCTTGTAATTGGCGGAAAGAACAGTTCAAACACACAGAAGCTATATGAAATATGCAGGGCAAATTGCAGAAATACTTACTTTATTGAGACACTCGTTGATTTGGAAAATAAGCCTTTTCAATCATTTTGTCATGTAGGTATTACAGCAGGGGCATCCACCCCAAATCAAATAATTGAGGAGGTTCAAGAGAAACTATGTCTGAAATGAGTTTTGACCAGATGCTGGACGAAACATTCAAAACGATTCACAACGGTGAAGTTGTAGAGGGAACGGTCCTCTCGGTGAAGCCGGATGAAATCATTTTGAATATCGGCTACAAGTCAGATGGCATCCTCACGAGGAACGAATATTCTAACGATAATTCTCTGGACCTGACGACCGTCGTAAAAGAAGGAGATACGATGGAAGTCAAGGTCATGAAGGTGAATGACGGGGATGGACAGGTTCTTCTGACTTACAAGCGTCTTCAGGCTGAAAGAGGAAATAAAAAGCTCGAGGAAGCGTTTGAAAATCACACGGTTCTGAAAGCAAAGGTTGTGCGTGTTCTGAACGGCGGACTTTCCGTTACGGTTGACGGTGCGAGAGTTTTCATCCCGGCCAGCCTGGTCTCCGACGTGTATGAGCGCGATCTGAATAAATATAAAGATCAGGAAATCGAGTTTGTCATTATTGAGTTTAATCCGAAGAGAAGAAGAATCATCGGAGACCGCAAGCAGCTGATCGTTGCGGAAAAGGAAAAAATGAAAGAGGAGCTCTTCTCCCGAATCGCCGTCGGCGACAAGATAGAGGGCACCGTAAAGAATATCACGGATTTCGGCGCGTTTGTCGATCTCGGCGGAGCGGACGGACTGCTTCATATCAGCGAGATGTCCTGGGGACGCGTAGATAATCCGAAGACCTTCCTGAAGGTCGGACAGAAGCTCACGGTTCTGATCAAGGACATCAAGGGCGACCGTATCGCGCTCTCCCTGAAGTTCCCGGAGGAGAACCCGTGGATCAACGCGGGCGAGAAGTACGCGGTCGGAAATATCGTGACCGGAAAGGTT
The DNA here is from genome assembly GCA_050944685.1 of Bilifractor sp. Classification (GTDB taxonomy): domain Bacteria; phylum Bacillota; class Clostridia; order Lachnospirales; family Lachnospiraceae; genus CADBRN01. Next base: position 39,901 of record JBMNRP010000014.1, read on the forward strand.
GCCCGCATGACCGATTTCGGAGCGTTTGTCGAGCTGGAGCCGGGTGTGGATGCACTGCTTCATGTTTCTCAGATCTCCAAAGAGCGTATCGACAAGCCGTCGGATGTTCTGACGGTCGGTCAGGAGATTACCGCGAAGATTGTTTCCTTCAATGGGGAGGAAAAGAAGATTTCTCTCTCGACCAAAGTGCTTGAGAATGAGGATATCGCTCCGGCAGCAAAGGAAGAGGCACCGGAAGCCGAGGCTCCGGAAGAAACACCTGCTCCCGCAGAGGAAGCTCCTGCTGAGACGGATGCCGCAGAGGAAGCTCCTGCGGAAGAGTAATATTTTGTTCAGAGTTATACCGAAGGCGGTCTCGTTTGAGGCCGCCTTCGTTGTATGTGAAGGTTCGGCATTTTATTTGTGGAAGATCAGACGGTTCAGGAAATCCGTGACATAGATCGATAATGAGGACTGATCCCCGAAAGGAAGGCGATATCCGTCGTTTTTTTTGATCTGGAAATACTCCATCTCATCGCGGAAGGATTTCCGGAAAGACGGACGGATTCGGTTTTTGGGCTGGGGAAGGAAAATTCCCTCCGCTTTCTGGTAGCAGTTTTCCGCTTTCGCCCGGACGCGGAATTCCGGATCGACGAACGCGCCGACGCTTTTGTGGATAGCTTCGTCTTCCTCCGGCAGATAGTAATAATTTTTGTAGTCGGGGAAGAAATGCTTCAGCTTTCCCCGGAAAGAACGGATGTCCAGAGAGGCGGAGCAGCCTTCCCATGAGAACGAGCTGTACGCATCCTCGAGATGAATCGGGAGGGGTGCGTCGTAGGAGGTCTGAATCGAAAAATGAAAGAGCCCGGGGTCCGGCCTGTAGACGGCTTCGGTCACCTCGTAATCCCCGCTGAAGAACGAGGACAAGCCCGTCAGTGAATAGATCGGCAGCATGTTGGTGACATCCTCCGCGTTGTGCAGAAGAAGGGTGTCCAGCAGCTTTTCGCTCCGGTTTCCGAGGTAGCTCTCATAGACATCGATCAGCTCTTTTCCGGAAAATTCATCCTTCCGTGTCAGCCCCATTGCCTTTTCAATGTCCTTCTGCTTCATTCCGTCTGTGTGCAGAAGCTTCTGGTACGGGCGCAGCGTCCGGTAGAGGTCGATCGTTTCGGTCGGGGAAAAGCGGGAAAACGGGTTCGGAATATCATAAAAGCTGTATTTCTTTGAGAGATAGGGGATGTCGAAGGAGGAACCGTTGTAGTGGATCAGCACTTTCGCGTGTTCCAGCATGCAGTCGGAGAGTGCGTGGAGCAGGTCCTCCTCCCGGGACGGGGCGTCGAGGAAAAACTGGCGCAGCTTCCACTTTTTTTCGCTGTTTTCCATCTCGGAAAAGGCGCATCCGATCAGGTAAAGGTGAGACCTGGCCGGGGAGAGACCGGTTGTTTCGATATCGAAAAAGAAAGCTCCTTCCGGTAAAAATTTAGAAGACTTTCTCAGTTGTTTTATGTTTATAAATAAATCCTTTAATATCATTGAAAACTTTTGTCCGCGAATGATATACTGTTCTTATTGATTTTGCATCGACGGTCACAATAGCCGGAAAAGGGCTTTGCGGCCGGCTTTGAAAGGTGCGGCGCGTTTGCGCTGTGCACGAGCTTGCAGCGGGGCCTTCTGTGATAAAAATCTTATCACGAAACCCCATATATTTCCAGGAGGTGTTGTGATGGGTTTTCTGACGTTTAAAGGCGGCGTCCATCCGGATGATGGAAAAAGCCTTTCGAAGGATCAGGCCATCCAGACTGTCGAAGCAGGGGATAAGCTTTATTTCTCTGTTTCCCAGCATATCGGAGCCCCGGCTAAGCCGATCGTGGAAAAAGGCGATCACGTTCTGCGCGGGCAGATGATTGCCGAGGCGGGAGGATTTGTCTCTGCGCCCGTGTTTTCCAGTGTCTCCGGTACGGTAGCGGGTATTGAGAAAAAACGTATGCCCGCCGGCAATCTGATGGACTGCATTGTCGTAGAAAATGACCGGAAATATGAAGAGATCGAATACGATCAGACAGACTGGCACAGTCTGTCAAAAGAGGAGGTCCTCGAGCGGATCAAAAACGGCGGAGTCGTCGGGATGGGCGGTGCCGGTTTCCCGACTCACGTGAAGCTCTCCCCGAAGGATCCGGATAAAATCGATTTTATTCAGGTGAACGGTGCCGAGTGTGAACCTTATCTGACAAGCGATTACCGCATGATGATAGAGCATCCGGACCGCGTCGCGGAAGGCCTGCGCATCATGCTGAGTCTCTTCCCGCACGCAAAGGGTCAGATCTGCATTGAGAACAACAAGATGGACTGCGTCGAGAAGATGAAGGCAGCCACTTCCGGAGATTCCAATATCGAAGTGCACGTCATGAAGACGAAGTACCCGCAGGGAGCCGAGCGTATGCTCATCTTCGCGAATACCGGCCGTGCCATCAATTCCTCCATGCTTCCGGCGGACGCCGGATGTATCGTGGACAATGTCGGAACGGTGTGTGCGGTATACGAGGCGGTCGCTCTCGGAAAACCGCTCATGGAGCGCATCGTGACCGTGACCGGCGATGCCGCGAATAAGCCGGGCAATTTCCTCACTCCGACCGGCATGCTGTTTTCCGAGGTGATCGAGCAGGCAGGAGGCCTGAAGGACGGCTATGAAAAGCTGATTTCCGGCGGCCCGATGATGGGATTTTCCGTCTTTACCACGGAGATTCCGATTACGAAGACTTCCGGCGGAATTCTCGCGATGATGAAGGACGAAGTCGCCGCGGCGGAGCCCTCCGCATGCATCAACTGCGGGCGCTGCGTATCCGCCTGTCCGGAGCATCTGATTCCGACGAGACTTGCGGTTTACGCAGACCACAACGACAAAAAGCGGTTCCTGGCCGGAGACGGCATGGAGTGCTGCGAGTGCGGTTCCTGCACGTTTGTATGTCCTGCCAAGAGACAGCTGGCTCAGTCGATCAAGTCGATGAGAAAGATCTGTCTGGCGGACAGAAAGAAAAAGAAATAAGGCGGAGGTGAGTTCGAATGGAAAATAAACTTCAGGTTTCATCTTCACCGCATATCCGCTCGAAGGTGTCAACCAGCAAAATTATGCTTGCCGTAATAATCGCTCTGCTTCCCGCTGCGATTTTCGGTGTATGGCTGAACGGACTGAACGCGGCGCTGGTTCTGATCGCGTCGGTTGTCGCGGCTGTACTGACTGAGTATATATTTGAGAGAATCTGCAAGAGAAAAATCACGATTTCGGACGGAAGCGCGGTCGTGACCGGCCTGCTTCTGGGCATGAACATGCCGCCTCAGATCCCGGTCTGGATCCCGGTCATGGGTTCCGTATTCGCGATCCTCGTCGTCAAGCAGCTGTTCGGCGGACTCGGGCAGAACTTCATGAATCCGGCCCTCGGCGGACGGTGTTTTCTGATGCTTTCCTTTGCGGGCCGCATGACGAACTTCGAGGTCTCCGGGTACGCGGCGAACCATATCGTTGATACGGTTTCCGGCGCCACTCCGCTTGCGGATATCAAGGCGGGAAACACGGGAAATCTGCTCTCCATGTTCCTCGGAACTACGAAGGGTACCATCGGCGAGACTTCTGCTCTCCTGATTCTGATCGGAGGCGTTTTCCTGATTCTGATCAAGGTGATCTCCCCGAGAATCCCTCTGATCTATCTGGGAACCTTCTCGATTTTCGCCCTGATCTTCGGCGGGCACGGATTCGACCTTTATTATCTGGCCACGGAGCTCTGCGGAGGCGGAATCATGCTTGGCGCCTTCTTTATGGCGACCGATTACGTCACGACGCCGATTACGGTGAAAGGTCAGTGTATCTATGCAGTGCTTCTGGGCGTCATGACGGGACTCTTCCGTATCTTCGGAGGATCCGCAGAGGGTACCTCGTATGCGATTATCTTCTGCAACCTGCTCGTTCCGCTGATTGAGCGCGCGACGATCCCGGCCGGCTTCGGAATCGTAAGGGAGAAGAAGAAAGGAGGAGACGCAGCATGAAGAAAGACAGCATCGGAAAGAACACGCTCGTCCTTGTCATCATGACGCTGATCCTCGGAGCGATTCTGGGCAGTGTTCACTATGTGACGGAAAAACCGATCGCCGCCCAGGAGAAAAAGGAACACGACGAAGCGCTGGAAGCGGTCGCAGAGGATGCGGAAAGCTTCGAGACGGTTGACCTGACGAAGGATGGCCTCGATGAAAAAATCGAGGACAAACTCAAAGAAGAGGATCTTACGGCCGAGACGGTGGACGAGCTGAACCTCGCGAAGGATTCGTCCGGAGAGACGATCGGATATGTTTTCACCATCACGACCACCGAGGGTTACGGCGGTGATATCCAGTTCACGCTGGGCCTGGACGATGAAGGGACCATTACCGGTATCTCATATCTGAGCATCTCCGAGACGGCCGGACTCGGCATGCGTGCGACGAACGAGTCGTTTATCAATGAGTTTGTCGGCAAACAGGCAGAAAAAATCAAATATACGAAGACCGGAGCGTCGGGCGACGATGAGATCGACGCGCTGTCCGGTTCCACCATTACAACGAACGCGGTCACTAACGGCGTCAACGCCGGTCTGGCTGCCTACCAGGTTTATACGAGCGAAGAAGGAGGTGCCTGAAAATGAGTCTGACTCCGAACAGCGCCGGTGAGCGCATCTACAACGGCATCGTCAAAGAGAATCCGACCTTCGTCACGATGATCGGTATGTGCCCGACGCTGGCCGTTACAACGTCTGTTATCAATGGGATCGGGATGGGACTGACCACGATGGTGGTTCTGCTCCTGTCCAATATTCTGATTTCCGCTCTGCGGAAAATTATCCCGGACAGTCTCCGCATGCCGTGTTACATCGGCGTTATCGCGTCGTTCGTTACGGTTGTGGAGCTGCTGCTGGAAGCTTATCTGCCGGCCCTGAACGACGCGCTCGGTCTGTATATCCCGCTGATCGTCGTTAACTGCATCATCATGGGCCGCGCGGAAGCGTTCGCCGGAAAGAATCCGGTCATTCCGTCCATGTTCGACGGAATCGGTATGGGACTCGGCTTTACGATCGGTCTGGTCTGCCTCGGTGCGGTGCGTGAGCTTTTCGGCTCCGGAAGCATCCTCGGATTCCAGATTATGCCGAACGGATATGAGCCGATCAATATCTTCATCATGGCTCCGGGCGCGTTCTTTGTCCTTGCCATTCTGATCGCGATCATCCAGAAGGTCAATAACACGAAGGCTGAGAAAGCTGCCGCGGAGGCCGTGAAGTCCCGTGAGCAGATTCTCCGTGCGGCCGGCCTCATGGCTGCCGCAGCAGAAGAGGCGTGAGAGGAGGTCTGTAAGAAATGAAAGAATTATTAATCATTGCCATCGGATCCGCTCTCGTCAATAACGTCGTCCTCAGTCAGTTCCTGGGAATCTGCTCGTTCCTCGGCGTTTCCAACAATCTGGATACGGCAAAGGGCATGAGCAGCGCCGTTATTTTCGTTCTGACGCTGTCCTCCCTGGTGGCCAGCATTGTCTATAAATTTGTTCTCGCTCCGCTGGGCCTGGATTATCTGCGTACCATCGTTTTCATCATGGTTATCGCGGCCCTCGTTCAGCTGGTTGAGATGTTTATGAAAAAGTCGATGCCTGCCCTCTACAAGGCGCTGGGAATCTATCTGCCGCTGATCACCACGAACTGCGCAGTTCTTGGTGTCGCAATCGACAATGTCAATGACGGATACAATATTCTGCAGAGTACGGTAAACGGTCTGGCTACTGCGCTCGGCTACGGTCTGGCCATGGTTCTGATGGCCGGACTTCGCGAGAAGCTCGAGTACAACGATATTCCGAAGTCCTTCCAGGGCATGCCGCAGGTTCTTCTGACCGCGATGCTGATGTCCATCGCTTTCTTCGGATTCTCGGGCATTATCTGAAAGGAGGCTGAAGGTAAGTGAATTCTATAGTCTTATCCATCATCGTCCTGGTCGTAGTCGGACTGATCATCGGCATAATGCTCGGCGTGGCAGGGAAAAAGCTCGCGGTGAAGACGGATGAAAAAGTCGCGGCTGTCCGCGAATGTCTGCCGGGGAATAACTGCGGAGCCTGCGGTTATCCGGGCTGCGACGGTATGGCGGAAGCAATTGCCACCGGAAAGGCTCCGGTAAACGGATGTCCGGTCGGCGGTGCGCCGGTTGCCGAAAAAGTCGCGAAAGTGATGGGCGTGAGTGCCGGCGAGTCGGAAAAGATGGTTGCGTTTGTCAAGTGCTCCGGTACGTGTGACCGGACCCGGACGAATTATGATTATACCGGTGTGCAGAGCTGCAAGATGATCCCGTTCATTCCGGGCGGCGGTTCGAAGAAGTGCGCGAACGGATGCTTCGGATTCGGCGACTGCGTGGAGGCGTGCCAGTTTGACGCGATCCATATCGTGAATGGCGTTGCATTTGTGGACAGGGATAAATGTACTTCCTGCCAGGCCTGCATCAAGGCCTGCCCGCAGCATCTGATCGAGCTGGTTCCCTGGTCGGACCGCAAGTCGATCCACGTGGCCTGCAGCAATACCGCCAAGGGCAAACCGGTTATCGAGGCCTGCGACGTCGGCTGTATCGCCTGCAGGAAGTGTGAGAACAGCTGCCCGAAGGACGCGATTCATGTTGAGAACAATATCGCTCATATCGATTATGAGAAGTGCGTAGGCTGCGGAATCTGCTACCAGAACTGCCCGCGCGGAACGATCACTACGTGGGATCCGAAGCAGGCGGAGAGAAAGCAGAAGGCACTCGAGAAGAAAAAGGCTGAGAAGGCGGCTGCCGCTGCGGCGAAGGTTGCGGAGGCGAAGGCCTGATCGGGCCGGGTTTATGGCGGATGTGCTCTTTGGAGTACATCCGCTTTTTTCGTTCCCGGCCGCTTCTCCGGGCTTCTCCGGCTCCGGAAGTCCTGCAGTTGCACGAAAAAAGGGAAAGTGTTATGATTTGCATGTATATTTTGCGCTTGAAAACGGAGTCTGTATGATTGGTTTTATCCGAGGGGTTATCGATGAGATTGAGGATGACGCGCTGCTGATTGACCGCGACGGGATCGGTTTCCGCGTTTATGTCCCGTCCTCTCTTTTGAGCGGCGATGTCCGGGTCGGTGACTCGATAAAGTTATATACGTATCTGAGTGTAAAAGAGGACGCCCTCGCTCTCTACGGGTTTTTCAGCCGGGACGATCTGGAGGTTTTCAGGCTTCTGGTCGGCGTCTCGGGGATCGGTCCGAGGGGGGCGCTGGGGATTCTGTCCGCGCTTCCTGCCGATGATCTTCGATTCGCGGTTTTATCGGACGATCCGGCTGCGATCGCGAAAGCGCCCGGGATCGGGAAGAAGACGGCACAGAAGGTGATTCTGGAGCTGAAAGACAAATTCAGCCTGGAGGATGCATTTGAACATAAACTTGCCCATTCACAAAATGGGAGGGGGCAGGAGGCCGGCTCCGGGGCAGGTGAGAGGCAGAATGAGCACGATGCCGTGGAGGCGCTGGTTTCACTGGGATATTCCGGGACGGAGGCGCTGCAGGCGGTCCGCAGGGTCGGAGACCGGAATGGCATGTCGGTGGAGGATATTCTGAAGGCCGCACTCCGGGAGATGGTCTGACGGGCACGGTAGTTGAAAGAGCTGGTTCATGAATAGAAGAATAATACAGACGGACGTGCAGGAGGAGGATAAGCGAATGGAGCGGAGCCTCCGCCCGCAGACGTTTGATGATTATATCGGACAGGAAAAGGCGAAGGAAAACCTGAAGGTTTATATCGAGGCCGCGAAGAACCGGGGAGAGGTTCTTGACCACGTGCTGTTTTACGGACCTCCGGGACTCGGAAAGACGACGCTGGCGGGAATTATTGCCCATGAGATGAATGTCCGGATGAAGGTGACGAGCGGTCCGGCGATTGAGAAGCCGGGGGAGATCGCCGCCATATTGAACAATCTGAAAGAGGGAGATATCCTCTTCGTGGATGAGATTCACCGTCTGAACAGGCAGGTCGAGGAGGTTCTCTATCCGGCGATGGAGGATTATGCGATCGACATTGTGATCGGAAAGGGTGCTGCCGCGCGGTCAATCCGCCTGGACCTTCCGCATTTTACGCTGATCGGTGCGACCACCAGAATCGGCCTTCTGACCGCCCCTCTGCGCGACCGCTTCGGCGTGATCCATCATCTGGAATATTACACGCAGGAGGAGCTCGTGCAGATCGTGATGAAATCTGCCGATGTCCTGGGTGTGTCGATAGAGCCGGAGGGAGCGCTCGAGATCGCGAAGCGTTCGAGAGGAACTCCGCGGCTTGCGAACCGGCTCCTGAAGCGGGTCCGGGATTTTGCGGAGGTCCGGTATGAAGGGGAAATCACCGGGGAGATCGCGAAATTCGCGCTGGATCTGCTGGAGGTGGACAGCTATGGCCTGGACCGCACGGACCGGAGCCTGATGGAGACCATCATCTCAAAGTTCGGAGGCGGGCCGGTTGGCCTGAACACACTGTCGGCTGCGACCGGAGAGGATTCGGGGACGATCGAGGACGTGCTGGAGCCGTATCTGATTCAGAATGGATTTCTGATGAGAACACCGGCAGGAAGGGTCGCAACGAAGAAAGCATATGAGCATCTGGGAATCCCGTTTCCGGGAGATCCGGATGAATAAATCAGGTACCTCGACCATATCGTAATGAAACAGGAGAAGACAATGGCGGAGAAGACCACGATCAATGTAATGATAGACGGAAGATCGTTTTCTATCAGCGGATATGAGAGTTCGGAATATCTGGAGCGCGTCGCTTTCTATGTGAACAATAAACTCGGTGAGATGAAACAGCTCCCGTCCTACAGACGCCAGACGCCGGAGGTGAGGACCATTCTGCTGGCCCTCAACATCGCGGATGATTACTTCAAGGCGAAAATCAGTGCCGACACCCTGGAGGCGGATATTGAGTCACGGGATACGGAGTGGTATTCCGTGAAGCAGGATCTGGCGAGCGCGCGCACCCGCATCATGGAGCTGGAGAAGCAGCTGGCTTCCTATCCGGACGGCAAGACCGTGGGAGAGGCAGTTCCGGAGAATGTTCCGGAAGGGCCGGAGAATACGGAGCCTGCTTCCGCCGGGAGCTCTCAGACCGGTCCGGCGAGTGCATCGGATTCCGATGAGTCTGCGCCTTCGGAAACCGGGACCGCCGGGGTCAATGAAAAATATCTGAAGAGAAGCAGACGATATGTCAAAAATAAAAATTAAACCCGAGCTGCTTTCTCCCGCCGGTTCGGCTGAGGCCGCACGCGCCGCCTTCAAGGCGGGCGCCGATGCGGTTTACATCGGCGGAAGCCGGTTCGGAGCCCGCGCCTATGCGGACAATCCGGAGGAGGACGAACTGCTCGATTTAATTGACCTCGCTCATTTCCTCGGAAAACGTCTTTATTTGACGGTTAATACGCTGCAGAAGAACGATGAGCTGGAAGAACAGCTGGCCGATTTTCTGGAGCCCTTTTACAGAAGAGGACTTGACGGCGTGATTGTCCAAGATCTGGGAGTGGTTGATCTTCTCCGCCGGGTTTTCCCGTCGCTTCCGATTCACGCGAGCACTCAGATGGCGGTGACCGGCTATGCCGGAGCGAAGCTTCTGGCGGAAAAGGGGATCACCCGCGTCGTACCGGCGAGGGAGCTGACTCTTCCGGAAATCCGTCAGATCCGGGAGAAAGCGGACGTTGAGGTGGAGTGTTTTATTCACGGCGCGATGTGTTACTCCTATTCCGGTATGTGCCTGATGAGCAGCATGATCGGGGGAAGATCGGGAAACCGCGGAAGGTGCGCCGGAATCTGCAGGATGCCGTTCGAAGTCCTCGATGAAGAGGGAAGAGCGATTTCTTCTGACCGCACCGTTTCCGAAAAAAATCGCGGGAAGAACAGACGGGATGAGAAGCCGTCAAAATATCCGCTGAATATGAAAGACATGTGTGCGCTTCCGATTCTTCCGGAACTGATTGACGCCGGAATCTCCTCCTTCAAGATCGAAGGGCGGATGAAGCGGCCGGAGTATACGGCGGGCGTGACGAAGATATACAGAGAAAATATTGACCGCTATCTGGAGGATCCGGAGGGCTATTCGATGGATCCCGCGGATATGGGGCGGTTGTCCCTGCTGTTTTCCAGGGACGGTTTTTCCTGCGGTTATTACCATACAAAAGGATCCCGCGGGATGATCGCGGTGAACAACCGAAGAATCTATGATCCCGCGGTGAGAAGTTCTCAGAAGGTCCAGGACCTCTACCGGGAAATCTCGGAAAATCTTTCCGGGACGGAGCTGAAGGTTCCCTGCGAGGGCACTTTTGAAATTTCGGCGGGAGAGCCGGCCTCCCTGACGCTCCGGTCCGATGGAGCGGAGATCTCGGTCGGCGGAGATATTGTCCAGACCGCAAAGAACCGCCCGATAACGGATGAGCAGATTGCAAAACCGGTCTCGAGGTTCGGAAACAGTCCGTTCTGTCTGACGAAGCTTTCGATTCGGAGAAATTCCGGAGAAGATCTGTTTATCCCCGTCGGTTCGCTGAACCGGCTTCGCCGTGAAGCGGCCGCAAAGCTCGAGGAAAATCTCCGGAAGAAGTTTGAGCGCGGGGATATGAACCGGGAAGCTGCCTGCGGACGGCCGGATCACTCGGGATCCTTTGCGGTATCTTCCCCGGGTGAGAATATTCCGGACCGGGAGAGAATTCGCGAGACGCGGTGCAACGGTGTCGCCGTTCCGCTGTGGGTCAGTGTCATCACGGAAGAACAGCTCCGGGCAGTTCGGAAGCACGAACGGATTGTGAGCGGCGTCTGTCTGCCGCTTTCGCTGGCGGAGAGGTGCGGATCTCTTTCACTTCCGGTCCGTTTCGTCCTCCCCTGGATCGTCCGCTCTGACCGGTACGATGAGCTCGACAGAAGGCTGTCTGTTCTGGAAAAGAGTGATTTTCAGGAGGACGGGATTCTGGTCCGCAGTCTGGACGGACTCGGATTTCTGAAAATGACCGGAAGAGAAAAATCTGCTGTTGCCGGCGGGGCCGTTTACACGATGAATAACCGGGCGTGCCGCTTTGTCAGAGAGCTCGGGCCATCCCGGGACATTATTCCTCTGGAACTGAATGCGGGGGAGATACGGCACCGGGACAACCGCCGGTCGGAGATGATTCTGTACGGAAGCGCTCCGATGATGATTTCCGCGGGCTGCGTTCTCCGGACCATGGGTGTGTGCGATCATTCCTTCCGGACCGTATCGATCCGCGACCGCAGAGGCGCGCGCTTTCCGGTGCGCTGTGTCTGCGATGAATGTATGAATGTAATATATAATAGTTTGCCGATGAGCCTGTTTGACGATCTGGATACAGTCCGGAAAGCAGAGGCCGCCTCCTGGCAGATCTCATTTACCAATGAGACAGAAGAACGCGCGGATGAAGTCCTCAGCGCGTTTGAAGCCGCATCATGCGGCCGGGAGGTGAAACTGTCATTTCCGGTTACGCACGGGCATTTCCGCCGCGGCGTGCTGTAGTCCGGATGTGTCCGGCGGCTTTTTCCGGCCGGCAAAGCCGGAGATTCTGCCGGGACTGATTGGAAAAACATATTATGCAGGTAATAATTGTTCAAATTTCAAAATACGTCCTCCTTTTCCTGATGGCGTTATTTACGGTAACTTCTTTCTTCACTCTTGGGAAGAAAGATACGGAAAAGCTGCGTGCACGCGGGAACAGTTCCCTGGTTATTATCATTATCTTTGATTTGTTTGCTTTTCTGGTGCTGTATCTTCAGAGCCGGGAATTTCAGATGTTCCTCATCCTGGGCGGGCTGCTTCTCTACATCGTGCTGATTCAGCTCCTGTATCGGCTGATTTACCGGAAAGCTTCGCTTGCGCTGCTGAATAACATGTGCATGCTGCTTTCCATCGGCTTTGTGATTCAGTCGCGTCTCGGAATAGACACGGCGGTGCGTCAGCTGATTATCGTCGCGATATCCTCCGCGATCTGCCTGATTATCCCTGTTATCATCCGCAGGGTGAAGACGATGAGAAATCTCGGATGGGTCTACGCCGTGCTCGGCATTCTGCTGCTCGGCGCGGTATTTGTATTCGGAAGACTCAGCGGGGGTGCCAATCTGTCCGTGACGATCGGCGGTGTCAGTTTCCAGTTCTCTGAATTCGTGAAGATCACCTTTGTTTTCTTTATCGCTTCCATGCTGAAAAACGATGTCAGCTTCCGAAGAGTCGTCCTCGTCTCCGTGCTGGCTGCCATTCATGTCATTATTCTGGTTCTGTCGAGAGACCTCGGGGCGGCGCTCATCTTTTTCGTAGCCTACATTGTGATGGTGTCGGTCGCGACGAAGAAGCTCCGCTACAGCCTTCTGGGGCTCGGCGGAATGGCGGTCGCCTCCGTTGCCGCCTACAAGCTTTTCGCTCATGTCCGGGTTCGCGTGCAGGTCTGGCTGGATCCCTTCCAGGATTACGAGGGAACCGGCTATCAGATCGTCCAGGCTCTTTTCGGAGTCTGTGCGGGAGGCTGGTTCGGAACCGGTCTCTTTGAAGGGAATCCCGAAATGATCCCGCTGGCGAAGGAAGACTTTACCTTTGCCGCGATCTGCGAGGAGATGGGCATCCTGTTCGGAATCTGCCTGATTTTCCTGTGCATGAGCATGTTCCTTCTGATTGTTTCCATGTCCACGCGTCTCTCCAATCGTTTTTACCGTCTCGTTTCGATCGGACTGGGAGCCGAATACGCCTTCCAGGTTTTCCTGACCATCGGCGGCACCACCAAATTTATCCCGATGACGGGGATTACGCTTCCGCTTGTCAGCTATGGAGGAAGCTCGGTGATGTGTACGATCATTATGCTCTCTATCATTCAGGGACTCTTTATGATCCGCGAGGACGAGGATGAGGAGCACGAGGTTCTCGAGGAGCTGATCCGTCGTCAGAATGAGAAGGAGCGGCAGATGAACCGGCAGAGAAGAGAAACGGGAGGAAGAGGAAATACCCGCCTGTTTTCCGGATTCACTCAGTCGAGGAGACAGACCGCTCCCCGCGGTGCCGGAAGAAACAGAAATACGCAGGGCTATCCGGAAAGAAGAAATCCGAACTCCGCCGGGCGGACGAATCCGGGATCTCATTCCGGCCAGATGAATCAGGGTACACATCCCGCCGGCTCATCCGGCCGTCCGTTTCCGCCGCTGGACAGTTCCGCACAGAGTTCGAAGGGAAGACAGGAACTGGAGGAGGCACTGGACGATCTTAATGCGAACGCGCCTTCAGAGAAGAAGGATGTCAATCTTGATGACCTCTCAAGGAAGATAGAAGATGAAACAGAAAAGAGCCTCAACTACTGAGAAAATTGCAAAAAAGCGCCGGAGAAGAGCAGCGAGACCGTACCGGATCGTGTCGGTTCTCTGCGTTCTTCTGTTTGTCAGTCTGGCGGTCTATCTGTCCTATTTTCAGATCGTGAAGAGTGATGAACTGCTGAACAGCCCGTACAACAAGAGGACGGAAAAACTGGCGGAGAAGGTTGTCCGCGGATCCATTCTCGCGAGCGACGGAACGGCTCTGGCGTATACGGAAGTGGGAGAGGACGACTCTGAGAACCGGATCTACCCGTACAGCAGTCTGTTCGCTCACACGGTCGGATATCTGGATTACGGGTCGAGCGGACTGGAGCTCTCGGAAAACAGTACACTCCTGACATCGCATCAGGATCTCTCATCCCAGGTGTCCAGCGACATTAAGAACCAGAAGAAGACGGGTGACAACGTGGTCACTACCTTCAACATCTCTCTGCAGCAGGCGGCCAGTGACGCGCTCGGAGACAATCAGGGAGCTGTCTTCGTGATGGATGTTGATACGGGAGATGTTCTGGTGGATGTGAGCAAACCGGGATTTGATCCCAACACGATTGTGAGCGACTGGGAGAGCCTCACCAGCGAGGAAAACGAGTCAAGCGGTGTCTTTGTCAACCGCGCGACGCAGGGCCTGTATCCGCCGGGATCTACCTTCAAGGTGGTGACGGCTCTGGCCTATCTCAGAGAGTACGGAACCTTTGATAACTTTACGTTCAACTGCACGGGAACGTATGAAAATTCCGGTTACACCATTCACTGCGCGGGCAATACATCGCACGGAGAGGAGAATTTTGCGCAGGCGATGGCCAATTCCTGCAACTGCGCCTTTGCTTCCATGGCGGTGGAAAAAATCGACAAGAGCGTTTTGCGGGATACGGCCGAGGATCTGAAGTTCAATGAGAAGTTCAGTCTCGACATTCCGTCTTCTGAAAGTAAATTCACACTGGATAAGGATTCAGCGGATCAGCTCACGATGCAGACCGGAATCGGTCAGGGCGATACCGTCGCGACTCCGATGGAGATGTGCATGATCGCAGACGCCGTTGCGAACGGCGGCAAGATGATGAGTCCCAGGTTTATCACGCGAGTGGAAAACACGACAGGAGACATCGTAAAATCGAGAAGCGTAAAATCCGTAGGAAACGTCATGTCTCAGACAGAATCCGAGCAGCTGACGGTTCTGATGAAAGCCGTGGTATCCGACGGAACCGCCTCGACTCTCTCTGAACTTCCGTATGATATCGCCGGGAAAACCGGCACAGCCCAGTACGGCGACGTCAGCGAGGGAAAAGCTCACTCGTGGTTTATCGGATTTTCCAATACGGGAGGAGAGGACATTGCTCTATGTGTTCTGATCGAGGACGGAGGGAACGGAAATGCGCCCGCGGTCGAGGCCGCGAAGAAGATTTTCCAGAGTTACTTCGGCGGGTGATTCCATGAGCGGTTTACTGACGGCGAGAATTATCTGGATCATGGTCGTTGTCTTCTGTGTCGGATTTTTCCTCCCGGAAATCAGGCGTTTCTCGGAAAAGCATAAGAAGTTTCGATATCTTCCGGAGATGATTCTGATCGCCTACGGAGTCGTATACGTCTACCTGACGTTTCTTTCCCGAAGCGAGATAGACGTCCCTTACGCGACCGGAATCGAACTGCGTCCGCTGTCCGCTCTGCGGCGCGCGATCCGGGGGCATTCGGTTATTCCGGCCCGCGGCATACTGCTGAATATTCTTTTGTATATTCCGATGGGCTACCTGATTCCGTTCGTGTTCCGCGGCATGAGAAAGCGATCGTCTGCTGACGTGATTCTGATCTGCCTTCTGATTTCGATTCTGACGGAAATCCTGCAGCTGGTGCTGAAGGTGGGATGGCTGGACGCGGATGATATTATCAACAATACGATTGGTGCCGCGATCGGCATCTTGATCTGGAGGAGCCGGAGCCGATGAAATGGTATAAAGAACTTTTTACAGGAAAAGAAGCGGCGAAAAACGCCGGCCGGCTTATCCGGAATGCGGAACAGGGGAAGTTTGATCCCGGTCTGTATCTGATCACACTTTCGTCAAACGGGACCGATGAGCTGGATCTGGTTCTTGCTTCTTCCATCCGGGGGAAGAAAACAGCGATCTCGCGCATGCCCCTGGTCGTCGGAATCGCGATCGGGAAACATGAAGCCGTCCAGGTCGCCGGTGAAATCGCCCGATGCGCCTATTTCGAATCCGGTGCGGCCAGTATCCGGCAATGGATATTGGATTCCGTCAGAACCGATGCGAAGGAAGACGCCAATATCCCGGAAACGGGTGAGAGAGAGGATTCCGGCATTCCGGGGTCCGGATGGAACAACGTATGAGTTCATCCTGAAAGGCAGGTGTCGAATTGCCGGGAGTTTTGATTGCCGTCCTGGCGGGAATCGGAAAAGTCCTGCTGACTATCCTGAAAATCGTCCTGATCGTTCTTCTGGTCATTGTCGTGATTATCCTGCTCCTGCTGTTTACACCGTTCTGGTACAAGGCGGATTTTCATAAGCACGGAGATGATATCAGCGGCGGCGCGCGCCTGAACTGGCTCGGGTTTGTCTTTATCCTGAAGGATCGGTTTTCCGGGAAATCGAATCAGCTGGAAATATATCTTTTCGGAATTCCGATTCTGCGTCTGATCCGGTATATTAAAAATCGAAAACAGAAAAAAACCGGGGCCTTGAAGAGAAGAACGGGTGCGAGAAAGAAGCCGACCGTTCAGCCGGGAGAGAGAGCTCCCTCCAGGGCAGAGGCACCCTCGCCGGAGGAAGATGCCGAAATTCCGGAAGCGGGAGGAAGTCCCGCGGAAGAGTCCGCAAAAGCGTCGAAAACGGAGAGCGGTCCAACGGAGGAGTCCCCGAAGAAACCAGAGAGGAATCGATCCGAAAGAGGGCGAAAGCGGTTCAGAAAACCGAAGAAGGCCGTCAGACCGGACAAGGAAGGAATCACCGGTAAAATCAAGGGTGCCGTCCGGTTTCTGAAATCCGGGGAATTCGAAAATGCGCTCCCGGTTCTCAAGAAGAACGGAATCTGGATCCTGCGGCATATCCTTCCGCGGAAGATCTCCGGCGGGGTCGGATTTGGATTTGACGATCCGGCGGTCACCGGAAAAGTTCTCGGAGCGATCGCTCTGATCTATCCGGTTCTTCCGAAAGGTCTGCAGCTTCAGCCGGATTTTTCGGAGAAAAAACTGGAAGCGGATGTCACGGCAAGAGGGCATTTCTTCCTGATCGGAATCGTCATTCACGCGATGATCATCATTCTGAACAAAGACGTCCGGCGTCTGATCCGCAAAAACAGGAAACAGAAAAAAGCATAACTGAGATTTATTAATTTTTCTATCTCGCAAAAAAGTCCGGATTATCATATCCACAGGAGGAAAGAAACATGGCAGACAAGGACAGCAATCTGAACAATACCGTAGAATCTCTTTTCAAAGGACTGGACGGGTTCCTTTCGACGAAATCCGTCGTGGGTGCGCCGATTAAGGCAGGAGACAGCACGCTCCTCCCGCTGTCGGATGTCTCTTTCGGACTCGGCGCGGGAGCATTTGCCGGCGACCAGAAGAATAACGGAGCCGGCGGAATGGGTGCCAAGATGACGCCCAGTGCGATCCTGCAGATCACAAAGGACGGGACGGTCCGCGTGATCAATCTGAAAAACCAGGATGCGGTCGGAAAGATTATCGACATGGTTCCGGGCATCGTTTCCCGTTTCATGAACAAGGGCGGCGACACCGTGACAGATGAGGATATCGACCGGGCTTTCCATCCGTCGGAAGAAAAAACGGACTCCCCAGAATCCGGGGACTGAAGCAGAACGGGAGAAAAAAGAGGCCTTTTGCTTATCAGGAATTACTGATGCAAAAGGCCTCATCCATTTGATTTCTGTATCAATCAGGCGCGCTCTACTTTGCCGCTTTTCAGGCAGTTCGTGCAGACATACACTTTCTTTGTGCCGCCGTTTTCCGTTTTTACACGAACGGATTTGATGTTCGATTTCCAGATGTGGTTCGATCTTCTATGCGAATGGCTGACGTTATTGCCAAAATGAACACTCTTGCCGCAGATACTGCATTTTGCCATGAATAACACCTCCCTCGGCGTGGATTTCTTGTTTGAAGGAACACGCAGCCGTGTCCGCAACAGTGGTATTTTATCAAATACCGCATTGTAATGCAAGAGTAAACGCAAGAAAAAATAGATTATTCCGGAGCTATTTCTTTTCACCGGTAAATCATGTATAATAAGTTCCGTGAACTGCGCAGAAATGCGTGTTTGCGGAAAGGAGCTCCATATGAAGGGCAAATTGGATAATAATATGGGCGAGGTGATCATCCGTCCGGAGGTCATCGCTACTTACGCGGGCAGCGTCGCCGTCGAATGCTTCGGAATCGTCGGGATGGCTGCCGTCAATATGAAGGATGGAATTGTCCGGCTCCTAAAGAAAGACAGTCTTCAGCACGGAATCAATGTCCAGATCAACGACAACCGGATTTCCCTTGAATTTCATGTGATCATGTCCTACGGCGTGAGCATTCCTGCCGTGGCGGAAAATCTGATCGACAGCGTGAAATACAAAGTCGAAGAATTCACCGGCATGGAGATCGAGGAAATACGCATACTGGTCGAAGGTGTGCGCGTGATTGACTGAATTCTTTTAGGAGGATCTTGCTTTGTCATCAAATACGTTGAATGCAGAACAGATCTCCCGCATGTTCATTGCGGGAGCGGTTAATCTGGATATAAATAAAGACATGATCAACGAGCTGAATGTCTTTCCGGTTCCGGACGGGGATACGGGTACGAACATGACGATGACGATCATGTCTGCAGTTGATGCCGTACGCTCGGCAGGTCATCCGGGAATGAAAGAGCTCTCAAAAGCGATTTCCAGCGGATCTCTCCGGGGCGCGCGCGGAAATTCGGGAGTCATTCTTTCACAGCTCTGTCGCGGCTTCACGAAGGTTATCCGCAATTATGATGAGATCACGGTCGATATCCTTGCCGATGCCACGGATAAGGCTGTTGAGACCGCCTACAAGGCCGTAATGAAGCCGAAGGAGGGCACGATTCTGACGGTCGCGAAGGGAATCTCGGAAAAGGTCCGTGAGCTCGCTGACGGAGAAGGAACGGGCTTTGATGCCGAAGAGGCGGAGGACGCCGGAAAAATGACGGAGGCCGGTCTCCCGATTGAGGAGGTGATCCGTCTCTCGATTGAATACGGGAATGAGGTGCTGGCACGCACGCCGGATATGCTTCCCATCCTGAAGGAAGCGGGCGTCGTGGATTCGGGCGGAAAAGGGCTTCTGACCGTTCTGGAGGGAAGCTATCAGGAACTGACCGGGACTTTTGATCCGGAAAAAGTGAAGAAAGTCCTGGCCGGGAAATCCCCGGTTTCACAGATGGCGGGAAGAGAGTCCGGTGAAAAGGAAATCAAATTCGGTTACTGCACCGAATTTATCATCAATCTCGAAAAACCGATGCCGGGCGAAGAGATTCAGGAGTTCAAAAAATACCTGAATTCGATGGGAGATTCCATCGTACTCGTCGCGGATGACGATCTGGTCAAAGTTCATGTCCACACGAACGATCCCGGGCAGGTAATCAGCCGCGCGCTGACGAAGGGACCGCTCACGAACATGAAGATCGACAACATGCGGGTCGAGCACCATGAGAAGGTGATCCGCCATTCCGAGAAGCTTGCCAAAGAGCAGGCGGCCGCCGACGCAGCCGCAAAGATGGCGGAGGCGTCGAGAAAAGAGTACGGATTTATTTCGGTCTGTGCCGGAAGCGGGTTTGATGAGATCTTCCGGGGACTTAATGTCGATTACACGATCTCGGGCGGACAGACCATGAATCCGAGCACGAACGATTTCATCGAAGCGATTTCCCGCGTAAATGCGAAGAACATCTTCATTTACCCGAACAACGGGAACATCATCATGGCGGCTAACCAGGCGAGAGATATGACGACGGACAAGCACATCATCGTGATTCCAACCAAGACGATTCCGCAGGGCATCTCGGCGCTGATCAGTTTCGCCGGAGATGCGTCTCCGGACGAAAATGAAGCCGCGATGAAGGAAGCGATCTCAGCGGTTCGCACGAGCCAGATCACCTATTCGATCCGCGACACGTCTGTAGACAATATCGAGATCAAAAAAGGTGACATTATGGCAGTAGGCGATGACGGCATTCTCTGTGTGGGAAAGGAGATAGATGCGGTGGCGGTCGAGTCCGTCGAAAAGATGGCGGGAAAGGACGCGGAACTGATCAGCATCTATTACGGAGAAGGATTCTCCGCCGCTGAAGCCGAAAAGCTGTCCGGTGAGATCCAGATCAAATATCCGGACTGCGATGTCGAAGTGAATGAAGGCGGACAGCCGGTCTACTACTGCATTATTTCTGTTGAATGAATCTGTTTTTTCGCCTCGCCGGGGACGCGTTTTCCGGGCGGGGCAGTTTTTTTATTCCGGAATTTTCCGGAACCGCCGGAGCTTTTCGAATCCTGCGGCAGAAAGAGGGGAAAATCAGAAGTTCGCATCATCCGCCCCGGTATTGTCCGGGTTTTCGCTGTCCTTTCCGGCTTCTGTGTCGTTTCCGGTCCGTCTGCCGCGGAGAATCTGCCGGATGGAGCGGGGGCGTTTCTGCTCGTTCAGGAAGCGCTGCAGATAAGCGATGATTCCGATACCGATGATGGTCAGGAGATTTTCGGCCGCTGAGGTCTCTTCGACGATCATGTGCCTGGTCATGGCAAACATCATTACTTCCAGCACCACCTTCAGATCCGGAGCGGCGAGCAGGCGAAAAAACTCAACACCGATGACGATGTCGAGGACATAGCCGAGAAATTCTTCCAGTTTGCCGCTGCCGAACGGAGCGTCTGCCAGCTGACCGATCATCGGAATCAGATGAACGATGCTGATGATGACCGCCGTGATAACGATAATTGCCATGATCCCTTCGACAATGCGCTCGATGATATGCGCGATCCGCTTGACGGACACGTTCAGACGTTCCTCTTTTTCCGAGTGTTCCGGGCCGCGTTTTCCGGTCTGATTCATAATCTTATTATCCTTTATTTCATGCGGAGTTTGCGAAAATATTCTCTGTTATTCTACACGATACCCCATGTCTGAATCAAGAGCAGCGGAGGGTTCCTGCTGCCTTGCGCGGGTATTTTCGTTATAATATTGTATTGTTTCAGCACGGACGGTCATGAACGGGAGGAATGGTATGCATTCTCTGCGCGATCTGAAGGGGGTAGGGGAAAAAACAGAAAAGCTCTTCGGAAAGATGGGGGTTCATTCTCAGGAGGATCTGCTTTTTTATTTTCCGAGGACGTATGAATTTTTCGGCAGCCCCGTGGCTCTCTCCGACATCGTTCCGGATCAGATCAACGCGGCAGAGGCGGTGATCCGGAAAACGCCGTCTGTCCGGCGGTACGACAGCCAGTCCGTCACGATCGCGGAACTGTATGACGGGGAGACGTCCGTCCAGGCGGTCTGGTTTCATATGCCATATTTAAGGACGAAACTTCGTCCGGGGATGAGACTGGTATTCCGCGGAATGGTAAAGGCGAAAGGGAAACGGATGGTCATGGAGCATCCGCGCATCTATACGCCCGCCGGGTACGCCGAGGTCGAAAACCGTTATCAGCCGGTCTACGCGCTGACCTCCGGGATTTCCAACCAGACCGTTCAGAAGACAATCCGTGCCTGTCTCGTTTCCGGCCTCACCCCCGGGGAATATATGCCCGCTGAAATCCTCATGAAGTACGGACTCTGCTCCATACAGGAGGCAGTCACACAGGCCCATTTTCCGGAATCGGGAGAGAAGCTCATGACTGCCCGGAAACGTCTGATTTTCGATGAGTTTTTCCTGTTCCTTCTCGGCGTGACCATGCTGCGGAGGGAGAATGACGTCACGGCCTCGATGTTTCCCATGAAGAGAGGGACCCTCGCGGACCGGGCGGTGGATGCCCTGCCCTACGAACTGACGGACGGCCAGAAGGAGATATTCGAACAGATCGTCTCCGACCTCACCGGTGGAAGACTGATGCACCGGATGATCCAGGGAGATGTGGGAAGCGGGAAAACGATCCTCGCTTTTCTCCCCATGATTCTTCTGTACGACAACGGGTATCAGAGCGCCCTTATGGTTCCGACCGAAGTCCTCGCCGGTCAGCATTACCGCGCGCTGCAATCCCTTCTGGAAGGGATCGGTCTGGATCCGGAGCTCGCCGTGCTTCTCACCGGAAGCTGCACCGCGAAAGAAAAAAAAGAAATTTACCGCCGCGTCGAGAGCGGAGAGGCTGCGATGATTGTCGGAACTCATGCGCTGATTCAGGAGAAGGTCCGCTACCGCAATCTCGCCCTTGCGGTCACGGACGAACAGCATCGTTTCGGGGTCCGGCAGAGGGAAAGACTGGAGCAGAAGGGAGGAGCGCCCAACGTTCTGGTTATGAGTGCGACTCCGATTCCCCGGACGCTCGCTCTGATTCTGTACGGGGATCTTGACATCTCCGAGCTGCACGAGATGCCGGCGAGAAGACAGCGGATCAAAAATGCCGTGGTGGACACTTCCTATCGCCCGTCCGCCTATCGGTTTATTCAAAAAGAGGTCGCGGCCGGCCACCAGGCCTATGTCATCTGCCCTCTCGTTGAAGAGAGTGAGGAGATCGACGCGGAAAATGTGACGGATTATTCCCGGAAGCTTCAGAAGATGTTCGGGGAGGAGGTACGGGTCGGCACCCTTCACGGAAAGATGAAGCCGGCGGAAAAGAACCGGATCATGACGGAGTTCGCAGAGCAGAAGATTGACGTTCTCGTCTCGACCACCGTGATCGAGGTCGGTGTGAATGTTCCGAACGCAACGGTGATGATGGTGGAGAATGCCGAGCGTTTCGGGCTGGCCCAGCTCCATCAGCTTCGCGGGCGCGTCGGAAGAGGAGAGGATCAGTCGTACTGCATTTTCATACAGGGGAACGGATCGAAGACGATTTCCCACCGACTGGAGATTCTGAAAAAGTCAAACGACGGTTTTGCGATCGCAGAGGAGGATCTGAAGCTCCGCGGCCCCGGCGATCTTTTCGGCGTGCGTCAGAGCGGAATCGCCGTCTTTGAGATGGGCGACATTTACCGCGACCGTGACATTCTCGTGGAAGCCAATGAAGCGGCGCACAGTATTCTGTCGAAGGATCCAACTCTGGAATCTATGGAAAATATTGCTTTGAAGCGAAGGCTGGAGCTCTATATGAAACAACAAAATGACTACAATCCGCTTTGAAAACAGGGACGATTAAGCAGATATGCAGAAAAATTCACGCAAACTTGCAAAAAACTGATGAAAAGTATATTATGATTAAGGTTTAGTATTTTTTATCAACCATTATCAGGAGGAATTTGTAATGTCAGATAGTACGAATAAAGTTTCCACAGCGAACACTGACATCAAGAAGACATCTTCAAGCGCTGTGAAACCGGTAGAGGCTGTAAAGAAAGCGGCGGCTTCTGTGAAGGCTTCTGTTGCACCGAAGGCCGAGTCCGCTGCTGCAGCGGTCAAGGAAGAGGTAGAGAAGCCTGTCAAAGAAGTAAAGAAAGCTGCGAGCGCCGCGAAGACAACGGTCACGAAAAAGAAAACCGCTGCCAGAAAGACGACCGCCAGAAAGACGGCCGCGAAAAAGGCAGCTGCTCCCAAAATGGAGTCAGAGGTTTTCATTCAGTTCAATGACCTCAACATCTCTTCCGACGGACTGATCAAGCGAGTGAAAGAGATCTGGGCTGAGAAAGGGAACAAGGAGTCCGATCTGAAGGACATCAAGGTTTACGTCAATGTCGCCGAGTCGAAGGCTTACTACGTCGTGAACAAGGACATCTTCGGAGAGTTCGATCTCTGATTTTCCGGATTTGTTTCCTGCTTTCCGCACGTTTTTTACGACGGAAAAAGTATGTTGATCAATAACGGATCCCATTCCGTTCCTGGGGACGGAATGGGATTTTGTTTTCCTGAGAGATTACCATTTTTGTACAAGAAAAATACAAAATCTTTCTCTATATTAGAAAGAAGTGCATCGCCCTGAGCCTCTTTTCATAGTAAAACGTCATAAAAACACAATTGATATTGAAAATAATTTGTCAATTTGTTATAATGCAAGCATGTTTATGGTTATCATTGTGATTGCGGGATTACCGTGTATCCGATCGGAGGAGCAGGTCAATGAACATAGGAATAATTGCACACAATAGTAAAAAAAGCCTGGTCGAGGATTTTTGCATCGCCTACAAGGGAATTCTGCAGAAACACGAAATTTACGCGACCGGTACTACCGGGAGACGGATCGAGGAAGTAACCAATCTTCACGTACATAAGTTTCTGGCCGGCTCGCTTGGCGGGGATAAGCAGTTCGAGGAAATGATCGCCCGGAATGATATGGACGTGGTTATCATTTTCTATACGCCGACCATGGTTGACCCGAAAGAACCGAATGTGAATGAAATCGTCCACTGCTGTGACCAGTACACGATTCCGGTCGCCACAAACATCGCCACCGCGGAATGCCTGATTCTCGCCGTGGACCGCGGAGATCTCGACTGGCGGGACAGTATGAAAGAGGATTCCGCTATTTAAAGGGACTTTTTTTCAACGATTGGAGCGGGCGTTTTCCGCCCGATGAGGATATTCCGATATGAGAGTGATTGCCGGCAGATGCCGCTCCCTGCCCCTGAAAACGGTTGAGGGACCGGATACGCGGCCTACGACGGACCGGATAAAAGAGACGCTCTTTAACATTCTGATGCCATATATTCCCGGATGCCGTTTTCTGGATCTGTTTGCCGGGAGCGGGGGCATCGGAATAGAGGCTCTCAGCCGCGGGGCTTCGTTCTGCTGCTTCGTGGACAACAGCAAAAAAGCGGTCCGTGTGATCCGGGACAATCTGAAGTTTACGAAGCTGGAGGCGGATGCGGTTGTTCTGCAGACGGATGCCGCCGCCGCTGCCGGTTCCCTGAAGGGACCGTTTGATGTGATATATCTGGATCCCCCCTACGGGATGGGTCTGGAAAAAGAAGTGCTGAGCCGATTGCGTATGTCAGGCTGTATTGCCGACGACGCAATTTTTATTGTGGAAGAGTCGCTGGACGCGGATTTTTCCTGGGCGGAGAGAGCCGGCTATGAAATATACCGGGTAAAGCGGTACAAGACGAATCAGCATGTGTTTCTCCGCTTCGCCCGATAAATGAGGAATTTGAGATATGGGAAAAATTGCGGTATATCCCGGAACCTTTGATCCTGTGACCTACGGACACCTGGATATCATCCGGCGTTCCGCTAAATTATTCGATGAAGTTGTGATCGGGGTTTTGAATAATTCTGCGAAAACTCCGTTGTTTTCTGTCGATGAACGTGTTAAGATACTAGAGAAAACGACTGAAGATATATCAAATGTTAAAGTGGACAAGTTCGACGGTTTGTCAGTTGATTTTGCCAGAAAATGGGGAGCAGTCGTCATTGTCAGAGGACTCAGGCTGATCACTGATTTTGAGTATGAGCTGCAGATGGCGCAGACCAATCGCAAGCTCGCTCCGGACGTGGACACGACATTTCTGTATACTTCTCTTCAGTATTCCTATCTGAGCTCCACCACGGTCCGCGAGGTGGCAGGCTTTCACGGCGATATCAGCGAATTTGTACCGCCGTATGTTGCGGACGCCATTCACAAAAAACTGGGGAATTAAATATATAAGGAGTGCAAAAGATGAGCAGCAGCAGAATCGAACAGATCATCGAAGAAATTGAGGATTACGTTGAGAATTGCCGTTATCAGCCTCTCTCGACGACCAAGATTGTTGTAAATAAGGAAGAACTGGAAGAGCTGCTACGGGAACTGAGACTGAAAACGCCGGACGAGATCAAGAGATACCAGAAGATCATAGGAAACCGGGACGCGATTCTCGCGGATGCTCAGGAAAAGGCCGACCAGATTGTGAGAGAGGCCCAGAGCAAGGCCTCCGAGCTGATCTCGCAGACGGAAATTATGAAACAGGCTTACGGTCAGGCAAACGAGACGATCAATGACGCGAACAAGCAGGCGCAGGACATCGTCGATGCGGCCGACAAAGATGCCGAGAATATTCGCATGAGTGCCATTTCCTATACGGATGAGCTCCTCACGAATCTTTCCACGATCATGGGGAACACGCTCTCGGAGGCGACCGACACCTTTAATTCTTTCTCGGGTGTTCTGAAGAATTATTACGATGTGGTCAATGAAAATAAACGTCAGCTGGCTCCGATGGAAAGTCATTCCGCGGGAACGGTTCCGGATACGCCGGAAGAAGCGGAGAAAATTGACACGGATGCTTCGGACGAAGAAATCGCGCCGGCTGAAGTCGTTGAAGAATCGGATGAAGATTATCTGGATGACGACGAAGAGGTATAAAAAGAAAGGGGCTGTCGCAAATCTTGTGGCAGCCTTTTTTTATTGCGTGCGCCCGGCGGCGCACGTTCCTAGCTGGTGAAAGTCCAGAGTCCGCCCGGTAGTGGGAAGGACATAGCCGAAGGCAAGGGTGCCCATCGCGAGATGGGATCCGAAGGAAGCCGGATGCGCTG
>JBMNRP010000015.1:0-60907 GCA_050944685.1 Bilifractor sp.
CGCCGATCTTTGACGTCGCGGATTACGGGATTGTCGGCGATCTGAACAAGATCGTTCCGAAGCTGACGGAGATGATCAACGAGGCGAAAGCCAACAAGTAATTTCGTTTCCGTGTGACCGGAAACATCAAAAGAGACGGAAGATGAGCGCCGTGCGAGCGGTGCGCACCCTCCGCCTTTTTCTTTTCAGGCAGGATCTCGAAACGGAGTATATTCCGCAACGCAGATCATTGGCTTCAGTAGAACATCGCGAACAGGGAGGCTCCGATTACCGTGATCAGCCCGGATACAACAATTGCGAGACTGCTCATAGCCCCCTCGATTTCACCGAGTTCCATCGCTTTCGCGGTGCCGATTGCATGGGAAGCCGTACCGGCTGAGAGACCTTTTGAGATTGGATTTTTAATGCGGAACAGCTTGCAGACCGGTTCCAGAACGATATTTCCGAGAACGCCGGTCACGATAATGACGGCTACCGAGATAGTGATGTTTCCTCCGAGCTCCTCTGAGACGCCCATACCGATCGCCGTTGTGATAGACTTCGGAAGAAGCGTCACATACTGTTCGTGAGTCAGACCGAAAGCGGCAGCCATGACCAGTATAGAGCCCATGCTGGTCAGAACCCCGCGAGGACCGAGATCAGAATTGCTTTCATGTTTTTCTTCAGAAGATTCATCTGGCGGTACAGCGGGATGGCGAGCGCCACGGTGGCCGGCGTCAGGAGATAGCTCAGATACCGGGCGCTCTGGTTGTAGGAATCATAGTCAATGTGAAACGTGAGAAGAAACAGAATGACCAGGATGATCGAGACGAGCAGGGGATTGAATATTCCGAGCTTCGTCTTTTTTTTCAGAAACGAACCGAATCCGTATGCCAGGAGACTGATTACGACGCCGATGGTGGCGGAATTCTGAATCGTGGATTTCAATGATGTTTTCCGAATCCGTTCCTTTCAGCATGGCATCGGAGACCTTTCCGGTTACGATCATGACGAGGAACGTCACGACGACTGTGATGATCAGAACCGGAACCAGAACCTTCCGGAGATCCGTCCAGGAGACGATCAGGCCGACGCCGGCGGGAATGAACATGACAGGCATGATTTCTACCAGAACGTCAGCGGCCGTCTCGACGTTCTCCAGCTTTACGGCGCCCGTCATGAGAAGAACCAGCATCAGAACAAGTCCGTAGATGCTGGCGGGAATGGGGAGCGGCAGATAGTAATTCAGAAGTTCACCCAGGCAGGTTACGAACAGAATGATGAGAAACTGTCGAAGATATTTCATTATTTTCTCCTGTTTGGTGGAAGAACGGGGAAGATATTTGTCCGGACAGCAAATCAGGCAGCATCCCGGCGGGACACTGCCTGCGTCACGGAACAACATTATATCACAGAATCTGCGAAGGATCCGTTTATCCGTCTATTGTATTTTATAAATGAAAGATCATCATGCCATCCGGGAGACCCGAAGGAACAGAGAAAATTATTCTACTGTGACGGACTTTGCCAGATTTCTCGGCTGATCCGGATCGAATCCTTTTCCGGTCGATGCGTAATAGGCGATGAGCTGGCAGATGATAATGGATTCAAAAACGCACAGCTCGTCGGGAGCCTCCGGGATGCGGATGTGCACGTCGCAGATGGTCGGGTCGCTGATGGTCTTATCCCGGCTGATCAGGATGACGTAGGCACCGCGGGCCTTGACCTCACGGATATTCGAGATGACCTTGCTGTAGACATGCTTCTGAGTGGCAATGGCAATAACCGGAACGCCTTCGTCGATGAGGGCGATCGTCCCGTGCTTCAGCTCTCCGGCGGCATAGGCCTCCGCGTGAATATAGGAAATCTCCTTGAGCTTGAGGGCACCCTCCATGGAAAGCGTGTAGTCGAGTCCGCGTCCGATGTAAAAGGCGTCCTCCGCGTTTACCATGCGGCGCGTCAGCTCCTGAATCTTTTTCTCCTGTTTCAGAACCTCGCTGATCCGGTCCGGAATGGTTTTCAGTTCAGCCGTCAGCTCGCGGGCGCGATCTTCCTTCAGACGGCCTGTGACCAGTCCGAGACGGATGGCGACGAGATAGAGCGAGGCGACCTGAACCGAATAAGCCTTCGTGCTGGCAACGGCGATCTCGGGACCGGCGTGGGTGTAGAGCACATAGTCGCTCTCGCGGGCGATCGAAGATCCCTTTACGTTCACGATAGACAATGTCTTGTGTGTGAACTTTCTGGAGAGACGCAGAGCTTCCAGCGTGTCAATTGTCTCACCGGACTGGGAGACGACGATGACCATCGAGCGGTCGGAGAGGCAGGGACGCTCGTAGCGGAATTCCGAGGCGATCGAGACAGTGACCGGAATTCCCAGCGTATTCATGATAAAGGTGCGTCCGACCATTCCCGCATACATGGCAGTTCCGCAGGCGATCACCGTGATGTCGGAGCAGTCCCGGAAAAACGAATCCGGAATCCCGTCCTCCTCAAATGTCGGAAGATCGTTCTCGATACGGGGCGTGATGGTGCGGGTAACCGCTTCCGGCTGCTCGTGGATCTCTTTGATCATAAAATGCGGATAGCCGCCTTTCTGAGCGGCGGTGACGTCCCAGTTCACCTCCAGAATATCCGGCACAACCTCATTGCCTTTCAGGTCTTCCAGGTGGACACTGCCGGGCTTCATCGTCAGAATGTGGTATTCGGGGACAATGAAATATTTCCTGGAATACTCAATGAAGGCGGTCAGGTCAGAGGCGATAAACGCTCCGCTGTCAGTGACAGCGGCCACCATCGGGCTGACGTTGCGGATCGCGTAGATCTCGCCCGGATGGTCCCGGAACAGGATACAGAATGCGAAGGATCCGACAAAAAGACTGACGGTGCGGCGGATCGTTTCCACCGGGTCCCCGTCGTACATTTTATTGAAAAGAGCGGCGGCCACCTCCGTGTCGGTCTCCGACTGGAGAGAGCCCTGAAGATTGAATTTTTCGATCAGCTCGTGATAATTTTCAATGATGCCGTTGTGGATGAGCGTGACGTCGCCGACACGGTGTGGATGGGCATTCGCATTTGTGACGCCGCCGTGGGTCGCCCATCTGGTGTGTCCGATCCCGCAGGTCGACTGATTGTCGTCGTCGCAGATCGCTCGCAGATCTTTCACTTTTCCCGCCGTTTTGCGGAGAGAAACATGGTCCTTGTTTTCTTTGAAAAATGCGATACCGGCGCTGTCGTAGCCGCGGTATTCAAGTCTCTGAAGCCCGTCGAGCAGAATATTCTGGACGGGCAGATCTCCGGTATAACCGATAATTCCACACATAAATAATAACTCCTCATGAAAAAGGCGGCCTGCCGCGCAGGCCTGAAGTGACTGCAGAAGCGACGGTTGCAGACTTTTTGTTCCGCGATTACTCCCGGGTTTTGTATCTGCATGCGCAGCCGTCCCTGCGTCCGGGCATCCGCCGAATTTTCGATGACCCGGCCCCTCGTGAACCGTCGCAGTCTGATAATCCGTTTTCCTCCGCCCGATAATCCGATTCTGAAACAGGAAAAAGAGACGGCTTCCACACGCGAAAGCCGCCCGGGGCCAATGAAACAGTGTGGAAAAGAAAAAGGAAAAGGATGATACGAGACACGCCGGTGCATGGCGCTAAGGTTTCTAAACCTTTCGAAAGTCGGTGACTCCCCTTCACCGATTAGAGGTATCATAGCATGATGGTGCGGATTTTTCAAATTATTGAACAACTTGGATGTTTTCAAAATTATATATATAATTAGAACAGTACTGTGCAATTTACTGCGTCGCAGTGTTCATATCATGAAAATGATTCACGAATAAAATGAATCAAATTAATGAAAATAATTTACAGATGAGAAGAAGGTAGTATATAATGGTGACTGTTGAATTTTTTACAGCTGTCGGGTGAATGAAATGAATCACCCCGGCTGGAAGCGCAGTAAGAAACAGGAGACGATACCATGAAGAACACAGTTGAGATCAGATGGCACGGACGCGGCGGCCAGGGAGCAAAGACGGCTGCCCTTCTGCTGGCGGACGTTGCGTTTAAGACGGGCGCAAATGTCCAGGGATTTCCGGAGTACGGTCCGGAGCGGATGGGAGCTCCGATCACGGCATTCAACCGGATCAGCACAGATCCGATCCGGGTGCATTCCAATATCTATGACCCGGATTATGTAGTGGTTGTAGACGAGACGCTCCTTCATTCGGTTGACGTGACGAAAGGGCTGAAGGAAGACGGCGCCATTATTGTCAATACGCCCCGCAGCAGCGAGGAAATCCGTCCCCTTCTCAAAGGGTACAAGGGCCGCGTCATCACGGTAGACGCCCGGTCCATCTCCGAATCGACGCTGGGGAAGAATTTTCCGAACACCCCGATGCTCGCCGCCACGGTTGCGGTGACCGGCGTAATGCCGAGAGATGAGTTTATCGAAGATATGAAGGCTTCTTTCCGTCACAAGTTTGCGAAAAAGCCCGAGGTGATCGACGGAAACATGAAAGCGCTGACTATGGCATATGACGCGGTGGAGGAAGCATTATGAGAACAGATATTTCCAAAATCAATGAGAACAGTCCCTATACGGATCTGACCGAAGGACTGAAGCTGTTCGCCGGAGGAACGGCGAAGCAGTTCAACACGGGAGAGTGGAGAACCAACACGCCGGTTTTCCTTGCGGAGAAGTGCAAGCAGTGTCTGCTCTGCTGCCCGGTATGCCCGGACGGAGCGATCCCGGTCGAGAACGGAAGACGACTGCAGTTTGACTATGACCACTGCAAGGGGTGCGGTATCTGCATGAAGGTCTGCCCGTTTGACGCTATTATCATGAAGGAGGGTATTGAGCCATGAGCGAAAAAAGCATAAAAGAGCGGATGTCCGGAAATGAGGCAGTCGCGTACGCGATCCGTCAGGTAGAACCGGATGTCATTCCCGCCTTCCCGATCACGCCGTCCACGGAGATCCCGCAGATGGTGTCGACCTTTATCGCCAACGGTCAGATGGACACCGATTTCATTCCGGTCGAGAGTGAGCACTCCGCGATGTCCGCGGCGATCGGATCCGAGGCGGCCGGCGCACGTACGATGACGGCCACTTCTTCGGTCGGTCTCGCCCTGATGTGGGAGGAGCTTCTTCTGGCGGCATCCGACCGCCTGCCGATCGTTCTGACCCTGGTGAACCGGACCCTCTCCGGACCGATCAACATCAACTGTGACCACTCGGACGGTATGGGCGCGCGGGATACCGGCTGGATTCAGATCTATTCCGAGAACAACCAGGAGGCCTACGACAATTACATCCAGGCTTTTCCGATCGCGGAGGACCCGTCGGTGCATCTTCCCGTCATGATCTGCGAGGACGGGTTCATCACGAGCCACGCGGTTCAGAACATCGAGCTTCTGGAGGACGCGCCTGTTAAGCGGTTTGTCGGAACCTACCACCCGGAGGAGTTTCTGCTGAACCCCGGAAAGCCGGTTTCGGTCGGCCCGTATTCGATCTCCAATTACGCGATGGAGGCGAAGAGGGCGCAGGAAGACGCGATGATCCGCTCGAAGGATGTCATTCTCCGCGTGGGTGAGAAATTCGGCAAGATGTCCGGAAGAACCTACGGACTTTTTGAGGAATACCGGACCGAAGATGCCGATTACATCATGGTAATCATGGGATCTGCCGCGGGTACCGCGAAGGAAGCGGTCGACGAACTCCGCGAAAAGGGAGTGAAGGCGGGCGTGCTGAAGCTGCGCGTGTTCCGCCCGTTCCCGGAGGATGAGATCGCCCGCGCGCTTTCCGGCTGCAGGGCGGCCGCGATCATGGATCGCTGCGAGAGCTACAACGGCCACGCCGGCCCGCTCGCTTCCGAGATTCCTGCCGGCCTTTTCCGAAACAAAGTCCATATCGAGACAATCAGCTACGTCTATGGACTCGCGGGACGTGATTTCCGCGTGGAGGATGTGTTTGAAGTATTTAATGATCTGCAAAAAGCGGCTTCCGGAGAAAAGGTAGAGCAGTTCCGATACATCGGACTGCGGGCATAAGACCGGGTGCTGCCGGAAGTCATTTTCCCCGCGCGGGAGAACCGCGCGTCTGACAGGAGATAGAAAAATTATGAGCGAACACAGTTTAAAAAATATGATGGCAAGACCGGAGCGCCTCGCTCCGGGTCACAGAATGTGCGCCGGATGCGGAGCGACGGTCGCGGTCCGCGCTGTTCTGCGCGCTCTGAAGCCGGAAGACCGTGCGGTCATCGGAAACGCGACCGGCTGTCTCGAAGTTTCTTCCTACATGTATCCCTATTCGGCGTGGGAGGACAGCTATATCCACAATACGTTCGAGAATGCCGGAGCGACACTTTCCGGTGTGGAGACCGCTTACCGGGTGATGAAACGCAAGGGAAGGCTCCCGGAAGGAGAGCACTTCAAATTCATCACTTTCGGAGGAGACGGCGGAACGTATGATATCGGGTTCCAGTCTCTCTCCGGTGCAATGGAGCGCGGACACGACATGGTTTACGTGTGCTACGACAACGGGGCCTATATGAACACCGGAATTCAGAGGTCCTCTGCGACACCGATGTATGCGGATACGACTACCACGCCTGTCGGCAAGGAGTCAAACGGAAAAGTTCAGTGCAGAAAAGACCTGGCGAGCATCCTTGCCAGTCACAATATTCCCTATGTGGCACAGACCACGTTCACCACGGACTTTAAAGATATCCACCGAAAGGCGGACCGCGCCATATACACGGAGGGACCGGCATTTCTCAATATCATGGCTCCGTGCCCCAGAGGCTGGCGCTATGAAATGTCGGATCTGATGGAGATCTGCCGTCTGGCGGTCGAGACCTGCTACTGGCCGCTCTTTGAGGTACGCGACGGGAAGTGGAGCCTCTCATATGAGCCGAAGCACAAGCTTCCGATCGAGGATTTCCTTCGCCCGCAGGGCCGCTTCAAGCATCTCTTCAAACCGGGCAATGAACACCTGATCGAGGAGTTTCAGGATGTAGTCGACAGAAGATGGGAAAATCTGCAGTATCTCTGCGCAAGGACTTAATGGATTCGCCCGCTGCATTTTGCTTCGGGCCTGGCGGATTCTGATGGAGGGGGTTTCATTATGACCCTTCTTGGTTATCAGGTTTTTAAAACAGTAACTGAGGCAGGCAGCTTTCACAAGGCTGCCGACATCCTTGGTCTGACTCCGTCCGCGATCAGCCACGCCGTGGCTTCGATGGAGAAGGAACTGGGCTTCAGCGTCTTTACGAGAAATAAAAGCGGCGTGATGCTGACGAATTACGGGGAGCATCTGCTTCCGTACGTCAACGCCGTTCTGAACAGCGACGAGAGTCTCAGACAGTCGGTTGCCGAGCTGAAGGGCATGAGACAGGGAAAGATCAAAGTCGGCTGCTTTTCCAGCGTCTGCACGAACTGGATGCCGCGTATTATCAAGTCGTTCGGCGAGATGTACCCGGCGATCGGCATTGAGGTCTACGAGGGCACGTACGACGACGTCTATGGCTGGGTGAAGAGCGGTGCGGTCGATCTGGGTTTTCTCTCGACCTCCAGTTCCGGGGAACTGAAAATTGAGCCGTTTTACAGAGATCCCCTGAAATGTATCGTCCCGCTGAATTTTGAAAAGGCGGATCCTTCTTCGGAGTATATTTCCATCGAGGAAATGTCCCGTCACCAGTTTGTCGTTCAGCGTGAATCCACGGACGCGGACATCCAGAATTATCTTCGGGAAAATAATCTGAAGGTGCAGACGAATTATCATGTGGTGGATGACCTCTCCACGATTGCTATCGTTGCCAGCGGATTCGGTATCTGCATCATGCCGGAGCTGGTGATGAACGATATTCCGTATGAAGTCAGGCAGTACCGGATGCTCCCGGACGCATCGCGTCTGATCGGTATTGCGACGCTCAATCAGAAGGTGATGGCTCCCGCCGTGAAGATGCTGTACGGGCATATCCTGAGGGAATTCGGAAATCTTGAGGAGACATAAAGCACGGTCTGAAACTCCGCCGGAAAAGCGGCGAAGAAAATACGAGCCGCACAGAGGATGGCGGGAGGTTTTCACAAAGAGGTGTAATAAATGGAGATGAACATGCAGTTTCGCCGGAAGCTTCCGATTCCGCAGGAAATCAAGAGGGAGTTCCCGGTGGAAGAATCGATAAAGAAAATTAAACAGAAACGGGACAATGAGATCGCCGATATTCTGACAGGAAAGGAGCAGAAGCTTCTTCTCCTGATCGGTCCCTGTTCCGCGGACAATGAGGTGGCGGTTCTGGATTATATGCACCGCCTTGCGCGTGTCCAGGAAAAGGTAAAGGATAAGATTTTCATGATTCCCCGTGTCTATACAAACAAGCCGCGCACGCTCGGAAAAGGCTACAAGGGCATGCTGCATCAGCCGGACCCCGAGAAGGGCGAGGATATGCTGGCAGGCATCATCGCTATCCGCGATATGCATACGAGAATTGTACGGGAGACCGGTTTTACCTGTGCCGACGAGATGCTTTATCCGGAGAATCACCGTTACCTCTCGGATCTGCTCTCCTATGTTGCCGTGGGCGCCCGGTCCGTTGAGGATCAGCAGCATCGTCTGGTCGCCAGCGGAATCGGCATTCCCGCCGGAATGAAGAATCCCACAAGCGGGGATATCGACGTTATGATGAATTCGATTACGGCCGCTCAGAGTCCGCAGACCTTTGTCTACCGCGGATGGGAGGTACACACGGACGGCAATCCTCTCGCGCACGCGATTCTGCGCGGACATGTCAGCAAATCCGGCCGACACATCCCGAATTACCATTACGAGGATCTTCAGCTTCTGATCGAGGAGTATGAGAAGAGAGGTCTGGAAAATCCGGCCGTCATCATTGATACCAACCACTCGAATTCCGGGAAGAGATTTCTGGAGCAGATCCGCATCGCGAAGGACGTCATTCACAGCTGCACTGTATCTTCCGATATCCGGAATATCGTGAAGGGTTTGATGATCGAGAGCTATATCGAGGACGGAAACCAGAAAATCGGAGAGGGCGTATACGGAAAATCCATCACCGATCCCTGCCTGGGATGGGAGAAGAGTGAGAAACTCATTTATGAGCTCGCAGAGATGCTGTAAGACTACACTCCGGAGAAACCGGACGAATCTGTCCGTGAAACGAGCCTGAAAACGTCAGAAAGACGGTGCTGTCGGATGATCGGCAGCACCGTCTGCTATCAGGTCAGAAATTGACGGCGTTTTTCGGGGTTCCGGAGATGAAGGACCGGATATTGTCTGCGGTTGTCTGCATGATTCGTTCTCTGGCTTCTTTGGTCGCCCAGGAAATATGGGGTGTGATGATGCAGTTCTTTGCCGACAGCAGTACGTTATCGGCGCTGATCGGCTCCGTCGAGACGACATCAAGAGCAGCAGCAGCCACTTTTCCGCTGTTCAGCGCGTCTGCCAGATCCTGTTCGACGACCAGCGGTCCCCGGCTGTTGTTGATGATGATGACGCCGTCTTTCATTTTGGCGATGTTTTCCTTATTAATGATTCCCTGTGTGGAAGGAAACAGCGGGGCGTGCAGGAAAATAAAGTCAGATTTCGAGAGAAGCTCATCCAGACCGACGTACTGCGCCACTTCTTTTCCTTTATCGTTCGGGTATGTGTCAAAAGCCAGCACATTCACATTCATCGCATCCAGAATCTTTGCGGTGTGCCATCCGATCTTGCCCAGGCCGATAATCCCGGCCGTTTTTCCGGAAACTTCGATCATCGGGTATTTCCAGTAGCACCAGTCGACGTTGTTATGCCATTCTCCGGCATGAACAGAGGCGTCGTGCGCCCCGATATGCGAGCAGGCTTCCAGAAGAAGTGCGATAGCATACTGGGAAACATTGTCGGTGCCGTAAACCGGTACATTCATGACCGGTATGTTTTTTGACTTTGCGTATTCATAGTCAACAACATTGTATCCCGTCGCAAGAACGGCGATCGCTTTCAGGTTCGGGCAGCGGTCGAAAGTTTCCCGGCTGATCGGAGTCTTGTTTGTCACAGCGATTTCCGCGTCCCCGATCCGTTCCGCGATAAGCGGCGATTCAGAATAGGAAGTGCGGTCATAAACCGTAAGATCTCCCAGCTCTTTCAGCGCATTCCAGGAAATGTCTCCCGGGTTTTCCGTATATCCGTCTAATACTACAATTTTCATCATATACCTCCATTTTTTTGTCAGGTCAGATCGGTTATATGGTAATTATCCGCCGAACGCGCGGACGACAAACATTTCAACCGGACACAGGGCAACAAAGACGCATACCGCCAGGACGCCCAGTATCAACGGCCATCCTTCTTTTATGTAGTCTGACATCTTTACTTTTGTCACGCCCATCACGGCAAACATCATGACGCCGAATGGCGGCGTGATGCCTCCGAGCGTATCCATCAGCACCATTACGATACCGAGATGAACGGGATCCACTCCCAGAGAGTTTGCGACCGGAAGAAGAAGCGGCGGGAGAATAACGAGCGCGGCAGCCGTATCGAGAAACATTCCCATTACGAACATGATCAGGAGAACAATCAGAATGAAGATTACTTTGCTTGTCGCCACGGAAGCGAGTCCCTGCGCAACCATTTGCGGAATGTTTTCCCATACGAGGTACTTTGAAAACAGGGCAGCGGCGGAGAGGATAAACAGTACGCTCGCCGTGCTGTGAAGTGTCTCGACGATGATTTTCGGCCAGTCGGAAAGCTTCAGTCTCTTGTAGACGAGCGCCCCGACAATGGCTGAGTATACGACGATGACTGCTGCACACTCGGTTGCCGTAAACATGCCCGTGCGAAGGCCGACCAGAATAAAGATCGGGAGAAACAGGGCCCAGAGGGATTTCAGAGTTGTCGAAACGACCTGCTTTCTGGTCAGTTTGTAATCCCGGGTAGGCTTGTAGTTTCTCTTTTTCGAAATAATGTAATTGAGAACCAGCATGGTGATGCAGATCAGAATGCCTGGAACATATCCGCCGAGGAACATATCTCCGACAGAACATCCGGCGCTGGTGGCGTAGATAACCATCGCGATACCCGGTGGAATGATCGGCGTGATGCAGCTTGTCGCGGCGGTGATCGCAGAAGAATAACCTTTGCTGAATCCGCGTTTTTCCATTTCCGGGCAGAGCATTCTGGCTTCGAACGCCGCGTCCGCCACGGAAGATCCGCTCATGCCTCCCATGAAAGTGGACAGAAGAGTGTTTGTGGCTCCGAGGCCGCCGACCATCCGGCCGGTCAGCATATCACAGAAATCCATCAGAGTCGTGGAAACACCGCCGTATCCCATCACGGAACCGGCCATGATGAAAAGCGGAATGGCCATCATTGTAAACGAGCTCGACTCGTCCAGAAGAGAAGATACCATCGAAAACATATTAACGCCGGGGCACAT
Source organism: Bilifractor sp. (assembly GCA_050944685.1). GTDB lineage: Bacteria > Bacillota > Clostridia > Lachnospirales > Lachnospiraceae > CADBRN01. The sequence goes on from JBMNRP010000015.1 coordinate 11,419, forward strand.
GAAGGTGAAATAGATGAAGCTTCCGATCATCATAGACCACGCAACCGGTACGCCGAGAAAGAACAGTACAAAAACAATTAATACAGGTATCAGATTCATTTCCGGCCTCCTTTCTTTTCTTCAATCTCCTTTTTCTGTTCTTCTTTCAGTTCTTCTTTTTCCTCCGCTTTCTGCTCCTCTGAATCCTTTACCATGTCATCGATGGAATCTACGGTAAAGAGATTGTCATAGATGGGTTTCTCGTGGAAATAGTCCCTGTTCACGATGACGCTGCGAAGGTGCATCAATGAATGAATGGTCATACAGAAGAAGGCGAGTACCAGAGAAAAGGATGTTATGGAATAAGAAACGTGAAGCGTCTGTGTTTTTCTGGTAAAGGACTGCACGCAATAACCCGCCGACAGATAGGTGATAAACGCGTTTGTGATAAGCATGATGGAAGAGATAATGATGGAAATCACTGCCTGCACTTTTTCGGGAAAGAGTTTTACGATCAGATCGATTACGCCGTGTCCGTACCGCTTATAAAGGGAACTGCTGCCTACGAAAATCACATAGGCAAACAGGGTATAGGAAATTTCATCCAGTGCCGGAATACTGACGTTAAAGAACAGACGGGAAAACGTATTCATGAAAATAAAGATTGCCATGACAACCAGGCAGACGCCGCCGATGATTTCCTCGAAATTCAGAAAGAATTTTTTGATGTGATTCATAATTTGTCCTCCTTAATTCCGAATCGAATCCAGAGCGTTCTCCGCCCGTTCAATCAGGTCCTCGCTCCAGCCGTGATGCTGCAGGACGTAATCTTTCGCGACTTTCATCGAATCAATATCCACGTCATAATTGATGACGGTTCCCTCTTTTTCCATCGCCTCGATGTCCTGTTTTTCTTCTTCAAGAACCATTTCCGTGTTGTATTCGTCAAATTCGTTTGCATTGTCGATGAGAATTTTCTGAAGATCGGGATCCAGGCTGTCATAGAGATCCGCGCTCATAATAATGCCGTTCACCGCGTAGATATGGTTCGTCATGTTGAGAGTACTGCACACTTCCTGGATCGAATTTGTGTAGAGGGATCCGATCGGATTTTCCACCGCGTCAACGACTCCCTGCTGAAGTCCCGAATACGTCTCGGAAAAAGAAATCGTTACCGGGTTGCATCCCCACGCTTCCACCATTTCAATCTGCGTGGCGTTGTTCGGAACCCGGAAATCCACTCCCTTTATATCTTCCGGCGTTTTGATCACGTTATTTGACATGATTTGCCTGGAGCCGTAATATCCGCCGAAAGAATCCAGACACATGATGCCTGCGTCTTTCAGACCCTGCGAAAGTTCTTTGTTGAAATCGGTTTCTTTAAACTTCGCAATTTCATCATAGGAATTAAAGAAGTAAGGGCACATCAGTATCGAGTAATCGGGAAAATACGGCTCGACCAGGGCCGGATCCGAGTAATTCATGACAAATGCTCCATTATAAATTTCCTCATTGATCTGGTCGTCGTCGCCCATTATTCCGTCCGCATATTCTTCTACCACAATTCTATGGTCGGATTCTTCGGTGACCTCTTCTGCAAAACGCTGCAGCGCCTTTGTAGTCGCACAACCGGAGGGGTCCGTGTGGCAGAGTTTAATCGTGATTCCGCCGCTGATTCCTCCCTGGGAATCGTCCTGTGCGCCTCTGACGGCTCCGCTGACTGCCATTACGCAGGCGAGGACGACACCGCATACCATCGTTGCTTTTTTGCCTTTATTCATAGTTACCCCCGTAACGTATCTGCTTGTTTTTGCTACACCCCGCCGTCGGTTACTTCAATACTTCTTTGTTTACGACATTGTACGGCTTTTCACCGCGGAGCACCCCGGTGATGCCGGAGAGTGCCTCGTTGCACATTCCGACCCTTGCCTTCATCGTGAGACTCGCGATGTGAGGCGTCAGCGTAACATTGGAGAGCTTCAGAAGATCGGGATTCACATTCGGCTCATCTTCGAAAACGTCAAGCCCGGCTCCTTTGATCTCACCGCTTTTCAGAGCGTCTGCAAGTGCCTGCTCATCGACGATTTTTCCTCTCGCACAATTGACGAAATAGGCTGTCTTTTTCATTTTGGCGAAGGTTTCTTTCCCGAAAAGATGATGATTCTCCGGCAGATAGGGCATATGAAGGGAGATACAGTCGGCCTCCTTCAGAGCATCGTCAAAGCTGACGTATTTTACGCCAAACTCTTTTTCGATATCCTCGGAGGCACGGAATTTATCGTAATAAATTACGTTCATTCCAAATCCCTGCATCTTCCGGCAGACTCTTTTTCCGATCCGTCCGAATCCGAGAATCGCCAGTGTGGACCCCTCGATCTGCGTGTTCACATCGGCGAAGTTCGGGCTTTCCCAGATACCTGCGCGGACATCGCGGTCATACTTTGCGATGCTGCGCATCACGGACGCGATCAGCGCAGCGGCGTGCTCTGCCGTTGCTTCTGTGACCTGCGTCGGCGTGTTGATGACCGGAAGCCCGATCTGTGTCGCATATTTCCAGTCGATATTGTCATATCCGACTCCGAAGTTGGCAATTACTTTCAGCTTGACGGCAGCATCCATCAGCTTTTTGTCACCGGTGTTGTCGAGAATCAGAATTCCATCCGCTTCCGGCGCTCTGGTGAGAAGCTCTTCATAGCTGTATGCGTGTTTTTCCTGAGAGGGAACGTCGAAGTCGAAATCCTTCCGGTATGGTGCGATGCATTCTTCCGGTACCCATTCTGAAATAACTATTTTCTGCATGGTTTTCCTCCTGAATCAGCCAGATGTGCGAGAGACATGCGTCCGGGGTCCGCGGTATTCCCGTCCGTTGCTTCTATGGGCATTATGAATAGGCGTTGCCTGCTGTTACCTGAATGTTGTGTCTGCTTTGCCCAGAATTGATTTGTAAGATAATAATAATATCTGCGCTTTACACAATCAATTTATGGATTTGTTCTGTACATTTCTTTTTTTGCGCAGCGTAGTCCGCAGGCGGCAGAATGACTGCCGAGGGGAATCTTTCGGAAAAGATTGGGGAGATCGTGAAAAAAAGGGGCTGTCGCATTTTTTTCATGCGGCAGCCCCTGCATCCTGTTTCAGCTGTTTCTTCCTGTCCGGACTTTGCATCCGGGAGGAAAAGGTCTGTTATTTGTTTACGATTTCCTTTGTTTTTGCCCCTACGTTTGCCCAGTAATCCTTGAGGATATCGAATTCATCGCCGATGCAGAAATCTTTTACGCCAAGTTTTTTGTAGTAATCGATCTGATCCAGAGAATAGATTTCACATCTCGGACGAACACCGTTGGCCAGCGCGACCTCAATGCAATGGCGCTCAACCTTCTGCCACTCGTCCTTGTGCTCGGCACTGTTCCATCCCTTGCTCATGCAGTAGTCAGACGGTCCGAACTGAATCATATCTACGCCCGGGATTTTGCAGACTTCTTCAATGTTCTCAACCATTTCTTCTTTTTCAATCATAAATGCCTTGACGCAGCTCGCGTTCATGTCGGCGTATTCCATCTGAGACGGTTCCGGATTGTATCCGAGCCAGCGTGCGTTCGGATAGCCGAAACGTCCGTTGTATTTCGGACTCTGCGGAACGACATTGTGGAGGGTCTCGCGGACCTGATCCGGCGTTTCATGATCCGTGAAGAGAACGGCGTTGAATCCCATCGCGATTGCTTTCTGCGCGACGTAGAAACGGTTCTGATAATCCACCTTGATCATGGATCCGGCACCGTGGAGCTCACAGGCACGCACGAAGTTTTCAAGCTCCGGAAGAGTGAAGGGAGCATACTCGGCAAGGAACTCGAGATAATCAAAATGTCCGACGCTGATGGCCGCCTCTGCTGTAGTTCCCCAGGTGTTCCAGATACGGGTGTTGACGGTGCATTTTCCTTCGTTCAGAAGCTCTCGAATGTGATTTTTTGCGGTTACCATGTTTTTTTCCTCCTTAAAATAATAATAAATTTACGATTACGGCTTGCAGAACAACAGCTTCATTTTTATGCCCGGTCCGTTTCCGCAGCGGAGAGGAAGGATGTTTCGATCCCCATTTTTTCTCCGATGGTTTTCAGTTCACTGACAAGAGTCTCGGGCAGGACGATCCCTTCTTTCAGATTTCTTTTTTTGTTTTCATATTCGATTTCGCCGGGATATTTCGCTCTTCCGGCGCCTTCCCGCATCGGAAGCTCATGCAGACGGTCAATGTAGGTCTCCATGCTGTTTTCAAAATCTTTCAAATCACGGAACCGGTCAATTTTAATGCAGCCGAATGCCTGACTGGAAAGTTCCGGTATTTCCGGCAGATCCTGATTATTGATATCCGGGGACAGCACCCCGCCTGAAAGCATTGTCGCAAACAGTTCCACGATCAGAGCGATTCCGAATCCTTTGTGTCCTGCCATGGTCGTCATCATGCTGCACTTGCTGATATCTGTCGTGTCGTTGCCGTCCTTATCCAGCATCCAACCGTGGGAGATCGGTTTTCCGCGCTTTGCCAGATCTTTGCACTTGCCCATCGCGACCGTGCTGGTTGCCATGTCCACGCAGAATTCCGGATATTTGTTACCGGCTTTCACGGCAAAAGAAAAGGGATTGTTTCCCATAAACGGGACTTTGCTTCCGGGTGCCCCCATTGTCAGGTCCGTTGTGGAACAGGCAAAACCGATCATGTTGTCGCCGGCAAGTTTCAGGGACCAGTGTCCGGCCATACCGAAGTGATTGCTGTTCCGGACCGCGACAATCGCCATGCCGCTTTTTTCTGCCTTGCTTCTGGCAAGATCGACGGCTTTTGTTCCGGCTACCGCTCCGAGTCCGCCCTGCGCATCGATCACGGCACTGACCGGCGTTTCCTTTACAATCGGATAAGAGCTGTCCAGGGAAGCTCCTCCCTTCTGAATTTTTTCCAGATAGGAAGGAATGCGGATTGCTCCATGACTATGTACGCCACGGAGATCTGCGTGTACGAGAAGTTCCGCGATTTCCGCCGCATCCTTTCCGGGGACACCGGCGCCTGAGAAAACCTGCTCGGTAAAATTCCTGAGCGACGCAGGATTCACTGAATAATTTTTCATAGCTTTTCCCTTCTCCCTGAGATTGAGTTTTTTGTCTGTGTTTTTTTTCTTATTTGTTTGGAACGACTTGCTTTTGATGATATTATTGTATGGAAACAAGCGTTTTTTCTCCATTCCCTGTATTGCGCTTCACATTTCATATATTGCGTTCTGATGTTTGACGACATCGCTTCTGTCTGATATGATTCAGATAGTAACCGCGTTCATCCAAGGAATGAAAGGAGGATCTGCCATGGCAACGAAAAAGTTTCCCGGCAATGCGGTTTTCTATTCCGGAATTAATCTTCTGAAGGGAGATTATGACTGTCTGGTAAGAAATGAAAATGTTGAACCGTACACTTCCTATTCCTACCATGACTTTTATGAATTTCAGATTTTTTTCGGAAAGACCGGACGGATTGAGATCGGAGAAAAGAAGGAACGATTTCTGGTTCAGAGAGGGGATCTGCTCTTTATCGACATGTTCACTCCGCACGCTCTCATTACCGACGCCAACGCTCATTATGAGCGGTTTTCCATAAGCATTTCGGCATCCCTGCTGATATCCATGTGCTCGTCTTCCTCCAATCTGCTGTCTCTTTTTCACTATTCCGATCATCATTTTCCTGTCGTGCATATTCCGGAGAACCGGTTTGAAAAATACGACAGGCTGCTTTCCTTCTACCGGAATTACCGGGCGGATCACGGGCAGGACATTTTTGACCGATCCGTTATTCATCAGTTTCTGGCGTTTGCGTATAACGACTGCTGGACCGCGGATTACATGGAGGATTTCGGTACGCAGCGTGTGCGGATCATCTCCGTTATCATCAACTATATCAACCAGCATCTGCAGGAAGAACTGACGCTGGCAAAGCTGGCGAAGGAGGTCAGCTACAGCGAATATTACGTATCGCGTATTTTCAAGAAAATGACCGGGAAAACTTTGTCCGCTTATATTCAGGAAAAAAGAATCGGCGAAGCGGCGCGCATGCTCCGGGCAGGTTCCCCTGTGACAAAAGCGGCCGAAAGCGTGGGATTCAACAATTACTCTTATTTCTATAAAACATTTCTCCGTAAAATGGGGATGGCCCCGAAAGCTTACCGCACCTGGCATATGGAGCACACAGGATTTTCGGAAGAGGACAATGAAGAAGCAGGGCGGCCGCAATAACGGCTGCCCTGCTTCATAATTGGAAAAGAGGAGGTGTTATTTATTGATATAATCGACAACTTTGTCGATCTGTTCGCAGAACGATCCGTCGAATTTGTTCTCGAAAAAGGCACCGCCGATGGTGAATGCGAACGGATTCGCGTCCTTAACCTCGTCCAGCCGCTGATAGCTGTTGACGGAACCGGCGAGACACACAGGAGCATGCACTCCGGCCACGAACTTTTTGTTCAGCTCGACCGCGTCGCCCTCGTAACGGTAGCCGAGGAGGTCGATCCCGTATGCACCTTTCTCAATGTAGGAATTTGCCTCGTCAATCATACCCTGGATTGTTCCGTGGAGAACGGAGGGACGGCCGGTAATCTCGCCGACAAACGGCATATATTTCAGATTATTTTCTTTGCAGTAATCCATGATCGACTGGAAATACAGCGTCCCCATCAGAATGTCAACTCCGCATGCGACGGCCATCTTCGCGCCTTCCATACATTCTTTTTCGGTGTAGGCAACCACCTCGAGAAAGGTTGTTTTTCCGAGGGATTTCATCTCGGAAAACAGTTCCTTCATCTCATCCAGCGGAAGTCCGACTTCCTTGAACCCCCAGCAGTTTGCCTTGGAGTTTTTGCAGGATTCAAAAACTTCTTTTGCGTTTTTTACAGTTACATCATTGTGGGTCAGCATAACAATCAGTTCCGGGTTTTTCATTTTGCAATACCTCCATTATCATTTATTATTGATGTGGCGTCGCCGGATGGGCGGCGTCGTAGTCATACAGTTCCGAGAGAGAGCGGAAGAGTTTTTTGAATTTCTCATATTGAATCCGGTACATCGCATGTCTGTCCGGATCCGGCTCGTAGGATTTCCGGATTTTCACCATGGAATCTACGGCGGATTCGATGCTGTCAAACATTCCGACTGCCGTTCCGGCGAGTATCGCGGCGCCAAGACATGCCGTGTCCTGGGACGAATACGTGACGTGCAGGACCTTTCCGGTAATGTCCGCTTTGATCTGATTCCATACCTCTGATTTGGATCCGCCTCCCATCGTGCGGATCTCCGTAACCTCGAGGCCCATGGCGGAAACCGCTTCAAGATTGCGGCAGATCAGATAGCCGAGACTCTCCATAACCGCACGGATGAAATGTGCTTTCGTCGTTTTCAGAGTCGCTCCGTAGAATACCCCTTTTGCGTTTAAATTGACGTCCGGGGCCAGAGATCCCTGCAGATGCGGCAGACAGAGCAGACCATCCGCACCGGGAGCGATCTGTTCGACCTCGCGGTTCATCAGATCGTAAGCGTCGATTCCCGTCACTTTCTGCAAATCCATCTCTTCCGTGCAGAAGTTGTCACGGAACCAGCGAAGACACATGCCTCCGGTGGTAAATGTGTGCATCATGTAGGTGTCCGGTCTTGCAAAATAGTGAACCGGCATTTGACGGTTCGGATCGTACGTCCTTTTATTGGTGGGGACACAGATCGCGAGAGCGGCACCGATGTTCTCGGAAAAGATTCCCGGACGGATATTTCCCACTCCGATCGCGCCGGCTGCCTGATCGAGACAGCCCGTAGTCACCTTTGCTTCCGGGGAAATACCCAGCTTTTCCGCCATTTCCGGGAGAATGGTTCCGATCACCTCTCCGGACTCGTGGATTTCGGGCAGAACTGCTTCGCTGATTCCGATGAAATCCAGCATTTCTTTCCAGTACTTCTTTGTCCGGATGTCCCAGTATTCCGTCGAAGTTAAAAGGGAGCCCTCCGAGACGAATTTCCCGGTCAGAAGGTAGATGATGTAATCCTCAAGAAGCAGGATGTGCCGCGTTTTCTGAAAGCGCTCCGGATCGTTTTCCCTGACCCATAGTATTTTTGCGGCAGGCCAGTTTGCCTCAAAACTCACCTGGCCGGTTATCTCGTAACAGGTTTCATCTCCAAAGCGGCGGCGCATTTCTTCCGCCTGAGCTCCGGCGCGGTTATCCATCCAGACAATGGCATTTCCGAGAGGATTTCCGCTTTTATCCAGAAAACACATCGTCTCACCCTGAACGGAGAATCCGATGACGCCGATCCTGGATGTATCCACATGCTTTTCGGTTCGAATAGAATTCAGACCGCTCTCGATCGATTCCAGATAGACAGAACAGGGGGCTTCTACGATATTGGTCGCGGGGGTGAGAAGGCTGTATTCCGTTACCGCGCTTCCCTGCAGCGTTCCGCGTGCATCGTAAACGGCTGTTTTCAGAGAAGTCGTTCCGATATCGATGCCCAGAATATATTTTTCCATCGAACTTTTCCTTCTTTTTATCCGAGCGTTACAACAGAAATTCCGAGAAATTTGCAGACTTCACGGGTAAGTTCCGCAACGTCGCCCTCGCGGATGACAAAGTGATGATGGAAGCCCGCCCGTATCATCTGATCAATTACCTCGGCAGGTTTTCCCTGATCCGCACGGAGTTTCGCGACGAGCTTTTCTCCTGCCTCGGTCCATTCCGCTTCCGAAACCGGAAGAGTGCTTCCTGTCGCAACCATCATCTGGTAAGAGCCGTCAACTCCCTGCATGTCGCAGAACGTAACCCGATCCATCGCTTTCAGCGGAACACCGATAAACGCGCCGCGGTCCCCGGAGGGATTTACGGCTACTTTTTCGATGGAATCCGCCAGAGAAGCGGCAGTGCTGCCTTCGTGGCAGACCGTCATGTAATTTTCGGCTTCGTTATAGCTGCCGACTTCGCCCAGCGCGCATGTGCCGGAGCCGGCCGCCCGATTCAGGATGTACTGAGTGAACACATGAGCGATATCGCCCTCGGTGTCTACGACATATCCGTCATCGGAGAGCCAGGAGGCCGCCTGGTTCATCAGTCCGCTGTAGTACGGATAGCATTCGGCAGCGAATGCCTGGAGATGCATCGCTTCGATGATTTCTTTGGACGCGCTGTATACTTTTGCCATCCAGAGCATCGTTTCATGGGAACATTTCACTTTTCCGGTTCTGCTCTTAAGCGAATCGAGAATTTTCTCCGCTTCCGCGTCGCTGATTTTTTCCGCTTTGTCTGTGATTTCTTCCATCTCAATATGCAGAATGGTCGGCCCCAGCTTTTCAGAGAAATCCCATTCTTCCTTTGACATATCCTGAGGCCCGGCGACTCTCCATGTCTGTCTCGGCCCGACGAGAGCGATCCGCATTTCTTTTACGTCCCGGATGATTTCTCCGGCTTCCGCGGTCAGAACGATGGTATCCATCACTCCCTTGTCTTCCGGATTACCATAGACATACTCGAAGCTTGTATTCTGCGTCTTCAGCGCACTTCCGAAATTCTGTACGCAGCCGATGGAGAATGTCTCGGGGAAGGGAACTGCCCAGAATACCGTCGGGACGGACAGTTCATGCATAAAAATATAGGGAAGCGAATCCTGGACCCAGGTCACAAAAATCATCGCGAGAGAAGTAACGGATTCCTTTTTAAACTGATCGCATACACGGATCGCGTCGGAGGGATTCCAGACGCTTTTCTCGGCGACCACTACGTCAATACCGGCTTCCTTCATTGCTTTTTCCGCATTGGAGATCAGCATATCGTACCGTTCTCCGCCGCTTTCAAAAGCGCTGCACATGCCGACCAGACCCATTTTTGCTCTGCTCATTTTTTCTGCTCCTTTCCTTAAACTCACTAATATTTCCGGATGTTTCAGCCATAATGGCATCTCTTTGTTCTGCTTGTAATCATCATAAGCGGAACCATTTTTCAAGTCGATTCACTGAACTGTCAAAGATATTTCTTTTTTTGTTGTCTCTTGACGGCGGGAAATAAAAGAGGAGAATAACGGTTGAAAGGCCGGAAAAAGTTCACTATAATAAATCCGGTTTTGGTGATCACGGAGTATAGAAAAAATGTCCAGAAATTTGAAAGGAATTTCCATCCTGCTGACGACGGCTCTGCTGTGGGGTTTCACTTTCCCCGCCCAGCGCATCATCGCCAGCCACAATATCGGGGCGTTTACCCTGAATTTCCTCAGATGCGCGATTGCATCCGTTATGCTCGGGATCATTCTCGCGATCCGTTCCGGCATTTCGAAAAAAGAAGGCAGAAAAAAAGAGATGGAGAAACCAACTTCCAGGATGCTGGCAGCTGGCCTCATCTGCGGGGCGTTTCTGGCAGCGGGAATTAATCTGCAGCAATTCGGTCTGCAGTTTTATCCGAATGGGATTGCTTCTTCCGGAAGGGCGGGGTTTCTGACATCGACGTATGTTGTACTGGTCGCTCTTCTTTCTGTATTTTTCGGGAAAAAAGTTCACCCGATTACATTCTTCGCAGGCGGCCTCTGCATGATCGGAATGTATCTGCTCTGCATGGGAGGGGACGTTTCCCGGCTGTACCTGGGGGATGTACTGATGCTTCTGGATGCGTGCGGATTTGCCGCTCAGATCATGGCAGTCGACTATTTCAGCGAGATCGACGGAATGACGCTTTCTTTCCTGCAGTTTGTTGTCTGCACAATGATTTCGCTGGTGGGGATGCTTCTGTTTGAACATTTTGACCCCGATCAGCTGCGCGAGGTGATTTTCCCGCTCCTTTACTGTGGAATCGGCGCGAGCGGAGGAGGATTTACCCTTCAGATCATCGGGCAGAAATATGCGGATCCCGCTCCGGCCTCCATCGCGATGAGCATGGAGTCGGTCTTTTCGGGACTCGGAGGATGGATCATTCTCGGGGAAACAATGAACGGGAGAGAGCTGACCGGATGCGCTCTTGTTTTCACCGCTGTCATACTGACGCAGATTCCGCAGTTTTTTGTGTCGGAGAGAGCAGATTCTCCGGGAAGCGGAAAATAGCTAAAGAAACGGAAAACGGGACCGCCGCATTGGATTTATGCGGCGGTCCCGTTTTCTGAAGCGATATTGAAATACAGAAAAGCGGACAGATAAGATTCAGAGTGCCTTTTTGATGGATTCGTTTACGACCTTCAGCGCTTTGATCCGCGCGTATTGTTTATCGACGGATTCCAGCACGTGCCATGGCGCAAAATCGGTATTTGTCTTCTGCAGCATTTCATTGACGGCGGTTTCATAGAGATCCCATTTATCGCGGTTCCGCCAGTCTTTATCCGTAATTTTCCACTGCTTGGACGGCGTGTTCTGACGCTCGGTGAAACGGGCAAGCTGCGTGTCGGAGTCGATCTGAACCCAGAACTTGATGATGACCGCGCCCCAGTCGGTGAGCATTTTTTCGAATTCATTGATCTCATTGTAGGCTCTCTGCCAGTCATTTTCACTGCAGAAGCCCTCCAGCCGCTCCACCATCACACGCCCGTACCAGGTACGGTCAAAGATGGCAACATGGCCGGTTTTCGGCAGACGGTTCCAGAAGCGCCACAGATAGAAGCGGGCTTTTTCATGCGGCTCGGGGCTTGCGATCGGGTGTACGGTGTAGCCTCTCGGATCCAGCGCACCCGCGATGCGCTTGATATTTCCGCCCTTTCCTGCCGCGTCCCAGCCTTCGTAAGCGATAATAACCGGAAGCTTCTTGCGGTAAAGCCTGTTATGCAGATCGCCGAGCTCCTCCTGAAGCTCTTTCAGTTCGCGCTTATAGTCTTCCTCCTCGATGGTCTTATCCTCGAGAGAAATGTCCTTCAGCAGCGGAATCGGTTCCAGACGGAAGCGGTTCTGCAGGATCGGAGCCGCCAGACCGTGGTTCTGCATGGCGATGTCGATGCCCCGGTTCAGATAGGTGAGGACCTGAAGCTCCGCCCACTGCTTTTTGTCCGAATCAATAATGTACCAGGGAGCAACCTGACGGCTGGTGTCCTCCAGATACGTGTCGTAGACATCCAGACATTCGTCGTAGTGCTTGTTCTCCCAGTAATCATCCTCATTCACGCGCCAGCTCGTGTTCTTGCTGCCGAGAAGAGCGTCCAGCCTTTTTTTCTGTTCCTTTTTGCTGATGTGGAAGAAAAACTTCATGACCAGATAACCGTTATCCGTCAGCTGACGCTCAATCGTATTGATATCGCGGATACGCTTTTTGTAATCGTCCTGACTCGCGTCTCCCCGGAGGATCCCGTCGGTGACCTCACGCATCCAGCAGGTATCGAAAAACTGGAATTTTCCTGCCTCCGGAATCTCCACGATATAGCGGTACAGGAACGGTTTTCTCTTGTCTTCTTCCGTCGGCGGCTTATCCATTGTAGCCACCTGGAAGAAGCGGGGGTCGATGTTTCGGATCACGCGTCCGAGCACACTGCCTTTACCGGCAGAGCCCCAGCCCTCAAAAATGACCATTACCGGCAGCTTCGCTTCTTTGATTTTCAGCTGATTTTCCGCCAGCTTTTCCTGCTCTTCCCTGCGGCGGGTCTTCAGGGTTTCGTCATCCGGCCGGGTGGGCGGAACAAATTCTTTAATCATGATGTCACCTCCAGTGAACGGAATAAAATGCTGTTCATTTTGCAAGAAATTTGCTTGAGATTAATGCAATTTTAACATCAATGTGACAATTTTACCACAGCATTATCGGATTTTCATGGCAATTTTACATTAAGCAGGTGAATTTGGCGCGTCGCTTCCTGTTATTTTCCGACATAACGGATTCATATGGAGAACCCCGGACTTCCTGTGTTATACTGAACTGGGTCCTTCATGCGCCTGCGGACTTTCCGGATCGGCGCCTGAAATGCACAGAATACAGGGAGGAAATGCGATGTCACCGATTCAGATTATTGATGTACGCCAGAATATTCTGGAGGCCAACGATAAAATCGCGAACGATACGCGGCAGATGCTTCGTGAGAAAAAAATTTTCCTGCTGAACCTGCAGAGTTCTCCGGGCGCGGGAAAGACGAGACTGCTGACGGCTACGATCAACGCGCTCAAGAATGAGTTTGTGATCGGGGTGATGGAGGCGGCGATCGATTCGGACGTGGATGCGAGGAGAATCGCCGATACCGGGGTCCGCGTGGTGCAGCTGCACACCGGAAATCTGGGTCACATGGATGCGTCCATGACGCAGCAGGGACTTGCCTCCCTCGACCTGAACGGACTTGATCTGATCGTACTGGAGGATATCGGGAATCTGGTGGGACCGATGGAATTCGACACCGGTGCCTCGAAGACCGCGGTGATTCTCTCGGTTGGGGAAGGAGATGACAAGCCCCTGAAATATCCGCTGCTGTTCGGTCATGCGGATATCGTTCTCGTCAATAAAGTCGATGTCATAGAGTATTTTGACTTTGACTTCGATAAGGTGATCCGGAATATTCACCTGAGACGCCCGGGAATACCGGTGCTGCCCGTATCCGCCAGAACCGGGGCAGGGATCGACGTCTGGACGGGCTGGCTGAGAAATGAAATTATGGAATGGAAAAAGAATTAATCCCGGGAAGACCGGGTAATAATGCCGCGGCGGTTCAAATACTGCTGCGGCATTTAATTGTTTCGGAAAAGTCCGGGAGATTTCCCGGCAATTTTTACAATTTCTGACAAATATTTTTTGCTTTTTTGTCGAAATATGAATTTTTACTTGTACTTATTGAGAATTGTGTTATGCTATAAGCAGAAATGGAAACGTTTACGGAAACGTTTTAAATGGCGTTTCTCAACAAAACACAAAGGAACAGTTTATTTACCGTATTCAAGGAGGCACATTATGAAGGGAAAGAGATTTTTGGTTCTTGCACTTGCCGCGGCGATGATAACCGGATGCGGAAGCGCGTCGGATTCCGGCAGTTCGTCATCCTCCTCATCCGAAGCAGCGTCAACCGGATCGACGGCGTCCGCTTCGACAGAAACCGACGGAGAGTCCGGTTCCGGGAAGGTATATTATCTGAACTTTAAGCCAGAGGCGGATGATTACTGGCAGGATCTTGCCAAGAAGTACACAGATGAAACCGGCGTAAAGGTTACGGTTCTGACCGCAGCTTCCGGTGAGTATGAAAGCACCCTGAAATCAGAGATGGCGAAGGACGAGGCTCCGACGCTGTTCCAGGTCAACGGACCGGTCGGTCTCGCTTCCTGGAAGGATTACTGCTACGATCTGTCCGGCTCCGATATCGAGGGACAGCTCGTGGATCAGAGCTATGAACTAATGGATGGAGACAAGGTCGCCGGCATCGCGTACGTCACCGAGGCATACGGCTTGATCACAAACAAGGCGCTTCTGGAGAAGGCGGGCTATTCCGTTGATGACATCAAGAGCTTTGACGACCTGAAAAAAGTGGCAGAGGACATCACTGCCCGCACGGACGAGCTTGGATTCGCCGCGTTTACTTCACCGGGAATGGACAGCTCCAGTGACTGGCGTTTCAAGACGCATCTGGCGAACCTTCCGATCTACTACGAGTATAAAGACAACGGTGTAGATGACATGGACGAGATCACGGGAAAATATCTCGACAATTACCGCGCGATCTGGGATCTTTACATCAACAATACCACGATCGATCCGTCTCAGCTTTCCACGGCAACCGGAGATCAGTCCGAGTCTGAATTCGTCGATCAGAAGGCTGTCTTCTTCCAGAATGGAACCTGGGAGTATGACAAGGTCAAAGCGATCGGCGACGAAAACCTTGCTTTTCTTCCGATCTATTTCGGTGTTGACGATGCGAACGAGGGCCTCTGCATGGGTACCGAGAATTATTGGTGCGTAAACAGCAAGGCGTCCGAAGAGGATATTCAGGCTACGCTTGATTTCATGAACTGGTGCGTTACGTCGGACGAAGGCGTTGCGGCTATGACGGGAAGTGACAAGATGGGATTCAACATTCCGTTCAAGAACAATCCGGAATCTCAAAACGTCCTCTTCCAGCTTGCCAATGCGGATGATGGAACTCCGGTTTCCTGGAACTTCAGTACCATGCCTTCCGAGGAGTGGAAGAATACGCTGGGACAGGCACTGACGGTATATGCAGCCGATCAGAATGATACAAACTGGGAGTCCGTAAAGACCGCGTTCGTGGACAACTGGAAGACCGAGAAAGAGCTCGCGGCATCTGCTTCATAAAATACCTGAAACAATACAGCAACTATTATTACCTCCTCCCTGAAATGTACCGCTCGGCGGAATATTTCCACCGGGCGGGAAGTTTCAAGGAACGTTGGCTGAAAACTTTTCGGGAGGCCTTATGAAAGCAATCAAAAAGTTCTGGCCGATCTTCACGATACCGACAATGGCTGCATTTGCGATCGGATTTGTTATTCCGTTCGTTCTGGGCATATACCTTTCGTTTACGAAATTTACGACCGTGACGAATGCGGAGTGGGTCGGCCTGAAAAATTACATCACCGTATTCAAAGATTCTACCTTTATTCACTCGTTCTGGTTCACCGCTCTGTTCGCCGTTGTGACTCTGGTTTTAATCAATGTGATCGCCTTCGCCCTGGCTATGGCCCTGACAAAGGAGAGAAAGGGTACCAATATCTTCCGAACGATCTTCTTCATGCCGAATCTGATCGGCGGCATTGTCCTCGGTTACATCTGGCAGCTGATCTTCTCCGGGATACTCGTCCGGTTTAACACCGCCCTGAACCTGAACGCAAAGCTCGGCTTCTGGGGACTGGTTATTCTGGTCTGCTGGCAGCAGATCGGATATATGATGATCATCTATATCGCCGGCTTTCAGTCGATTCCGGCAGATGTTCTTGAGGCGGCGGCGATCGACGGAGCAAATTCGCGTCAGACACTCTTTAAAGTCACAATCCCGATGATGATGCCCAGCATCACGATCTGTACGTTCCTGACCATTACCAATGGTTTCAAACTGTTCGATCAGAACCTGGCTCTGACCGGCGGCGCTCCGATGAAAAAGACGGAAATGCTCGCGCTGAACATTTACAACACGTTCTACGGAAGAGTCGGATTTGAGGGAGTCGGACAAGCGAAGGCGGTTATCTTCTTCATCCTGGTGGTGGCAATCGCCGCGGTTCAGCAGAAACTTACGAAGACAAAGGAGGTTCAGCAGTAATGGAGAAAAAAGGAAAATGGTACGGCACGACCATACTGACCTTCCTGTGCGTCTTCTGGATTTTCCCGGTTGTATGTGTGCTCATGAACTCCTTCAAGGACAAAAATTCCATCAATCTGAAGCCGTTCGCATTGCCGAACGGAGAGACATTTGTCAAACTGCAGAACTACGTGGAAGCAATCGAAAAATACGGATTATTGAAATCGGTCGGCTGGACCGTTTTTATCACGGTATGTTCGGTCGCAGCGATTCTGATTTTCTGCAGCATGACCGGATGGTATGTCACGAGAGTGCAGACTCCATGGACAAAGCTGATTTACGTACTTTGCATTTTTTCCATGGTGGTACCGTTCCAGATGGTCATGTTCACCCTCTCGCTTGTAGCGAACCGGCTGCATCTGACCAATCCGTGGGGAATCATCATCATCTATCTGGGTTTCGGCGCGGGACTGGCGGTTTTCATGTTCACCGGGTTTGTCCGGTCGATTCCCATAGAGATTGAAGAAGCTGCGCTGATTGACGGATGTACTCCGCTGCAAACTTTTTTCAAGGTAGTGCTTCCGATAATGAAACCGACGTACATCTCGGTCGGCATTCTGGAGACCATGTGGATATGGAATGACTTTCTGCTTCCGTATCTGGTGCTCGACATCAAGAAGTACAAGACGATTTCCATTATCATTCAGTACATGAAGGGAAGCTATGGATCGGTTGATATGGGAGCTATCATGGCATCCCTGATCATGGCCATCATTCCGGTCGTCATATTCTACCTGAGCTGCCAGAAGTACATCATCAAGGGTGTCGCGGCAGGAGCGGTGAAGGGCTGATTATCCTTACCAGAAGAATAGGAGATGTTTATGGAACGCGGCGGAGGAATCCTGCTGCCGGTCAGTTCACTGCCCTCCCCATATGGGATCGGGACAATGGGAGAAGCCGCCCGAGGCTTTATCCGCTTTCTGAAAGAAGCGGGGCAGAGCTGGTGGCAGATTCTTCCGACGGGTCCGACAGGCTACGGGGATTCACCTTACCAGTCATTTTCGTCTTTTGCCGGAAATTCATATTTCATTGATCTGAACGACCTCGCGGAAGAAGGTCTGCTCGAGAAATCGGAATACGATTCTCTCGAGTGGGGGAATGACCCTGAAAAGGTGGATTATGCCCGGCTCAGTCTGAACCGAAGCCGGGTCCTTCGCAGGGCTGTTGACCGGTTGATGCAGGAAAAACCGGAAGACTATGAAGCATTTAGAAAAGAAAACGCGTATTGGCTGGACGATTATTCTCTGTTTATGGCAGAGAAAGCAGAACACGGAATGAGGGCATTTACCGACTGGGAAGAAGGTCTGAGAAGGCATGATCCCGGAGCAGTCCTGCTGGAAAGAGAGCGACTCTGCGGTGAAATCGAATACATCGAAGCCGTGCAGTATTTGTTCCGGAAACAGTGGAATGCCCTTCGGCAATACGCACACGAAAACGGCATCCGCCTGATCGGAGACGTTCCGATTTACGTCTCACCGGACTCGGCGGATCTCTGGGGCCATCCGGAGCTGTTCCAGCTGAATGAAGACGGAACGAAATCCGAGGTGGCGGGATGTCCTCCGGACAGTTTCTCGGAGGACGGCCAGCTGTGGGGCAATCCGCTCTATAACTGGGATTACATGAAACAGGATGAATATAACTGGTGGGCGCAGAGAATTGCTTATCAGTTCACTATCATCGATATGCTCCGCATTGACCACTTCCGCGGTTTTGAATCGTATTACGCGATTCCGGCGGACAGCAGGACTGCAAAGGTGGGAGAGTGGAGGAAGGGACCGGGAATTCATTTTTTCCGGACCATCGAAAAGAAATTAGGACACCTGAATATTATTGCAGAGGATTTAGGCTATCTGACCCCGGAAGTTCAGAAGCTGGTTCGTGATTCCGGATATCCCGGCATGAAGGTTCTGCTGTTCGGGTTTGATGAAAGGGACACGGGGTTCGGTTATCTGCCGCACCAGTTTTCCCGGAACTGCGTGGTGTATCCCGGAACGCACGACAATGAGACCGTTGTCGGGTGGATGAAGAATGCCCCGCGGCGATACGTCGAAAACGCGATCGAGTATTACGGGCTCAGCCGGGAAGAGGGCTATCACTGGGGATTTATCCGTGCTGCTTATGAAAGCGTTGCAGACCTTGCAGTCATCCAGTTTCAGGATTTTCTGGGACTTGACAATACGGCGCGAATTAATATTCCGTCAACGACTGGAGGAAACTGGACCTGGCGCACGACGCCGGAGAGTATCCGCGATGACAGACTGGCCAAAAAAATCCGGCACTGGATGGAAATCACGGACCGCCTTCCAAAGGAAAAAGAGACGGAAAATGCAGATGATCGGTCCGGGAAACAGAAACTTTGAGACGGGCAGCTTCCGAATGGAATGGAAGCCTGGCTGAAAAGGAGCGTAATATGGCTGAGGTTGAACTGAAAAATGTTACCAAAATATATCCGAACCGCGATGCGAAGAAGAAAAAAGGAAAAGGCGCCACGGAGCCGGAGAAGAAGAGCAGCATCAAGGTTACAGAGGAAGGCGTTGTCGCGGTTGAGAATTTCAATCTGAAAATAAAAGACCGCGAATTCATCGTTTTGGTCGGTCCTTCCGGATGTGGAAAATCGACCGCTCTCCGCATGGTCGCCGGTCTGGAGACCATTACAAAAGGCGAGCTGACGATCGACGGAAAGGTTATGAACAACGTTGATCCGAAAGATCGCGATATTGCCATGGTTTTTCAGAATTACGCGCTTTACCCGCATATGACGGTTCGTCAGAATATGGAGTTTCCGCTGAAGCTGCGCAAGATGCCGCAGAATGAGATTGACGCCCGCGTCAATAATGCCGCGGAGATTCTGGGTATCACAGAGTATCTTTCTCGCAAGCCGAAGGCTCTTTCCGGCGGTCAGAGGCAGCGTGTCGCGATCGGCCGCGCCATCGTCCGGGATCCGAAGGTTCTGCTGATGGACGAGCCGCTCTCCAACCTCGATGCGAAGCTCCGCAACCAGATGCGTTCGGAGATCATCAAGCTCCGCAAAAAGATTGAGAGTACCTTTATTTATGTGACGCACGACCAGACGGAAGCGATGACGCTGGGAGACCGCATCGTGGTCATGAAATATGGCGTTATCCAGCAGGTCGGAGCGCCTCAGGAAGTTTTTGAAAATCCGGCCAATCTGTTCGTAGCGGGATTCATCGGAGTTCCGATGATGAACTTCTTCGCCGGGAAGCTTCAGAAGGACAGTGACGGAACGTACTCCGTCCTTGTGGAAGGCGTGAAATTCGCCCTGTCCGACGAAAAACAGAAGCATCTGAGGGATAACAATATACAGCCGCAGGACATCACGGTGGGTGTTCGTCCGGATGACATCATTCTCTCGGACAACCCCGACAGAAGTCTGGAGGGAACTGTCGAGGTCAGCGAGCTGATGGGCTCCAACCAGCACGTCCATTTGAAGTCGTGTGGGAAGGACTGTGTCATTATTGTTCCCTCGGGTGCGATCGCTCCGATGGGAGAGAGCATCCGCTTTGCATTCCGCCCCGAGACGATTCACATGTTCGGTTTGGATGAAAAAAACCTGGAATTATAGAATAATAAATTACAGCGCGAAAAACCTTGTTAAAAAAAATTTACTTGTGTATGATACAGACAGGCAGTTGATTTTCTCAGGCTGGAGTCAGAAGAGACGCAGTTTATCGCTTGACGGAAGAGCGGAAACTGCCGGATCCTCTGACTCCGTCTGTTTTTTCGGAAAGGCGCATTTCATGGCAACGATAAAAGATATCGCGAAAATATCCGGCTACAGCATCGGAACGGTGAGCCGTGTGATCAATCATCATCCGGATGTCAGTGAAAAGGCCAGGGAGCGCATCGAAAAAGTTATCCGCGAAACCAATTACGAACCGAATTCGAACGCGAAGCTTCTGAAGCAGGGAACGAATTCCGCGATCACATTCATTGTCCGCGGATACAACAACGTCTTCCTGCAGGGCATTCTCGAAAAGATGCAGATCCTTCTGGACCGCGCGGGAGAAGAGACCGCGGTTGATATTGTCGATGAAAAAGACAATGAGGTTCTGGAGGCGCTTCATCTCTCGGTTTCACGGAAACCGAAGGGATTTTTGTTCCTCGGAGGGAATACCGGAAATTTCAGAAAATATTTTGAAAAAATCAAGGTTCCGTCCGTTTTGCTGACGAACAGCGCGAAGGGCCTGGATTTCCCGAATCTGTCCAGTTTTTCGACCGACGACGAGGCGGCTGCGGAGTTTGCCATTCACTATCTGTTTCAGTGCGGTCACCGCGTGATCGGTTTGGTCGGAGGTTCCCCGGACAACCGGGAGAGCCAGGCGGGGTATCAGCGCCTGAAGGGCTGCCGGAATGCTCTCGCGGAGTGCGGACTGACGCCCGATGACGATTACTACGAGCCGAGCCGGTTTTCCATGCGGGGCGGATATGATGCGGCCGGGAAGCTGCTGAAACGGCACCCGGACATCACGGCCATCTTTGCCCTGTCCGATACGATCGCTCTCGGTGTGATCCGGGCCATGCAGGATATGGGACTTTCCTGCCCCGGGGATATCAGCGTTCTCGGGTACGACGGGATCGATATCGGACGATATACGGTTCCGAGGCTGACGACGATCAGTCAGAACTCGGACCAGATCGCCCGGCTCAGCGTCTCCGATCTGCTGCTTCACCTCCACTATCCGCAGGCGGAAGCCGTCCATCAGACCGTACAGTTCCGGCTTTCGAGAGGAGAGAGCGTTCGGAAGCGGGAGAGCTTTTTGTAAGCAATCTATGAAAAAAGAATGAAATCTTGAATCCGGTTCTTGCCTATTCCGGTAGTCCGTGGTATAAATATGCATGGTGTTTACACAATGTTTACAATTTGCAGCTCCTAAAGGATGCTTATTACGAACGCTGCGTCGGGAACATTCCCGAAAAGCAGCGTTTGTTTTTTGCTGTTGCATTGGAAGTGTTTTCGCGCGGGAATGACATCTTTTCTGCGAATCACAATAATAGCGGGACGGATCGGGATTCAATGAAAATCAAGTTTGAGTTTAAGAAAAAATCAACGCTGATACTGACAGCGGTCATGCTCGCCATAGCGATCATCCTTGAGGTGGTGAGCGGATATGCGCTCTGGATGCTGTTTGCTTTCGTCGGAATTTATTATCTGGTTCAGAGTTTGCAGATCCAGGTCACATCTCACTGGATCGTTCCGGCGATATTCACGACAGCCTTTCTTATTCTGGGTCCTGTGATTTCTACCTATGAGGTCCAGCATCTCGTCATTGATCAGGAGACATATGAGAGAACCTCCAAAACGGTTCTGCATTACAATATGCTCTGCTGTGCCGTCCTCTATCTCGTCATTTTTCTGATCTGCGCGAGTCTCCGGTTCAGTTTTATCATTGCTCATTCCTTTTTCATTGTGCTCGGACTGACGGACTTTTTCGTTTACCAGTTCCGGCAGAATGAGTTTTCCTTTTCGGATCTGTTCGCCGCGGGAACCGGACTTTCCGTGTCCGCCGGTTACAAGCCCCAGGTCCCGCCCAAGGCGGCCTATGTGATTTTTATCGCGGCGATTTTTTTCGCTTTTGTCTGGAAGCTGAAATTTGAGCTGAGAAAAAAGTGGATCTGGAGAATCTCCGCCGCCGCCGCGGCGTTTCTCTGCTCGTTTTATCTGATGAACAAGACGGAAAATTTCGAGACGCAGACCTGGGAGCAGAAGGGATCCTATCAGAACGGATACGTCCTGAATTTTGTTCTGCAGATCCGGGACACTTACTTTATCGACGAGCCTTCCGGATACTCGAAATCCGCCGTGGAAAAACTGCAGGAGCAGTATGAGGCGGAGGATACAGAAGCGAAGCAGGAATCATACCATGAGGACGTGGTGGACAAGGACGTCCAGAATCCCACGGTGATCGTCATTATGAACGAGTCCTTCGCCGATCTGCGGAAGGTGGGAGAGTTTTCCACCAACCAGGACATCACCCCGTTCTTTGACTCGTTGTCGGAAAATACCGTGAAAGGATACGCGCTCTCATCGGTCTTCGGAGCGAAGACGCCGAATTCCGAGTGGGAATATCTCACGGGAAACACGATGGGATTTCTCCCGAGCGGAACGGTTCCCTACCAGCAGTATATGCAGAAAAATCCGTCTTCCATTGTATCTGACCTGAACTCGATCGGGTATACGACCGTTGCCATGCATCCGTATTATTCCTCGGGGTGGAGCCGGAACCGGGTCTACCCGAGACTGGGATTTGACGAAATGAGTTTCATGGATGACGGAAGTTTTGATCAGACACAGGTCCTGCGCGAATACATTACGGATCAGCAGCTCTATGATAAACTGATCGAGCGATATGAGGACCGCGAAGACGGGGAGAAGCTCTTCATGTTCGGCGTCACCATGCAGAATCACGGAGGCTATCTGGAATACTACAGTAATTTCCAGCAGGACTGCTACGCGACGGATGCTCCTTATTACAATGACGTCAGTCAGTATCTGTCGCTGATCCACAAGAGCGATGAGGCACTGAAAAACCTGATCACTTACTTCCAGGAGCAGGAAGACCCGGTGGAGATCGTGTTCTTCGGCGATCACCTTCCGAGTCTGAATCAGAGCTTCTACCAGATGCTGAACGGGAAAGGACTCTCGAATCTGACAATGGATGAGCTGGAGGACCTCTTCAGCGTTCCGTTCTTCATCTGGACGAACTACGATACGACAGAGGAGACGGTCGATATCACCAGTCTGAATTTTCTGAATGTGCTGACCATGGAGCGGGGCAATTTTGATCTGTCCCCGTATCAGATGTTCCGGGCGGATCTGATGGATGTCATACCGGCGATGAATTCGCGGGGATATTATTCCAAAACGCAGGGGCATTTCATCCACTACGAGGACGCCTCCGGTGAGGAAGCCGAATGGCTGAAGCAATACCGGATCCTCCAGTATAATTCTCTGTTTGACAAGAAGAACCGGAACGAGTATTTCTTCCCGTATTACGAAGAGGATTCCGGGTAACTGAATTTTTTGCCGTTGCAAACCGCGGTTTCCCGTGTCAGAATATAACTGAAGAAAAACTGATGATACAGCCGGAGTCAGGTTTTCCTGATTCCGGCCGTTTTCATACCGGCGCTTTTTCAGACCCTGCGCCGGAAAGAAAGAAGCGTGCGTAATATGAGCGGAAACGAGTTTAATCTTTCCGAGTACAGGGAAGCGAGAAAATCCGGAGAGCGGGCGTACCGGCGGGCGACGCTCTCGGGGCGGTATCCGTATCTTCCGGATCTGGATTCGATGCTGGGTGTCGGAAAGGTCCGTGATGAGATCCGCCTCGGGATCAGTGAGATTCCGCTTGAGATGATTGCCGGAACCAGAACGAGGGACAGAGCGGCCGCCTTCGCGCCGAATTTCATGCCCCTGCTCGAAGAAACCTCCGAATTTGCTCTCAAGTGGTCGAGACTGTTCACGGCGCATATGAATGAGGGAATCCGTGATCCCGTAAAAGTCTACGAGTACATGAGGCGGTTCTATGTGCTGGAGGGGAACAAACGCGTCTCTGTCTTGAAATATCTGGGAGGTGCGACCATCGCGGCGGATGTCATCCGTATTCTCCCGGAAAAGTCGGAGGACGAGGAGTCCCTTCTGTACTTCGAATTTCTGGATTTCTATCGTGTGTGCCCGGTATATGATTTCGATTTTTCAGTCCCGGGATCGTACCGGATGTTCGCGCGGCTTCTGGGACTGGACCTGGAGCATCCGTGGAAAGAGGAAGAGATTTCCGCCATCCGGGCCGCCCGGGCAAGCTTCGAGAGAGAATATCTTGCTCACGGCGGAGGGAAAAATCCGGGATCGGTCTGTGATGCCCTGCTGGTTTATCTGCAGGTGTATTCGCTGGATTCCCTGTTGAATGAAAGTTCATCCCTGATCGGGAGGAGAATCGAAGGGCTGCATCGGGAGTTCCTGACAAAGGCCGGGGAGGACAATATCCGTCTGGTCGATCACGCGGAGGAGCCCCGGGAGAAACCTGTCCGTCTCCCGTTTCTGTTATCCGGAGGCGGCGCTCCCTATACGGAGAGCAGCCCGCTTCGGGCGGCGTTCCTTTATGACAGAACGCCGGACAATTCATCCTGGATATACCGGCACGAGCTGGGAAGAAATTACGTGGAGGACTGCTTTGGAGGTCTGGTGAAGACTTACTGGTACAAAGACTGCGGAACCGACGACGTCCTTGCGGAGGCAATTCAGGACGCGGCGGAAGAAGAGGGATGCCAGGTCATTTTCACGGTTTCCCCCGTGATGATGAAAGAGACGCTTCGCTCTGCCATCCGTTTTCCCGGGACGAAATTTCTGAACTGCTCGATCAACCTGAAGCACAATGCGGTCCGGACTTACTACAGCCGCATGTATGAGGCGGAGTTCCTGATGGGAGCGGTCGCCGCGATTTCCTCGGAGAGCGGGGTGATCGGCTACCGGGCGGATTACCCGATATACGGGACGTTTGCGGACATCAATGCATTCGCGACCGGGGCAGCTATGATCAACCCTCAGGCGAAAGTAATTCTTTCCTGGGCTTCGGAGGAGGGTTCCGACTGGCGAGAGGATTTTCACCGTGCCGGCGCGGATGTAATATCCGGCCCGGACAGCATCAAACCGGAGGAAGCATCCCGTGAGTACGGGATATTCAAAGCCGCTCCGGACGGAAGTGTCGTGAATCTGGCCGCTCCGGTCCGGAACTGGGGGCGTTATTACGAGATTATCCTGCGGTCCATTCTGGATGGCTCCTATGACGCGCGCTCGCTGACGAAGGATGACCAGGCGGTGAATTATTATCTTGGAATGGAGGACGGCGTGATTGATGTACTTCTCTCGGAGAAGCTGCCGTATTATACGAAAAAAACCGTCGCGCTGATGCGCGAAGGCATCGTGAGCGGGCGCTTCAGCCCGTTTGACGGAGAGATCCGCTCCCGCGACCAGGTCGTGAAAAAGGAGGGAAGCGGCCGCCTGTCGAGCGGTCAGATCATCACGATGAACTGGCTGAACGACAATGTGATCGGCACTATTCCGGATTCGTCCCGGCTGAAGGAGAGCGCGAGGGACGCGGCCCTCGTGAGCGGAGTCATCGAGGGCATGCCGGGAGCGGACGCCGCGAAGCGGGAGATGAGCCGCATGAAAAAGGATGCGGAAGCAAAGGAGAATGAAGCTTGAGAATACTGGCTGTTGCGGATGAGGCTTCTCCCGCGCTCTGGGATTATTATGACAGCAGAATTACAAAGGGTGTGGATCTGATTCTTTCCTGCGGCGATCTCAGCCCGGACTACCTGGAGTTTCTGGTGACGGTTGTGAACAAGCCGCTTCTTTATGTGCGCGGCAATCATGACGGCCGATATGACGTGAGGCCGCCGGAGGGCTGCGTTGATATTGATGACAGGATCTACGACTTCCATGGCCTGCGGATTCTCGGACTCGGAGGCTCTGCCCGCTACCGGTCCGGCGGGGATATGTACACCGAGCGCGAGATGGCGGCGCGGATACGGAAGCTGCGGGGCGGAATATTGCTGCGGAACGGATTTGATGTGCTGGTCACGCACGCTCCGGCCAGAGGCTACGGCGATATGGACGATCTTCCGCACCGGGGCTTTGAATGCTTTAATTCGCTTCTGGACCGGTATCGGCCGAAGCTGATGTTTTACGGGCATGTTCATAAAAGCTACGGAAGCGGTTTTGAGAAAGAGATGACGCATGCGTGCGGGACCAGGCTGGTCAATGCCGGCGGATACCGCCTGATCGACATCGGAGAGGAAGAGTTCCCGGATGAGGGAAAGACCGGATCGGCGCTGTACGATCTGTATGTTTCGCTGAGAAACCGGCGGTGAAAGAATGATTTGATTATTATTTGTGAGGGAGGTTAATGTGGGGAAGAAGTATGGGATAAAATGGATGGTACCGGTTCTTGCAATGGCGATGGGCGTTTCGGTTTCGGCCTGCGGCGGGGAATCCGGACCGGACATGGATACTGCGCAAGGTGTCGCGATGAGCGCGGCTTCCGCCATGAATGAGGTCCGGTCGATGTCCGAGACGCTGATCTCGGATGTCAGCGGGAATATTTCTCTGACTGAGTTTGGTACGAGTGAAAAGATAACCAGTCATTCCGTTCAGGATATGGAACGGACATTCGACCCTTATGTTACGCACCAGAAATATACGTCGGAAATGTCCGGTACCGGGGAGCAGGAATCCTTTGAGATAGACCGGTATTATGAGCAGGATGGTGACCGGCTGACCGTCTACCAGACCACTGACGGCGGAGATTCCTGGACGAAAAGCTCCACGGATATGCCGGATGAATACGATCCGGTCAGCGGTATTATCAAAAAGATTGCCAAAGGTTCTCTCGATGCGGATCTTGAGGAGGATACCCGGGAGGTGGATGGTGAAGAATGCCTTGTCCTGGATACGGAGGTTCCCGGGGACGTGATCGCCGATCTGCAGGGCTCAATCATTTCGGATGAAAAAGATAAGGAAGAGCTCGGGGAGGAAAGCGCCGACATGGTTCTGTACATCAGCAGGGAGAGCTTACTTCCGAGAAAAATGACCGGGGATCTCGAGGAGATCGGGGATATCCTGGTCGGAAGCACGCTTCCGGACTCAGAAGAACAGAAAGCGGAAGTGGATATCTCCCGATATGACATAGAATATACCTTCGGCGATTTCAATGAGATCGATGACATTTCGATTCCGGATGAGGCAAAGGATGCGGAGACGGTCCCGGATACTTCCGCTTCGTCTACAGCGGTGCCTTCCTCGACCCCTACACCTTCTTCCGTCTCATCTTCTTCGGCAGCTCCTACATCGACGCCTGCGGCCACACAGAATCCTGAGGCGAATGATTCGACGGGAAATGCGGACTGGAGTACGCTCGCTTTCAGTCTGGACGGAAAGGATTATCAGGTCCCGTTTGCCTACTCCGATCTTCAGAGTGACTGGTCTTTCAGCCTTTCGGATCTCGGATATGAAAACGGATACGTGACCAATCCGGGGGACAAGAAGCAATGCACGATCGAAGTAAAAAACGACCATTACGATATGAAATTCTATATCGGCACCGCCAATACTTCCAATTCGGTCCAGGATATCACAGAGAACAGCGTCTGGGCCGTCTCCATGGATATCTCCCTGGCGAAGACCTGGCCGGAGATGAAACTGGCCGGGGGAATTACCTGGGGTTCCACCTATGATCAGATTGTTGCCGCCTATGGCGAGCCGGATGAAGAGCCATACCGCTCGGAGGAGCTGGGGTATTATGTGCTGACCTATTACAAAGATTACAGACAGCAGATGAAAGTTTGCATATACGACGACGGAGGTCTGAAGAGAGTGGACCTCAAGGATTACGGAATTTAAAGGGATTTCTGCGAAGAAGGAAGGAGATCCGGATGTTTTATTAAAATCGGGGGTTGACAGATTCCGGGCAGCGGGTGTTTAATAGTATAGAACTTCAGATCGATAAACCGTTGAAGCGGAGATAAAACGATTCGAGGCGCTTCAAAGAGAGTCCGGGATGGTGAGATCCGGGCAGAGATGCCGTTTCGTAAATGGACCGCCGAGGGCACAGGGAACAGCGGAGGATTCGCCAAGTATCTTGTGACGCGTCGCAGGCGTTATTTTGCGGAGGATATGACGGTATCCTTTTGAGTGTGTGCTTTTAGCATGAATCAAGGTGGCACCACGGGAGTGAATCAGATTTCTACCCGCCCTTGACAGAAAGACGAGAGTCTTTCTGCCAGGGGCGGGTTTTTTGTTTTGACATGACGTTCATTGCGGCACAGTCCGCCGGAGAACGAGACACAGACCGCCGGAGTTTACAGCGTGAGGTGAATGGTATGAGACAGACAACGTTTGAAGAAGTAAAAGCAATTGCAGGAAGCGGTGACTACAGACTGATTCCCGTCTGCCGGGAAATTCTGTCGGACATCCGCACGCCTCTGAATGTGCTGCGAGCTCTGCAGAATGTCAGCAGCCACTGCTTTCTGCTCGAGAGCGTCGAGGATTCCAGACGATGGGGACGTTACACGTTTCTCGGCTACGATCCGCGCATGGAACTGACCTGCAAAGATCACATTCTCACGATCCGCTCCGGAGGGGAGATCAGGACAAAGACGGAGCACCCGGCGGAGTATATCAGGCAGATCGTCGCGGACAATAAATCGCCGGCAATTCCCGGCCTTCCCACACTGACCGGCGGCCTGGTCGGATTCTTCTCATACGATTACATCCAGTACGGAGAGCCGATGCTCAAGCTGAAAAAAGACGAACAGGGATTTGCGGATATGGATCTGATGCTGTTTGATAAGCTGATCGCCTTTGACAATCTGAAACAGACCATGATCCTGATCGTCAACATCCGCACGGACCATCTGGAGGTCAATTACAACCGGGGTCAGATGAAGCTCGACGAGATGGAAAATCTGGTCCGAAACGGAAAGCCGAAGGAAAATCCCGGCGGGCGCCTTCTGGAGGAATTAAAGCCGGCTCTGTCGAAACCGGAGTTCTGCAAACGGGTCGAAAAGATCCGGCATTACATCCGGGAGGGAGATATTTTCCAGCTGGTTTTCTCCAATCCGATGAAAGCCCGGTTTGAGGGAAGCCTTCTGGATACCTACCGGATTCTCCGGACGACGAACCCTTCTCCGTATATGTTTTATTTTTCGGGAGATACGGAGATCGCCGGGGCGTCTCCCGAAACTCTGGTAAAGATTGATAATCAGACGATCCGGACGTTTCCGCTCGCCGGCACGAGGCCGCGCGGAAAAAGCTACGAGGAGGACCAGAAGCTGGAAAAAGAGCTTCTGGCGGACGAAAAGGAGCGCGCGGAGCACAACATGCTGGTGGATCTCGGACGGAATGATCTCGGAAGGCTGTGCAAATTCGGAACGGTCGAGGTTGAGCAGTATATGACGATCGAGCGGTATTCTCATGTGATGCATATCGGATCAGCCGTGAAGGGTGAGCTCCGGGATGACGTGCAGGCCATAGACGCCGTGGATTCGGTATTGCCCGCGGGAACGCTGTCCGGAGCGCCGAAGTTCCGGGCCTGTCAGCTGATCGACGAGCTGGAGGATGACCGCCGCGGCATTTACGGTGGCGCGATCGGCTATGTGGATTTCACGGGAAACCTCGATGTCTGCATCGCCATCCGGCTGGCCTACAAGAAGGACGGCATGCTTTATGTCCGGTCGGGCGCCGGCATTGTGGCGGACAGTGTCCCGGAGAACGAATATCAGGAATGCGTTAACAAGGCGGCGGCCGTGGTCAATGCCGTGAAGGAAGCAGAAAAGCTGCGGGAGGAAAAAGTGGAATGATTCTGTTAATCGATAATTACGACAGTTTTTCGTACAATCTCTATCAGCTTATCGGAAGCCTGAATCCGGATATCCGAGTGGTCCGGAACGATATGATTTCCGCGGAAGAAGTGGGATCCCTGAATCCGGACCGGGTGATTCTTTCCCCCGGGCCGGGAAGACCGGAGGACGCCGGCATCTGCGAAGACGTCGTCCGGCTGTACCGGGGGAAGGTTCCGCTCATGGGCGTCTGTCTCGGACATCAGGCCATCGCGGAAGCGTACGGGGCGACCGTCACCTACGCGAAAAAACTGATGCACGGGAAGCAGTCTGGGGTGAATCTGGATACCGGCTCCGTCCTGTTCCGGGGGATGCCGGAGAGAATTGTCGCGGGACGGTACCATTCTCTCGCGGTCGATGAGACGACGCTTCCGCCCGAGCTGAAAGTCACCGCCCGTTCGGACGACGGAGAGGTCATGGCGGTTGAGGACAGCCGGAATGCGGTTTTCGGGATGCAGTTCCATCCCGAGTCGATCATGACACCGGCGGGAATTGATATTCTGAGAAATTTCCTGGACGTCAGGAAATCCTCGTGAATCTTCTTTCGGCAAAGAGATGAAGGAAAGATACATTTTTGAAGGATCTGCATCATAAACGAAACGAATCAAGGAGGATCAGCTATGATCAAAGAAGCCATTGAAAAAATTGTAAAAAAGGGAGATCTCACATTCGACGAAGCGTATGAAGTCATGAATGAAATCATGAGCGGGGAAACGACCCAGACGCAGAACGCGGCCTTTCTGGCGGCACTCTCGACCAAGAGCACGAAGGCCGAGACGATCGACGAGATTTCCGGGTGCGCCGAAGCGATGCGCGAGCACGCCCTTCCGGTGCCGCATCCCGGCATGGAAGTTCTGGAAATTGTCGGGACCGGCGGGGACAATGCGCACACGTTCAATATCTCGACAACGTCCGCCATGGTCATTGCCGCCTCCGGTGTGAAGGTCGCCAAACACGGAAACCGGGCGGCTTCTTCCAGGTCCGGTGCTGCCGATGTCCTGGAGGCACTCGGGGTCAATATTCAGGCGGACCCGGCAAAGGAGCTGGAGCTGCTGAAGGATCCGGGCGTCTGCTTTATGTTTGCGCAGAAGTACCACACCTCCATGAAGTACGTCGGAGCGATCCGGAAAGAGCTGGGCATCCGCACGGTGTTCAATATCCTCGGTCCCCTGACGAACCCCGCGAAGCCGGAGTATTACGTGCTCGGCGTTTACGATGAGTATCTGGTGGAGCCTATTGCCAAGGTTCTGGACAAGATGGGTGTGAAGAGGGCGTTCGTCGTCTACGGCCAGGACCGGCTCGACGAGATCTCTGCGAGTGCTCCGACCACCATCTGCGAGCTGAAGAACGGGTATTACAGAAGCTCCGTGATCAGACCGGAGGATTTCGGAATGGCGAGAGGAACGAAGGACGAGATCGTCGGAGGATCGCCGGAAGAGAACGCGGAAATCACACGAGGCATCCTGAGCGGGAAGATTCAGGGGACGAAGCGAAACGCCGTTCTTCTGAACGCCGGCGCGGGAATTTATATCGGCGGCCGGGCGGAGAACTTTGAGGAAGGCGTCCGGAAGGCAGCGGAGCTCATTGACAGCGGAGCGGCCAAACAGGTTCTTGAGAGATTCATCGAGAAATCCGCGGATTAAAGTATTCCCGGACAGAGGTCCGGATGGGAGGAAGAAACGGATGAATATACTGGACCAGCTCGCGGAGCACGCAAAAGAGCGTGTGGAACAGGCAAAAAAGAAAATCCCGATGGAAGCTGTCCGGCGCGAGGCGGAGGCGATGGCGTCTTCCGCGGAACCTGCTGTGACGCTTGAGGATGTTCTCTCGGGAAGCGGCATGCACTTTATCTGTGAGTGCAAAAAGGCGTCACCTTCAAAGGGCCTGATTGCGCCGGATTTTCCGTACCTCGAGATCGCGAAGGAATATGAGTCGGCGGGAGCGGATGCCATTTCCTGCCTGACAGAACCGAAGTGGTTTCTGGGGAAGGATGAATATCTGAAGGAGATCGCGGCCAATGTCTCGATCCCGGTGCTCCGCAAGGATTTCACGGTGGATCCCTACATGATCTATGAGGCAAAGATACTCGGAGCCTCGGCGGTACTTCTGATCTGTGCCATCCTCGATGACGCACAGCTGAGAGATTACCTGCAGCTGGCCCGCTTCCTGGGAATGTCGGCGATCGTGGAAGCACACGACGAGACGGAGATCCGCCGGGCACAAAATGCAGGGGCAGGCATCATAGGAGTCAATAACCGCGATCTGAAGACCTTCCGCGTGGACACGGAGCGGTCCGCAAAGCTGCGCTCTCTCGTTCCGGAGAATGTGATCTTCGTGGCGGAGAGCGGGATCCGGACGGCGGAGGACGTAACGTCCCTGTACCGGATCGGGGTCAATGCGGTTCTCGTGGGAGAGACTCTCATGCGCAGCCCCGATAAAAAAGCGAAGCTTGAGGAACTGCGGCAGGGATGTGTCTGACGCTGAGATTTGGAAGCAGCAAACAGAAAACCCGTCATGAAATCGGAGGAAGATATGTCAAAGGGAAGATTCGGAGAATTTGGCGGACAATATGTTCCGGAGACGCTGATGAATGAGCTGATCCGGCTGGAGGACGCTTACAATTATTACAAAAAGGACCCGCAGTTTGTTGCGGAACTTGACGACCTGATGAAGAATTACGCGAACCGCCCGTCGCTGCTTTATTACGCGAAACGGATGACTGAGGATCTGGGAGGAGCGAAGATCTATCTGAAGCGCGAGGATCTGAATCATACCGGGGCGCACAAGATCAACAACTGTCTCGGACAGGTTCTGCTGGCGAAGAAGATGGGAAAGAAGCGCGTGATCGCGGAGACCGGAGCCGGACAGCACGGAGTCGCGACGGCGACGGTGGCGGCGCTCATGGACATGGAGTGCGAGGTGTTCATGGGAAAGCGCGATACCGAAAGACAGGCGCTGAATGTGTACCGCATGGAGCTGCTCGGTGCGAAGGTTCACCCCGTCACATCGGGCACGCAGGTTCTGAAAGACGCGATCAATGAGACTATGCGTGAATGGGCGGGACGCTGCGAGGACACGCACTATGTAATCGGTTCGGTCATGGGACCGCATCCGTTTCCGACGATGGTCCGCGACTTTCAGTCCGTCATCTCGAAGGAAGCCAGGGAGCAGATCCTGGAGCGGGAAGGAAAGCTTCCGGACGCGGTGATCGCCTGTGTCGGAGGCGGCAGCAACGCCATGGGTATGTTCTATCATTTCATCGGAGATTCCGGTGTGAAGCTGATCGGATGCGAGGCGGCCGGGCGGGGCATTGAAACCGGACAGCACGCGGCTACGATGGCCACCGGATCCCGCGGAATCTTCCACGGCATGCACTCTTACTTCTGCCAGAACCAGTACGGACAGATCGATGAGGTCTACTCCATATCGGCGGGTCTGGATTACCCGGGAATCGGGCCGGAGCACGCGTACCTCCACGACAGCGGGCGGGCCGAATACGTGCCGGTCACCGATGACGAGGCGGTCAGTGCCTTTGAATATCTCGCGAAGAAGGAAGGCATTATCTGCGCCATCGAAAGCGCGCATGCCCTCGCCCACGCCATGAAGATCGCGCCGAAGATGCGGAAGGACCAGGTGATCATCGTCTGTCTTTCGGGGCGCGGGGACAAGGATGTGGCCGCCATCGCCAGATACCGCGGCGTGAATATTTCCGAGTGAAGGAGGCATCGGGTCATGAGTAAGATAAAAAAAGCTTTTGAGAACGGAAAAGCATTTATTCCGTTTATTACGGCGGGAGATCCGTCCATCGGCGATACGGAGCGTTTTATTCTGGAAATGGAAAAAGCGGGAGCAGATCTGATCGAGATCGGAATCCCGTTTTCGGATCCGATCGCAGAGGGAATCGTCATTCAGGAGGCGGATATCCGCTCGCTCTCAGCCGGGACGACGACGGATATGATCTTTGAGATGGTCGGGCGGCTGCGTCAGAAGACACAGATGCCCCTGGTTTTCATGACGTATCTCAATCCTGTTTTCCACTACGGGTATGAGAAGTTTTTCACCAACTGCGAAAAGGTGGGAATCGACGGCATCATTATTCCCGACCTTCCCTATGAGGAAAAGAGTGATGTGGACGGTGTCGCGGCGGAACACGGCGTGGATCTGATTTCCATGGTCGCTCCTACCTCCGAGGACCGCATCCGGACCATCGCCTCCGAAGCAAAGGGATTTCTCTACGTTGTTTCGTCGATGGGCGTGACGGGAATGCGGTCGAACATCACCACGGATCTTTCCTCCATGGTGAGGGCAATCCGGGAGGTCACCGACGTGCCGTGCGCGATCGGATTCGGGATCAATACGCCGGAGCAGGCGGAGAAGATGGCCGGGATCGCCGACGGGGTGATCGTGGGGAGTGCGATCGTGAAGATCGTGGAGAAAAACGGGAAAAACGCGGCGCCGGAGATCGCGGCATACGTGCGGAAGATGAAGGATGCCGCGTCCCTGGCCTGCTGACGGTAAGAAAAACTGCCGCCGCATGAAATTGTCCACAGAGGGCTTCTTTCATGCGGCGGCTTTTATCAAATGAGGTTTGGAATGGCGTCTGATGGTCAGTCGGTAATTCTGATGACGGTTCCGACGCTGATTTTCGGGAGCGGTTTTTTTTCGACGTACAGTGTGCCGGGAAGTTCGGGAACCGTATTTCCGGAAAAACGAACGGTACAGTGTCCGAGTCCGCCGAGTGTGATCGGTACTTCGTTTCCGACAGAGGTGATGGTATAGGTCTGATCATCGAAATGAAGTGTCTGCCCCGGCGAGATGGTTCCGCTGATCGGATTCACGTCGACGGAGTAGCAGTAGTCCTTCAGCTCATCGGGCGCCTGGTCTCCGAAAATGATCAGGTAGTCTGCGTCCTCGAATTCGGCGATGCCGGCTCCGATCGCGTTTACTTTGTTTTCATAAATAACAGCCATTGCAAATTTCCTTTCTGCTTTTATTGCGTGTGATGAGGTATATTATGCGGCGCTATAGAGGCCGAAGCTTGCAAAATAGGCGATCAGTACGCGGAGCCATCCGGTGATGAACCGGGAATACATGACTGAGAGGACTCCGACTTCAATGGTTTCGGGTTCTGCTTCCGCAAGGCCGAGGCCGACCGGAATGAAATCGCAGGCTCCCTGGGTGTTGATCGCAAACAGGGCCGGAAGGGCGAGCTGCGGAGCAATGTTTCCCTTGCCGATTTCGACGCCGACCAGAGTTCCGAC
The DNA here is from genome assembly GCA_050944685.1 of Bilifractor sp. Classification (GTDB taxonomy): domain Bacteria; phylum Bacillota; class Clostridia; order Lachnospirales; family Lachnospiraceae; genus CADBRN01. Next base: position 46,317 of record JBMNRP010000015.1, read on the forward strand.
GATCTGCGCGATCACGGCTCCGGGACCGAGAAGAGCGGAGAGGCCTGGAATGGAACAGATGATTCCGAGAATCAGAAGTCCCCAGATATTTCCGGCGAGAGGCGTCAGAAGATTTGCAAATGCCTCTCCGAAGCCGGTACCGTTGATGATTCCGATCAGAAGAGATACAAATCCCATGAACGGAAGCAGTGTTGTGATGCAGGTCTGTACGGCGTTGCGCGCGGCCTGATAAAATGTGTTGACAATTTTTCCGACACCGAGTCCGAGACTTGTGATCCAGGATTTATTTTTCTTCTTTGCGAGGGTCTCCGAGACTTTCTGATCTGCGGTAAATTTTACTTTTTCATCGGAAGAATTGCTGCTGTCATTGCTTTCGGATGTATCCGGTGCGGAGTCAGAGACGGAAGCCGCTTCGCTGTCGGAAGCGAGCGATACCTGTTTTGATGTGACGGCCGATACATAGATATCTTCCTTGATATATTGTGCCATCGGACCGGATTTCCCGGTTGGCATGATGTTGACCGTCGGGATTCCTTTTTTCGGATAGATGCCGCAGCGAAGTGTCCCTCCGCAGTCGATAATTACCATCGCGATCGTATTTTCCGGCGCGGAGCCGTGAAAACCGTCTACCGCGTCCATGCCGCTGAGTTCACAGATTTTCTTCAGGCATTCCGGCTCTGCGCCACCGCCTGTGATGTACATGACGGTATGCTTTTCTTCCGTAGGCGTTATGATCAGCGGGCCTCCGAAACCGGCGGAGCCGCGCACGATTTTTATGGATCTGTATTCTGACATTGGTAAAACCTCCCGTGGTAGTAACTGTTACGCAGCCTGTGTCGTTTTCAGATGACGATCAAGCCTGATATTCTGCTGCTTTTCTACAAATTTCGTGGTCAGTTCGGTGGACCATCCGGAGATGAAATTCGCGATCAGGCCGACCAGCATGTAGCGGACGGCAAGCGGGGTAGTGTCCAGACCGAGCGTTGTGATGCCGTCGGCGATGCCGAGCCAGATGAAAAGCTCAGACGCGTTGATATGCGGAAACAGTCCGCTGTTCGTATGGCAGTGATAAGTCGCAGATGCGTAGTATGCAGGTTTGTAGAATTCCGGCATAAATTTTCCTATGGACAATGCCATCGGGTTTCCGAGCATGAATGCCGAGATAAATGGCAGGACCATGTAGCGCAGCACCGGGTTTTTATTACAGACGGCGGCTATTTTGTTGACGGATTCCTGCCCGGCCAGGGCGATGATGGCGTTCATCAGGATCAGAAGCATCAGAACAGTCGGGATGATGTCTGACACCCAGCTCACGAACTGCTCGCCGCCGAGGGTAAACAGGTTCATAAAACCTTTTGCGATTGAAACGATAATATCCATTTTGATTCCTTTCTCTTTCTTTGTGCAGATGTGCGGTCCGGGAGACAGAAAACCCGTCTCCGGTGTTCCGGCAATCGCAGAATTTATGAAGACAGCTGATTTTTGCGCCGCAGCGGTCTGCTTAATAATGTACCGGCTCTGCGCAGAGGAGACGGTGCATCCGGGAGGACTTCACCTTTTATGAATTTACGGTAGGAGAGAGCGGCATCCGCGATCGCTTTTCGCAGGTTGCGATGGTTTTTCGGCCCGTCTTCTTCGCTCAGGTCTCCGATGTATCGGCCTTCAAACCCGGGAAAGGACCGGACTCTGGCGAAACAGGTCGTACCCTCGATTTTTCTGCCTTCCTGAATGATCCCGTTTTCGTCGATCCGGAACAGAACAATAGCGCCGGCATGGAAACCGCCGGATTTGCGCCCGATCGCCACTTTGCCCTTCTTTCTCATCTCGACAAATGCCTGGTTGAAATTTTTCATCTGAAGCGTACTGAGGAAAAGCTGGAGGGCGAAGACAGCCACCAGAACAAGAAACAGTGATAACATGATATACCTCCTTGTCTTATAATCGCCGGTACAGTACCCGGAGCAGATTCGGATAGGAATCGGACGCTGTGATGCGGTCGAACAGTTCCCGGTCGTTCATGATTGCGATGATTTCATCGTACAGTTTTACCAGAAGTTCGTCGTTTGACGATTTTTCCGGGAGGGCCATCAGAAAGATAAGCCGGATTTCCTGTTCCCGGTAATAGATCGGTCTTGAGAGAACACCGATCGACAGAATGATTTCTCCCCGGGCTTTGTTGATGGCATGCGGGATGGCGGCGCCATCGCCGACGGCCATCGTTCCTTCTTCCTCACGTTTTCTCAGACGGTTCTCGAACCCGTCGTCCACGTCCCCCGCTCCATGCAGGCTTTCAACCATGTGATGGAGGGCGGATTCATAGTCGGAAAATTCATCAAGTACGAAAAAGCGATCAGGTTTCAGAATGGATGTCATCACAAACCAGTTGTCATCAACCGGAACCGTCTTGCCGTGAGGCATGTATCGCGCTTTCTGAATTCTCGTGCGAAGCTCTTCCTCGTTGAAGATTTCGTGGATGTAGATTACAGGAGTGTCCGTGTGGAAGGGTATGTCCACCGTGGTCAGCACAATATCGTAGCGGTTCAGGACTACGGTACTGATCTCGTCGTCGGAAAACAGGTCTACTTCGGAGGTGCTGTCAATTATTTTTTTCAACTGTGCGTAGATCAGACGGGCAGTAACGCGTCCTGTACCGCAGACGATTGCAAATTTTCGCGGCTCATCCTGCATGCTTTCATTCATGAAAACGCTGAAATAACTGGTCAGGTAACCGAGCTCCTCTCGGGTCAGTGTAACACGGTACCGCCTGCTGATTACCTGCGCCGCGATATCTGCCATTTTTGCTGCGACCGGATATTTCTCCCGCACGGCATCGGCCATCGGATTGTCGATCCGCACGTTGTAGCGCAAACGATTGATCATGAACATCAGGTGGTAAAGGAATTCCTGCTTATACCCGTTCAGACTGATATCCAGATCCAGCTCGTCCGATATGGTTTTCAGTATCTCATCGAGGAGCGGCTGGATCGACTCATCCAGTTCAATCTGCGAGAGTTTTTCCGTGTCATCGGGCTTTCGCATTCCGACGATCGGAATGAAGATAAAGATTTTTTCCTCAATCGGGAATTCAATCCGCAGCCGGCTGCTGAGCTGATTGACCAGGTGGTCGACGAAAGAAAAATTGCTGCGGGCGGTGAGGTTGTAGTATTTGCCCGGAAGACGGCCGATAAAATGACCTGTCATGAAACGGTCCAGCATCAGCGTCAGGTAGCGGTCAAATTCTTCTTCAACCTTGTTGTCATACGGCTGCATCGCGAACGCGTTTGCCTCGTATTCCAGGACCACCTCGTCCTGCGGGTAATCGCGGAAAATCGCGTCGTAATTGTTTTCAAGCACGTATCTCCGGATATCGATCTCCCCGCCGGAAAGCATCAGGCCCTTGCTTGTGATGCCTTTGATGGTCAGATTCCATCCGGCTATATCCTTCCGCAGACGCGTAAGATCCTTTACAAGTGTGCTTCTTCCGACATTCATCTCATAAGCGAGGTCGTCTGTCAGCACCGGCTCCACGGAACGCATGAGTCTGCCGAAAATATAATCCCGCCGGTTGGAAGAAGAATTCAGAAAATCGTCGTCGTTCAGAATCTCCGAGTAGATTTTGTGAAAGAGCGCCTCGTCGAAAACGCGAAGACTGCATCGGCCCTGATCACTTTCGATCGTACCGCTGTCGCCAAGCAGATCATTAATGGTATGGAGATCGTTGCGGATCGTCCGCGTGCTGACGCCGAGCTGGGAAGCAAGCATGTGGATATCAATGACAGAAGATTTGCGCATAACGGTCAGGATATTTGCTAATCGGTTGTCTCCAAACAAGCTCTTCATCTGCATCGCATCCTTTTTGTGAAACGTGAGGTCTCCGGGCGGTCAGCCTCTTGATTTGCCTCCGGAAATATTGACGGTTGTACCTGTGATGTAACTCGCGCGGTCCGAAACCAGAAACGCACACAGATTGCCGACTTCATCAAGACGGCCGTCCCTGCCGAGAGGAATGACTTTGCTGTAGTCGGTGGAAAGATCTTCGGGTTTTACTCCGCGCGTATAAGCGAGCGCTTCGTTATAGGCAGGAGTGCGGAGCCCTGTGGCTTCCATGATCCCGGGAGCACAGGCTACCACACGGATGTTATATTTTCCGAGTTCCTTTGCCCAGGACCGGGTGAAGCTGTCGACGGCTCCCTTTGTAGCGGCGTACGCCGACTGGCCGTTCGAGCCCTCTTTTCCGGATTCGCTTGACATATTCAGAATGACTCCCCGGTGCTGTTTTACCATCTCTCGCGCGGCGGCCTGAGCGCATAGAAACATGCCCTTGACGTTGACGCTGAACATCTTGTCGAAGGTGCCTGCGTTCAGTTCATACTCCGGACGCTCGCCTTTCACATCGACGAGGAGACGGGGTAAATTGATGCCGGCATTGTTGATGATCGCATCAATGGTTCCATACCGATCGATGACATTGTGAATCATCACGTTGACGCTTTCAGAGTCCGTGACGTTGCAGTTTACGCACCATGATCCGTTCACCATTTCACCTGTCTGAACGGTAAGATCGGCGATAACGGCATTTGCGCCGGCATCCGCAAGAGTCTGAACGACGTGCTTTCCGATGCCGGATGCTCCTCCGGTGACGACGATCGTTTTTCCTTCAAGCCCCAGCCAGTTCTTATTCATTTGGCAAACCCTCCTTTACTGTCACTGGTCATTTCAGAATCCGATAGACTGGTACTCCGCGGTATGTGCCTTTCGTGTTCTGCTTACAGTTACAGTATAGGGAAGAAGGAGAAATTCTTTAATCCGTCTTTTTTCCATGGATTTGCAAAGAGCTAAATATTATTTTTTCATGAAGCGTGAAAAAATGCAACTTGATAAGAGGAAAGATTAGTAATAATAACGGAAAATCGAGCGGACGGCCGGATCCGGGATGTCGGTAATGTAAAATCCGGGCAGAGGCTGTCCGAAGGGAATGAGATATGGAAAGAGGCTGCCGCATGGAAAAGATCTTATCCATGAGGCAGCCGAATCGGTCTGTATCCGTGCAAAGGGACGGGCTGTGTGCTCCGTCAGATATCAAGCAGCCCGCTGTATTCGGTCAGCGCACCTTCCGTGTCGTGCGCCAGAACGCGTTTTGCGAGTACTTTGCCGAGCTGTACGCCTTCCTGGTCGAAGCTGTTGATATTCCAGAGGAAGCCCTGGAACATCACCTTGTTCTCGAAGTGCGCCAGAAGAGCACCGAGAGACGAGGGCGTCAGCTGATCGCCGACGATGATGCTGGACGGACGTCCGCCGTCAAATTTCTTATTCGGGTCCGCGTCGTCCTTTCCGCAGGCGAACGCGACGATCTGTGCCACGACATTTGCACAGAGTTTCTGCTGGCTGGTCGTCCCCTCGATGTCGACATCGTTTCCGAGCTGACTCTTGCGGAAGCCGATAAACTGCAGCGGCACGACCGTCTTCCCCTGGTGAAGAAGCTGATAGAAGGAATGCTGACCGTTCGTTCCGGGTTCGCCGAACAGAATCGGTCCGGTCTTATAGCTGACCGGATCACCGAAACGGTTGACGGATTTGCCGTTCGATTCCATGTCGAGCTGCTGAAGATGCGCCGGGAAGCGGGAGAGCGCCTGAGAGTACGGAAGTACGCAGGTCGCCTCGTATCCGAGAACGTTGCGCTCGTACATTCCGATGAGCGCATCGAGCATCGCCGCGTTTTTCATCGGATCTTTCTTTGTCGCAGCGCGGTCTGCCTCGGCTGCTCCGTCCAGAAAGTCTGCGAAGACATCCGGACCGAACGCGAGGGAGAGGACCGTACAGCCGACCGCGGAAGAGGTGGAGTATCGCCCGCCGATGTAGTCATCCATGTAAATTGCGGTCAGGAACTGATCACTTTTTGCAAGCGGCGAAGCTTCGCTGGTGACCGCGATCATGTGTTTCTTCGGATCGAGTCCTTTTTCTTTCAGGGCATCCTGAACAAACTGCCCGTTCGTGAGTGTTTCGAGCGTCGTGCCCGATTTTGTGACAAGAATGAACAGTGCGTGCGCGACGTCCGTGTCCTGGAGCACGCGGGACGCGTCGTCCGGGTCGACATTGGAAATGAACCGGGCGGTCATTTTCAGTTTGTTGTTTTTTCTGGCCCAGTTTTCCAGAGCGATATAGACGGCCCGCGGACCGAGGTCGCTTCCGCCGATCCCGATCTGGACGACTTCCGTGAACTTCTCGCCCTTTTCATTGGTGATCTCGCCGCTGTGGACTTTTTCAGAGAATTCGGCGGCGCGTCGCTGCTGACCGAGGTAAAACTCGCGCTTGTTGACGCCGTCGGCGATCACATCTTTTCCGAGCTGCCCGCGGCAGAGATGGTGCAGAACGAGGCGTTTCTCGCCGGTGTTGATCACGGCGCCGTTGTACAGCTCCTCATATTTTTCCGTGAGCTGGGCCTCGTCTGCGACTTTCACGAGTGCGCTCAGCACATCGGAATCGACAGCCTTTGAGGCGTAGTCGTACGTGAGACCGCACGCAATCGGAATCTGATATTCCCGTACACGCTTCGCGCCGTTCCCGCCTGTCATCGCGGAACGGACATCGACCGGTCTGACAGATTTCAGCTCGCCGAATGAAGACAGTTCGTCCAGGTTTTTCCAATTTACCATTTAATTTGCCTCCTGTAAGAATGTGCATCGGATCGCAGAAGAATAATTGCTTTCTTAATCTATCATAATATAATTTCAGAGTTTTTCACAGTAATTTTCAAAAAATGCATAATGGAAACGGTTCATAAAACGCGGCCGCTATGTTACAATAATAACAGTGTGGTCCGCCGTTGTTTTTTGTCGGCGGCGTTCTTGATTTTAAAGAAGGATAGTTCAGGAGGAATTTTTATGCGCGGTGTCGAAACGCAGAAAACAAAGATCAGGCAGAGAGTTTTTACAGAAATTGCCCGGATGGCTTACGAGGGCAAGGACCCGAAAGAAGAGCTTGATGAACTCCCGTTCAAGATTGTCCCCGGTGAGATCGCTTCTTATCGCGACAGTATCTTTCTGGAGCGCGCGATCGTAGGAGAGCGGCTTCGCGTCGCAATGGGCATGGGTCTTCGCAAGATGACGGAGCACAGCCTCATCTCGAAGGGCGTCGATGCCAGCATGATCGAGGAAAAATATTACGAGCCGCCGCTGATCAACGTGATCAAGTTCGCCTGCCACCGCTGTCCGGACAAAAGGGTTTTTGTGACGAACGGCTGCCAGGGATGTCTGGAGCATCCCTGCCAGGAGGTATGTCCGAAGGGGGCCATATCCATGGTAAACGGCAGATCGTTTATTGATCAGGAGAAATGCATCAAGTGCGGCAAGTGTATGGACGCCTGCCAGTACAATGCCATTATCCGGCAGGAGCGCCCCTGCAAGCTCGCCTGCGGCGTGGGAGCGATCGGAATCGACCAGTACGGCCGCGCCGAGATTGATCAGAAAAAATGCGTCGCCTGCGGCATGTGCCTCGTCAGCTGTCCGTTTGCGGCGATTGTCGACAAAGGACAGATCTATCAGACAGTCATTACGCTGAAGAGCGAAACGCCGGTCTATGCGATCGTGGCGCCTGCCATTGCGGGACAGTTCGGACCGGATTTTAACTACAAAAAGATCCGCCCGGCGCTGAAGGCACTCGGCTTTTCCGAGGTGGCCGAGGTGGCCGTGGGGGCGGATCTGTGTACGATTGAGGAGGCCAATCATTTCCTTGAGGAGGTCCCCGGTCAGATGCCGTTCATGGGCACCAGCTGCTGTCCGGCGTGGTCCATCATGGCAAAGAAGTTTTTCCCGGATTACGCGCAGACCATTTCCATGGCACTGACGCCGATGGTTCTGACCGCGCGTCTGATCAAAAAGGAGCATCCGGAGGTCAAGGTCTGCTTTATCGGACCGTGTCTCTCGAAAAAGCAGGAGGCGAGCCGGCGCTCGATCAAAAGCTATGTCGATTTCTGCCTGACCTTCGAGGAGCTGGAGGGCATGTTCGAGGCGAAGGGGATCGATTTTGCCGAGATTCCGGAGGATCCGGAGCCGCTCTGCGAAGCTTCTGCGGACGGCCGCGGATTTGCTCAGGAGGGAGGCGTTGCGAGTGCGGTTCAGCGCTACATCAACAAAATCCTTCCCGACCGTGAGGTCAAGACCGAGCACGCGGCGGGTCTGGCCGAGTGCAAGAGGATGATGACCATGGCCACGAAGACGCACAAATACGACGGCTACCTGCTCGAGGGCATGGCATGCCCGGGCGGATGCATCGCGGGTGCCGGTACACTTCAGCCGATTCAGTCGTCCCGGAAATCTCTGGCTCAGTCTAAGAAAGAGGCACTGTACGAACAGGCAGGCGATCAGCAGTATGCTTCCTGGATCAGTGATCTGGAAAATATCGACAGCTACTTTGAAGAGGAGCAGGAGAAGCTGGAGCAGTGGTTTGAGAAACATCAGGATAAGGAAGAGTGAAAAAAGACCACCGGCTGAATAAGGTCCGCTCAGGAACGTTCCCACAATTCCCGCAGGTGAGAGGATACTTCAGCCATGGCGGCGTGAAAGGTTCCCTGTATCATTTCCGGGCTGCCGCCGCCCCTTCCGTTCAGCGCTCTGTTCAGGTCCGGGGCGATCGATTTCAGATCGACGCTCCGGCTTCCGATGCAGTACCGGATGGAAACGGAGCCGCTTTCCCTTTGGTCTGCCCGGTTTTCCGGACAGAGAACGGCGCAGACATTCCCTGCGCCCTCTTTGACGAGGAGATCGCAGAACTTGCGGATCTCAATTCCGTTCAGACCTTCCTCTTCGCAGAGGGCGAGGGGGGCATTCTGAAAAGCGGAGGCTCTCATTCGAAAGTATTTTTCGTGAATTCCGGCGATCCGCTGGTCTTTTGCGGCGGATTCCTGAAGAAGCTTTTCCACCGCGTCCTTTGTCCCGTATGGCTTTGCGGACAGCATGTGACTGACCGCGTCATTTTCTTTCTGAATCCGGTCCAGAGCGGCGAACGCGTTCCTTCCGGCTGTCATTTCGATCCGGACTCCCTTTTTGTAATGAATAAAGGACAGAATTTTGATGATCCCGATTTCGCCCGTCCGGCGAACGTGCAGTCCGCAGCAGGCGCAGTCATCCGCGCCCGGAATCCGCACGATCCGGACCGCTCCGGTCAGTTCTTTTTTGCTCCGGTAATCCATCGCCTTCAATTCTTCGTCTGACGGGTACAGGATTTCCACCTCGCGGTCTGCATAGACCGCTTCATTTGCCTCCCGCTCGATCCGGGCAATCTGTTCGGCGGTCAGAGGGCGGTTCAGGTCGAGTGTGGTGATCTCGTCGCCCATGTGGAAGCCGACGTTGTCACAGCCGAAATGACGGTGCGCCAGCCCCGAGACGATGTGCTCGCCGGTGTGGGCCTGCATCATGCGGAAGCGGTAATCAAAATCCACGGAACCGTGCACGGTGGATCCCGGCTCCAGGGGCTTTTCGACCGTGTGCACGATCTGGTTTCCGCCCTTTTCCCATCTCACGTCCAGCACGGCCGCGCCGCGGATGGTTCCCCGGTCCGCGTTTTCTCCTCCGCCTTCCGGGTAGAAACAGGTCCGGTCGAGAATCACCGAATATCCTTTCTCGCACGGGACGCAGGAAAGAACCTTCGCGTCAAATGCATCTCGGTACGGGTCGCGGTAATATAACTGATCAAAATTCATGAAGACTCCTTTTTTCGCGGCGCGGGACGGTCATACCCATACATACCGGGAAATTTTCCGCCTGGACCGCATTTTTCAGACAACGTAATCCCATTATAAATCGAACCATTCGTCTTTTCCACCCGGGATAAGTGCACTTTTTTTATCGTTTTGTTGGAAAACGTTAATTTTGGGTGTATAATTTTCGATTGAGGTTAAAATTTACGAGACGGCCGGATGAAGCATCGTTTCAATGGACCGCAAAAGGAAAGGGGCTGTGTGACAGTGAGCAAGAAGAATATCGACTGGGGTAATATCGGATTCGGCTATATTCCGACGGATTACCGCTATGTTTCAAATTATAAGGATGGAAAGTGGGACGAGGGAACTCTGACCACCGATGCCAATGTTACGATCAGTGAGTGTGCCGGTGTCCTTCAGTACAGTCAGTCCTGTTTTGAGGGACTGAAAGCGTACACGACGGAGGACGGCCGGGTCGTTACCTTCCGTCCGGACCTGAATGCGGAGCGCATGGTCGATTCCGCGGTGCGCCTGGAAATGCCTCCGTTCCCGAAGGAGCGCTTTATCGACGCGGTCAATCAGGTGGTCAGGGCCAATGCCGATTATGTGCCGCCTTACGGATCCGGCGCGACGCTTTACATCCGTCCGTACATGTTCGGAAGCAGCGCGGTAATCGGAGTAAAACCTGCGGATGAGTATCAGTTCAGAATGTTTGTCACGCCGGTCGGCCCGTATTTCAAGGGCGGCGCGAAACCGGTCACGGTCCGTATTCCGGATTTCGACCGCGCGGCGCCGCACGGAACCGGACACATCAAGGCGGGACTGAATTACGCGATGAGCCTGCATCCGATCATGGAGGCACATCGCGAGGGATTTGATGAGAATATGTATCTCGATCCCGCCACCAGAACGAAGGTTGAGGAGACCGGCGGAGCGAATATCATATTCGTCACGAAGGATAATGAGATCGTCACTCCGCTGTCTGATTCGATCCTGCCGTCCATCACGAGACGTTCGATCATGTATGTGGCTGAGCATTATCTCGGGCTGAAAGCGACTCAGAGAGTTGTCTACTTTGATGAGGTCAAAGATTTCGCAGAGTGCGGCCTGTGCGGTACGGCAGCGGTCATTTCACCGGTCGGAAAGATCTACGACCACGGCAAGGAGATCTGCTTCCCGAGCGGCATGGAGAAGATGGGACCGGTCATTCAGAAGCTGTACGATACGCTCACCGGAATTCAGATGGGACGTATCGAGGCTCCGGAAGGATGGATCCACGAGATCAGATAATCCGGATTTTGGAGTGCTGCTGTGTTTGCGTTCATCGTAAATACAGCAGCCTTTTCTTTTTTCGGGGAGTTCAGAAGGAAAGCGAAATGGATCAGAACCTAACCCCGCTGATCGACGCGATTTCGGCTTTTGAAGCGCGCCATGTCAGCTATTTCAATATTCCGGCACACCGGGGCGCGTGCGGCGCAGGGGAGAGAGCAAGGTCTCTTCTGGGAGACGCGGCGTTCCGTGCCGACCTGACGGAGACAGACGGGACAGATGATCTCCATGCGGCGACCGGTCCCATACTCGAGGCGGAACGTCTGGCGGCGGACCTGTTCGGATCGGACGAGTGCCGGTTTCTGGTGAACGGAACCACCTGCGGAAACGAGGCGATGATCCTCGCTTCGGTTCGCGACGGGGAGAAAATACTGATCCCCCGGAGTGCGCATAAGTCTGCCTGGATGGGACTCGTGCTGTCCGGCGCGAGACCCGTGTGGATGAATCCGCCGCTCATCGTGAGTCCGGGAGGAAATGCCATTTCCGGACCGATCCCGCCGGAGGAGATCGAAGAGGCGCTGAAAGCCGATCCGGAGATCCGGGCGGTCTTTCTGACGAGTCCGACTTACTACGGGATCTGTTCTTCGGTGCGGGACATCGCGGACGTCTGTCACAAAAGAGACTGTGTGCTGCTGGTCGATGAGGCGCACGGAACACATCTGTATTTTCACGAAGCATTTCCCGGGGGAGCCGTGAGTGCGGGGGCCGATCTGGTCGCTCAGAGCATGCACAAGACCGGGGGAAGCTTTACTCAGAGTTCCCTGCTTCACCGCTGCGGAACCAGAATTTCTCCGGACAGACTTTCCGACTGCCTGAAGCTTGTTCAGAGCACCAGCCCGTCCTATCTTCTGATGGCGTCTCTTGACGGGGCGCGCCACGAACTGGCGGTGCGGGGACGCGAAAAAATGGACCGGGCGCTGCATCTCGCCAGGGAAGCGGAAGAGAGACTCTCCGCGATCGGAGGGGTCCGCGTAATGCGCTCCGGAGGGGTTCGGGGTACGGTTTCGGAAAGATCCGGCGCTATTGTCAAGGATCCCCTCCGCCTCGTGTTTTCGGCGGGAGAACTGGGAATCGGCGGAATCGAGCTCCAGCAGAGGCTCTTCCGCCGGAATGTGACGACCGAGATGGCGGACCCCGGAAATATCGTCGCCGTCATCACCGACGGGAACACGATGTATGATATTCTCCGCCTCGCGGAGGGAGTCCGGGAATGTACGAAAGACGGTTCCCCCTCGGGGAGTTCTGACCCGGCCGGTTTCAGGCTTTCGGGTGCCCGAATGGACCTGCCGCCTCTTCCGGAGATGGCGATGAGCCCCAGGGAAGCCTTTTCTGCGGAGACGGAGACGGTCTTTCTGGATCAGGCCGCCGGGAAAATCGCGGGGGAGATGATTGCCCCCTATCCTCCCGGCATTCCGGCCATCTGCCCCGGAGAGAGGATCACAGAGGAGATGATCCGGTATCTGCGAAACCTGAAACAGAACGGGATTTCCTTTCACGGACCGGCCGACAGGACGATTTCGCGTATCCGGGTGGTTTCCTGAAATCCCTATATACCGGATTTTCCCGGAACGGAAGCCGTATGAATCTTCGGAATGCATAAGGAAACCGCAAAATCGGGCCGAAAAGAATGAAAAAATGTCTGATTTGTGATAACATTAACCTAGATTTTTCTTTTTTTCGCGGAGGATTTTATGAAACTGATTTCCTGGAATGTAAACGGGCTGCGCGCCTGCGTAAATAAAGGCTTTCTGGATTATTTCAGAGAATCCGGCGCGGATATTTTCTGTATTCAGGAGACAAAGCTTCAGAAAGGGCAGATTGATCTCGAGACAGAGGGCTATCACCAGTACTGGAATTACGCACAAAAAAAAGGATATTCCGGGACAGCGGTTTTTACCAGAATTGAACCGCTCGAAAGAGTCAACGGAATCGGCATCGAGGAACACGACCAGGAGGGACGCGTGATCACGCTGGAATTTCCGGAATTCTTTCTGGTGACCGTATACACGCCGAATTCCCAGGAAGGTCTGAAGCGTCTGGACTACCGGATGGAATGGGAGGACGCATTCCGGGATTATCTGGAAAATCTTCACCACAAGAAAGGTGTCATTGTCTGCGGAGATATGAACGTCGCGCACGAAGAAATCGATCTGAAAAATCCGAAGACGAATCATAAGAATGCGGGATTTTCAGATCAGGAGCGCCAGAAGTTTACCGAGCTTCTGGAAGCAGGATTTACGGATACCTATCGCAGTCTCTATCCGGACCGGGTGGAATATTCCTGGTGGTCTTACCGCTTCCGCGCCCGTGAACACAACGCCGGATGGCGGATCGACTATTTTCTGGTGTCGGACGATCTGAAGGACGCGGTTCATGACTCGGTGATCCACACGGATGTGATGGGGTCGGATCATTGTCCGATTGAGCTTGATATTTTCTGACAAAATTTTGTGTTTCAAATAAGAGTGGAGAGCGGAGGATAAGTATGGATTCCAGTCATGAGCAGTACAAGGTTTCCACAGGCAGTCCGATGCGGCTCGGAGCGTTCTGCCGCCGCGACGGCGTGAACTTTTCCCTGAATGTCCGCAATACGGAAAAAGTGGAGCTTCTGCTTTATGAGGAGAACGAAGAAAACCCTTTTCAGGTGATTGAGTTTATCAATGAATATAAGACCGGACAGGTTTACGCGGTTCACGTCGAACTTCCGAAAAACCTGAAGATCGAGTACAATTATCGCATTGACGGGAAGATAACGCCGGATCCGTACACGAGGGTTTTCCGCCGATATAAGGACGGCCGCGGCAGGTTCAAATTCCGCTGCGGCATTGATCCGGAGTACATTCCGAAGACGGAACAGATCGGGCTTCGCTACCGGGACTGTATTTTTTACAAGACACATGTTCGCGGGTTCACCATGGGAGAGCATTCCGGCGTGCGTCATCCGGGAACGTTCACCGGTGTCCGGGAAAAAATTCCGTATCTGAAAAAGCTGGGAATCAACGCCCTGATTCTGATGCCGGTCTGCGAGTTTTTTGAGGAGCCGGAGCCGGGGGACGATGAAAGCGGCGGCCCCGTCAGCTATTCCGTGGTCAATGACAGCCGCCGGAATTACTGGGGCTACACCTCCGGATTGTATTACTGTCCGAAGCTGAAATACTGTGCCACACAGAATCCGATCCGTGAGTTCGGCGCGCTGGTTGATGCGCTTCACGAGAACGGGATCGAGTGCATCCCTGAGTTTTATTTTCCTCCGAAAATGCCGGGATGGCAGGTCGTGAACATTCTCCACTACTGGAGGATGACCTTCAATCTGGATGGATTCCATCTTGTCGGATACGGTGAATGGATCAATTCCGTCACGATAGATCCGATCCTCTCCTGGACGAAGATCATCTATGTCAATTACGATGAGGCCCGCATCTATCCGGCGGGTGAAAAGCCGCCGATCCAGAACCTCGCTGAAATGAATCAGGGTTATCAGATCGCCATGCGGAAGTTTCTGAAGGGAGATCTGGACGCCGCGCCTCTGGCGCGCGAGAGTCTCTGCCGGAAATACCGCCGCAAC
>JBMNRP010000016.1:0-59730 GCA_050944685.1 Bilifractor sp.
ATCCGGCTTCCTTCGGATCCCATCTCGCGATGGGCACCCTTGCCTTCGGCTATGTCCTTCCCACTACCGGGCGGACTCTGGACTTTCACCAGCTAGGAACGTGCGCCGCCGGGCGCACGCGCAAAAAAGAATCCCGGAACCATTGTCACAACAGGTTCCGGGGTTTTTTTTTCTGAAACGTCAAAGCAGGAAACCGATCCCGCCGGCAGCAGGACACGGCGGGATTTTTCACAGATTCTCGAGAACGATTGTGAACGGACCGTCATTGACGAGAGAAACCTTCATGTCCGCTCCGAATTCTCCGTGTTCGACGACCGGAACGGTTTCCCGCGCCTTCTCGATCATATACTGATAGATCGGCCCGGCCTTTTCCGGCTTTCCCGCCTCGATAAAGCTCGGCCGGTTTCCCTTTCTGCAGTTCGCGTACAGGGTGAACTGAGAGATCAGAAGCAGCTCACCTCCGACATCCGCGAGAGAGAGATTGGTCTTCCCGTTCTCATCCTCAAAAATACGCAGACCAATCAACTTTTTCAGATACCGGTCAGCCGTCTCCTTCGTGTCTTCGTCGCCGATCCCGATCAGAACCATCAGACCTTTTCCGATTTTCCCGACGGTTTTCCCTTCAATGTCAACATGAGCCTCGCTGACCCTTTGTATGACTAATTTCATGCTCTCTCCTCTTCCGGAGGATCTCCCTTCTCCCCGGATGCTTTCGATTTCGCCTTAAAGAACCTTTGAGAGAAAATCCTGCAGTCTCGGGGCTTTCGGATGGCCGAAGATCTCGTCCGGAGTTCCCTTTTCCATGATAATGCCGTCCGAGACAAAAAAGACGCGGTCAGCGACCTCGCGCGCGAAGCCCATCTCATGAGTGACGACCGCCATGGTCATGCCCTCTTCGGCGAGCTCCTTCATTACCTGAAGCACCTCCCCTACCATCTCCGGATCGAGGGCGGAGGTCGGCTCGTCAAACAGCATCATCTTCGGATGCATGGCCATCGCCCTTACGATGGCGATTCGCTGTTTCTGGCCGCCGGAAAGAGACGCCGGATAGACATCCGCCTTCTCCGTCAGCGATACGCGTGCGAGCAGCTTCATGGCCTCTTCCTTCGCCTCTGTCTCATTCATACGGCCTGTCTTGATCGGAGCCAGTGTGATGTTTTCCAGAACGGTTTTGTTCGGGAACAGATTAAAGTGCTGAAACACCATGCCCATCTGCTCGCGGATATTGTTGACATCCACCTTCGGATCCGTGATTTCCCTGCCGTCGAAGAATATTTTCCCTTTCGTCGGATCTTCCAGCAGATTCATGCAGCGAAGCAGCGTCGATTTTCCCGACCCGGAGGGACCGATGATGCAAACCTTTTCGCCTGCGTGGATCTGTTCCGAAATATCATTCAGCACCAGATTGTCCCCGAAGGATTTCGAGAGGTGCTCGATTTTTAATAAGACCTTATCCTCACTCATATTCGTTCATCCCCCTTTACTGACGGTCGCTCCTGCGCAGTCTCTTCTCAAATTTTCCAAGCGCCCAGGTCATGATAATGACGACGACCAGATACATGGCTGCGATTCCCAGAAATGGCATCATCGGCAGGTACGTTCTCGCCGCGATGTCCCGCGCGACCTTCGTCAGCTCGGCCATTCCGATGACGGAAACCAGCGAGGTATCCTTAAACAGCGTTATCATCTCATTGCCCAGCGCGGGAAGCACGTTTTTGACCGCCTGGGGAATAATGATTTCCTTCATGACCGTAGAGTAAGGCATTCCCAGGGAACGTCCGGCCTCCATCTGTCCGGGGTCAATGGACATGATTCCGCTTCGGAAAATTTCAGAGACGTATGCTCCGGAATTGATTCCCAGAGAAAGAATCGCAACGCCGCGCATGTTCCGGCTGGATGCAAAAATGACGAATCCCATGATCAGCAGCTGGACCATCATGGGCGTTCCTCGGATAATGGTGGTATACACTTCGCAGATGACATTGGCAATCCGAAGTCCCGGCGAGACCTTGCCCTTTCCTTTCTGATCGTGCGCGGTCCGGATGATCGCGATCAGAATGCCGATCGCGATTCCGATGGCCAGAGCACACACGGTAAGCACCAGAGACGAACCAAGCCCTTTCAGGTAAAGCTTCCACCGGTCATTCACCACAAAGCTCTGAATAAACTGTTCTTTCAGGCTGTTCAAAATTCCAGACCCCCTCTCTTCGGAAAAACAGGGCTGTCGGGATCTGCCGACAGCCCTGCCGCAACGGTTTTGTTCTGTTTACAAATTCTGCGCCGAAAAATCACGCCGCAGAGGAAGAACTCGCGGAAGAAACATCCTCGCTGGAGGAATCGGAATTGATATACTTGTCGATGATCGACTGGATCGTTCCGTCGTCCTGCAGCTTTTTGACCTCCGCATTGACCGCCTCATACAGGGAGGTATTTTCCTTCGCGATTCCGATCGCGTATTCTTCCTCGACGTAGTTCGTAGAAAGGATCTTCAGCCCGGTGTTGGCGGCGACATATGCTTTCGCCGGCTCATTGTCGATGATGACCGCATCGACCTTGCCCTGCTTCAGCGCGTTGACCGCGGTGCCTCCGTCCTGATAGGCGATGACATGATCCTCTCCGAATCCGCCGTTCTCCTCCGTATCAGACGCATAAATATAACCCGTCGTGCCCTCCTGGCATCCGATCATCTTTCCGTTCAGATCATCCACGGACTCGATGTCGGAATCCTCCGGAACGATGATAGCCTGAATGCCCTTTGCGTAGGAGTCGGTGAAGTTCAGATTTTTCTTGCGCTCCTCGCTGACCGTGAGACCGGCCATGGCGATATCGGATTTTCCCTGCTGAACGCTGACGATAACGGAAGAGAAATCCATGTCATCGACAACCAGCTCCAGTCCGAGGTCGTCTGCGATCTTCGTGGCGATATCGATGTCGATCCCCTCGTATCCGCCGTCGTCCGTCGTACTTTCATAAGGGGGGAATGAGGCATTGGTCGCCATGTGAAGTTTGCCATCCTCGACCAGCTCCAGGTCACCTGCGGAAGCCGTGGAACCGGAAACCGTGCTCTCCGTTCCGGACGAAGAAGCGGAAGACTCCGACGATGTGCCGGAGGACGATGAGCTGCCGGAGGATGAAGAGGAGTCCGAAGAACTGCCTCCGCACGCCGCCAGGCTGAGTGCCATTCCAACTGCGAGAATACCTGCTAACCATTTCTTTTTCATATCTTTTCTCTCCCTTGAGCCAGCTTCTCTTCGGCCCGTCCCCGCAGAAGCCGGACGGAACCGCGAAAAGAGGCTTTTTTTGTATTTATTTCACATTTTGTAATGCTACCATCCGGCCAGAAAGATGTCAAGACGGGCATTTATATTTATGCAGAAAGTCAACCATTTCATGCATGTTTATAAAAACTCCCGGTAACCGGAAGAATTCCGGACTCCCGCATCCTGCATCGGATGAATAAGGAAAGGGCAGCCCCTATTCCGGCGGGACTGCCCCAGATATCGGACCCGAAGTACTCTGCAGCGTCAGAATGATGAACTGAATTTATTTGCGGATCAGAAGCGATTTACCGGTCATCTCCTTCGGCTGAGGAATTTCCATCAGGTCGAGCAGCGTCGGAACGATGTCTGCCAGACGCCCTCCCTCGCGCAGTCCGAAGGACGGATCCGCATTGACCAGAATGAACGGAACCGGGTTCGTGGTGTGTGCCGTGAACGGAGCGCCCGTTTTCTCGTCGACCATATACTCGGCATTGCCGTGGTCCGCGCAGATGAACATCACGCCGTCCGCCTTTTTGATCGCGTCGACCGCACGACCCACGCAGACATCCACCGCTTCAATGGCCTTGATCGCGGCTTTCTCTACGCCGGTGTGGCCCACCATGTCCGGGTTTGCGAAGTTGATAATGATCACGTCGTACTTATCTGACTCGATGGCCTCGATAAGCTTGTCGCACACCTTCGGCGCACTCATCTCCGGCTGCAGATCGTAGGTAGCGACCTTCGGAGAATGAACCAGGATGCGGTCCTCTCCTTCGTTCGGCTCTTCCACGCCGCCGTTGAAGAAAAACGTGACGTGTGCGTATTTCTCCGTCTCGGCGATCCGGACCTGCTTTTTCCCGAGCTTCGCCAGATATTCGCCGAATGTGTTGACAATCCTCTCTTTTTTGAACGCGACCAGCTTATTCGGAATGGTCTCGTCGTAATCCTTGAAGCAGACATAGGTCAGATTTTCCGGACGTCTGCGCTCAAATCCCGTAAATTCCGGATCACAGAAAGCGCGGGTGATCTGTCTCGCGCGGTCCGGGCGGAAATTGAAGAAGATAATCGAATCGTTGTCCTTAATCGTAGTGACCGGAGTTCCATCCTCGTTTTTCATGACGGTCGGAATCACGAACTCATCGGTGACACCATTGTCATAGGACGCCTGAAGCGCGGCGATCGGATCGGTACCACCGTCAATCCCCTCTCCCTTTGTGAGGGCATCCCAGGCCTTTTTCTCGCGGTCCCAGCGGTTGTCGCGGTCCATCGCGTAATAGCGGCCGGAGATCACTCCGATCTTTCCGATGCCGAGCTCTTTCATCTTATCCATCAGCTGACGGACGTACGTAATGCCGGAGGTCGGAGGCGTATCCCGGCCGTCCAGGAAACAGTGAACATAGACCTCGGGAACATGGTTTCTTTTTGCCATCTCAAGAAGAGCATAGACATGAGTGATGTGACTGTGCACGCCTCCGTCAGAGAGCAGGCCGTACATATGCAGCGCCGCATGATTCTTTTTCGCATTGTTCATGGCGGTGAGCAGCTCTTCATTTTCAAAAAAGTCCCCGTCCTCGATCGCCTTCGTGATGCGGGTCAGATCCTGATAAACAATACGGCCGGCGCCCATGTTCATATGACCGACTTCGGAATTGCCCATCTGTCCGTCCGGCAGGCCGACCGCCAGGCCGCTCGCCTGACCCTGTACATACGGGCACTGGCTCTTCAGCTGGTCCATCACCGGTGTCTTTGCCTCGCAAATCGCGTTATGTTCACAGACCGGATTCTCTCCGTATCCGTCCAGTATCATCAATACAGTAGGTCTTTTTGCCATATTTCTCTCCTTCTGTTATGAATGTTTCTTTTCTAGTAAAATTATGATACCCGGGCAGGAAAAATTCAACATTTATTTTAGGTATGATATAATGAATCGTACCATGCCGGCCCTCCCGGGCGGGAAAAATACGGCCGGCAGATAATCCCACTCGGCAAAAAACGGCTGCCGCAGCGCGCCGGATCCGGCGCGAAACGACAGCCGCGAGACAAACATAAACGGAGTTCGCTATGATTGATTCCACTCACTCTTTATATAAACTGATGGTCCTGTATCTTCTGGACCGTGCCGGATTTCCGATGACAAACACGGCAATTTCGGATTTTATGGTCGGAAACAGATACACCGAATTCTTCGGACTGCAGGGTATTTTCACGGAAATGGTCTCATCCGGACTGCTTTCCGAGAGGCATGAACCCCACACGACATATTATGAAATCACGGACGAAGGGCGCGAAACCCTGTCTTTTTTTGATAACGACATTTCCCCCGAGATCCGCAGGGATATGGACGATTATCTGAAGAAAAACGGATTTGCCCTGCGCAGTGCCTCCGCTGTCACGGTCCGCTACCGCTGGACCTCCGAGAACGGCTACGAGGTGCTATGCACCGCGTCAGACGGAAGAGACGATCTGATCCGCATGACGCTGTTCGCGGACACCGAAGAATCTGCCATCCGCATGTGCGACAACTGGAAGAAAAAAAGCGCCGACCTCTACGCGGTTCTCATGAAGGAACTGCTGGAATAATATTGCTTTCCCCGTATCAGGACGGATTTCCGTCCTCCCGGTTATTATAATCCGGCAGCGTCACAAAGATCGGATCGTGATGAACTGCCGGCAGAAATCTGTCGAGCAGATCCCGGATCCGCAGCTTTAAACTGGATGTATTGATGCAGGGATGGCAGCCGAAGAATTCTCCTTCCAGGATGTCCCGGTCGATCACCAGCTGAACGCGGTTTTCGTGATCATTCATCAGACCGAGGACACTGACGGAACCCGGATGGATGTCCAGAAATTCCTCCATCTTTTCCGGTGAACCAAAGGAAAGGCGCGCGGAATGAATCTGCTTTGAGATATCTTTCGTCTTGAAGACCTTCTGATCCGGCATCATCAGCATATAATAGTCCGTTTTCTGCCGGTTGCACAAAAACAGGTTTTTTACAATTGTGCTCTCCAGAACCGCATCGATTCTCTCGCAGGCTTCCATGGTATCCGCCGGCTCATCGCGGTGATCCACACGCCAGTACTCGATCCCCAGCTCGTCCAGAAGGTCATATACCCGCACTTCTTTTTCCTCTCGCCCGGAAACATCAAGGGGACGTCCCTTTTCCAGCAGCAGTTCAGACATGATCGTTTTTATTTCCTCTCCTTTTTTTTCGTATTATTCTCCCATATACTGATACTTCTGGTATAGCCATGTCCCGCTCTTGCCGTAATAAATCTGATATCCGTTTTTCCCCGACTCCACCTGGAAATCCGGGTCATAGACATAGCCGTCGATTTCCACCCAGGAATGCGGGCCGAGACCACCTCTGCGAAGCGGAACGACTCCGCTCACCTGAACTGCGTTGTAGCCGAGCGCTTTTGCCAGTTCGCAGAAAGTCCCCGCCATTACGTAGCAGTTTCCCTGATGCTTTGTGTAGCCGATGTTGGCATAATAATGCGTTCCAAGTGAGGGATCCGTGGAGGATTTCACCCACTTCATGCAGGAATAGTTAAATGCGGCCTGCAGATTATGTCCGATCGAATCGAGGACGGCCTCAGCCTGGGGATATTCCGGAGCAGGCGGATACAGTTTCTCTTTCAGCTGCTGATAGACATTCTTGTCATAGGACTCTTTTCCGTCCCTGCCTTCCTTCAGTCCGAACACCGCAAAATGTTCCAGAACGGCGCCGTCATTATACTGGCCGTAGGCTTTCTTCACATCGGCGTTATGATTCACGTAATAATTGAAATCGTAGATCGCGCTGAGATCAACCTGATGATAAATCGTCACAGGATGCGTGACCGTCGGATCCGGGTCCTTGACTCCGTACCAGGAAATCCCCTCTCTTCTCCATCCGATCGAGCCCAGATGACTGTCTTCCGTCTTGCTTGTCGTGAAATTGTGGGCTCCGCTCTTCGCGTTCGGATTGTACTGACGATAAACCGGAACCGTCTGGAGCGAATCTGAGTACCATCCGATCTTCTCGTACTTCCAGCCGACCGATACCAGATAATCCCGCTCGCTCACCTCCATCGTGTAGTGGTGGTCTCCCGCGTTCGGATTGTAAAGACGATAGACCGGCTTTGAATTATTGACTCCCGCTTTCGGGGCCGTCCATCCAATACCTTCGTAACGCCACCCGGCGAGAAGCAGGTTATCTCTTTCCTTATAATCCGAGGTATAAAAATGCTCTCCGCTGTTCGGATTATACATGCGGTAAATATCCGATGTATTCTCGGCGGTATACTCAGCCACCGAGCTGTCCCCGGCGGCAGATACCGTTTCCGATTCATCCGATTCCGCATCCTGCGCCTCCGGTTCCGTGGAAACGCCGGAAACCGACGAATCCTGCTGCGAATTTTCTGACTGAGCTGCAGCAGCTTCCTCGGAACTATCCTCTGTGTCCTGAGCGGACGAATCTTCCGCTATCTGTTCTTCAGAATCTGCTGCCGGACTCGTTTCCGTTCCCTCCGAAAGAGATTCCTCTGTTTCTTCGGAATTATCCGTCACTGTCTGCTCCTCCGACGTGGCTTCTGCCGTTTTCTGCAGTGTGTCCGCGCTGACCGGATAAATCCCGGAAACCAGCAGGGTAAGAGCCGCTATACATGCGACAAGCGACCGAACGATTACCCGGTGTTCATGAGAATGCATCAATATACCCCCTTTCATGCATTACAAAAATAAATTTTTCGTAAAAATATTAGCATAAATATTAACATTTTTCAATTTATTGTTCATATTGTATGCAGACTTGACTTTACCGGAGAGAACATGTTATTTTATTCTTACGATTAAATATTTAAACATTTTACGATTAAATATTTAAACATTTGAAGCAGGGAAGGGCAATGACCTTCTTCCGGCCTGTTCCGGGAGCAGTTCGAAGCCTTCCGGTTCACAATTTTTTACGAAGAAAGACTGCCGGAACCAGTCTTGTTCGCAAGGGGGGAAAATTGAATAATGAACAAAAAAGCAGGCATTGACCAGCTTTCCAGGGATTTTACCCGGTGCAGGAAAGTTCTCGTAGCTCTGGGCGATGAAAATCGTCAGAAACTGTTGCTGGAAATGATGAAAGCCGGCCCGTCCGGAGTCCGTGTGACCGATATCACCGAGACGGTGAAGCTCTCCAGACCGGCTGTATCCCACCATCTGATCATTCTGAAGGAAGCGGGAATCGTGAACATACGGCACGAAGGAACCGCCAACTACTATTATCTGGAGCCGGATCAGAAGAGTCTGCACCATCTGATCGACGTCCTCATGCGTGCGGAACGGCTCTATTCAGAGACAGCCCGCGAAGAAGCGGTAAACGCATAAAACCATACCGGAAATATGTGGAAAATCACCACATATTTCCGGTATAAACATATCTGAGATATTTTTGTGCCTCGTCACGCAGCCGTCGGACGGTTTCCCTCGGCGTCTCGGCGATGGTGCATCGGTACCGGGGAAAATACCGCGAGAGATGAAGCGGTATTTCCGGATTCAGCGACGCGATCCACCGGGCTTCTTCGCGGATGAAGCCGGCCGAATCGTTTTTTCCCGGTATGACAAGCGTCGTGATCTCCAGATGACATTTGTCGTAAACATATCCGATCGTTTCACAGACCATCCGTCGGTCTCCGCCCAGTTCATTTTTATAAAAAGACTCGTCCCCCTTGAGATCAATATTCATCGCGTCCACGAACGGAAGGATTTCTTCCAGAACGGGCAGCGAGGCGGTCCCGTTGGAGACGAGAACCACTTTCTTCCCTTTTTCCTTCAACAGACGTCCGGTATCACGGACGTATTCCCACTGAATCAGAGGCTCATTATACGTAAAGGCCACTCCGAGATTATCCGGAATGGAGCAGGCAAGCTCCGTCAGCTCCTCCGGACTCATGAAACGGGTCTCTGCCTTTTTCGAATCGATCTGCGAGATCTGATAATTCTGGCAGAACGGGCAGGCCAGATTGCACCCGAACGATCCCACCGACAATATTTTAGATCCGGGGAAAAAGCGGGCGAGCGGTTTTTTCTCGATCGGGTCCAGAGCAGCTGCGGTCAGCATCCCGTAACTTTCCGGGACCACCGTCCCCCCGTGATTGATCCGTGCCCGGCAGAATCCGCTCTGCCCCTCTTTCAGACGGCACCGATGAAAGCAGGTCTCACAGACCACAGCCTGACTGTCCATATTGCTCCCTTCTGACCCGACTGGCCGAAAACTCTCTGCGGACGCCGCTCATTCATGGCGGACGACCTCGAAGCGCTCCAGAATTAAATCCTTATCATGCGGATCGATGCCTCCTTTGTGACAGGCAATCGAAATCTGCTGGTCTGCTGTGTCAACTCCGTCCAGATCCGGAAGAAGCAGACCTCTCCTTCCGTCCGGGGTGGAACAGATCACCCCGTAGCGCCTGACGTCGAGTTCGGATTTGTCCGTAATGCGCTCCGGCTCCGAGAGGATATCCACACTGATGCTCAGATAAGGAAGTTCATCTTCGGTGACCGGATCAAAACGCGGATCACGGGAGCAGGCGCTGATGGCATTGGAAATAATCTCATCCGCCAGACTTTTCTGTGTCGGAAGGATGGTTCCGATACACCCGCGGAGATCCCCGAATTCATGGATCGAAACGAAAGCTCCCGCCCGTCCGTTCCGGATCTCCTCCGGCAGTTCCTCTTCTTCCGAAAGAGGACGGTACCGTTTTCTCTTCCGGACAAAGGCTTCGACCGATTTTCTGGCGAGCTTCACATACGGATCGGAACTTTTCCCCGCGGTTTCTTTTACTTTTTTCTCATACTTCTCCAGAAAATGCCGGTTTTCATCGGGACCGCCGATCTCATAGCTGACAAATCCGTATCCGACCCCGAGTGTCGCCTCGTGTGAAAGCACGTGAGGCGTCACGGAAAGTCCGTCCAGCGCTCCCGCCATTATCACGAAGGAGCGGTGTCCGCACTCTTCGGCCTTTTCCAGAAAAACCGGATCATATTCCAGAAGCTCCCCAAAATTTCCGGAGCCCATCGTCCTCATAATCCTGCTGTCATACTCCGGTCCTTCCGGTTTCAGTCCGTACGGGCCGGATGCCAGCTGGCAATGCGAAAGATCCCCCGACGCCACATAAACAACGCGCCGATCCAGTTCATCCGCGACCTCCCGGATCCGTTCTCCCAGCTTATAATGCTCCGGCAGTGACTGACCGGAGAGCCCGACGCGGACCAGACGGTAATCCGTATATTCCTGATTGATGTAATACAGAGGAACCATGGTTCCCTGATCGAGCGAGGGGGCCCTCTCGTAATCCGTTCCGGCGGCTATGCCTGCTTTCCTGCAGAGCGCGGAGAGCTTCTTCGTAAACTCCTCATCATAGGCGATGTCAAATGAGACGTCCGGTCTGCCATATCGTCCGAAATCGCCCCGTGCCCGCGTCCCGGGGGAGATCAGAAAATAATCCCGGTACATTGTTGTGTGCGGGGTTGACAGAACAATCGTATCCGGAGCGATCTTCGCGATTTCCAGCGCGACCTTCCGGAAAGAATCCAGCGTCGGCTGTATTTTTTTCTCTTCTCCGCGCCCGATTTCCGGAAGCGCTACCGGCGGATGCGGAACCATAAAAGCATGTACAATCATCTCAATCACCTCTCATCCGGCTTTATCACAAAATATCGGCAAAGCATTCATAAACATAATCATTATAATAGAAATGTTTTGAAAAAACCACCGCAACTTCCTGCCAAGTCTGAAAAATCGAGCAAAGATTTCCGGAAAAAACGCGAAATTAACTCTCAAAATTTTTTGCGAGATGTTAGAATGGTTTTTAGACGCCTGGGGAGATATAAATGTCATTTTCAAATTTATTATTTCTGGTACTATTTTTACCGGTTTACTTGCTGGCTTATTATTTCCAGCCGGATATCAAAAGGAAAAACACGGTTTTCCTGATCGCCTCTCTGGTTTTTTACGCATTCGGCGGAATCCGCTATCTGTTTCTTCTGGTAGCGATGGCCGCGGCAGGGTGGTATTTCGGAATTCAGGTCGGTCAGGCGAAGGGTACCCGCAGGAAAAGACTTCTCGCTCTTTCCATCGCGGTATTCCTGGCCGTTCTTGCATTTTTTAAATATACGGGATTTCTTTTTTCTGTGCTGGAAACCTGGCTTCCAAAAATTCCGGCGGTGAAATTCGCCCTGCCTCTGGGAATCTCTTTTTATACCTTTAAACTGATCTCCTATGTGGCAGACGTATATCACGAAAGAATTTCCGTCGAAAGCAATTTCTTCATGATTCTGCTGTATGTCTGCAATTTTCACCAGATATCGCAGGGACCGATTGCGCGCTACGGCGAAATGCGCGGCCGCATGAGGAAACGGCGCCTTACAACCGCGCACATGGCGGACGGAATCTGGCGTTTTTCGCTCGGGCTGGCGAAAAAAACCGTGCTTGCAGATCACTGCGGAGAAATCGCAGACACGCTCATTCCCCTGAATGCCGGAATCGTCTCCCGGTCCACCTTCGCTGTCTGGATGGGAGCGGCCGTCTATTCGATCCAGCTCTATCTGGATTTTTCCGCGTACACGGACATGGCGATCGGACTCGGACAGATGATCGGATTTTCCTATCCGGAGAACTTCCGTGATCCGTACATCTCCTCTTCCGTTCGGGAATTCTGGAGACGGTGGCATAACACGCTCAGCACTTTTTTCCGGGACTTCGTGTACATTCCGCTCGGGGGAAACCGCGTCAGTTCCGGCAGGACGGTACTTAATCTGCTCATCGTGTGGACTCTGACGGGACTCTGGCACGGCGCAGCCTGGAATTTCGTCCTGTGGGGTCTTTATTACTTCGTATTTATCGCGCTGGAACAGCGCGGGGCGCACGCGGGAATCTCCGTCAGAAATCCTGTTCTGCGCCACGTATACACCATACTGGTTTTTACGTTCGGGTGGCTGATCTTCCGATATTCGGATTTCGGGCAGCTTGGCTGCGCGGTCCGCGGATTCTTCGGAATGGCCGGAAACGGATTTTATTCCGCCGGAGACGGCCTGACCATCGCCAACAACATCTGGTTTCTGATTTTCTGCGTCCTCTGCTGCACTCCTCTTTTCAAAGAGGTTTCGACACGTTTCCGGAATTTCGCGGAACACAGAGAGAACCCCGGAGAGATTTTCATGGCCGCAAAGAGCGTCCTGATCATCCTGTTTCTCATCCTCTCCATTCTCTCCATGACCGGAAATACGTACCGTCCGTTTTTGTACAACCAGTTTTGACTGCCGATGATATGGTTCCGATGGCAGCATCGGATTCGGAAAGGGCTGTTTGTTTTGAACGATTTTACGAATGATAATTGGGACGACGAACGTCTGGATAAGATCAAGCGCCTCTCGAAGAAGCGCTATCTGAGAAAGCTGAAAAAAGAAAAGAAATTCTGGAACTCTTTTTCCGTGACGGCTTTCATCGCGGTAATTGTATTTATCGGGCTGATCGGTCTGATGATTTTTCTGCGCCCGAAAACCTCGGATATCGAGAAGCGGACACTGACCGAATTTCCGAAAGTTACCGCTGCCGGAATAATGGACGGCTCTTTTTTCACGGATCTGGAAACCTGGTACGCCGATACTTTTCCGATGCGGGAAACGCTGATCCGCGCCGAAGCGAAAATTGAAAACTTATTCGGAATTCGCGGAACCGCGATTTACCGGAACACTTCCTCGGAGGAAACCGCGGACCGCATTCCGGACGCGTCCGAGTCCGTCGAAGAAGCATCTTCTGCCGGCGCATTATCTGCTTCTGCGTCTTCGTCTCTTTCCGGGACCGCTGCGACCCCATCGGCGACTCCTTCTCCGAAAGCAGCTTCTTCCGCGACGCCGACTGCTTCTCCTGCCCCCGCAGACCCGGATGCAGATGAAACCGCCGGGGGCGGAGAAATCAATGACGCACCGGAGGTCGCCGGAGATATCTACGTAGCCGGAAACTCCGGATTCGAAATCTGGTATTTCAGGCAGGACGGATTCGACCAGTATGCCTCGATGGTGAACACGGTCAAAGCGAATCTCGGGGATTCGGTCGGCGTATTCACAGTGCCAATCCCCTTAAGCTCCGGCGTAATTCTCTCGGATTCGGCGCAGGCGGCAGTGAAAAGCTCAAACCAGAAAGACGCGATCAGCTACCTGGGAACCCGCCTGCAGGGAAATGTCCACCTGGTTAATATCTACGGAATTCTCCGTCACCATGACAAAGAATATATCTATTTTCGTACCGATCACCACTGGACACAGCTGGGCGCTTACTACGCCTACCGGAAATTCTGCAAAGAAAAGGGATTCACTCCTCACTCGCTGAACGAATACCAGAAGCTGGAATTTCCGGGATTTCTCGGAACCTTCTACTCCTCGAGCAACCAGTCTCCGGCGCTCGCCTCGAATCCGGATACCGTGCAGGCTTTTGTCCCCCTCTCGACCAACACGGAGACCATGACAACGAAGACCGGACAGACGTGTCAGTGGAACATTATCACGGACGCTTCCGGCTATGGTACCGGAACGAAATACAGCTGCTTTATCGGAGGCGACCAGCCGTATGTTGAGATCGACAATCCGAATATCAACGACGACTCGGCGTGCATCGTCGTAAAGGAATCCTTCGGGAACGCCTTTGCGCCCTTCCTGACCGACCACTATGACAAAACATACGTCATCGATTACCGCTATTTCAAGGGAAACCTCACGCAGCTCGCGAAATCCCACGCAAGCTGCGACGTCATTTTCGCAAATAATGTGTCTGCGATCAACAGCACGAAACGGTCACAGGAAATGCTTGCTCTGTTTCCGGCGGGCTGACCATTATTCATGTCATCCCGCCGGGAAATGTCACAGGCGGGATTTTCGGAACCGGAACGACGCGTAAGAATAACCCTGAAAAAGGGCTTCCGTTTCTGGAAGCCCTTACAAAAATCTTTTTCATAGATTCAGTTTTTCTTTTGCCAGCTCATATGTCTCCCGGTCATGGAGGACAAGAATCACGTCCATATCATTGGTCTTCAGAAAATCGTGAATCGCGCTGGACGCTATTAATATCGCCTTATCCTTCGGATAGCCGTAAACTCCGCAGGCAATAAGAGAGAACGCGATGCTCTTGCATTCGGCTTTCCTCGCCAGCTTCAGGGAAGACATATACGCGGAATACAGGAGCTGCCGGCACTCTTCATCCCGCTCCGCGTGATAGATCGGTCCGACCGCGTGAATCACATATTTGCAGGGGAGATTATATCCCGGAGTAAGAGCCGCCTGACCCGTTTCAACGGGTGAAACCGCGTCGCACGCGCCCTGCAGTCTTTCTTTTCCTGCAGCAAGGAAAATATCCTTGCTGACGCCGCTGCCCATAACCAGATGCATATTGGCGGAATTTACAATCGCATCAACATGCAAAATAGTAATGTCTGTCTGCATAATAGAAAAGGGCATTTTGAATCACCTCACATACACAAAACTGCTCCGAAATTTTTTCTGAAAACATTACCTGCCGAAAGAATATTGTTTCCTCTGCCGGACCCGGATCATATATCCAGACTGACTATTGAATCTGCTGCTATTCCTATGATAAATTCAAAAACCGATTGCGTCAAACCTTCTTTTCATTTTTTTTACAAAAAACCGGGAACATTTTTTTGAAACTGTCCAAAGGAACTTCTCCGTGCTGTTCCGAAAGGAACGGTTGATTTCTTTCCTCTCTTTCCATACAATCAAGTCGTATCTTCTGTTTTTACCGGTCCCGTATCAGGAGGAATTATGGCAGATTCATTACACTGGAACAGAAAGTCATCTTCGGTTCACATGAAGACCGTCTATCCCGCCGGCCCGGGTCTCCCCATCCTGACATTTCCGCAGCTTTCAGAGTGCGGCATCGTGACTCACGGATTTACCACGCGGCTGGGCGGCGTGAGTCAGGGATACTTCTCGTCGCTGAACCTGAGTTTTTCAAGAGGAGACGATCCCGGCGCCGTTCGCGAAAATTTCCGGATCCTGGCAAAGGCTCTGCGTGTTCCGGAGAGCCGCTTTGTCTTCTCCGACCAGACTCACACATCAAATGTGCGGATCGTCACGGAAGAAGACGCCGGGAAGGGCATTGTCAGGGAATCGGACTTCCGGGATATCGATGGAATGATCACAGACACACCGGGCCTGATGCTGTTTACTTTCCACGCGGACTGTCCTCCGGTATATCTGGTAGATCCCGTCCGTCGCGCGATCGGACTTTCCCACTCGGGGTGGCGGGGAACCGCGGCGCGGATCGGAAAAGTGACGCTGGAACGTATGCGGGAAAACTTCGGTACGGATCCGGCCGATGTTCTGGCCGCAGTCGGTCCGTCGATCTGCCGGAGCTGCTATGAGGTAAGCGAAGACGTCGCGGAGATATTCCGGGCGGAATTCTCCGGACAGGAAAATGAAATCATGGACAGAAAAGAAAATGGAAAATACCAGCTGGATCTCTGGAAGACAAACGAACTCATTCTTCTGGAAGCCGGCGTGAGGCCGGAAAACATCTCTGTCACCGACCTCTGTACCAGCTGCAACCCGGATCTTCTGTTTTCGCACCGGAGGACAAACGGGAAGCGCGGAAATCTCGCAGCCTTCCTGATGCTGAATCCTTCGGAAAAGTAATACCTGCGCGGATCACTCCGACAGGGGCTTCTTCTCGTGGATCGTCTCCACCTTGATCATGTTGGTGTTTCCGCGGTTTCCGTCAATCCTTCCTCCCGTCAGTACGACATTATCGCCTTCTTTCAGGTCCAGAACCTGTGCCGCTGCGTGAATCGCGTGATAAAACAGCACATCGATCGAGTCGAATTTTTCACAGAGAAGCGGATAGACGCCCCAGCTCAGCGCAAGCTTCCGGAATGCCTGTTCGGAGGTTGTCATGCCGATGATCTGCGTCGGCGGGCGGAAACGGCTGACCATCCGTGCGGTGAGACCGCTCTGGGAGCTCACGACGATGCATTTCGCCCCGACATCGATCGCCATGGCGCAGGTGGCATGGGAAATGGCATCCAGATTGTTCTTCGTGATAAACTCCGTATTTTTGAACCTTTTCTCGTAATTGATATTTTTCTCAGTGTACATCGCCACATCGGACATGGTCCGCACTGCCTCCACGGGATATTTGCCGGCAGCGGACTCCCCGGACAGCATAATCGCGGAGGCCCCGTCGTAGACGGCGTTCGCCACGTCCGAAATCTCGGCGCGGGTCGGACGGATGTTGGTGATCATCGACTCCAGCATCTCGGTCGCAATGATCACCCGCTTGCCGAGGAGACGGCATTTCTGAACGATCTCTTTCTGAACCGACGGAACTTCCATAAACGGAATCTCCACGCCGAGATCTCCCCGGGCGACCATGATTCCATCCACCACCTCAGAAATCTTTTCGACATTCGAGACACCGGAACGGTTTTCGATCTTCGCAATGATATCAATATTTTCACCGCCATTTTCATCGAGGAACGTGCGCATGGACTGAACATCCTCTTTCGTTGAGACAAAGGAGGCCGCCACAAAATCCACATCGTTCTCAATTCCGAAAAGCAGATCCTCCCTGTCCTGTTCACTGAGGAACTCGTTCTTCAGGAGCTTTCCGGGAAAATTCATGCTTTTTTTGTCCGAAAGGACACCACCGGCTTTTACGACGGTATGAACTTCCTGACCGGAAATATCCGTCACCTCACAGACAACCAGACCATTGTTCACGAGGATCCGGTCACCCGGCTCCAGGTCATCCGCAAAGCCCTTGTAGCTGACCGAGACAATATGCTCGTCTCCGATGATATCCTCCGTCGTGAAAGTAAATTTCTGACCCTCACTCAGCGTCACCCGGTGATCCTGAAAAACGCCGATGCGATACTCGGGGCCCTTCGTGTCGAGCATGATCGCAATCGGAAGCCCCAGCTCCTTTCTGACCTTTTTTATCGTCCGGATTTTCTGCAGATGTTCCTCGTGCGTCCCGTGAGAAAAATTCAGCCTTGCCACATTCATTCCGGCGCGGCACATTTCCTTCAGAACTTCCTCTGACTCGCTGGAGGGACCGATCGTACAGATTATCTTCGTTTTTCGCATTTTTTACTCTCTTTCTCCCGCCCCGGAAGGGGCTTTCCATACGGGATGGAATTCATTGGCCTTTACCAATTTATTATAAGAGAAATCCGACTCCGACTCAATTCAATTTTATCTTACAATTCTGATCTTTCTGGTCCGATTCCCGGGAGCCGCCATTTTTCATACAAAAAAAGAAATAAAAGACTGTAATTTTCCGTAAAATCGTTTATTATGGTGTAGTGCTGAAGCACAAAACGAAATAATGAGAGGGAACATTACAAATGACAACGGTTTACGCAACTATCTGGGCGCTTCTGCCTCCGATCATCGCCATTGCGCTGGCACTGATCACAAAAGAAGTTTACAGTTCGCTGTTCATCGGCATTGTCGCGGGCGGAATTCTGTATTCGGGAGGAAGCTTCATCGGCACGCTGAATCATATTTTTACGGACGGGATGATCGCTCAGATCGCAGACGCCTATAATGTCGGCATCCTGATTTTTCTCGTGTTCCTGGGGATTCTGGTCAGCCTGATGAACAAAGCGGGAGGCTCAGCGGCGTTCGGTGAATGGGCCGGGAAACACATCAAAACGCGGGTCGGGGCACAGCTCGCAACGATCGCGCTCGGATGTCTGATATTCATAGACGATTATTTCAACTGCCTGACCGTCGGCTCGGTCATGCGCCCGGTCACAGACCGCCACAAGGTTTCACGCGCGAAGCTGGCGTACCTGATTGACGCGACCGCCGCCCCGGTCTGCATCATTGCGCCGATTTCCTCGTGGGCTGCCGCCGTGTCCGGTTTTGCTCCCGAGGGTTCGAACGGAATCGTTCTGTTTGTCAACGCGATCCCCTACAATTATTACGCCCTTCTGACCATTCTGATGATGATCACGATGGCCGTTCTGCAGCTGGACTACGGTCCCATGGCTCTCCATGAAGCCAACGCGAAAAAGGGCGATCTGTTCACGGTTCCTGTCACGGCAGAGTACAAAGAAGACGAAAAACCGGTCGGCAACGGAAAGGTCATCGATCTGGTCTTCCCGATCGCTGTGCTGATTGTATCCTGCGTTCTCGGCATGCTGTATTCGGGCGGCTTTTTCGACGGCACCGGTTTCGTAGAAGCGTTCGCAAATTCCGACGCTTCCGTCGGTCTGGTTTTCGGTTCATTTATCGCGCTCGTCATCACGATTGTCTGGTACATGATCCGCCGCGTGCTCAAATTCGGGGAATGCATGTCCTGCCTGACAGAAGGATTCAAGGCTATGGTTCCTGCCATCATGATTCTGGTTCTCGCATGGACCTTGAAGAGCATGACGGATTCGCTCGGTGCGGCCGAATTCGTCGCAAATCTGGTAAAGCACAGTGCAGGCTCATTCCTCAATTTCCTCCCGGCGATCATTTTCCTGATCGCGTGCGGACTGTCTTTCGCGACCGGAACTTCGTGGGGAACCTTCGGAATCCTGATTCCGATAACCCTGAAAGTATTCCCGCTGGAATCGGGAAATCCGCTCGCGATCATCTGCGTCTCCGCCTGCATGGCAGGAGCGGTCTGCGGCGACCACTGCTCTCCGATTTCCGACACAACGATCATGTCCTCCGCCGGTGCCAGATGCCAGCACATCGCTCACGTTTCGACTCAGCTGCCCTACGCCCTGACGGCAGCCGCAATCAGCTGCGTCACCTACATATTTGCGGGATTTGTCAAGAACGCCGTGCTGAGCCTGATCTTCGGCAGCGTACTGACCGAGGTCACCATTTTTATCCTGCACAAAAATCTCTCATCAAAAAAGCAGAACGCCATCTGACGTTCTGCCCTTATTCAGTTCTGATAGTTTACGGCAAGTGTATCTTTCAGCGGATATATCTTCAGTTCGGCGCCCTCCAGATTTTCCCGGTGCAGATCCACCGCCTGGACGGCGCTGTTTTCATAGGTCCGGTAATAGTAGATTCCCTTCTCCAGATTCATGCAGGAAGAATAGATCGTCGTCTCATATTTCTCCTTCCCCAGTCGCACGCATCCTCTTGTCTGCGCGACCGACCCGAGAATATGGAAAAACTGGCTGACATTTCCCTCCTCCGTTCCGTCCGAGACGGAGTTCAGTCTGGTGTATGCCGCCCGCACGAACCGGGACGGAGAGGAAAGGTCTCCCGGCAGGCCGAAACCGGCCATGCCGAGGCTGCAGGCGGGAAGCTCCAGTCCTTCCGCAAAAGAACTTCCGCCCTCCTCCGGCGAGAGATGGCGGTACTGCCTCAGATACGAAAGCATGTAGGGAAAGGCGGGGCTGTTCGTCATGACGCCCGTCGGATTATCGTAAACTCGAATTCCCTCCTTCGTGCTCTCAATGACGATCGAACCGGTCACATCTGCGGCGCTCCAGTGCTCCGGTGTAACCGGGAGCGATTCGCAGAACGGCTCATCCACAATCCGGATCCGGGAGAGCAGCGCTTTTGCCTCTTTCAGATTATGGCAGCAGGACAGAACCCACGGAATCACTTCAAACACGGCAATATTATCTTTTCCCTCTTCGCATTCCCCAAACGACGCTTCTCCCGGGAAATTCAGTCCGGCCATGGCCAGTCCGAATTCATTGACGGCGTCGTAGTACAGAGGATATCCCTCGCAGACGTAGGCCATTCCGATGATGGCGGGCCGGCTCTCCGGTGCCGGCACATGGCGGAACGAAAGATGAAAGCCGTGCGGAACCACCGTGACGGTCTCATGATACGAATAGGAAAGATCCAGGTTTCTGCCGAAATAATGATCTCCGGCGTCATAGGCAATACTGGTGCACATAATTCCCTCCCGATAAAGTCTGAGCGGCTGGTTTCATATATCTTCCGGAAAACCGGACAGTTTCATTATAGTAAAATCATGCCGGATAATCATCTTTTTCTTGTAGACTCAGCGGATTTCGCGGGATATAATGCATTCGATGATTCTGAAAAATTATGGGAGGTCATTATGACGAATCAATTTCTGGAAGAAGCGAGAAAAATCCGTGCACTCACATCGCCGCACTATAACTGCGCCCAGGGCGTAATGATTCCGTTCGCAGAAAAGAAGGGCTATGACACGGACAAGGCGTTTGCCATAGCGGACGGCTTCGGGAGCGGAATGCGCATGGGCGCAACGTGCGGAGCGGTCACAGGAAGCCTGATGGTCCTCGGAATGTACGGAGCCAGCGACCCGCAGACGATAAGCGAATTTTACCGCCGCTTCAGGGAAAACCATGACGGCATAACAAACTGCAGAGATCTGCTTCGTACATGCGCACAGAAAAATGAAGTACAGAAAAATCACTGTGACGGTCTGGTCTTCGAGTGTGTTGAGATTCTGACCGAACTGCTCCGTGAACGCGGTCTTCTGGAAAGCTGATTTTTCTCTTTCGGAATCTCAGATATCCGCGTCCCGGATCACGGACGTCAGGACATCCGCGGATTTTTTCAATGCTGCCTGTTCTGTTTCATTCAGATGAATCGGGATCAGTCCCTCCGTTCCGTCTTTCCCGACGATAGCGGGCATGCTCAGGGA
This sequence comes from Bilifractor sp., assembly GCA_050944685.1. Taxonomy (GTDB): domain Bacteria; phylum Bacillota; class Clostridia; order Lachnospirales; family Lachnospiraceae; genus CADBRN01. Next base: position 20,897 of record JBMNRP010000016.1, read on the forward strand.
GACGCCCTCGATTCCGTAAAATCCGTGCATCATGCTCGAGATCGGAAGGATCGTCTTCTCGTCGTGTATGATGGCCTCACAGATCCGGACTACCGACATCGCGATCCCGTAATAAGTCGCTTTCTTTTTCTCAATAATCTCATAGGCACTGTTCCGGACTTTCGAGGCGATCTCTTCCATCGCCTCCTCATGCTGGTGATGCCCGCGCATTTCACAGAAGCTGTTCAGCGGAACCCCTGAGACATTCGCGCTGCTCCAGGCCGCGATCTCGCTGTCTCCGTGCTCCCCGATGATAAAAGCGTGTACGCTTCTCGGGTCGACGTCGAGATGCTGCCCCAGAAGATATTTCAGTCTTGCCGTATCAAGCGTAGTCCCGGACCCGATTACGCGGTTCTCCGGCATGCCGCTGTATCTAACGGCGGTGTAAGTCAGAATGTCGACCGGGTTCGCGACGACCAGCATGACACCCTCCGGATTCCGCTTTGATATTTCCGGTAAGATCGCCTTAAAGATTCCCGTATTCTTTTTCACAAGATCCAGACGCGTCTCACCCGGCTTCTGTCCGGCACCCGCCGTCACCACGATGACAGCCGCGTCCGCGATATCGTCATAGCTTCCCGCGTAGATATCCATCGGGCGTACAAACGGAAGACCGTGGCTGATGTCCAGTGCCTCCCCCTCCGCTTTCTCCTGGTTTGCATCAATCAGTACCATTTCGGAAAACAGTCCGCTCTGCATCAGCGCGAACGCCGAGGAAGCCCCGACAAAACCACAGCCGATGATGCCGACTTTACGAAGATTTACCATTTCCAGTCTCCTTTCATTTCTTCCTCCTGTCTCTGGCTTTTCATATTATGCCTGACAAAGAAGGTTCTCGTCAATCGGCTGTCTGCCCCGCAGAAAAATAAAGCTAAAAGGAAGAAAAACGCGATTATGGCAGATACTGCTTTTGGATCCGATAGTAACCGATAAACAGGTGGATATCCATGGCGACGATAAGTGCCACCATCATCCCTGTTACGACCATCTCCGCGATGTTACCGTCCGGAATAACAAAGAACAGATACAGCGCCAGCATCAGGACCGAAATAATCAGTACGGGGATAAACCTCTGCAGCGCCGTCTTTCTGACCATACCCATGCGGGAGCGGTCGTCGCTGAATATTTCATTGTCCGAAGGATTTTCTTCTGTCTCTTTCCAGAAATACAGCCAGCTGTTCGGACCCTGCAGAAAGGACCACCCGTAATCCCTGACCAGAGCGATGTACTCTTCTTTGTCCTTCAAGTCGGGGCGGAATTCCAGCCGAAAAGTTACATATCCATCGGTTCTGTTTTTTCAAACGTGTAGAAGTAAGGAAGCGGAAAAGAGACCAGCTTCCACCCGGCACCGTACATCTCGCGCAGCCATTTTTCCTCTGCTTCAAAATCCGTCAACAGGTATCCCTTGAAAACCGTTTTCTTCATTTCCTGTTATCCTCCTCCACGATCCGATACAGATGCCGGATCCGTTCCTTCTCCGTTTCCAGCACTTCTCTTCCGGCTTCCGTAATCTGATAATACTTTCTTTTTTTCTCTGATCTGGTCTGACGGATCAGGCCGTCTTTCTCCATCTTGGAAAGCGTACCGTACATCGTCCCGGGACCGATCGCCACACGATTCTTCGTCAGCTCCCGGATTCTCTGAGAAATGCCGTAGCCGTGCCTTTCCTCCTGAAGGGAAAGCAGGATATAAAAAGCCGTCTCGGTCATCGGAACATAGATTTTTCTGATTCGATCATTCATAAATCTCACCTCGATACATCGCATCTCGATGTATATATAATGTATCACGGTTCGATATATCGTGTCAAGCTATTTTTTCGGAATCGGACACCTTGTCAAAACAGATCCAGCGTATTGCTGAGATAAATCTTTTCCCGGACGCACAGCTGATATTCCGGCTTTGTCATATAATACAGAAGGAATTCCAAAACCAGCGCGCTTCCGAGGCTGCGACCCTCGATTTTGAAATTCGAAAAACCCATCGGAAGATAACGCTTCCGGATATCGTCAATGCCGATGAACTCCGGATTTTCCATGGCGCGTGAGAACACATAGCCTTCACCGCCATGCGGCGCCCTGCATCTATGCTCCGGTCCGTCCTCTCCAAGCACCTCTCTGCTCACCGCTTCATAACACTGCTTCCGCTCTTCACAGTGCGTATCACAGCATTCATTGCACAGGAATTCCGCCTTATCCTTCATTTTCCGAGGCAGCTTTTCCAGTTGGGAAAACGCTTTATTCAGACGGAAATCCGCCACAACGTACCGGAATTCCTCACGGCCGAGCTCCGCCTCAAATTCACCGAAATCTGACAGAACCTTGGTTGTGGAAGAGACCAGATATAGCTCCGGATATTTCCGCCTCAGATAATCGAGCAGAAATTCCGAGCAGACAATGACGCCATTCTCCGGTCCATTTCCGGCGGCAAACAGTTCACACACGGCATTGCATTTTCGGTCCGAAAGATGTTCCGGGCGAAGGAGCGAATTGCTGAAGGTCAGTCGGGCGGAAATTCCGTAATTTCTCATCAGAGTCAGCACTTTACGCGGATTGCAGTCCGTCGCCCCGATTCTCCCTCCGCCCCAGATGCAATCTGCGGGGGCTCCATAAATCGATCCGATGTCGCACCAATCGTAGAAATACTCCCGATGCTCAGAAAACAGCGGAAGAAACACCCGATACAGATCAAAGAATTCAAACAGCCCGGGAAGATGATAATGAGCAATGTTTCTCTCCAATCTCATACATTCCTTTCCATCATTTCTGAAATTCCTCTGAAAAAAAGACACCGTTGCTTCCCAACATCAATAATCAAATGTCGGGAAGACAGTGTCTGAATGAATTTCCCTGCATCCGGGAAAAAACAGATTCCGCCTGTCAGCGCTCAGTATCCGAGAGTTTCATGAATCAAAACAACCTCATAATGACCCCCGAGCGGAGCACCCCAGAAAACAGAGAGCTCACGGCAGATACGTTCCGGGCTTTTGCAATTATAGCAGCGATCCGCTTTCGCAGCGCATGGTGTCTTTACTCCGAATCGACGGGCGTTTTTCGGCGCCGCCACGTTTCTCGCGCGGTACAGCGCACTGTTATAATCCTTCTCGATCTTGTTTTCTCCGATCACAAAATAGACCTTTTCATGTCCGAACATCGTGCCGGCCACCCGATTTCCTGCTCCGTCAATATTGACGATTTCGCCGGTTTCCGCGATTCCATTGACGGATGAGATGTAGATCTGAGACTGCATGGCTTTTACCCGCATGTCATATGCCTCATCCTTCGGAAGATCCATATGCCAAAAAACCTGATTGTGCGTAATCAGCCGATCATAGAGGCCCATCTCTCTCAGGGTCATGGAGCCGCCGAAGCCGACCGTTTTCCCGTCAATCTTTTGATCAAGATAGCCGGCAGCCTCCTCCGCCGTATCAAAGCAGCTGACTTCATATCCCAGAGATTTCAGATTCTTCGTGATCACATCAAAATTCTTCGTTCCCAAAACAAAACCTCTTTCTTCTCAATTCTTCACGGAAGCGGTCCATGGAAATATCAGCCGTTCCCGGGAATATACATGGCGTCCGTCCAGGCATGTTCAAGTCTCAGCATGGCTTCCTTTTTATCAACGCCGGCGGCGTAACCGGTAAGGCTGCCGTCTGATCCGATGACCCGATGACATGGAATGATGACAGAAATTTTATTATGCCCTACCGCACCGCCGACGGCCCGCGAAGACATATGCCCGAGGCCTTTTTCTTCCGCAAGTCTGGCGGCAATTTCCCCATACGTCATGGTCTTTCCGTATGGAATGGTAAGCAGGACTCTCCAGACCGATTTCTGAAATTCCGTCCCGATCATATGGATCTTACGGAAAGGGCCCGGATCTTTCCCGGAAAAATAAATATCCAGCCATTCTGCGGCTTCCTCAAGAACAGCCGTACTTTTTTCTTCGTGATCTGCGCCGAGCGACTGGGCATAATATTTCTGCTTTTCAAACCACAGACCGGTCAGACCCCTGTCATCCCCCGCCAGAAGAATTTTCCCCAGCGGAGATGCGTAATATTGGATATACTGCACAGAATCACCTCCTCAGATCTTCCCTGTTATTTTCCATGCCGGTTTACGCCCGCATCAAAGACTGATTGAATCCGTTACTGCTGCTCCCGACAGTGACCCTGCCGGAAGTCCGCTGCAGCACTTACAAATTTCTTAAATATTTTTAACTGGTCCGTGTCTGCCTGATAGCTGTATTCCGGGTGCCATTGGACTCCCCAGATAAATGTTTTCTGAGGACAGTACACACCTTCTACAATGCCATCCGATGCTATTGCCATAACACGAAGTCCCCTGCCGACCTCACAAATCGCCTGATGATGGATACTGTTGATATCTTTTTTCTCGATTTTCCAGAGTTCGTAAAGGGGCGTTCCGGGCAATACCGAAACAGAATGTATCGTTCTGTCATAAGGGCCTTCCATGTGATGTTCCACATTGGAAGGACGCTCCGTCTTAATATCCTGATAAAGTGTGCCGCCCAAAAGGACATTGATTAATTGAATTCCCCGACATATTCCAAGGGTCGGGACATCCCTTTGATAAGCATATTGAAATATCAGTTTTTCAATGCGGTCCCGCTCTGTACAGACGGCACCGCAATATTCTTTCTTTTTCTGCCCATATGCTGACGGACTTACATCATGCCCTCCGGTCAGAAGAAATCCATGAAAGCTGCCCTTTATCTGATCAAAATCCGCCTGATCAAGAGACAGGGGAAGCAGCACGGGAATTCCTCCTGCGGCAGCAATTCCGTCTACATAGCCCGGAAGCATCCAAATGCTGTCTTTCTCGTCATCATATAGAGATGTCACACCTATGACTGGTTTCCTGTTCATAATAGCTGAATACGATTGAATGTTCTCTTTATTCTCCGTATTGTCTGAGTTCGATCTTAAGGTCATCCAGATGCTCCTGCCCCAGCACACGCGCTGAAACGCCATATTTCACACAAAGAGCAGCAGCCGTTCCCGCAACAGCTCCGTGATGCCCGCAGTTTCCCATCAGCTTGACCGTAGAACTCGCGATATGGGTGGCACTGATATGCTTTCCTGCGCAGAACAGGTTATCGATGTCTGCAGAATACAGACAGCGGAACGGAACGGTATACGGCTTGAAATCACGTTCCACCCATTTCCAGTTGCCGAGACGGAAATCATATTTCGGATTGCCCGGATAATGCAGGCAGAACGCACCTGCGTTTTCGACGATTGCATCCGGGAAATCCGTATGGCTGCGGATATCATTTTCCGTAAGAATATAATCTCCCAGATAACTGCGGAACGCTCCTGTCGCAAGAACATTCCCAAGATGTACGAGCTTTAGATTCCCATATTTGGAAGGATCTTTCTTTCTGACATTTACATAGGTGCCAATTATGGCGCAGAACAGGTGATCCCGGATCTCCTCCTTGCACATATAAGGATCGAGCCACTGGCCGTACTCCCAGAAGTGGGACTTTGTCAGGTTCATGGCATGATCCCATCCGCCGTCCTTTCTTTTCACGGGCCGAATCTTCTTTGGCCCGACATACGGTCCCGGCTGATTTTCATACGGTCCCTGACCGCACAGGCATGTGACACGCCCAATCTGTCCGCCGAGATCCGAATAATCCTTTGCGACCTTTACCGCCCACGGAACATCCGGAAAATCGACCGGGCCGTCTTCCATCTCTGTGCGGAAAAGTACGGTATCTCCATGATGCATGTCATCCGCGCGTTCCGGAGCGAGACTTTCTCCGAAATCCGTTCGGCTCTCCTGGCCTTCCAGCGTCGCGGCGCCGCTCAGGATACCGAGTACCGCACGCCCGCTGCAGTCGATAAATTCTTTTCCCCTGAAGCGTTTTTCTTGGCCGGTTCTGACATTGACGGCATCTGCGGAAACGATGTGATTTCCTTCACAGTGCACGTCAAACACATGCTCACTCAAAAACAGGTCGCAGTTCGGGATGTCCTGAAGGATACGGTTTGCCGCTATATCCCCGTCTTCCAGACGTTCAGACAGATCGTCAACAATTCCTCCTGTCCTCCCCTCCGGCGTAAGTCCCACTTCGGCACTTGCATTGCCTCCTAAAAATTCCATTTCATGAAGCAGCGCGGTCCGGCATCCTTCTTTTGCCGCAGTATAGGCGGCGCAGCAGCCGGCTATTCCTCCGCCCACAACTATGACGTCATATTCATCCGTTTGCTCCGGCTCCTCCGGAATACCAAGCAGTCTTTTCCTCCATTTTTTCCCGGCTGAATCCGGCTTATCGATCGGTGCAATCGTGGTGTTCGTGATATAAATGGCATCACACCGTCCTTCAAAACCCGTCAGATCATGAAGGGAGAGGCGTATCTTCCCCTCCGGAAGTGCGACATGTTCCGCCAGTTCCCAGCTCCAGCCCTTACCGCCGGTTCCAAAGATTTTTTCGACGGCTCTCCCGTTTATCAGGATCTGAAAGGCTCCCGGATGTGCATCGGGAACCCAATCTTTTGTCCTTGCCCAAATGCGGTACTCTCCTGTCTCCGGTATTTCGATTTCCGTGACCGCATTTTCAACCGGCTCACCGATGCCGTGAGCCAGAAGATAGGCTGATCCCATCTCATCCACAAACTGTGATTCCAGAATCCAGCCGCCGTAATCCTGAAACTGTTCCGCTTCAATCAATATTTCCGTACGCTTCATATCGTCACCCGCTCTCAAAATAACGGATCGTCTATTGTCGCAATAGTCCGGTTCAGGGAAATCGCTCCGGATTGATTTATTATACCATATTATTCCGGTACAAAATACAGACAGATACCATTACTCAGCGCATTTATACGCAGCGGCTTTTTTCATGCTTCCTGATTTTTCTTCTTCACGATAAAGAGTGTCACGACGAAGATCGCCAGTGCGAACGCCAGCTGGATCGCGTAGCACTGCAGAATGAGGTTCCGGTTCGCCGTCGAAAGTGTCTGATTCTCGGCAAGGGTATTATTTGCTGTCTCGTACCAGTAGACCGGCAGGAATCTCGCCGCACGCTTTACACCGCTCCCCAGGTATTCCATCGGAACAAAAGCACCGCAAAGGAAACACATGCCCAGCGCTACGATATTGGCGACGGCAGACACGGCCACCGGCTTGGTGATCAGGCTCCCGGTCAGGAAGCCGATTGCGCTCGATACCGCCAGCAGGCATAGAGAATTGAGCAGATAGTACCCGGCAAATGGTGAAGTATAGAAATCCGCTCCCCTTGCCACCAGAGGCATGAGCAGAGTGATGAGCCATATTATGAAAAACTGAACACAGAATGCCGCGGCCGCCTGTACGGCCTGACTGACAGATGAGATCGGAGACGCGAGCATCCGGCTTCGGATTTCTTTGTTGCTGAACGACATCATTACTGAGCTGACGACGGTGATCATTAACATGAGATATAGATATGGGAAATAGGTAAACGAGTAGGAATAGAACGGTTTATTGCTCTCATCTCTTTTACCGGTGTCGACGATTGTCACGTCCACCTTTGCTGTCACGGCTTCCAGCGTTCTGTCGGCTGCTTCTTCTTCCGTGTATCCGGCATTGACGAACGCAGATGCCTTTCTGACAAAATTCTCGATTGTGGTATCCAGATAGTATCCGGCTGAACTGCCGGGAACTTTTGTCGTGTTAAGAACGGCATCGCCGCCGGCGAGATCGTTTCTGAATCCTTCCGGTATTTCCAGAACGTAGTCGGTGCTGCGCGCATACAGCAGCCTTGTCAGTTCTCCTTTATCCATCCTGCTTTCCGAAACATTATTGTTGATAGACAGGTAGCGGATCAGCGCTTTTGAGATTGCACTCCCGTCTTCGTCTATCACGGTGATCGTTTGCCGCTGTGCCGAGAAACTCTCTGTCTGTTTTTCCGGGATCATCATCACGATCATAATGGAAATAATGAGAAAAATGGCAAAATAAGAAACCGTGAACCACAGATTTTTCCGGATTATCTTGAGATAGCCTTTAAATACTGACATAACGCTGCCTCCTCAGATGTAATATGGCGAGTATTGCCATGCCAAAGGAATAAGCCGCCAGAGCAATCAGGCGCATGGTATAGCCTGTCATATCTTCATACACATTGAGGTAATAGAGTGCGTCGCTGATCAGAGCCGCAGGGTTCAGGCGATTTACGATCGGAGCCTCTTCTTCGAGCAGCTGTTTCATTCCGCCGTACATCAGACCGGAGAGAAAACAGAGAAAGAGCGGGATCGCAATCGTCAGTATGGTCTTGACCGCATCTTTTACCGGGAGCGATCCGATAAAAATGCCGAAAGACACGCCCAACAGGCTGCCGAGTGCGGCGATCAGCATCATTTCGCCGAAATGGTTCCGAATGTCTATCTGGAACACATACTGCAGACAGAGCAGCAAAATAATAACGCTGAGAAACTGGATGGCAAACCCGACGAACATGTCGGTGAATATGCTCGCCATCTTACTTCTCGGAGAGATCGCACGCCTTGCGGCCAGCTGTGAGACATTCGCCGCATTCTGCTCGCCGAGCGTCTGCCCGGTGAAGCATCCGAAAAAACAGGCCATCGCGATCAGCGCAAAGTAGTATTCCAGACGCACGTCGTAGGAATTGCCGCCGAGCGATACCGACCGGATATATTCCTTCGTGTTGTCTCCGATATTTGAGAAAAATTTTCCGATCCGATCCGGGTGTTCCTGTGCCATTTTTTCTGCGATATTCATGTATTCGTCGTATTCCTCTAATATGCCTGAGAGAACGGTCGCGTCAAATCCGTTTCCGGGCACTGTGAGGGACGGCTCTGCCTTGCAGTAATAAATGCCGCTTGCCTCACCGTTTCGGAGCGCCTCCTCCGCTTCACTTTCTTGCATGTATGAAACGATGATGATATCACCATCAATTTCACTGAGGAAGTTTTCGAAAGCGGCATTCTTCTCCTGAACCACGACAGCCGTCCTGACCGGTTCAAAATTATCCGATGTCCCCAGACCGCTGAATGCGAAGTAAAAGAGCGTGGCGAGCGCCAGTGGAAAAAAGAATCCCCAGAATATATTGTCGTGCAGGCGCAGCGCCTGCAGAAAACGATATTTCAGCTGTGTCATACGCTTTACCCCCCTGTCAGTCACGGAGTTCCTTGCCTGTGATCTCAAGGAATACGTCGTTCAGTGTCGGTTTCTCTGAGAAGATTTTCCCGAACACCAGATGATGATCCTCTAAGTAATGCAACAGACTGAGCAGGTTGCCGTTGCTGCTGTATTTCAGTTTCAGTGTCTCTCCGGTGTACGACGCAGAAAAGACATTGTTCAGATTGCGGATCACCTCGAGCATTGCCCCATCGAGGGCTATTCCCTCGATCGTGATCGTCTCGCCAGTCCGGATCATGCTCTTGAGCTCGTCCGAGGTTCCGCTCGCAATACATCTGCCGTGATCCAGAATTGCGATTCTCGTGCAGATCTGCTCAACTTCCTCCATGTAGTGAGAGGTGTAGACGATGGTTGACCCGTTGCGGTTCATACGCTCGATTTCCTCGAGGATGTGGTTGCGGCTCTGCGGGTCGACGGCTACTGTGGGCTCGTCGAAAAAAACGAGCCTCGGTTTATGGGCAATGCCGCACGCAATGTTAAGCCTGCGGAGAAGCCCGCCGGACAGCTGCTTCGGGCGTTTTTTGCGATAATCGTTCAGGCCGGTGAATTCAATCGCTTCTTCGACGCATTCTCTTCGCCTCTCTTTATCTGTCACATACAGACTGCAGAAATAGTCAATATTCTCATACACGGACATCGGCTCAAAGACAGCCACGTTCTGGAAAGCGACGCCAATTTCCCGTTTCGAGTCGTAGGAAGACGGAGTCATCGGCTTTCCGAATACTTCGATATTGCCGCGGTCATATTTCAGCAGGGAAAGAATACAGTTGATGGCGGTCGTCTTGCCGGAACCGTTCGGCCCGAGGAGGCCGAAGATCTCCCCATCGTGAATCTCGAGATTCAGATGATCCAGAGCAAGTACGTCGCCGTATCTCTTCACCAGATTGTCGATCTTTATGATATCCTGCATCTTTCTGTCCCCCTTCTTTGTCTGGAATGAATGACGATGATCAATTTCTTTATCTGATAATATGGTATAATTTTTTCGGGAATTCCAGTAGTGTCAGATGTAACAGAAACAGGATGACAAATGTCATGAAAAATACTTACTTTCAGGTGTGCTGCGATATTATTCTGATCGCTTACGGCCTGATACGGTTCTTCGGACAGGATATTGGCGGCACGTTTATTTTCTGCTTTCTGCTGGCGGTATCATCATCGATCGGTTCCTGCCTGCCGCAGAAACGTGTCCTGAGCGTGGCAATTTCCCTCAGTTATATTGCTTTCATCGGGTTTGTGCCGCTGGCCATTTCATTTCTGCCGGTCACTCTCTACGAGCCATTCCGGCGCAGGGCATACCCGACTGCCGCTGCGGCCGCAGTCGTCATCGCGCTGCGTTTTTCCACACCGTCGATGTCTTACTATTTGATCATCGGCTGTCTCCTGGCGATGCTGCTCGGGATCGGCACATCAGAGCTCGTGACGCGGACGCACTCGATCATCGAGATCAGCGACACCGCCACGGAGCATCGCATGGATCTCGAGCGGCGCAACAAGATCCTCCGGGAGCAGCAGGACGCGGAAATCTACACCGCGACGCTAAGGGAGAGGAATCGCATTGCGAGAGAAATTCACGACAACGTCGGGCACACGCTGTCCCGTTGTATTTTGATGACGGGTGCGATCGCGACCATCAATACCGACGAGAACCTGAAGGGACCGATCGGTCAGCTTGAAGAACAACTCAATCAAGCCATGACGAAAATCCGGGAAAGCGTCCACGACCTTCATGACGACTCTGTGGACCTGAAGGAAAGCGCAGAACTGCTGATCCGCGATTTCAAGGCGTGTGACGCTGATCTGGAGTGCGCCGTCTCGCGTTCCGTTCCAAAGGAAGTGAAATACTGCTTCCTGTCCGTGCTGCGGGAGGCACTCACCAACGTGGCGAGGCATTCCAACGCCACTCAGGTACATGTCCGGATCATCGAACATCCGGCGATTTACCAGCTGACGATCCACGACAACGGCACCGTGCTGCCCCATGGGATGATGCAGGGCGGCCACTCTGCGAGCGATCTCAGCACCATCGGTGCCGGCGACCGGCAATTCCATGGAACCCGCTCCAACGGTGGAATCGGGCTCGAAAACATGCGCGAACGGGTGAAGATGCTGCAGGGCAGCATTTCGATCACGGCCGACAGCGGATTCCGGATTTTTATTTCAATTCCAAAGGAAGTACAAAATGAAAGTTTTAATTATCGATGATGACAGTCTGATCACAACGGCGCTCCGCACGATTCTCGCCGCCGACCCGGAACTGGAGATTTGCGGTACGGGTAACAGCGGCGCGGAGGCGATCGAGCTGTACAAAGAAAAAAAGCCGGATGTCCTCGTCATGGACATCCGGATGAAAGAAATGGACGGACTCACCGCTCTGGAGGAAATTTTGAAGGCAGATCCGAGCGCCAGGGTTCTCCTCCTGACGACGTTCCTGGATGACGAGTACATCATCCGCGCGATCCGCCACGGCGCCCGGGGCTATCTGCTGAAACAGGACTACACGGCGCTGCCGGCGGCGATCAGAGCGGTCTTCTCCGGGCAGACCGTCTTCGGAGAGAAAGTCACGGCGAAGATGCCGGATCTCATCGCAGGCCATTCAACCTCGGGATTCGATGCCACAGGGCTCACCGAAAAAGAGACTGTTCTGTGCGCATACGTCGCAGACGGGCTCTCCAACAGAGAGATCGGAGAGAAGATGTATCTTTCCGAGGGGACCGTGCGGAATTATCTGTCCTCGGCCCTTTCCAAGCTCGGTCTCAGGGACCGGACACAGCTCGCAATTTACTATCTGACAGGGAAAAAAGGATAAAACAGATAAGAGAGCCGCATATTCACGTCATCGAATATTCAGCTAATCAGGCTTCAGAGAAAATTATCTGCAAAAATAAAATCAAATGCATTCTCAGCGTCATGCCAGCCTTTGTGATACAGCTTCCTGATCGGCAGAGCATCCTTGCTCAGTGTCTTCATATTTTCAGTGGAATCCGGGGCAATGATCTTGACCTTGCCTTCCTTTTCCATGTCGTGACACATTACCAGCTCACTGTTATATACATCAGCTCTCCTGGCAAGATCGTCAGCCGCTTCAGGATATTTCTTTCTGATGAACTTTGCCAGTTTAATATCTTTTCCAGGTGTACGAAAATAATCTTTTGGCCTTGTCAGAATAACAATGACTTTATCGCATCCATCCCGCAGTGCCTTTTCCACCGGAATCGGGTCTGATATTCCACCGTCATAATACAGACCATTTCGCCATGCATACGGCTTGTTTACGACCGGCACATTAGAACTGGCTTTCAGCGCTCCAAAATCATCCTGAACCATATCTTTCCCGTTGAAATACACAGGCAGACCGGTTTCTGCATCTGTTGCCACAATCCACCAGGTACAGTCAGATTTCAGTATTTTATTAAAGTCAAGAGGATTCTCTCCGTTTTTGTTAGTAATAGTGCCATAGATATATTCCATATCTACCATGTTCTTTTTATGAATAAGATTATGAAGACTGATGGCCTCTTTCCTTAGATTGTATTTCGTATAAAACTGATAGTTTCTTCCCTTCTGTCCGGAAAAATAGGAAGCCAGATTGGCACTGCCTGCCGATACACCGATTCCGTATGAAATATGGATGTTCTCACTGAGAAAGCGATCCAGTACGCCGCAGCCGTAACTGCCTCTGTTGCCACCTCCTACATCTATCAGCCCGATCATTTCATTCCTCTCTGTACAGAACAAGTGATTCCTGATCTCCCGGACCAAACCTCCCTGACCCGGAAACTGTTCTGTTTCGACTCGAATTTCTGCCCACCAGTTATCTGTCCCTGTCCTCAATTATACCTCAGAAATTCAGGTTCGCTCGTTTTCCAGCAGATCCGATATCTTCATCTCTTTACCATCTTTTCTACCAGTTCTTCGGCCACATCATTGACGTCGACCGGTTTCATATTCTTTGAAAATATCCCGAAAAACTTCAAAAGCGGAACCATCTTCGTCATGGAGTCCTGTCTGCCGTTTCCATAGACAAGGGTCGGATTGACATACTCCGTCCGAATACCACTTGTTTTCAGCTTATCGATGATCCGCTTTTTGCCCTCAACAAAGGTCTTCGGTCCGAGAACGCCTCCGATCATCCCCATCGCCTTCACATTCTTTTCTTTTGCAATCTGAAGCATTACATCAGCCGGCTGATCGTTAATCTTCTTAAACTCCTCCGGATCCTTTTCCGGACGACCCACGAAGTCGACGATATAATCTACCTGCTCAGGCAGAATTTTCCGGACCGATTCTGCATCAGAGCAATCCGCCTGTACATTCGTAATTCTCTCATTTACCAGAGAATTCTTTCCGGAACGGGATACCACAATAAATCTGGCCCCCGGATCTTTGACAAGCCATTTTTCCGTTACATTTCTTCCCAGATATCCATTACCGCCGAGCATAACAACTGTACTCATAGCAAACCGCCTTTCATTCTTGGGATTAATTTTATCTGCGGTTATAATATATCTTAGGATACAGTTTGTCAACAAATGTATTAATGCAATTTCCCGGAAATTTTCGTGAACCTTTCGACTTCTGCCATCAAAATCGGATGAACCTGTAATATCACCTGAAAGGAAAAAATAAGCCGGCAAACGGCTTGACCATGCCGTTTGCCGGCTTATTCCCGGCGTCTCGCTCAGCCCTTCACTGGGGAAATTTCAATCTCCAGGTCACTCATAGGAAATGTGCAGCAAGGATGAATGAAATGAAAATCGAAGTCCGCGGCTCTTCGATGTTCGGCACTCTCCGGACAGAAGACCTCTCCCTGGATCAGACGTGTGTGACACCATCCGCATTCTCCGGAACGGCAGTGCGCCGGTGCAGCGACACCAGACTTCTCCAGAGACTGGAGAATGGTGTCGCAAGGGGCAGCCTCAATTACTTTTGTCCAGTCACAGCAGTGAACCGTAATGGAAATCTTTTCTGAAACCATCGCATGATCTTTCGGATAATCCGGCTGCGCTTCAGCATCATGCAGTTCCCCCTGAAGCTCATGACGAATCCATTTCGGCTCCAGGCCAAGCTTGGCAAGTTCCTTATCGAGAAAACGATACATTCCGGCAGGTCCGCACATAAAGATTGAATACTGCGCGGGCGCATATTTTGCGATAAGTTCGGCGGTAATGAACCCATGCTCGAAACCCGGCTTTTCCTCGTCGCTCAGGACATGAACGACCTTCACTTTATCGGTGGCATTTTCAAGGGCATCGAAGTCATCCCTGAAAAGGATATCTTCTTCCGTGCGGCTTCCATAGAAGAGAATGAGGTTACAGTCCTCATCGCCCTCGACAATGGATTTTGCGAGAGAATGGAAAGGTGTGATACCGCTGCCGCCGGCAATCCCGATAATAGTGTTGGCATCGCGGACCGGAAGATAAACAAACTCGCCAAGGGGCCCGGAGAGAGTGACAGGATCCCCTGCTTTCCAGGTATCCAGTATGTAATTTGATGCCAGACCTCCTGGTACTCGCTTTACGGTCAAGGTATAAGTACCGCCGTTCTTCGTCTCTGACGGTGAGGATGAAATGGAGTAGGGGCGTGTGAGTTTCATTCCGTCAAAATCAAGGAACACAGAAAGATATGCGCCTGCCTGAAACCAGGCGAACTGTTCTGTGCCGCGGGCGGGATCTGGTGAAAAAGTAAAGCTCTTGCAATCATCGTTCCAGACTTTGATATCAGTAATGACACCATGCTGAAGATCCGGATGGAGTGAGACTGAGAGTTCATTGACCGGAAAGGATCGAGGCAGAGGCGCAGCCGGCGACTTCTGGATCATCGCTTCCCGTTCTTTGTTCCGCTCCAGAAAACGGAGCGGACTGATTGACTTCAGATTTGGTCCCTTTGACATAATTACCTGCCCTCCTTTTCATCCTGAATGGTTTTACGGCCCTGGATGTTTCCGTTTAAGTAACACAGGTTGTACCCGTCGATATTCTCTGCTGCGGCACCGGTGATCCGAAGGTTCCTGTATCCTTCTTCCTTCTCCATGCTCGTCAGACGCTCGAAGATATTATCCCAAGACTTGACCTGATACCCATATGGTGTTCCGTTCGGAGTGTTGAGATATCGGCAGAAAGTCGCCGGCGTGGCGTAGGCGATTTCCTCAATGTATGGGCGGATCCGGATACCTGTACACTTCTCATAGTATTCCACCCATTCGTTCATGCGTCTGTTCTTGAGTTTGTAGTAGTCTTCCTGCCTCACCTTTGCCCACTCCTTCGCATCTCCGAAAGTAGTGAAAAACAGCGTGCATGTTCCTTCGGGAGAAGCATCAGGGATGATGAGATTCAGACAGTTCGCGATAAACGTTCCCTTCTCAGTTCCATTCGACTTGGTGAAGGAGACCTTCGGATCTTCATCGCTCATGATGATAGTGGAATATGTTTCGATGCCGAGATCTTTCGCCGAGCGGTTGAGACCAAGGTACATAGTCTCGAGTTCCATGGCAATGCTGCGGGCATTAGCAAGTTTCAGAGGGATCTCCGGGCGGGGAACGTCGTCGTCGATCATCCTGCCGTATACCATTGCCGGAGAGCAGTCAGCGATAATGTGACCGGCGTACAGGACGCGTCCATTCTTCAATTCAACGCCCGTTGCAGTATTGTTCTCGATGAGAATGCGTTTTACCTCGCTGTTGTACCAAATCTCTCCGCCCGCCTTTTTCAACAGAGACTCCAGCGTCAGGGACAGATTGTGGGACTTCTTGTTCGGCATGCCCGGATTATAGTAAACATACTTGTAGACCATCTGGCAGGTGGTGAGAAAGTCCAACTGATCCGGTGCGGCTCCGAGATAGCACCAGTAGGTGTTCAGAATGTTCTGAGCACGCTTTGGCATGCCAAGAACATTCATGCCCTCCTCAGTGGAACAGGAAGCCATACGCAGGAAATCCGCATATTTTGTCATCATGACAGCCTTGCTGGCCGTCGGGCTCAAGGCATACGTCTGAGCCTCCCCGGCGATGCGTCCCAGCTCCAGAAGTTTCTTTACACTTGGACGAGAGCCAGGAACCAGTTCCTCCAGTTCGTCACAGAAAGCCTCAATGCCCGTCGGAAGAACAATATCCAGATCGTCCGGGACAATAAGATGAAAGAGATTCTTTTCAATGCGCCAGTCGACGTCAGCGCCATAGCTCTCAAAGAGCTTGCGGACCGTGCCAGGACGGTCTTCGGTGCCCAGATCGCAGAGCTCATGGAGAGCCGATTCAAACTCAAAACGGCCGCGGACAAAGCTCGTCGCACTTCCTCCCGGAAGGTTGTGACGTTCCAGAACAAGGGTCTTCAGACCAGCCTGTGCTGTAGTAACGGAAGCCGACAGTCCGCCATTTCCAGCACCAATAACAATGACATCATAATTGTTCTTCATGACGCTTCCTCCTTGCAAAATGTTCTCTACAATCATTATGTAGACACCTCACAGAAGGAACAACAAACAATCAAAGGTTCTTTCCACAACATTCCGTTGTGAATCTTTCTGGGGTATGCTATCATGAGTCAGAAAGGAGGCTATTCTCCATGCAGCTTCAGACCATCCGATCCTTTCTGGCATTGTGTAACATATCCAACATCTCCAAATGCAGTGCTCTTCTGCACATCAGTCAGCAAGGCCTCTCCCGGCAGATCCGGTCCCTGGAAAATGAATTGGGAACACAGCTCTTTATTAGACAACCTCGCGGCGTCGTCTTAACGCCGCAGGGGGAATTGCTGCGCCCCTATTTTCAACAAATGCTCAATAGCTATGACAACGGTCTCCGAAGTTTGAAGAAATACAATGAAAGCAGAGCACGGGATCTCACCCTTTATGTCTGTCCCGGCATCCACACAGCGCTCGGAACTGCGTTTTTTCTGAAGTTCGACCAAGAGCATCCTGAGATCAACCTTCGGCTGCACTACGCCTCAGACCCAGAGTGCGAGGAAGCTCTGACAACAGGAAAAGCCGATGCTGCCTTTCTCGATCATCCTCAGCACCCCGAGTTCTTCGACATGTACGAAGTTGTTCACAGCCGATTGGTCGCCGTGGTCTGCCCGGACCATCCGCTGGTAAAAAAGAAGGAAATTTCCTTGAAGGATCTGAAAGCAGAACGATGCTACTTCCCGGATGCCTCCCACTATAAGAATCAGGACTTCAAAAAACTCTACCCAGATATCTACTACTCCCTGGACCGCAGTTATATTTCCAACGACTACGAAGATTACATCAATCTCCCGAAAGTCCTGGGCGGTGTAGCACTTTCTTTCGAAGTAAGTCTGCGAAATCTCGATCCTGATCTAGTGGTAATTCCTATAAAGGAGGAGAGCTACATCACCCTTTCTTACTGTCTGCGCAAAGATCAGCCAATGACGATAGCCGTACAGGCTTTCTCGAATTACGTCTACGCCAACGTTGACGTTATAGAAAAGTAAAAGTTACACTCTGTAATGGAGGCGATTAGCTGATCTCTTCCCTTCCATAAAAGCAGCATTCCGACAAAGGATAAAAATTCCTGCATGGCAGAGTTGACGAAAACATGCTGTCATTCTATAATAAAAAAATCAAAATTCATGAGGGAGTAGCAGGCTCTGTGCAAAGAGCTGCAAGTCAACATACTGACCGGTTCCGGTCTGGCTTGCATAAAATTGCAAGACTCATGTATGGCAGATGTTCCCGGAGACACCCGCTGTGCATGCCGATTTCCCTTTAATGATCCGATTTCATGCGCTGCGGCTGCCGCAGCGCTTTTTTATTCGGAAAGGAATGTTTCATGAATTTAGTATTATTTATTTTCAACAGTATTATGCTGGGAATCGGCCTGGCAATGGATGCCTTCTGCGTCTCGATGACAAATGGCCTGCACGAGCCTGAAATGAGCGGCCGCCGTTCGGCGACTATTTCCGCCACATATGCCGGTTTCCAGTTCCTGATGCCGATGATTGGCTGGGTCTGTGTTTCCACAATCGCCAGCTATTTCAAAGCCTTCCAGAAAATGATCCCCTGGATTGCCCTCGGACTGCTGTGCTATATCGGCGGTAAGATGCTTTATGAGGGAATCCGCAATCAGGAGAAAGACACGGTGGACAATCAGCTTAGTGCTAAAGAGCTGATCATGCAGGGAGTTGCCACCTCGATCGATGCCCTTTCAGTCGGTTTTACCATCGCTTCCTATTCCATCACAGAAGCGCTTCTGGCTTCCCTGCTGATCGGACTGGTTACCTTCTTCATTTGCACCGCCGGTGTGAAGATCGGTAAAAAGTTCGGGCTGATGCTGGCCGGAAAAGCCAATATTTTCGGCGGACTGATATTGATCGGAATCGGGCTGGAGATCTTTCTCACCGGCATTTTCTGATATGAACCGGTAATAAGTGCTGTATTTGCCATAATGTCATCATTTTGTGCCAAATTCCAGCGGGAACCTGGCCCTCAAAGACCTTTGCCGGGAATGGATTGCGATAACCCGGCAATTACCATATCCGCGGTGAATTTATTCACTCATGATATTTCCACCCGCATCCGTATATTGCTCATACCAGCCGGCATTATCGAAGCTGTACGGATTATTTTCGCTTTTCAAGATCCTCTCCGGCATCTGCACAAAGATCACGGTAAATACCGCCAGAATGATTAAACCGCCGATGACATCTTTCCAATGAACCCCATTCCTGACAAACCAAACCGTACCGGCAATGCCAAGCGGCAGCCAGCAGCACAGCGCCGTTACGAGTCCAGGGGCATAGAAGCCGGTATAGATCCCCTTCGCATAGAATGCCGTCATCGATTGGTAAGCTAACAGAAAATGAACAGCGACTTCGAAATAGCTGAATACCGTGACGCAGAAGTGCATCTTTCTGCCGTATTTGTTTGTCTCTGTCAGGATGAACCAGACAACAGCCCCGCCGAAATTGGTGATCATATCGGTAATTTCGCTCATTGGATAGCGATCTCTCAAGGCCGGGTCGGAACTGATATTATAAATATAATGGAATCCGCCCGGGATGACCCACTCTTCCCATACATGGAAGGTCAGAACAATCACGACAAAGGCCCCGAACTTCCGGATGCTGTCCCAGTCCTTCCAGTGCACAATCAGCTGAACTGCCAAGACGATACTCATAACGATCATGAGGTAAAGCCATCCCCATTCAACAAACCACAGCCACATTTTTAAATCCTCCTGTTTCTCTGTTACCTGCGTATCTCATCCAATGTGAATAAAGCTTCTCTGATTTTATCAGCGACAGACTTGCCGGAATCTCGTTTTTCCCCGCAATCTTCGCGATCTGGCGGCTTCCTTCATCTTCTTTTTTCCCCCTTACTTCTCTGCTACAACCGGCACATACAAATAACTGTCATACTGTCCGCCGGCATGAATGACATGTCTGCCACAGTTCACATCCTTCGGGAGATCCTGCGTCTCAACTTCATTGCTGACATTTCCACCGCCAAACATTTCTGCCCCGCCGATGGTATACATCTCGGGTTTTTCATCCGGCATATAGGTAAAGCCTTCTTTGGGAAGCTTGATTTCCGCCATCTTCAGCTTAAACGGTCCGGTCCACATTCTTTTCGTTTTGTATCCTGAAATGGTAAGGCGGAGAATTTCGCCTTTCCTGAATTTCATCCCCATTGGCCAGATCAGAATATCCACCGGGACAATCTCACCCTTTTGCAGTTTCTGCGGATGCTTCATGGTATAGATCGGATTCCAGTCCGTACTCTTTTCCGGATCCGTCTCTCTGAAAGATACCCGCTGATAGCCCTTTGCTTCCAGTTTCATGCCCGGGCCAAGTGAATACCTGAACTTTAATCCGCCCGGCCTGCGCTTCTCCAGTTCTGCAAACAGATCCATATCGTCATGGTCCGGAGCCTCTGCCCACAGGTGCAGCCTGATGTATCCGGTCATCTCCATATCTTCCGGGACTTTCATCGTAAAAACAGCACGGCTTTTCTTATCGCTGTTGTATGTCACAGAGGACTCCATGCAGGGCTCCGTCTGGAGCGTTCCGTTTCCGGCATTCAGATAGAGCTTTTTGTATTTCGTGCGCGGGATCGGAAAATCTTCTTCCGGGCGGTCCACGATATCTTTTCCGCCGGGATTTAAGACACTGACACGCACCTTTGGCGTATCTTCCCAGTCGTTATCAAAACCCTGCAGATAACGGTCAAAGAACTTGCGCAGATCTTCCACATGTTCCGGATTGTAATAATCATCCCACTCGCCGGTGTTATGAATGCGGAGCCATTTTTTATCGGAGGAGATTCTCCGATATCCCTCCAGAGTCCCGTAGGTATGGATTGGGTTGGTATAGCTTGCCACAATGTATGCTGGAACCGTAATTTTCTCCAGTTCCGCTGCTTTGTCTTCCCAGTAATCATCCCTTATATTGTGTTCCTTCATGCAGGTGATGACGTCTTCTACTCCTCCGTTTTCCGTAGAAGCAAACGAATCGGAAAGCATCTTTACAAACTCAGGCATAGGGACGCCGCTTCGGGTTGCGACCTCCATCTGGCAGTCACTCAATCCCTCCCAGGGCGCAATTGCTGCGAGATGCTCCGGATTCTGCGCTGCTACAAACCACTGTGATATGGCCAGCCAGGAATTGCCGCTCATGCCGATCCTGCCATTGCACCATTCCTGCTTAGCCGCCCATTCAATAATATCCGCACCGTCTCTCCCATAATCACTGCCGAAAAACTGAATCACACCCTCCGAGCAATAAGCGCCTCGGACATCAGGATTGATGATGGCATATCCGTGGTTGCACCAGTAGGCAGGATCCGGGCCTTCAAACTTCTGCAGCCCACTGGTCGCTTCCACAGGAATCCCTGCGTGATCCGGCGTATCATCAAACCACTGGCTGCCGATCTCCTTTCCATAGGGGCTCATTGCCAGAATAGCAGGATGTTTCTGATCATCGGCCGGCCGGAAAATATCGGTATAGATGATCACACCATCTCTTAATGTTATTGCAGCATCACGTTCCAGTATGATATCGCAAGGCAGCGGCCTGTATCCTTTCAGACGGATGCTTCCCCTTTTCAGCAGAAGCTTTTCCGGTCTGAATCCCGGATAGCGGGCACTTTCAGAGTTCACATCCAGCGCTTCGCGCACCGGAACCTTCATATCTCTTCCATGATTGTCTTTTCTGAAACCATTGTAGCGAAACGAATTTTACGATACAATAGTTTCGAAACAAGTGCTACATCATCGTGAAACGTTGTAGCGAAATGAGAAAGCAGGCAAGCCGGAAAAGAGGTGCCGCATGTACCATATTTCGAAGGATAAACGCGCGAAAAAGTCAGCAGAACTTATCTATCAAGGACTGCTGACTTGTCTGAAACACAAAAATTTTGATCAGATTACCGTGACCGATCTTCAAAAGACATCCGGTGTAGCGCGTACTACCTTCTACCGCGCTTTTGACAATATTTCGGATGTTCTGTACTGGAAGTGTGACCTCTGTTTTCAGGAAGTACTAGGAGAATTTACGGCAGAACAGTTCCGAAATGAGATGGATCTGGTCTACCAGTATTTTTCGTATTGGACAGACCATAAAGATATTCTGGAACTGCTGATGAAGATCAACCGATATGACATCATCTATTCCTGCCACATGAATGCGGCACTGGCTGTACAGGAAAAATTCGGATCGCAGCCGGAAATGCAAGGAGCGCATCGCAATTATTTTCTGGCCATCCGAACCGGTTTCACGATCAGTATTCTGACTGCCTGGCTTCAGGGAGGCAGCAAAGAATCATTAGATGAGATCATCGATATTGTGAAAGAACAATTGGCTCTGTTGCCTTCTGGCAAAAACCCGGCGTGTATTGCTGCTCGTGTTCCGTTGTAGATCAGATTCCGGCGCGATCTTCAGACCATGGCCCATTCGTTTTGGGACCTACCTGGTCTTTTTCAGCATCAAATAAGCAACGCCCGCCGTCAGGCATTCACTGAGCGAGTGACAAAGCCACAATGTCTCTCTCCCGAAAACATGCGGCAAAATAAGCACCAGGATCGGCGGGAAGATTAAACTTCTGAAAAGGGATGTCAGGAGTGAGCGCTTTGTTTCCTGCGTCGACTGCCAATAGGAAATCATCAGGATATTGAAACCCGCAAGAAAAAAGCCGAAGAAATAATATTGGCTCCTGCTCTCCATAAAATCGATCAGTTCTGTATCGCCGGGCGTAAACAGGGAATAAAAATAGCGCGAAAACACCAGAATCAAAACATAACTGATCACTCCGACAATCAGAAAGATTCCGGACGAATACCGGCGCATATCCATGCACCGCTCTTTTTCTCCCGTGCCCGTGAAGTGACTGAACACCGGCTGCAAACCTTCCGCAAACCCCAGAAAGAGGGTCAGGATGATCAGCATCAGATATCCGATGACCAGATAGGCAGCGAGCCCGATCTCTCCGAATCCGTAGTACCGGATCGCGAAATTGTAAACGAAAGTAATGATACCGATTGTGAATTCCATGATAAAGGATGGGAAGCCAAGTCTGAAAATATTCTCTACGTCCGAAAGTCGGACATGCACACGTGCAAAATACAGGTTTCCTTTTCTGAAAATAAAATGCGGCAGCAGAATCAAATCACTCAGGATCGGGCCCAACGCTGTTGCGAGCGCCGCACCTCCGATTCCCATATTTAACGGATACATGAAAGCATAATCCAGCAGAATATTGGATAAAGATCCTGCCATCAGGGCAATCATGGCAAGTTTCGGCCTTCCGTCATTCCTTGCCATCCCACCCAGCAGGTAGCTGAAAAGCATAAATGGCGAAAAAGTGATGATGTAGCGAATATACGTTACCGCATCCGCATGAATCTCTTCCGTAGCCCCAAATAAAACGGCAATCTCGTTGATCAGAAGATTTCCAAAAAGTATGATCCCTGCGCTGAGGACCGCTGCCATCAAAATAGCCGTATGAAACGTGCGGATCGCCTGCTTCTTGTCTCCTCGACCAAGCTGACTGGAGGTCATGATTCCGGCGCCGGAGGCGATCGCCATAGACAATGAGATAAGTATTTCCACTAACGGCACTCCGACCGCAGCCGCCGCCATGGCATCCCGGCCGAGTCGGTTCCCGATAAACAGACCATCTACGATAATATAGATCGAATTAAACAGCAGTCCGATCATCTGCGGCAGCGCGAATCTGCTGAACAGTTTTGAAGAACTTCCCTCGTACATCTTCCATTCTCCTCTCAAAATAAATGTCATTCCTGTTTTTTGCCATTTTCATTGCAAAAAAATAGCAGGCCAGTGTTGCGTAACACTGGCCTACTACACAATTGCAAAGGACCCCGGCGGGTATCATATTATTTAAAACCAGATCATTATAACTTTTCCCCGGAATCCTGTCAACGGCGGGATGGTATTCATTGATACTGTTTTTCCACAATCTTATAGAGAATATCCCCCAGTTCTTTCGGTTTTTCTCTGCACCCTCTGTCAAGCCACTCCCGGATAACCCCCACCACACCATAATAGTTGTACTGGTAGGAAATGGAGAAAGTACTCTCATCATAGGTTCTCCTGGCAATCAGAAGTTCCTTCATTTCATCATACGTTTTTTCAACGGTTTTTCTGATAAAACGGCTCTCCAGATGCGAGTCAAAAAATTCCCGGTAAAACGGCTGATTCTGATAGATTATCTCTAACAGCCTGTACCGGTCACTTTCTATATCATTATCACGAAATGCTTCCCCGGTAAGTTCCTCCTCCAGTTTTTCAAACAGATCATAGATGTCCTGGTAATTCCGGTAAAAAGTAGACCTGTTAATATCCGCCAGCTCACACAGTTCCTTCACGGTGATCTCCGGCAGGTGTTTCTTTTCGAGAAGTTTATACAGAGAATCTCTGATTACCATCTTCGTGTAGGCTGTCCGTCTATCCATAAAAAGTATTCCCTCCTCAACTTATTCTCACCTGCGTCAGAAAGCAACAGATTATTTCTCCGTGTCGCAGAAGTATCAGAATTCATTTGATTGATGCTTGTTTTTGTTTCTGTTGATAGATTAATATACTCGTGAAAGAAATGCAACACGCGATGCGCTAATGAACGAATTATCAAAATAGAGAAACAAATACGGGAGGTCACTGACATGAAAAAACCAAATGATAAAGTACTGGTGACAGGTGGAACAGGTTTTCTCGCCGGATGGACGATCCGGAAGTTACTGGAAAAAGGATATCATGTACGGACAACTGTCCGGTCTGATAAAAAAATTCCCGCAGTTCAGGATATGTTCACAAAAGAAGGAGTGGACATCACGAACCTCTCCTTTGCCTTCGCAGACTTGACCAGGGCAAGCGGATGGCGCGAGGCGATGGAAGGAATGGATATCGTCCTTCATTTGGCATCCCCGCTCGGCGGAAATAATCAGGAAGATCCATCGCTGATTCCGACCGCCAGAAGTGGTGTAGAAAACGTGATTCAGGCGGCAATAGATGCCGGCGTGAAAAAAATAGTTATGACCTCTTCTGAAGCAGCCTGTTACCCGGGCAGAAAATACAGGCAGCCGACAGCCGATGAATCCTTCTGGACGGATGTAAATAACAAAGAAATAACAAACTACATGCGTTCGAAAATCATTGCCGAAAAAACAGCATGGGGACTGATCCGCAGGCAGGACCGCACAAAACTCGTCACTATCCTTCCCGGTGCAATCCTCGGTCCATTCATGGCGGGCAGGAGAAGTTCTACCGATCCGATATTTGAGATGCTTCTGAAAGGGACACCGAGTCCGAATGTCGTATTCAGTGTGAGTGACGTTCGTGACCTCGCAGAACTGCACATAATGGCCATGGAGAATCCGGCTGCTGACGGCCAGCGTTTCCTCGCCCACGGGGAAGACATGACAATGCCGCAGATGGCCAGAATCCTTAAGGCTCAATATCCCGACAGGAAAATAAAGACATCGGTTGTGCCCGATTTTATGATCCACATCATGGCAAAATCACAGACGGCAATGAAAGTTCTGAACACCATGGTTGGCATGAAATATAAGCTGGACAGCACAAAGGCACGTAAAGTACTGGGCTGGAACCCGCGTCCTGCCAGAGAAACCGTACTGGATACAGCCGCCTATATGATAATGAGCAAAATGGTCTGACAGGATCTTCCATGCGAGTATGAATTATTCCCTGCTCCCTATTGAAATGTCACCGAACATGCGAAAAAAGCGGACCGGATCGCTCTCATCAGCAATCCAGTCCGCAACTCATTTCACAAGAAATTCCGGAAACCGGAGAGGACTTTTTTCAGTCCACATCCTCATGCTCCATACAATGATGCGTGATCGTACCGTCTTCACCGGAAACATGGTATTCGAATTCACAATATCGGTTGTCCTGGTCCACGGCATCGAAGGTGACTTCCCAGACTTCTGTCCCGCCTTCATATTCCCGCTCGATCTCGATGTCTTTAACCGAGGATTCCTGGATACCATATTCTGAAACGGCCTTGCTGAGTACGGTTTCTCTGGCATCCTCAGCAGAGATCCCGATGCTGTGTTCCGTCTGTTCCGATGTCACAGCTGTTTTAGTCTGGCCGCCCGTGGTAAGATGCAGCGTGTTATCTTCTCTGATGTTTGCATAGGCATAGACACTGATTCCAATCACTGCGGTGAGAGTGATAATTCCTGCCGCGATGAATTTTCTGCTCTTTTTCATTTTAGTTTCCTCCTGATTCATCCTTGATCTTTATTGTGATTTTATGATAGCATTACGGAATGAAACGTCCATGAATCGAACATTAAAAATCGATTAATGCAGAATACCGGGTCTTCAGAAAAATCACTCCCTGTCGATTTCCCATTGAATCATCTCGCCTGTTGTGCCGTCAATCTCAAACTCGTATTCATACCCATCAAACAGAAGCTCGCCTTCATAAACAAACTGACCGTCATCCTGATCCGTTTTCAGCTCTTGTATATCACTCTCCCCTGCTCCTTCCACACGGTTCAGCACGATTCGGACCGCTTCTTCCCGGCTGATTCTCTGGGATGCGGTATCCTCCTGCTGTTCCTGATCGGCTGCATTCGTGATCTCTGATTTCTGCACCTCTGTCGGCCTGCTTCCGCTTTGGGAATCCTGACTCGCGCAGCCGGCAAAGAATGATGCCGCAGCAAAAACCATCGCGATCCGCAGAATTTTCCGTTTTTTCATGCCGGTTTCTCCTTCCCTTCCCCACGATCATCCGCTGACGGAAGCCTGACCGTAAAGACTGTCTTTTCATACGGCCGGCTCTGGACTGCAGCACTGCCTCCCTGAGCTTGTGCAAGCGATTTGACGATGGCAAGTCCAAGCCCCGACGAGGCCTCTCGTTTGTCCTGTTTTCCGTTTTTTCCATCGCGTCTTGCCGCACTCCCGCGGTAAAAACGCTCCCAGACCCGGTCCAGTTCGTCTTCCGGGATTCCCGGTCCATTATCCTCTACGCTGAGACAAGCCATGCCGCTCGCACGGTCAGCCCAGGCCCGGACCGTGACCCTGCCGAAACCGGCGTCTTTCACGCCTCCCGGACGATCTGCGCCATCCGCCCCATCCGGACGCCTGCCGTATTTCAGCGCGTTTGAAATCAGATTCAGCAGGATACGGATTGTCATAAACTCATCCGCGCAGGCAAAGACGCTATCCTCCGTTTTACAGCATAGCTCCAGCCCCTCAGACTCCGCGGCAATTTTCTGCTGCTCGACGACATCCCGGCACAGCTGCCCGAGATCCAGTTTTACCGGACAGACTTCCAGCCTCCCGGCATCCCCGCGGGCAAGCATCAGAAGCTGATTCACCATCTGCGACATCGTTTTGGCTTCCCGGTTGATTACCTCAAGAGCATGCTTCTGATAGCTTTCATCTTCCAGTGCGTATTCGCTCTGCGACTGGATCACGGCAAGCGGCGTCCGCAGTTCGTGTGCAGCGTCATTCGTGAAGCGTTTCTCGTCCTCCACTGTCTTTTCAAGACGGTCGAACATGCGATTAAAAGCATCCGTCATGCGGCTCACCTCGTCTCCGCCCCTGAGGGCCGGAAGCCTTCTTTTCAGATCGCCGTCCCGGCTGATCTCTGCAGCTGTCTCAACGGCTTTTCCCACCGGACGGAACGCTCTTTTGGTAATGAAATATCCGCCGACCGCCGCCGCAATGATGAGAAGCGGTATACCGATTATCAGAAAACGAAGCAGCGATAAAAGCGTATTGTTCTCCGCAAAATCATTCACGCAGC
Organism: Bilifractor sp.; assembly: GCA_050944685.1. Taxonomy (GTDB): domain Bacteria; phylum Bacillota; class Clostridia; order Lachnospirales; family Lachnospiraceae; genus CADBRN01. The sequence continues at coordinate 48,355 of JBMNRP010000016.1, forward strand.
CTCGCACCCAGATCGTATTTCCGTCTAGATCAAACCGGCTGTCGTATACATACCAGATACGGTCCTGCCCGTCCTTCACTTTCCGAAGCGCCTTATCTTTCAGCTCGGGAAGGCTGCTGAGCGAAGCGGGCCGTCGTCCTTCGAGGAGTTCCCTGTTCTCGTCAAAAATACTGAGATAGACGCCGTTATGGTAATACTGCAGATCGCTGTCCACCGTGAAACTCGTGCCGCTCCGGCCGATCTCCTCACTGGCATCCGTTACTTCCTCCATCAGAACGCGCCGCGCGGATTCCCCCGCCTCACGAATTCCTGCATAGACCATGGCGGCAAGAAAGGCAGCGGAAATGATGATCAATGTAGTCATATAGAGGAGTGTGATTTTCGCTGTAATTGAAATATGCTTCATTCGGTTCTCATCTCCCGGCACGTTCAGACAAGCTTGTATCCAACTCCTTTTACCGTCGCGATGTGAGTTTCTTTCTCGTCTCCGTCGATCTTTTTCCTGAGATGATGCATGTAGACGTCAACAACATTCGATCCGCCGTCATAATCAAAATCCCAGACACGGTTCATGATCTTTTCTCTGGACAATACGTGCCCGGGCCGTTCCATCAGACAGGCAAGGATCTCAAATTCCTTCGGGGTGAGTTCAATCTTCCGATCACCCCGCGTGACCTCCCTGGTATCGCGGTTCAGAGTGAGATCTCCACATGTCATGATCCGTTCCGTCAGCTCACCCCCGCGCCGCACCATCGCCCGGATTCTCGCCATGAGTTCATCAAACTCAAACGGCTTCACCAGATAATCATCCGCCCCGGCATCCAGTCCCGCGACACGATCCTCCAGATCGCCGAGCGCCGTCAGAAGCAGTACCGGAGTCCCATCTCCATTGGCCCGCATCTTCTTCAGAACGCCGATCCCCGTCAGCCCGGGCAGCATGATATCCAGAATGACCCCGTCATAATGTGCCGCCTGCAGATAGTCGAGTGCCTCATCTCCGCGCAGACAGGAATCCACCGCATAATTCTCTTTCTTCAGTTTTCGGACAATAATCTCATTCAGATCTTCCTGATCTTCAACAACTAACAGCCGCATGTTATTTTCCCCCTGTGAGAAAATGCTATCATATCGGTATTAAAGAAACATTAAATCGTCTGCCGCTTCCGCACCGCAGATTACACAGACAGATCGTTCGATTGAATCAAATAAAAGTAATATCGGACAATCGTTTCCGGCGTTTCCCGGAATCCCTTTTCTATCCACATGGATACCAGCTCGGCAAACGATGTCACATAGAAGATCTCCGCATATTCTTTTGGCACCGAATCCGGAAACAGTTCTTTCATTCCATCAAAAGCCCTGGCTAACTGTTCCCTGAAATACTTCAGAAATACATCCCCGCTTTCTCCGGAGAAAAGATTTGAGATATCCTGTCGTTGTTCCTTCAGATGATACAGAAGATGCGTCAGTTCATTGGACAGCGTCGCGGGGCGCGCAGAAAAATCATGCGTCGCCTCCCGCACGCCGACAGAAGAAAAGACATGGCCGAAGATATCTTCGCACATCTGATTCAGAAGATCTTCCTTTGTCTGGAAATGTGCGTAAAAGGTGGTTCTGCCTACATCCGCTTCGTCGATGATGTCCTGCACGGAAATCCGGCTGTAATGCTTTCTGGCGAGCAGACTGCTGAATGCCTGAAAGATTGCTTTCCTTGTTTTGCGCTGTCTGCGGTCCACAATAATCCTCCTGCCTTTTATGAAACAAAATGCTGTTTTTGTCCGGTATGGAATGAATGGCGGAAACTGACTCTTGTTTATCCCTGCCTTGATGGGTAAAATCCAGATACAGAACAGTATGTTCCGTTCAAAATATACTGTACATAAATCCGATTAAAAAAGCAAGGAGTGCATTATGAAGGGGTTCAGAGAATGGTTTACGGATGAGGCGAAATTCCGCATTGTCAGAATTGTTGTTTCCGGGATAGCTCTGATCATCAGCCTGGGAAAATGGATAACGCTGCCCCGGGGGATTGACATGGCATGGATTGCCATCGTCCTCTGCGGCGTTCCAATCATTCTCGGTGCCACGAGAGCGGTGATTCAAGAACATGACATCACCGCCGATGTCCTTGTATCTCTCGCATTGATCGGATCCCTGATCGCAAAAGAGTTTTTTGCGGCCGGCGAGGTCGCCTTCATTATGGAAATCGGCTCCGCCCTTGAGGACTACACCTCCGCCAAAGCGAAGAAAGGCATTCAGAAGCTCATCCGGCTGATGCCGAAAATGGTGCGCGTCCGCCATGGCGACACGGAAGAGATCATCCCGGTCGAGGATGTGATGCCCGGAGACACAATTATCGTGCTCGCCGGAGAAACGATACCGACGGACGGCACCATCACGTCCGGCACCGCCGCCATCGACCAGTCCGTCATGACGGGAGAATCCATTCCCGTCGATAAAACCGCCGGAGATGCCGTCATAAGCGGCACCGTCAACAAAACCGGCGTTTTCGAATACACCGCCTCCACCAGAGCTGCAGACAGTGCTCTGCAGAAAATGATCGACCTCGCAAAGCAGGCGGATGAAAACAAGGCGCCGATTGTTACCCTTGCCGACAAGTGGGCCGCATGGCTTGTCATCGCGGCGTTTACCGCGGCCATACTCACGTTCTTCATCAACCGGGCCGTCCTTTCCGATCCCTCCGCAGCATTTCTCCGCGCCGTCACGGTACTGGTAGTGGTATGTCCCTGTGCCTTTATCCTGGCGACTCCCACAGCCATCATGGCCGGAATCGGTAACGCATCGAAGTACGGCATGATCGTAAAATCCGGAGAAGCTTTGCAGCGATTCGGCACGATCGACACCGTGGCCTTTGACAAAACCGGCACCCTTACCTGCGGGAAACTGGGAATCGAGGACATCAAACCGCTCTCTCCCGACTTCACAAAGGAAGAAATCCTGAATCTGGCAGCAATTGCCGAAGGCCGATCCGAGCATCCGATCGGTCAGGCGATCCGGGCGGCGGCCGGCAGCGCAAAGCAGGCCTCCGACTATCGCGTCACTCCCGGGAAGGGCATCGCTGCCGATTACGAGGGCAGAGCCATTCTCGTCGGGAAAGCTGATTTCCTGAAGGAGAACAACGTGGAGATTGACGAAAAACTCACAGACGAGTACCAGAACATCGGCGCGACGGTCGTCCTTCTGGCTGTCGATGGGAAAGCCGCCGGAGCAATTGCGCTTTCTGACACGCTGCGGGAAAAGGCAGCGCCGATGATCGGAAAGCTTCGGAGTATGAACGTCGAATCGGTCCTGCTGACGGGAGACAATAAATCCGCCGCTCAGGCAATCGCCGACAAGGTGAAGGTATCCGACGTTCGCAGCGAACTGCTTCCGGGCGATAAGCAGAAGATCATTCAGGAATATCAGAAACAAGGGCATAAAGTCTGTATGATCGGGGATGGCGTCAACGATGCGGTCGCGCTTCGCACCGCCGATGCCGCCATTGCCATGGGAGGCATCGGTTCAGACATCGCAATAGAATCATCCGATGTTGTATTGGTTCAGGACGATATCGGCCGGGTTCCCTATCTGATTTATCTTTCACGCAAGGTCCTCGGTAAGATTCAGAGCAACATCATCATCTCCCTTTCCATCAACGCCCTCGCGACCGTGCTGGCCGCGACAGGTGTCCTCAATGCCATCATCGGAGCGCTGGTGCACAATGCCGGGTCCGTATTCGTCGTATTAAATTCGCTGTTTCTGCTCTCCGTGAAGGACCCTGAACAGCGATATCAGTCTATAAAATGAACTCTGCTTTCGTCATAACGGTCTGCCTGTCTGCCTTCTTCGGCCGGATAGCCTACCGGAAACAGGGAGAACGCCTCAACGGTATCCGGAAGATCCAGTATCCTGCGGACCCTGTCCATGCGCTCTTTGAGCGGAGCAATGCCAAGCCATACACCGCCCAGACCGAGTTCATCTGTACGCAGCCACATATTTTCCTGAGCTATGGATAAATCTATCTGAGCAAATTCAGGAAACTGCAGCCCTTCTTTTTGGTAAACCGGAACAATGACCGTTCTTGCGCCGGCCGCACAGCCGGCAAAAGGGCTTGCCTTTGCCAGGGCCTTGATCTTCTCCGGGTCTGTTACCACATAGAACTCCCATGGCTGCTGATTGCCGGCACTGGGAGCCTGCATGCCCGCCCGCAGAATCTCAAGAATCTTTTCTTTTTCCACCGGACATTCTTTATACTTCCGGATACTGGTTCGATGATATATGCTGCTCATGAAATCGCCTGCCTTTCTAAAGTACCGATGCCGGAAAAACCTGCTGTTTTTTCCACTTCTTTCGCGAACAGAAACATTCCTCAACAGAAAACTCCGTTGATACTTACAATTTACACTGTTCTGTTCTGCCATGTAAGTAGGCACTTATTAGTGCTGTAGTTTCTGATAATAATATATTGTAAGTGCGTAACGGCCTCCCGCGCTTTCACCGGCTTCCCGTTTACCGATAACAGGCTTCTCGTTGAATTTGGAACCAGACGATACTTTATCCCGGAATGATCGCCGGATACCTCGTATTCTGTGTGGTCCGGCTGGAACAACGGCTCACACACACTGTCCTCAAACTGCACCCAGCTGAGGAGGCAGTTATTCTCCGAAGTAATTCCCTCCGTCAAAACACGTCCGACATTCACAGCCGCCCAATTCTGATCCATCTGATAATTGCCGCAGACTGCGATCCATTTCGATCCGAATGACTCCTCTGCCGAACGCAGAGTCGGTTTCAGCGCAGCCTGACCATAGTCCACTGCCGCCTGTACAGCTGCTTCCAGATGATCCAGATAGGGGTTGACATCTAAAATTTCATCATTGTGCCCGAAAAATAATTTGCTGACCTTTCCCTCCGTCTGATAAGACCGCCCGTTTGCTTCCGACAAGCAGATACATCTTATCCGCATCAAAATCTTCCACACAGTACAGATCAGCATGGATCCCGTCCATCCGTAATACCCGGTAATAATAGTGCGTTCGCGCAGGACATCTCGTGACAAATCGGAATGTTACCGTCTCACTACTCAGCCGTGATGACGATTATCTGGAACACCACATTAAACACCTTCAAAACATCATGAAAAAGACCGGTCTGGAAAATACCCCTCTTATTTTGGATGAATGGGATTCGACTCTCTGGCAGCGCGATCCGGTCAGCGATACCTGCTACCATTCCTCCTATATTACCAGAAACATCCTGAAGAATGCAGATCACGTAACGGCTATGGCGCAGGCCGTGATCAGCGATTACTCTGAGGAGACGCTTCCGGAAAACGGACTGTTTTTCGGGGCTGCGGGGATTTTTACTTACAACGGATTGCGCAAAAACATTTTCTACTGCTACCAGATGTTATCCGATCTCGGAACAGAAAAACTTGCCTGCGGAGACGGCTGGGCATGTATCAAACATGAGACTACATTGCAGATCATTCTCTGGTATAACTGCCACTATCATCGTTCCTACGGCTATCAGCTGAAAATGATCAGTAAATACGACCGTTACGCAGTTTTTCTTGAAAATAAGTCAAGAACCTTTCACTGTGAAATTTCGGGACTCCCGGCAGGTATTCTGAATCTTCGGGAGCAAAAAATAGGACGTGACAGCGGCAGTATCTACGACAAGTGGGTTGAAATGGGGTCTCCGGACGAGCTGACTTCCTGCGCGCTTAATTATCTGGATCGAAGTTCCATTCCTTCTTTACATATACGAAAAATTGAACACAACAGTCCGAACCTGAATTTAAAATATACACTCAATCCTCATGACGTACTCCGGGTTGATATAACACCGGAATAATATCTTCAGAAAGTTTAAAACTCGTTGGACAAACCATCTGTAGTTTGATAATGGGGCACATACTCCAGAGTATAACCGCTATAATCCTTATCATAACCATCAAAGTACACTTCCAGTGTGATCTGGCTTCCCGGTGCCCAATTACCGGGAGCATCATCTGTCTGCGCTGTCTCAACGATGTTCCCGCTTGTATCTTTCACATTCACATCAAAATAAAAATAGCTAAATGTTTTCTGGGTTTGATTGGTGACCGTGATGAAAGAATCATAGAGCGGATATTCTGAATCCCCTGTATTCGTTGTACCAAATTGTATTGAATCAATGGTTTTCTGTAAATCGGATGAAAGGCTTTCCTCATCCTCCTTGGCACTCAATACAGCTCCGGCATTAGTCGTAAGTTTATCCAGATAATCCTGATATTTCTCATCAACAGACAGCCCATAATTATCAACGAATGTTTTAATCAATATAGTTCTCTCATTATATGCATCCTGCCATTGGGTCAAAAAAGTTGTGTAATCATTCAGGTAGTATGTGACGGCTTTCAGCCCTGCATTCAGCTGGTTGATATATTCCCTGGCATCATCCCCTAATGTGGAATCATTAAACGTTTCATTTTCAAAAGATTCAACACTCTCCAGTTCAAGCGAAGTGGCCTCTTTATACAATTCGTCTTCGCTGACCATGTCTTCATTTTCATCCGAATAAGCCCATCTTTTCTGAAGGCCTTCGCTTAATGCCCTGATAAACTTTCCATCTGTTGAGAGTTCAAATTCGCATTTCTCGACATAATCTTTTGCATCTTCATAATCGCCCAACGATTTAAAATTGTCGAGAGCCTTCTGGTAATCCCCACTCTCATACTGACTCACGCCCAATTGATAGGTACACTTATTGGCGTAATCGGCAGCGTCTTTGTAATCCTGAATTTGATTGAAATTCTCAAGCGCATCATCATAAAGTTTACTGTTGTATTGCTCTACAGCTAATGCATATATGCACTTTGTTACCATATCCTTTGAATCTTTGTAATCGCCTAAACTTGAAAACGTTTCTTGTGCCTCTTCATAGTTCCTGGCACGATAAGCTTTTTCCGCAGAATGATACGCTCGCAAATCAGCTGTAGCGAAAAAAGCAACGACCAGTGCCACGCATGCGATTATTACAACCGTTACAATAATTTTTGCTTTCGGGAATGGTTTCTTCGGTTCATTCGTTTGATTCGGTGTTTGTTCCTGTACAGGTGGATCTCCCGATCTCTGTTTCTGTTCAGAGGAATTATCAGGCATTACCGGATTTTCCAATGCTTTTCTGTTCTCCATCTGTTCGTCTGCCATAGTCATTATTCTCCCTTCTCATTCTCTGTAAAAAAAATTACTGTTCATTTTTTTCATTAAACCAAAAATGCAGGGTAATAATATGGACAGATTTGGATGTATTTTTCGAATCGTTTCCCCGTTCTGACCATGAAGTTTTACCGAAGGGGAATGCCCGATTTTCTTAACACATTAAACAGTTTCTTTTCCTAACATTTGTTTTGCCTGTTTACACCATCGCAGATATCCTTCATATGTTTCGACACCAAATGTTACCGTGAGATAAAAATAGAGATGATCTTCTGACTGATTTAATACTCCTGATAAGTTCTTTTGATAAGTCTTTAATACCTGTAATTCAGATGACATGTCTTGCTCAAACTGCTCTATTGTTTTAATGGTGATTGCCCGGCCGACTGCACCGCCAAAAAACAATTTTAACAGCGTTTCATATTTCAGATCATTCGTTGCTTTCGAGTCTTTCAGCCACGCAACCAGATGTTTCTTACCAGGTTCCGTAATGGAATACAGAAATTTTTCCCGTTTATTAACGCTTCGTTTATCGTTTACCCTGATAATAAGTCCTTCTTTCTCCATCGCATTTAAAGAAGGATAAATGCTGCCAAAACTCCCTTTCCAGAAAAAACTGATCCCGTTATCTATTTGCTTTTTAATGTCGTAACCGGAAAGATTCTCATGCTCCAGCAGTCCCAGAATGACCATGTCTATTTTTCTTCTTTTCCCCATATTTGTGCTCCGATATTCTCATCATACTGATACAATATTACTGCTCTTTTCATCAGTGATTTCTCCAAATCATTTTGTATTGCAAAGCCTGTTTGGGACAAGCATGAATGCATTCCCCACATTGAATGCATTCCGTGCAGGTACTGTTCTTTTTTTGTCTTACCATTTGCTCGACATCAAGTCCCATCGGGCAAGACTGATTACACTTCTTACATGAAATACAATTTTCATGTTTTGCTTCTATATGAAGTTGCGGGATGTGCAATAATCTTCCAATAGAACTCCCGATCACCAGAAAAGGTGCCATCCAGCACAAATAGTGACAGGCAGCTCGCCTTCCGTGAATCAGGGCCGGGACTACCAGAATAAATAGAATTCCGAAATAAATAATATAGTTATACATGTCCGTGACTGAAATTCCATGATCCGTCATATATAAAAAATCGATCGTAACATCGTTTTTCCCCAGGATAAATGTAGTAATAATTCCTATAATCCAGATGCACCATATTCCATATTTGATGTTACTTCTCCATCCCTGTTTTGCGGGTTTATCATTGATTTTCGTACACCATTCCTGTAAACCTCCGGCAGGACATAAATATCCGCACCATGCACGCCCTGCGAATGTCGCAGTCACTAACATCCCCATAAATACAAAGAAACTCCCGTTTAAGATATGCTGGAACATGGCCTGTAAAATCAAACATGGGGAGAAGTACCAAATAGTAACCGGGAAAAGCAAGAAGGAAATAAAAATTACAATTCTACGAAATTTCATCTTTGAGATCACCTGTATAATATATCAAATTGATATATAATATATAATACATTCCAACTCACATGTCAACTGACAGCACTCCAGAACACCTGATTTTGCAAAAAATTGACATTATTATTATTTACAGAATAGCCATAATGTGAAAATAATATAGATAGAAGAACTGTAAAAACGACAGGCAGCAGCAAATCACCAGGAAGCGGAGGAAATGGGGCATGACGCTGAGCATTCGTTTGGACGGGGTCAGGAAAAGTTTTGGTGATCATCTGGTTCTCTCGGATATTACGCTGGATATTGAACAGGGTGAGATCTTTGGTCTGTTAGGGCCTTCCGGTGCCGGCAAGACGACATTAATCCGGATCATTACCGGGCAGCTGAAAGCGGATCAGGGGAAGATATCTGTCATGGGTGTGGATCCGCGCCACTTTGATGGAAAAATGTATACGAATTTTGGCATGGTACTGGATAATACCGGGCTTTACGAAAGACTGTCCTGCTATGACAACCTTGCTCTTTTTGCGGAAATATATGGAACGGATAAGCAACGGATCATGGATTATCTCGGGATGGTTGGCCTGCAGGATGCTGTCAAAACACCGGCGGGCAAGCTATCCAAAGGCATGAAGCAGCGTCTGACACTGGCTCGTGCTTTATTGCATGATCCCCAGATCCTCTTTCTCGATGAGCCGACTTCAGGACTGGATCCGTCCTCTTCCCGTGAGATACATAAGCTGATTCAGGAAGAATGCCGCAGGAATAAGACGGTGTTCCTGACGACCCATAACATGATGGAGGCATATGAGCTGTGCGAACACGTGGCATTGCTGAATGAAGGCCATATCGTTGAATATGGAAAACCGGATGAGATATGCCGGAAGTACAATCGGCAGAATCAGATTTCCATCATGACGAGGGGCGGCCGGCAGCTGGTATTTGCGAATGGTCCAAAGGATGCCAGACAGATTTCGTCCTTGCTGGAAGCGGATAACATCCGGAGCATCCATTCTTCGGAGCCGACGTTGGAAACCGTGTTTATTGAATTGACAGGAAGGGGGTTCGACGGTCAATGAGTGTGCAGCGGATACGGGCGATCTTTCATAAGCAGGTCAAAGACACATTGAAAAACAAGAGTGTGCTGATTCAGTTTTTAATGTTCCCGATCATTACCATTGTCATGCAGAGCAGTATTTCGCTGAATGGCATGCCGGAGAACTTCTTTGTCAATCTGTTCGGAACGATGTATGCCGGTATGGCACCGTTAGTAGCAGTGGCAGGTATTATTGCCGAGGAAAAGGAAAAGAATACGCTCCGGGTATTGCGTATGGCTAATGTCAGTGCCGGAGAATATCTGATCGGTATTGGCTTTTATGTGGTTGCGCTTTGTCTTCTGGGAATTTTTGTGATCGGTCTACAGGGGACTTACGATCGCAGTGAGCTGGGCTTGTTTGTTCTGTTTCTTGGCAGCGGGGTATTGATTACGGCGCTGCTGGGAGCCTTGATCGGTGTGTGCAGCCGGAATCAGATGAGTGCTACGGCTTTATCGGTGCCTTTGATGTGTGTGCTGTCCTTTCTGCCGATGCTGTCTGCTTTCAATGAAAAGATAGGGAAAGTATCACAGTATATCTACACTCAGCAGGTCTATGACTGGGTGGGCAATGGCATGAAAGTCAGCGGTAAGTCACTAGTGATTGTGCTCGTGAATGCAGGAGCTGTTCTGACACTGTTTTTCATCGGTATGCGTCGCAGGGGACTGGATTGACAGAGGGGGTGAGAGGGTGTGAAAAAAGCACCTGTCCCTTACAGACAGATGCTTACTACTTCTCCGATGTACATTCTGTGTGCCTCTTCATCCGGCGCATAAAACATATCGGCGATCTCCGCCGGGATCTGATTTTTATCCAATGTCTGCTGGAATAGTTTTCTGCACTCAAATGTAATATCTGCCTCTTTATAATAAACAAACCCGTTATCCGAAACAGGTGTCAGGCTGGTTCCCTTAAGCCTGTCTCCATCACGTCCGGACCGGCTTCCCATCAACAGCAGGTCATTTCTTCTGCTCTCCGGGAAGAAGCTGACTGTGAAACAGTCACTATCGTTCAGAATCTGATATGTGTATCGGAGCGGATTGATATATACAGATATAATCGGTCTTCCATTCTGCGGGGGCCCCCAGATTGTTCCCATGCTGCCCCAGCTGATTGTCATCGAATTATACCGTTCAGGTGTACCTGCCGTAACAATTGCCCAGCGCTTGTCAAAAAGATTAAAAATATCTGTCTTGAATTCCGATGGTTTCATTTCTGTAACCTCCATTGAAAAATCACATTGACGCCTTGTAAATCTTATATACATCCTCCCATGTCAGACGCTCCGGCTGTCCGACCATACCATCCGGATAATCCCGAACTGGATCCATCATTCTGTATCGGGAATCTGTTTTTATTGTACTATAAAGGGCAAAAATCAAACGCAAAATTTTACGTTTTATTTTCCGTTTGAAAAGCAACCGCGGCTTTGTTGTAAGCCATTCCGTGTACCTCCAATCTGAATTTACCAACTATAATACCATCGGTACAATTTAATGCTCTCTTGTGAATTTTGAAACAGCTTCTTTGATTTCTTCCCTATGTCCTTTCATTAAATGTCCGCCGTTTTCAAAAGAAATAAAGGTACAAT
>JBMNRP010000017.1:0-57446 GCA_050944685.1 Bilifractor sp.
CAGCGCATCCGGCTTCCTTCGGATCCCATCTCGCGATGGGCACCCTTGCCTTCGGCTATGTCCTTCCCACTACCGGGCGGACTCTGGACTTTCACCAGCTAGGAACGTGCGCCGCCGGGCGCACACGGATCAAAAAAGCACCGCGGAGTTTCGCGGTGCTTTTTTGCGTCTCGCTGAAGCCGGATACCGGACTCCTGCTCTGAGCCGTTTTCCTGCCAGACTGCGTTTACCTGCGGTCGCGCTCCACACTCATGAATTTCGTGAACTCCGGCAGCCAGACAAGATTGATGGTCCCGATCGGGCCGTTTCTCTGCTTGGCAATGATTACCTCGCAGATCCCCTTCATTTCCGAATCTTTGTTGTAGTAATCGTCGCGATAGAGGAACATGACGACGTCGGCGTCCTGCTCGATGGCTCCCGACTCACGCAGATCCGAGAGGATCGGGCGATGGCCGTCCTTTCCGGTTCGCTGCTCCACCGCGCGGCTCAGCTGGGACAGGGCCACAACCGGCACCTCCAGTTCTCTGGCCAGAGCCTTCAGAGAACGGGAAATTTCCGATATTTCCTGCTGTCTGGAATCGTTGCTGTGCTTTCCGGAGCCGGTCATCAGCTGAAGATAGTCAATCATCACGATGTCCAGACCGTGCTCGTGTTTGTACTTCCTGCATTTTGTCCGCAGCTCGCGGATAGAAAGTCCCGGCGTATCGTCGATAATCAGATTGGAACCGCCGATCATGGCGGCCGCCTTCACCAGATCTGACCATTCCTCGTCATTCAGATTCCCGTTTCTGAGATCCTGTGATTTTATGCGGGCTTCCATCGCAAAAAGGCGGTTCATCAGCTGATGACGGGACATCTCCAGACTGAAGATCGCCACATTTTTGTGCTGGCGGAACGCCATATATTCGGCGATATTGAGAACAAAGGCCGTCTTGCCCATCGAGGGACGGGCGGCGACCAGAATCAGATCCGAATTCTGAAATCCGGACGTCTTGTAATCGAGATCCGCGAATCCGGTGGCAAGGCCTGTCACGCTTCCCTCAGTGCGGGAGGCTTTTTCGATGGTATTCAGCGCTTCCACCGTGATCTGACGGATCGGAACGTAATCGGTCGTGTTTCGCTGATCGAAAATCCTGAAAAGCTCTTTTTCCGAGGTTTCCAGAATGTCCTCCACCGGCTCGCTGTCCTGATAGCAGGCATTCTCGATCTTCTGGGTTTCCCGGATCAGACTTCTCAGAACAGACTTCTCCTTCACGATCTCCGCGTATGCCTTCACGTTGGCAGAGGTCGGAACCGCATCCATGAAATCCCTGACGAACTCCATATCCGTGATTTCCGGAACCGCGTTCTTTTCCTTCAGACAATTCTGGAGCGTGATGATGTCCACCGTCTCGTGCCGGTTAAAGAGATCAATAATCGCGTCGAAGACCACGCCGTACTGACGCTGGTAAAAATCATCCGCGGTCAGGATTTCATTGGCGATCATAATGGCGTCGCTTCCCATCAGCATAGAGCCGATGACCGACTTCTCCGCCTCGTCGTTGTGAGGCATTATTCTTTTTACGACCGATTCATCCATGACTGTACTCCGCTTGTCTGTCCCGGGAGCCTTTCGCATCAGGCTTCCGTCACATGAATCTTCAGATTCGCCGTTACCTGTCTGTGCAGCTTCACCGGAACGTCGGCAAATCCCAGCTCCTTGATCGGGGCGGCAAGCTGAATCTTCTTCTTGTCGATGTCGAAACCGAACTGCTCTTTCGCCGCTTCGGCAATCTCCTTTGCCGAGATCGAGCCGAACGCGCGGCCACCCTCCCCGACCTTGATCTTCATCTCCAGCGTGCTCTTTCCGATCTTCTCCGCCAGATCCTGCGCCTCAGAGAGCGCTTCCCGCGCGACTTTTTCCTCATGCGCGTTCCGGAGCTTCAGATCATTGAGCGCCTTCGGCGTGGCCTCCACGCCGAGCTTCTTCGGCAGAAGCATGTTGCGGGCGTAGCCGTCGCTGACCTTTACCAGGTCTCCTTTTTTTCCAAGTGACTTCACATCCTGAAGCAAAATTACCTTCATTGATATTCTCCTTTTTCCCTGAGGTCAGAGTTCTCCCTCGTCTATCATCTGGTCAATGGTGGACTTCAGCTGATCCACAGCTTCCTCCATCGTCATGTTGTCCAGCTGGCAGCCCGCCATATTCAGATGGCCGCCGCCGCCCATCCGCTCCATGATAATGGACACGTTGACTTCGTCAATGGCACGGGCGCTGATATAGATCCGGTTGTCGTATTCCGTGAGGACAAAAGAAGCCCTCACACCAATGATGTTCAGAAGCTCGTTGGCAGACTGAGAGGCGACGATCGTCGGACTCTCGACGTAATCCGCCGGACAGATCGCGATCACGAAGTTGTCGCGGTAACGGAACGCGCTGCTGATCGTCTCACCTCTTGCGCGGTAGTCATTCATATCCTCGCGGAAGAGCTTGCGCACTCTGGTGACATCCGCCCCGTTTCTGCGGAGATAGGCGGCCGCCTCGAAGGTGCGCACGCCGGTCTTCTGCATAAAGTTGTCGGTATCCACCATGATTCCGGCGTAGAGAGCGTCCGCCTCAATATTGCGGATTCGCACATTTTCGGAAAAGTACTGGAGAATCTCCGAGACCATCTCGCAGGAAGAGGAGGCGTACGGTTCAATATAGGAAAGAACGGCGTTCTTGATCACTTCCTGTCCGGGGCGGTGATGATCGAGCACGACGATCGTCTCCGCCTTCTTCAGAAGCGACGGGCACTCGGTGTAGCTCGGCCGGCTGGTATCGACGACGATGACGAGCGTCTCCTTCGACGTGATATCCTCCGCCTGGCGCGTCGTCAGGAACATGGAATCCTCAAAATCGGGCGACTCCTTGAACAGGTCAATCATCGGCCGCATGGACGAGGTGACCTTGTCAATGACGATGTGCGCCTTCTTGTTCAGCGTCCTTGCCACGCGGTAAATACCGATCGCAGCACCGAACGCATCCGCGTCGATCAGCTGGTGACCCATGACTACGACCTCATCCTTCGTCATGATAAACTCGCGCAGGGCGTGAGCCTTGACACGGGCCTTGACGCGGGTATTTTTCTCCACCGCCTCGGTCTTGCCGCCGAAGAAAGTGTTCGTTTCCCCTTCTTTGATGACCGCCTGGTCACCTCCGCGTCCGAGGGCGAGGTCCATGGCAATGCGGGCGGCTTCAAAGTTGTCGTTCAACGAGCCGTTGTTTACGCCGATGCCGAGACTGATCGTCACCTCCATGTCATTGCCGATATTGACGCTCTTGACACTCTCCAGAATGCTGAAATGCTGTGCCTTCAGTTCATCCAGCGAACTGTAGCGCATGACGAGGATGAATTTATCCTTTTCGAATTTCTTCACCACGCCGTCAATGTCATGAAAATACTTGGTAATTTTCCGCTCGATCAGAGCGGTCAGAAGTGAACGGCGCACCTCCTCAACTGAGTCGAGCGCCTCTTCATAATTGTCAATATAGATAAGCCCCGCCACCATGGAATCGTCGCGGTTTTTCTGCATGTATTCATGCAGCTCCGTCTCATCGTGCATGAAGAACGAATACAGGCACACGCTCTCCGGTTCCTCGCCCGAGAAAAAGCCGGAATTCCGGAACAGGCCGTCCGTATTGATACGCTTCATTTCCGCCCGGTAATACCGATGGTTGTAGACAAGCTCAATCTCCTGTGTTTCGTCGTCATCCGGAAACAGATCCTTCGTGACATCCGAAAAGACGCCGGTGATCGAGCGGGTCATCATACCCTGCTCGACTCCTGTGACTTCCGTAAAAGCGCGGTTCACCCACCGGATCTTCCCCTGGTCGTCCGCGATCGCGTAAGGGAGAGAGAAGTTTTCCATCATCTCCGACTGGATCTCCCCGTACTGCGCGGCAAAGGCAATCATCTCGCTGAGAATAGCCCCGCGGCGTGCGAAGTACACGAACAGCTCAATCAGAAAATAGAGGACCAGCGCGACGGTCATGATCGCACCGGCCTTTTTGCTGACGAAGCAAACCCCGACATCGGCGGCCACCAGAATCAGTATAAGCCACAGCGGTACACTCAGGTAACGCCGGAACTGCGGACTGGTTTTTAAATCCGACATTCCATATAACCTCAAAATCGGGCGGCATGCAAACCACAGCCGCCCGGATCATCATGAAACAATTTGAAGTTGCGAACCGGGAACTTACTCGAAAGGAAGCTCCTCGTCAATTCCGTCCGGAATGTTCATAAATCCGTCCGAGGAATCCGAACCGATATCCGAAGGCGCGGGATTCGCCTGCCCGCCGGCGGGCGCATTCGGTTCCGCCGGAGCGCGGTAAGAGCCACTGTTGCTGTCGCTCACAGACTTGCTCTCCGCAAATTCCTGATCCTCCACAATCACATCCGTGGTGTACACCTTGATTCCCTCACGGTTCGTGTAGCTGCCGGTCTGAAGACGGCCTGTTACCACGAGCTTGATACCCTTGTGGAAATAGCGCTCCGCGAACTCCGCGCTCTTCCCGAACGCGACGCAGCTGATAAAATCGGCAGTCTGCTGATTGTCTCCGCCGCTCTGTCTGCGGAACCTGCGGTCAACCGCAAGCGTATATCTGGCGATCTGCGTGCCATTTTCACCGGAAGAATAACGGATATCCGGGTCGCGCGTCAGCCTTCCCATTAAAATAACTTTATTCATATAAAACCTCTTGCTTCAGGAAATTTTTCTCACCAGATAAAAATAGCATAACTGTCATAGAAAGTCAACGCGAGGGCGGCTGGCAGGAGCGGGCCCTCCGGACTCCCGTTGTGTTCTTCTCCGCCTGCCTGCGGGGGATAATAATCTCCCTGCCGCACTTCGTACAGCGCAGCCGGAAATCCGCTCCGACGCGCAGAATTTCCCAGTCGCTGCCGCCGCACGGATGTTTTTTCTTCATAGTGAGAATATCCCCGGTCCGGTACTCAAACGCCATATCTGCCTCAGGCGTTGACCTTGATCTGGCCGAGCACCTCGCCGATGGGCTCCCGGATGACCAGATCCGCCTCTGTGTTCAGACCGGTCTGTCCCTTGTTGATCAGCACGAGCTTGTCGCCCCGGAAGTAGCGGATCAGTCCGGCCGCCGGATAGACGACGAGAGAAGTTCCTCCGACGATCAGCACGTCGGCTTTCGAGATCGCGTCGACCGCGCCCTGAATCGTTGCTCCGTCCAGGCCCTCCTCATAGAGGACGACGTCCGGCTTCACGACACCGCCGCACTTCTCGCATTTCGGCACGCCGGTGCAGTCGCTGACATACTTCGCGTCATAAAACGCGTGGCAGCGCGTGCAGTAGTTGCGGTGGACGCTTCCGTGAAGCTCGTAGACCACCTTGCTGCCCGCCTTCTGGTGAAGGCCGTCGATATTCTGCGTGACGACGGCGGTCAGCTTTCCCGCCGCCTCAAGCTCCGCGAGTTTTCTGTGGGCGGGGTTCGGCTCGGCGTCGAGCGCGAGAACCTTGTCCCGGTAGAATTCAAAGAAATCCTCCGTGTGAGACACGAAGAACGAATGGCTCAGCATGGTCTCCGGCGGGTATTTGTACTTCATGTGGTACAGACCGTCCGTGCTCCGGAAATCCGGAATGCCGCTCTCGGTCGACACGCCTGCCCCTCCGAAAAATACGATCCGACTGTGATCATCAACGATTTTCTGCAGCTCTTCAATCTGTCCCATTCTCTTCTCCTTCCCGGGCATTCACCTTAATATGCCCGATGAAACCGCGGACATCCGCACCTTCAGTTGATTCTCACTCCCTGCACCACAAACCGCCTGGAACTATCCCCGGTACAGGTCGACAGCGTCACGATTTTGCTGTCTTTGGTGAAATTCACATGCTCCAGCGAAACGGAAGATTCTTCCTGCATTTTGTTAGCGTATTCGACGAACTCGTCGTCTGAATTCGAAAACAGCGTGTAAACGTCGCTCTTGACTGACGCCTTCTTGATGCTGAACATCTTATAGCAGTAATTCCCGTCCGGCGTGAGAATCCAGAAATACGGGTCGTTCTGGTACGCGCTGTCGTTCAGCAGTTTCTTGAGCTTTCCGAACATCGAACCGTTTCTCATGTTGTGTCCGTAGACAATGGAGTTCGGGTCCGAAAAATCGGTCTTGTTTTTCGCTTCGAGAAAAATCGAGCCGGCAAAATTCTTCTGTTTCTTGAAGGTCCGGTGCAGATAATAGTTGTCGTCCTCGCCGTGGGCGATCGGGTAACTGATGTCCACCGCCCCGATATAGATCCATCCGACCACATCGGAATTGATGCTCTTCAGCGAATCAAAATCGACCGTTATCGGGCAGGACGGAACACTGGTCCCGCGGTCCTCCGACTGCGAGTCCGTTCCGCTGTCTGAAGTCGCGTCCTCTCCTGCCGTCTCATCCGTAAAATTTCTCAGTTCATCGTACTCCTCTGTTCCTTTCCTGTATTCGTTCAGCGTCGTGACAAGCTTGTATCCCGCCACCACTGCGACACACAGGCAGACGATAATGCCGATAATATAACCGGCGCCGCCTTTCTTCTTTTTTTTCTTTTCACTCAATGGTTTCAATCCCCCTTATTATTTGGCGGACAATCCGAAATGTCCGGCAAAACAAATTGATAAAAAAATTATATTCTGTCGCTTTCCCTCTGTCAAACACCGGAAATCACGTTTTTTGACGGTTTTTCTCTTTCTTTCCGGAGCCCTTCGGCCCGGAAGCGGATTTTCCGATCGGCCGCGGAGGAATCAGGCACTCCTTCCCGAACCCGATCAGATCTCCTCTGCCGGCGCGGACCAGTGCCTCTTTAACCAGCCTGTAATTCTCCGGGCGCCGGTACTGGATCAGAGCCCGCTGCATGGCCTTTTCGTGCGGATTCTTCGCGACATACACCTCCTCACCGGTAAGAGGATGGATGCCGGTATAATACATGCAGGTTGAGACCGTCCCCGGGGTGGGATAAAAATCCTGAACCTGCTCCGGCATGTGCCCGCTGCGGTGAATGTACAGCGCAAGCTCGATCGCATCCTCCAGCGTGCTTCCCGGGTGGGAAGAGATGAAGTAAGGGACGGCATACTGTTCTTTTCCGCAGGCCCGGTTCGCCCGGTCAAATTCCGACAGGAAGGACTCGAAAACTTTCCCCTTCGGCTTCCCCATCAGCGCCAGAACCCGGTCGGAGACGTGCTCGGGAGCGACCCGCAGCTGTCCGCTGATATGATAGCGGCAAAGTTCATACAGAAAAGTCCGGTCCGGGTCCGCCAGGAGATAATCGTACCGGATGCCGGAGCGGACGAAGACCTTTTTCACCCCGGGAAGAGACCGGAGTTTCCTTAAGAGATTCAGGTAATCCAGGTGGTCGACCTCGAGATTCGGGCACGGAGAAGGAAACAGGCACTGGCGATGGCGGCAGGCCCCGGATTTTTGCTGCTTCCGGCAGGCAGGCTTCCGGAACTGAGCGGTCGGTCCGCCGACATCGTGAATATACCCCTTGAAATCCGCCTCCCGTGTCATCTCCTCGGCCTCGCGGATCAGTGACTCGTGGCTGCGCGACTGGACAATTCTGCCCTCGTGGAAGGTCAGGGCGCAGAAGTTGCATCCTCCAAAGCATCCCCGGTTGGATGTCAGGGAAAACTTCACCTCGGAAAGAGCAGGGACTCCTCCCGCCGCGTCATACATCGGATGCCACGCTCTCGCATAGGGAAGCCCGTAAATATCATCCATCTCCATCCGGGTGAGCGGCATGGAAGGCGGATTCTGGACCACGTACGTCCTTCCCCCGTACGTCTCAAAAAGCGGCTTTGCCGAGAACGGATCCGTATTTTCATATTGAATGCGGAAGCTCTCCGCGTACTTCTTCCTGTCTCTTTCCGACTCCTCAAAATCCGGAAGCCGGATGGCACCCTCCGAGGCCATCTCCAGGTCGCGCGTCTTGTAAACGGTGCCGCGCACGAATGTGATGTCCCGGATCGCAATTCCGGAAGCAAGCGCCTCCGCAATCTCCACGATGCTTTTTTCTCCCATTCCGTAAGAGATGAGATCCGCTCCCGACTCCAGCAGAATCGACCGGCGGACGGAGTCCGACCAGTAATCGTAATGCGCGAAGCGACGCAGGCTGGCCTCGATGCCCCCGATGACGATCGGAACCTTTCCGAACACTTTACGGATCATGTTGCAGTATACCGTCACCGCACGGTCCGGCCGCTTCCCCGTGACGCCGCCCGGACTGAACGCGTCCGACTTTCTCCGCTTTTTCGCGACCGTGTAGTGGTTCACCATCGAATCCATATTGCCCGCGGAAACGAGAAAGGCGAGCCGCGGTCTCCCGAGGATGCCGATGCTCTCCGGCCTTCGGAAATCCGGCTGGCAGATCATGCCGACCGTATAGCCCCGGTCTTCCAGCACGCGGCTGATGATAGCGCTCCCGAAGCTGGGATGATCCACATACGCGTCACCCGAAACGTATACGAAATCAAGCTGCCGGATACCGGCAGCTTGCATATCATTCGAATTCACTGGCAGAAACTGATTTTTCATATCCATGATGTCTCTTCGGGAAACCACCCGTCAGGTAATAGAGAGACTGTTCCAGGAATCATCCGGGATCAGGGAAATGTAGGTCTTGCCCCGGTTGATCGAAATTTCTTTTCCGTCCGCGCCGTAATACTTCGTGATTCCGGTCTCGCTCTCCTTGGACCAGGTGATCGGCTCGGCGTGCCCATTCGTGATGTAATAGCCCGCCTGATTCTGCTGAACGACGTTGTAGATCATATAGCCGGCATTGTCATACATCGTGTAGCTGCAGCACTGCAGAATGACGTTCTTGAAGGAAGCCACCTGCCCGTCCTCCGCATCCTTGTGGAGACTGCCGTAGCAGGAAAGATCATATGTCTTCGTCCCCGTGTTGTACGTCAGCGTGGAGGTCGTGTGCTCAAACGGAAGCGCGATCGTATTGGCCGTTTTCACATTTGCCACTCCGGAGAGATCCGTCTCCGTGTTGTAGTCGACGAACTGAAAATGGGAATCCCTCTCCGGACGGAATTCATTGTATTCCGTGCTGTATCCGAATTTGGCGAAGTTGTTTTCGAGGTCGCCGGAGCAGACATACTCGGTAAACTCGCGCGGCTTTCCGTTATTCACGCGGGAAAACGTCCCGGAGAAATGCTCCTTCGCGTAATCCTTCGCGAAATATTCATCGACGTACCTCGGACCGCCGTCGTGGCACAGAACCGCGTTCCACTCGCCGGCGAGAATGATGTTCGTCGATCTCGCGCTCCGGATGCTGCCCATCTGCTGGATCTTCTTCCAGTCCTTGACCAGCACCATCATACGGGTAATGCGTCCGTTCATCGTGCTGTTCATCAGTTCATAGACGACGTCGCCCTCCGCGATGCCGTAATGCTCGTAGGCAGTTTTTTCATTGTCCACCATCACGGCGACCGGCCGCTGATTCTGCAGCTCCAGGCTGACCGGCTCTCCGGTCAGCTCGCTGAAATACATGCCCGCGGGCGGCGTTGAAGCCGCCTGTGTCACCTCCGCCGTCGGAGTCGGCGTCTCGGTAGCCAGCGGCGTGACTGACTCGGAAACTACACTCACGTCCTCGTCATCGGTATTGTCTCTCGCCTTTTCGCATCCGGAAAGGCTTCCGACCGCCAGAATAATGGCGGAAACAGCTGCTGCCAGCCGGACTCTGCTTTGTCTTTTCATATTACCCCCTCAATACACTCTTGTCGGTGAATCGCCTGCTTCTCTTCTCCCGGATGTCAATCCGGATTCGTAAACAGTGTTCCGATCTTCTTTCCGTTTATGACATCATACAGCTTCGACGGATCCTCCCCGTTCATCACCAGGGTGCTGATCCCCTGCGAGACAGCGAGCTCCGCTGCCTGCAGCTTCGTCTTCATGCCGCCCGTTCCGCGCCGCGAACCGGCACCGCCGGCGAGCGCGTAAATCGATTCGTCGATCTTTTCGACACGGCTGATCAGATGGGCATCCCGGTAAAACCTCGGATCTTTGTCATAGAAGCCGTCAATATCCGAAAGGATGATGAGGAGATCCGCCTTGCAGAGAATGGCGACGACGGCGGAAAGCATATCATTGTCGCCGAACAGGCGCTCCTCCGACTCGATCTCCGTGTAGCTGACCGAGTCATTTTCATTGACAATGGGAATGATCTCGTGATCCAGCAGAGCTTCAAACGTGTTGGAAAGATTCTCTTTTTTCTCCTCCTGCTGGATGTCCTCCGCGTTCAGGAGGATCTGTGCGACCGTCTTGCTGTAGTAGCTGAAAAATTTGTCGTACAGGAACATGTTCTCACACTGTCCGACAGCCGCTGCGGCCTGTTTCATCCGCATCTCCTTCGGCGGCTCCGGAAGACGCATCTTGTTCGCCCCGACGGCGATCGCCCCGGAAGAAACCAGCACTACCTCATTTCCCATATTCTGAATGTCGGAAACCGTCATCGCCAGCGCCTCGATCCGGTGAAGATTTCTCTTCCCCAGTTCATTCGTCAGCGTCGAGGTTCCGACCTTGATAATGATCCGTTTCTTTTTTCTTCCCTTTACCATTACGCGTTCGCGTCCTTTACTCCCTGTTTACAAACCGGGATTTCTGTTCTGCCTCATGGCATATAATAAGCCCTGTTCTCAGGGCATCCGTTCCGGTGCACTCTTCGCAGGGCTTCAACCTGTGTAAAGAATACCACTTTTCGGGTATTTCCGCAACCGAAAAAGCACCGTTGCAGTCCTGCGGCACAATATAGCGCCGTCCCGGACGGAAATACGTCCACATCCTGTGATGATTTCCGGATCCCGGAGACAAAAAACGGATCCCGGAGATCCGGCTGCCAGCCGAAACTCCGGGATCCGCCCGACGCACGTCTGGAGGGAATCGAACCCCCGACACGCGGCACCGGAAACCGCTGCTCTATCCCCTGAGCTACAGACGCAGAAACAGAAGACCAGTATCTGTCTTCTGTTTGACTTTTCGATGATAGCATACCCGATTTTAATTGTCAAACATGGGTATCCCATCATCTTTTCAGCCGGGTATGACCGTTCCGTTCAGCTGACCGGGCGGTCTGTCTCGCTCTCGATGCAGTGGGAAAGCGCGTCAAAGTAATAGACGTGATCCGAGAGTATCTCCTGCGGTTCCAGCTGCGTACGGTTCACCTCCCTCACCATCCGGTTCAGGGACGACGGACTGTAGGCTTCCTCCGCCCTCAGAATCAGACATTCATGAATGCTGCTGGGGATGATGTAATAGCTGCCGCCGACTTTTTCCGCGATCTCGTCCGCCTTCTTCGGATAGCAGATACAGATAGCGCCGAAGCATTTGCTGCGATTCGTCAGGATGTAGAGCGGCGACTCTTCCTGCGCTATGTCCTCCGCAGGAACATTCATCTCCGCCAGGGCGCTGCGAAGCGAACAGAAAACCGCCTCCTGTTTTCCGACCGTGTTTTTCCACGCGTCCTCCCGCAGCCGCCTTTCACGGATTCCCCAGTAAGCCAGGTGCTCGTTCCGGATCAGAATCGAGGCATCCGGCAGGATACTGTGGTCAATCTGATAATAATAAACGATTGAGAGATCGAGCCAGTCGGCGTGAGGAATGCCGGAAAGTGCCTCTTCGTTCTTCTCCCGGTTGACCAGTTTGCAGAAAACGGCCGGCCGCACCTCGTCGTAATAGCGGAAAAAATTTTCGGGCAGCTCCGGCTTTCCGTACGATGTGCACCTCTCCAGAAGCAGATTGGCGAGATGGCTCACGGGAACTCCTTTCCGGTACTCCTCATAGTACGGATCCATGCAGACCGAAGGATGGAGGGAGGACTTCCCGTCCTGCAGAATAATCGTCCTTCTGGCCACCCCGTTGTTTTTCGTGACGGTTTTCAGGCGGACCTCTACCCTGCCTTCCGAGCGGTTGCGCACCTCCTCCGCGAGATGTTCCTGAAACTGCTGGTAATTCATAGCAAATACCTCCTTATTCGATTTTCGCGCGCGGGAGCACCGGCAGGAACGGCGGAGTGAAATACCAGATCCGGGTACGGTTCAGAACCGAAAGGAAGAAAGAAAGGCCGGCCGCGATCCTGTCGCGCATAAAAAGCGGTAACTAAAAGACTTGAAATTGAGAAAAAATAGAAAAATGAAGAGAATCATCGGGAAACGGACGAAAAAATTCCTTCCCTGATAATAAAGAAAAGATATCAACTGGAAAAAATGAAAACCTGTGCGGATGAAATGAAAATTCCGCGAAAAAAAGAGTTCCGGAGACGTGCAGACGCGCGTCTCCGATGATCTGACGATTCTGAAATGAATAACCGGAACGGTCCGGATCAGACACGGCTGAGATATTCGCCGGTACGGGTATCGATCTTGATCTTGTCTCCCTGGTTGACGAACAGCGGCACGCTGACCTGCGCTCCGGTCTCGACGGTCGCCGGCTTCGTCGCGCCCTGTGCGGTATTTCCCGCAAATCCTGGCTCGGTCTCGGTGACCTCAAGCTCTACAAACAGAGGAGCCTCGACGGAAAATACATTTCCGTTGTAGGAGAGGATCGTGACCTTCTCGTTTTCCTTTACGAACTTCAGACTGTCGCCGACCGTCTCCGCGTTTACGCCGATCTGGTCATACGTCTCTTCGTTCATGAAGTAATAAAGGTCTCCGTCATTATAAAGATACTGCATGTTCTGACGGTCGATTCTCGCCTGCGGGAACTTTTCGGTCGGACGGAAGGTTTTCTCCACGACTCCGCCGTTTATGACATCTTTCATCTTGGTTCTGACGAACGCGGCGCCCTTTCCGGGCTTTACGTGCTGGAACTCGATGATCTGCACGACGTTTCCGTCAATCTCAAGAGTAATACCATTCTTAAAATCGCCTGCTGAAATCTGATCTCCACTTGCCATCTGAATTTCCTCCTTACTGCAATATCATATAATACAGAGATTTATTTTTCAACGTTTATTTCGCGCCCGCTCTGGAATGTTCCCTCGGGGAAGTCCGTCCTTCCGAGCTTTTTCATCTCTTTTTTGTAGGAATTCAGGACGATTCGCTCCAGTTTCCTTTTCAGCACGATCTGGATTTCTTCCTTCGGATTCAGCGGCTGGACGAGAATGCTGTAGATCCCGGCGCGCCTGGATCCCCACACGTCGGTGAACAGCTGATCTCCCACCAGAACCGATGTCTTCTCCGAAGTTCCCATGATCTCACAGGCCCGGAGATAATTCCGGACAAACGGCTTGTTGGCAAGACAGATGAAGGGAGACCCGACCGCCCGGGCAAACGGCTCCACCCGCTTTTTCCGGTTGTTGGAAAGAAGACAGGTCGCAAAACCGATCCCGCGAAGACGCCGGAACAGCTCAATCGACCGGTCGTCCGCGGGCGCTCCGTGATTTACCAGCGTATTGTCAATATCGTACATGATGCCCCGGAATCCTCTCGCGAACAGATCTTCATAGTCGATCTCATACGCGGACGGAAGCCAGTCATCCGGATAATAGCGGGACAGATTCATAAGCGGGGTTTCCTTTCAGTCTGCGTTCAGATATCTCTCCAGATCGCCGTACCGTTCTTCCATCAGATTTATCCCGTGGCGGTAAAAGGCGAGCAGTTTCCCGGTGTCCTGCTCCGTGTGGCTCACGGCGGGCATTTCCGGACGGATCACGAAAATCCTTCCCTCGCTCTCCCATTTCTCGATCAGATCCAGGGTCTTGTCGTAGACAACATAGCGCGTGCAGAGCGCCTTCACCAGATTCGGATAATCCCGGTACTTCCGGCGGAACAGGATTTCCATCTTCTTTTCCCGCTGCTTGCGGTAGCCGAAGGGGCGCGTCAGCACGGCAAATATTTTTTTGTAACCCTTTTTCATCGCGTGAACGACGGGAATGGAATCGGTGATGCCCCCGTCCGCATAAATTCCGTCGTCCACCGGGCGCAGCTCCGTGATCAGAGGCATGCTGCAGGAGGCGGCGATGAGATTGTACAGACGGTCCTCATCCGTCTTTTCCGAGAAGTACTCCGCCTTCCCGGTCTTCGCGTTCGTCGCCACGTACTCCGCCTCCATCTCAGACTCCGAATAGGTCTTGAAATCAAAGGGCATATATTCCTTCGTAAATTCAAAGCAGAGCCGGTCCAGGTCAAATGCCTTTCCCCGGATCATGCTGGGCAGATCCCCGTGCACGTACCGGTGCGATTTGTCCTCGACCGCAATGCAGTCGCGGCTCCTCCCGACCTGACGGGAAACGTAATCCGCCGCATTGCAGGAACCCGCCGAGACACCGATCACATACGAAAACCAGCACTCGTTTTCCATCAATACGTCGAGCACGCCGCTTGTAAATATTCCGCGCATCGCCCCGCCTTCCAGGACCAGCGCGGCATCCCGCAAATTTTCCATAAGCTCTCCTCAGCTCTGGTGATACGTGGAAAGGAAGTCCCGAAGCTTATCCATCGCCTTGATCAGGGTGTGCCGGTGCGGCAGGTAGACGATCCGGAAGTGATCCGGATACGGCCAGTTGAAGCCGGAGCCCTGAACCACCAGAACCCGCTTCTCATGCAGGAAATCGTAGGCAAACTGCATATCGTCGGTGATATTGAACTTTGCCGTATCGATCTTCGGAAAGATATAAAATGCCGCCTTCGGTTTCACAACGCTGATGCCCGGGATATTACTGAGCAGCTCGTATATGCACTCCCGCTGCTGGTAAATTCGTCCGCCGGGAACGATATACTCGTTGACGCTCTGATATCCTCCGAGCGCGGTCTGAACGATACTCTGCGCCGGCACATTGGAGCAGAGACGCATATTCGAGAGCATGTTCAGACCCTCGATGTAATCCTTTCCGACCTCAAGGCGTCCGGAAAGAACCATCCAGCCGATGCGGTAGCCCGCGATCATGTGTGATTTGGAAAGGCCGGAAAAGGTCACGCAGAACACGTCCGGCGCGATCGATGCGATCGACGTATAAGGGATGTCATCCATGACAAGACGGTCGTAAATCTCATCCGAGAAAATCATCAGCTCATTCTCACGCGCGAGCTCCACGATCTGTTCCAGCAGATCCTGTGAATAAACGGCGCCCGTGGGATTGTTCGGATTAATCACGACGATGGCTTTCGTCCTGTCCGTGATCTTGCTCTCGATATCATCGATATCCGGGTACCAGTCCGCCTGCTCGTCGCAGATGTAATGGACCACTTTCCCGCCGGCCAGCGTGGCACAGGCGGTCCAGAGCGGATAATCCGGAGCGGGAATGAGAATCTCGTCCCCGTCGTCCAGGAGCGCGTTCATGGAGAGCTGAATCAGCTCGCTGACCCCGTTTCCGGTAAAGATATTGTTCACGCTCAGATTGGCGAACTTTTTCAGCTGATAATACTGCATGATCGCCTTGCGGGCAGAAAACAGCCCCTTCGAGTCCGAGTAGCCCTCGCAGGATGAAACATTGGAGATGATGTCCTCCACCACCTCATCCGGAGCGGAAAACCCGAATGGCGCGGGGTTTCCGATATTCAGCTTCAGAATCTTCTGTCCGGCTTCTTCCATACGGGCGGCCTCTGCTACGACCGGTCCCCGGACATCGTACAGCACATGGTCGAGCTTAGAAGATTTCTTAAAATTTCTCATCTGATCCGCCTCCCTTGATTACGGACATCTTTTCGCAAAGAATCAGGGACTATTCTATCATCAAACAGTATTCTTTGCAAACACGCCCTTGACTTTAGCGCGTTTAAGTGTTACGCTTTACCGCGTCAAATCGAGAAAAGCAGAAGGAGAACTACTTTATGGCTATCAAATTATTATTGCTGATCCTGTTTTTCGCCGTAATGATCGGAATCGGCATGTATTGCCGAAAAAACGCGACCGATGTAAACGGGTTCGTCCTCGGAGGGCGCAGCGTCGGCCCCTGGCTGACCGCCTTCGCCTACGGAACCTCCTATTTTTCGGCAGTAATCTTCGTCGGATACGCCGGTCAGTTCGGATGGAAATACGGCATCGCCTCTACCTGGGTGGGCATCGGCAATGCTCTGATCGGATCACTTCTTGCCTGGGGCATCCTCGGGCGGCGCACACGCATCATGACCCAGTACCTCGATTCGGCGACCATGCCGGATTTCTTCGGCAAGCGGTTCGAGTCCAAATCGCTGAAAATCGCCGCCGCCATCATCACGTTTATCTTCCTGATTCCGTACACGGCATCTCTGTACAACGGACTGTCCCGTCTGTTCGGAATGGCATTTCACATCGATTACTCGATCTGCGTCATCCTGATGGCCGTCCTGACCGGAATCTACGTCATTGCCGGCGGATATATGGCAACCGCTGTCAACGACTTTATTCAGGGGCTGATCATGATCGCCGGCATCATCGCCGTTGTCGCCGCCGTTCTGAAGAGTCAGGGCGGATTCCTCGCCTCTCTGGACGGGCTCGGTCGCGTATCGGATCCCGCGGTCTCCGACACGCCCGGTATCTTCGCGTCCTTCTTCGGACCCGATCCGGCCAATCTGCTCGGCGTCGTCATCCTCACGTCCCTCGGAACCTGGGGTCTGCCGCAGATGGTTCAGAAATTCTACGCGATCCGAAGCGAGAAATCGATCGAGACCGGCATGGTCATCTCCACCGTCTTTGCCTTCATCGTGGCGGGAGGAAGCTACTTCCTCGGCGGATTCGGACGGCTCTTCTCAGACAAGGTGGATGTCGCGGCTGACGGCTTTGACTCCATCATTCCGACTATGCTCTCGGGTCTTCCGGACATTCTGATCGGGATCGTGGTCATCCTCGTGCTCTCCGCCTCCATGTCCACGCTGTCCTCCCTCGTCCTCGACGGTGACGCTGGACCTGATCCGCGACAGCTTCAAAAAAGATATGGAAGAGAAAAAGCAGCTTCTGATCATGCGCGGCCTGATCGTGATCTTCATCGCCATCTCGGTCGTCATCGCCCTCATTCAGTACAAGTCCAATGTGACCTTCATCGCTCAGCTGATGGGAATCTCATGGGGCGCGCTGGCAGGT
The DNA here is from genome assembly GCA_050944685.1 of Bilifractor sp. Lineage (GTDB taxonomy): Bacteria > Bacillota > Clostridia > Lachnospirales > Lachnospiraceae > CADBRN01. Next base: position 17,025 of record JBMNRP010000017.1, read on the forward strand.
GCCTTCCTGGCTCCGTTCCTCTACGGCCTTTACAATAAAAAAACCTCCGCTGCCGGATGCTGGTGCTGTTTTCTCTTCTCTGTTGTTTTCATGACTGTGAATCTGCTTGCACGCACTTCACTTCCGGCCTTCCTGCAGTCTCCGATCAACGCCGGAGCGTTCTGCATGATCATGGGACTGATCATCGTGCCCGTCGTCTCCGCCTTCACGCCGAAGCAGGACAGGGATTCCGTCGAGAAAATCTTCTCCTGTTACGAGAAACGGGTCAGCGTGCCGCAGAGCGAGGCGCTCGGCGATGTTCAGGACGCGGACTGAATAAACGAAAACCATGGACTGTCGCAGGATCCTTATTGAGAGAGATTCCTAAATCTGGTGTAAACTTCCTGAAGGTGCAAAGACAATCTGAAAAGCATCCTTCGAGAAGAATACACCAGATTTTTTCAATAGCCGTATCTGACGGAATTGCAAGACGCACGGAAAATCACCGGATATCCAGCTCCGGCGGCTCGTCGAGATGCTCCGATACGTATTTCCCGCTTTTTTTCCGCTGCTTCACGCACTCGGTCAGAAGATACTCGATCTGACCGTTTACCGAGCGGAAATCGTCCTCCGCCCAGGCGGCAATCGCGTTATACAGTTTTTCATTTAAGCGAAGGGGTATCTGTTTCTTTGCCATGTATTCTCCTGCCCTTTTGCCTGTGCGCCCGTACACCGGATTATTCGTCCTTCCGCCTTTTCCGGACCGGTAATGGTGAAAGGATCAGTACAGACTTCCGGAATTGATGACCGGCTGTGCGTCATGATTGCCGCAGAGCACGACCATCAGGTTGGAAACCATAGCCGCTTTTCTCTCCTCATCCAGGTTGACCATTCCGCTCTCTTTCAGACGGTCCAGTGCCATCTCGACCATTCCGACCGCTCCGTCCACGATCATCTTTCTGGCGTCAACGACGGCAGAGGCCTGCTGTCTCTGCAGCATGACCGCGGCGATTTCCGGCGCGTAAGCCAGATACGTAATGCGCGCTGCTACGATCTCCAGTCCGGCTTTTTCCACGTTCTCCTGAATTTTGTCCCGGATCCGGTCCGCCACGACAGTCGTAGACCCGCGGAGACTTCCGTCATCCGCCTGTCCGTCTCCCGTCGTGTCAATATTCGGGGCCACGTCATACGGATAGATTTTCACGATATCGCGCACTGCCGTGTCTGCCTGCAGAGAAAGATATTCCTTGAAATTATCGACATTGAACACGGCTTTGGCGGTATCCTTCACCCGCCAGATCACGGCAACGCTGATCTCGACCGGATTGCCTAGGACATCGTTTACCTTCTGTTTCGTATTGCTGAGGGTCATTTCCTTCAGGGAAATTTTTTTGTTCACCACGCTGCCGGAAGACTCCCCGGTTCCCTGCGTGATGAATATTTTCTTCGTGTTGTTTCCCTCGTCCACGTCTCCGCTCTGTCCCAGGTGCGTTTTCACCGCCGGATTTTCCGCCATGCAGAACGGATTGACGAAGAAAAATCCCGGACCCTTCAGCGTCCCGATATATTTTCCGAACAGCGTCAGAACCAGCGCCTCCTGAGGCTTCAGAACCTTCAGTCCCGGAAAGAGAATCCATCCCGCAAAGATCCAGACCATACAAGGAACAATCAGGGCGAAGTTTTTGCCGCCTTCTGAATTTCCCAGAATAAGCAGGAGCACCGCAGCAGCGTATGCCAGTATCAGCAGAATCAGAACAGGCATGCCCCTGCCCTTTTGAGTCAGCACCTTTTCCTCCATGATCTCTCCTTTCCGCCCGATCCTCCATCTGTTTTCCGGGCCATTGGAACTGAATAATCTCCGTGGCTCTTGTTACGATTTGATATTTTTTTGATATCATAATAATATCAAATTAATTCTTTCGTGTCAAGGACTCATTCCGTTCCATCCGGACCAGGCAGAGGCACGGTTCCTCACCTCTGTCCCGTTTCGATTGCCTGCGTGAAATGAAAAATGAGCTCGGCGGTCATCCCCCAGATGACGCCGTGGTCCGTCGGGTAAAAGTAATAAGCTTTCGGAAACTTCCGGAGCGGATAATTTTTCCCTCCGGGGATGAGTTCCCACGGGAAATCCGCGCTCTCTTCCATTCCCAGCTTCACATGGCTGACGACGGGCGGATTTTCCAGGAACCAGCGCACCGGGACGGAAAACACCTCTTCCACCTCGTCCTTCGAGAACGTCCCCTCGTAACCGCAGAGGCAACCCAGATAAGACGAGATCCACGTCCCTCCCGGGCCGCTCATCTCGAACATCGGGGACAGGATCCTCACCTGTCCGCGCGGAAGAAGCAGTTCCTCCATCGTCTCCCGGACCGCGGTTTTCTCCGGCCGCTCGTCCGCTTCCACCGCTCCACCGGGGAAACAGATCTCCCCTCCCTGCGGCAGATCCCTGTTTCGGATTTCAAAGAGAAGACCCGCCTCGCCGTCCACCTCCAGAAGCGGCATCAGCACCGCCGCCTGCCTTTCCGAGTCGGGCCGGATCGTCTCCATCCTCCGGTTTTTCATCTGTTCCATTATCTGTTCTGTTTTCATGCTCTCACTCTCCTGCCTGTATTTCCTTTGTTTTCACAATCCGGACCATTCGAAAAAGGGCTCCTCAAATTTCACCAGGAAATTCAGGAACCCTTTTCAGTCAGAATCGAAACTATTCTTTTGCGAAAGGAATCACATCTCCTCGATGTCCTCCTGCCCGATCAGCTGAATGCCCTTTTCGCGAAGCGCGCGCTCCGCCCGTCTGTCGTCGTCTACGCGGAAAATCATCAGCGCACCCTTGAACTTATTGCCGCCGAGCGTCGCGTACATGTACTCGACGTTGATATGGTTCTCTTTGAAGATCGTCAAGAGTTTGTTCAGGCCGCCCGCCTCATCCGGAATCTCCGCAATCACGACCGGCGTCAGCTTGCACACATATCCCGCTTCCTTCAGCACACTCGTTGTCTCGACCACGTCCGGAACGATAATCCGGATGATGCCGAATCCCTCGGTCTCCGAGAGAGACAGAGCCCGCATATCAATATCATGATCGGCGAGAATCTGCGTCATCTCATTCATTGTGCCGGGCTTATTCTCCACGAAAATGGAAATCTGTTTTACGCTCATAACTGCCCTCCCATACTGTATAACCCGTTTTCCCCGGTGCGGCTTACCTTTGCCGCAGGAAAATCAGATCTTTCTCTTGTCGATGACCCTCACGGCCTTTCCTTCGCTGCGGGTGATGCTCTTCGGTCCGACCAGCGTCACCTTCGCCTTGATGCCGAGCATAGATTTCAGTCCCTCGACCAGCTCATTCTGGCGCTTCGTCACCTCACCGATATTATCGGTGAACATCTCCGGCGTCATCTCGACGTGAATGTCGAAGGTATCGGTGTTATTGACGCGGTCGACGATAATCTGGTAATTGGCCGGATAGCCGTGGTTCAGAAGCACCGTCTCGATCTGGGACGGGAATACATTGACGCCGCGGATGATCAGCATGTCGTCCGTCCGTCCGCGCGGTTTCGCCATCTTTACGAACGTCCTGCCGCAGGAGCATTTCTCACGGCTGAGAACGCAGATATCGCGCGTGCGGTAGCGCAGGAGCGGGAACGCCCTCTTGTCGAGCGAAGTGAAAACCAGCTCTCCTTCCTGCCCCTCCGGAAGAACCTCTCCGGTGTCCGGATCAATAATTTCCGCGAGGAAATGATCCTCATTGATATGAAGGCCGCTCTGCTCGGAGCACTCGAAGGCGACGCCCGGTCCGGAAAGCTCCGTCAGGCCGTAAATGTCGTACGCCTTGATTCCCATCGTCTTTTCGATGTTGCGGCGCATCTCCTCGCTCCATGCCTCCGCCCCGAAGATTCCCGCCTTCAGCGGAATATCGTCCGGACCCATGCCCATTTCTTTCATGGTCTCCGCCAGATAGGCCGCGTAAGACGGCGTGCAGCAGAGGATCGTTGTCTTCAGGTCATTGATAAACATGATCTGACGCTGCGTGTTTCCCGAAGAAGTCGGGATAGTCATGCTCCCGAGCTTGTGCGATCCGCCGTCCAGGCCGGCACCCCCGGTAAACAGGCCGTATCCGTAGGAGACCTGAACCACGTCGTCTCTTGTACCGCCGGCCGCCACGAGCGCCCTTGCCGTACAGTCGGTCCAGAGGTCAATGTCCTCCTGCGTATAGAAAGCCACCACGCGGCGCCCGGTCGTTCCGGACGTAGAATGGATCCGGACCACATCGCTCAGGGGACATCCGAGGAGCCCGTAGGGATACGTCTCGCGGAGATCCGCCTTCGAAACGAAAGGCAGCTTATGCAGGTCGTCGACGGACTTGATGTCGTCCGGTGAGACACCTTTTTTCTCCATCAGGCCGCGATAGTACGGCACATCATTCCAGACGTGATGCACCTGTTTTACCAGCTTCTCGTTCTGGATCTCCAGGATCTTTTCGCGGGGAGCACATTCCAGTTCTTTCTGAAAATATCGTTCCATTCTCTTGTTACACCCTTGTCATCTGTCAGTTTACAGTTCTCTTCTTCCAGGATGGAAATTTCCGCTGTCCGGACGGTTTTTCCGGATCGCGCCTTAGTCAGGCGTTTTTCCCCAGCTCGAATGCCACCTGGTTGATCTTCAGGAATTTCTCCGGCACGACGCGCTCGATAGCCGCCTGCCATGCCTCATCCGGCATGTCGAAGTAATGGGACAGTCTTCCCATCAGCACGAGGTTGACCGCCTTCGAGGTTCCCGCCTGCTCCGCCAGAGAGAGGCAGTCCAGTGCGTCAACCTTCGCGTCGGCGGCACGCATCTTCTCCACGAGATTTTCCGGATACTGCATGGCCCCGGTGATGACCGGCATGGGATCCATCTGCTGGATATTCGTGACAATCTGGCCGCCCTCCTTCAGGTAGGGGAGCCAGCGCGCCGCTTCCAGAAGCTCAAAGGAGACAATGTAGTCGGCTTCGCCCTCATTAACGACGGGCGACGCGACGTGATCTCCGTAGCGGACGAAGGTGACGACGCTTCCGCCTCGCTGGGACATGCCGTGCACTTCCGAAACCTTCACATCATAATCGGCATCAAGCAGCATCTGCCCCAGAAGCTTGCTCGCAAGAAGAGAACCCTGTCCTCCGACGCCGACGATCATTACACTTTTTGTCTCCATACGATCAGTCCTCCTTTCCCGTGGACTCGAACGCCCCGAATCTGCACATCTGCTCGCAGACTCCGCAGCCGACGCAGAGAGTCTCGTCCACGTGGGCCTTTCCGTCCCGGATCGCGATGGCCGGACATCCGATGCGCATGCAGGATTTGCAGCCGACGCACTTGTCCGTGTTGACGGAAAGCGGCGGATAATGCTTCACATTCTTCAGGAGGGCACACGGTCTCCTGGCAATGATGACCGACGGCTCGTCCGCGGCCAGCTCTTCCTTCAGGACCTTATCGGTCTCCTCGAGATCATAGGGATCGACGACGCGCACCCGTTCGATGCCCATGGCCCGGCAGAGCGCCTCGAGATCGATCCTGCCAGCGGGCTCTCCTTTGATATTCAGTCCGGTGGTCGGATTCTGCTGATGACCGGTCATGCCGGTGATCGAATTGTCCAGAATAATCACGGTTGCCGCGGACTCATTGTAGGCGACGTTCGCGAGTCCGGTCATGCCGGAGTGCGCGAAGGTAGAATCGCCGATCACCGCCACGGTGTGCTTTTCGTTCGTCCCGTCGCCCGCCTTGATAAAGCCGTGCAGAGAACTGATGGAAGCGCCCATGCAGAGCGTCGAATCCATCGCGTTCAGCGGCGGCGTGGCGGCCAGCGTGTAGCAGCCGATATCTCCGAGGACGGTGCATTTATTCTTCGCGAGCGTGTAGAAAAGTCCTCTGTGCGGACATCCGGGGCAGAGAACCGGCGGGCGGTTCGGGATCGGATCGTCCAGTTTTTTGCCTTTCGGCGTCTCGACGCCGAGTGCCTTTGCCACGATTTCCTGCGAGAACTCGTCGCACATCGGGAGAATGTCTTTTCCGCTCACCTCGATGCCGAGCTTTTTGCAGTGATCCTCGATGATCGGATCCATCTCTTCGACCACAACCACCTTTTTCACCTTTGACGCGAAATCCAGAATCAGCTTCTCCGGAAGGGGATTAGCCATTCCGATTTTGAGAACCGAGACGGAATCGCCGAAGACTTCCTTTACATACTGATAGGAAGTGGAATTGGTGATGATGCCCAGATCGGTCCCGCCCATTTCCACTCGGTTCACCGGCGCGGTCTCCGCCCACTCGGTGAGCTTTCTCGTGCGCTCTTCGACCATCGGATGGCGTTTCTTTGCGAAAGCCGGCATCATGACGTACTTCGAAGGATCCTTCCTGTAGGCGACGCGGTCCGGAACGACCCGGTCCTTCGTCTCCACGATCGACTGGGAATGCGAGACGCGCATGCACATGCGCAGCAGCACCGGCGTGTCGAATTTCTCGGAAATTTCGTAGGCGAGCTTCGTGAATTCCAGCGCCTCCGCGGAATCCGACGGATCCAGCATCGGAACCTTCGATGCGATCGCGTGATGGCGGGAATCCTGCTCATTCTGAGAAGAATACATGCCCGGATCGTCCGCGACACCGATCACCATTCCCGCGTTGACGCCCGTGTAGGACATCGTGTAGAGCGGATCCGCCGCCACGTTCAGTCCCACGTGCTTCATTCCGCAGAATGAGCGGCGGCCGGCCAGGGACGCGCCGAATGCAGCCTCCATCGCCACTTTCTCATTGGGCGCCCACTCACAGTATATATCGTCGTATTTTACGGCTTCTTCCGTAATCTCGGTACTCGGCGTTCCCGGATAGCTGGATACAAAACAGCACCCTGCCTCGTACAATCCACGGGCAACGGCCTTGTTGCCCAGCATGAGTTGTTTCATCGCACTGTCTCCTTTGTGTTCACCTGCTTCTATAAAAATATGATAACAGACGCCGCTCTCTCCCGCAAATCAGGGAAAAGCGCGCCCGGGGTGGTCCGGTCAGCTCCTCGACTGCTCTTCTACCAGACGCGTTCCGCCGTAAATCTCGCGCAGCTTCGGCTTTTCGATCTTTCCGGTCGGGTTTCTGGGAACATCCGCGAAGATGATCTTTCTCGGCCTCTTGTAGCGCGGCAGCTTCATGCAGAAGCGGTCCACCTCGTCCTCGGTCATCTCCATGCCCGGCTTGACCTCGATGATGGCGGTCGCGATCTCGCCGAGACGCTTGTCCGGCGTTCCGATCACGGCGACGTCCTGAATCTTCGGATTGGCCGCCAGGAAGTTCTCGATCTGCACCGGATAGAGGTTCTCACCTCCGGAGATAATGACGTCTTTCTTCCGGTCGACGAGATAATAAAATCCGTCCTCATCCTGTCTCGCCATGTCTCCCGTGTGGAGCCATCCGTCGATGAGGGTCTCCGCGGTCGCCTCCGGATCCTTGTAATACTCGACCATCACGCCGGGGCCTTTGACGCAGAGCTCGCCGACTTCACCCCGGGTAACCGGAGCATCCTTTTCATCCACGATCTTTGCCTTCCAGCCGTAGCCCGGCAGGCCGATCGCTCCAACTTTGTCAATGTGATCGAGGCCAAGATGAACACATCCGGGGCCGGTCGACTCGGACAGGCCGTAGTTCGTGTCGTACTTGTGGTTCGGAAAATACTGCTTCCAGTGGCGGATGAGGCTCGGCGGAACCGGCTGTGCCCCGATGTGCATCAGTCTCCACTGGCTGAGATGGTAATCCTCCACCTTCACCTCGCCCGAATCCAGAGCGGTCAGGATATCCTGCGCCCACGGGACGAGCAGCCAGACGATCGTGCACCGCTCGTCGGAGACCGCCTGCAGAATCGTCTTCGGCTTATTGCCCTTCAGAAGAACCGCTCTGCTGCCCGTGTAGAGGGAGCCGAACCAGTGCATCTTCGCGCCGGTGTGATAGAGCGGAGGAATGCAGAGGAAGGTATCCTCGTGCGTGGTCTCGTGGTGAATGGCCTCCATGCGCGCGGACTGCATCAGCGCCGAGTGGCGGAGCAGAATGGCTTTCGGAAAGCCGGTCGTGCCGGAGGAAAAATAGATGGCGGCATTGTCGTCATCCTCCACCAGAACGCGCGGCGCCACACTGGAACAGTTCGCGGCGGCCTCCTGGTAATCCTCGGCGAAGTACGGACAGGAATTCCCCACATACATCAGCAGACGGTCCTTTCCGAGATCCTCGGCGATGGACTCGATCCGGCCGATGAAGTTTTCCCCGAAAAACAGAACGTCGGCGTCCGCCTTCTTGACGCAGTAGTCAATCTCATCCGCGGTGTAGCGGAAATTCAGCGGAACCGCCACGGCTCCCGCCTTCAGGATGCCGAAATAGATCGGCAGCCACTCCAGACAGTTCATCAGAAGGATCGCCACCTTCTGATCCTTCTTGATTCCCTTGCTGATGAGAAGGTTTGCCACGCGGTTGGCCTTCTCGTCAAAAACCGACCAGGTGATTTCTCTCCGGTAGTAGCGGTTGGACGTCGGCTGAATCAGCTCGTACTCCTGCCACGTGACCCGGACGGGCTCGGTCACCTCGGGATTGATCTCCACCAGTGCCGACTCATTGCCGTAAAGCTTGCTGTTCCGCTCCAGCAGATCTGTGATTGGCATCGTCAAATTACCTCGATTCTTCTGTTTTCTAATACACCCGACGGGAGAAATTCCGGGAAAACTTTCCGGAGGATTCCGCATCGGTAACAAATGGATTTTAGCAGATTAACGCGTTTAATATCAGCAGTTTAACGCGTTGATTCACAATAACATAAAGAATACCTTCTTTTACAGGTCATGTCAAGAAAATCAGTCTCGTCCCCGTCAATAGCGAAGCGGGGACAGGAGGGAAAAATGCGGCCTTCCTTTCAGGCTCTTCTCGCCTCGGAAACAAACCGCAGGATTTTCTCCCGGCTTTTTCCCCTTCCCTGATCCTTCTCGACTCCCGTGCTCACATCCACGTAGTCCGGTCGGACAGTCCGGACCGCCTCGCACACATTATCCGGATTCAGGCCGCCCGCCAGGATTTTCAGTTTTTCTCCGGTATCGATCCCGGAGAGAGCGGACCAGTCAAACGTCTTTCCGCTCCCGGGAACGCCCGCATCAAACAGAAGACCGGCGACATTGTCGAAATCCATATAATGCTTCCACGTGGAAAAAGTCGAGCCGTTGAAGGCCCGGATCACCGGAATACGGACTGAGCGGAGCAGTTCGTCGGAAATATCCCCGTGAACCTGCAGATAATCAAAGCCGGCACGCTCGATCTCCCGGATCTGATCCGGCGTGGGGCTGACCGTGACGGCGGCTTTCCGGATCGACGGAGCGAGGAGGCACATGATTCTTCTGGCCTCTCCGGTCGCGATATTTCTCCTGCTCTTCGGAAAAAACTGGATGAAGCCGGCCGCGTCCGCGCCCGCCTCATTTAAATATGCGGCCTCCTCCCCAGAGGTGAGACCGCAGATCTTAATCTTCGTCATATTATTTTTCATCTTCCTGCTTTTCTTCGCTCTTGTTCTCTTCTCCGCCCTGCTGCTTCAGAAGCTTCGTGAGCTCATCCATAAAGGTATTCACGTCCTTGAACTCGCGGTAAACCGAGGCAAACCGGACGTACGCGACCGCGTCAAGATCGATCAGATACTTCATGACGATCTCGCCGATGACGCTGCTCTCGATTTCCTTCTCTTCCATGTTGAAGATTTCCGTCTCGATCTGATCGACCACATCGTTGATCTTCTGGACCGGCACCGGCCGCTTGTGGCACGCCCGGAGAATCCCGCCAAGGATCTTGTTGCGGTCATACTGCTCGCGGTTGCGGTCTTTCTTGATGACCATCAGGGGAATCGTCTCAATCTTCTCATACGTCGTAAAGCGGTGATTGCAGCTGTCGCAGATCCTGCGGCGGCGGATCGAATTCTCCTCCTCGACAGGTCGCGTATCGACAACGTGGTTATTTTCTGCTCCGCAGTAAGGACATTTCATCTGTATTTTCTCCTAAATTTTTTCCCGACTATCATAATCTTTTTATTAGCGAACCAGAGCGAGCACGCCGGACGAACCGACTCCCATGATGATGCCGGCGATCAGAACGCCGAGCAGAACCGCGATGGTGCTTTTTTTAAAGCCCATGTCGAGGATACTCGCCGCGAGCGTTCCGGTCCAGGCTCCCGTACCGGGAAGCGGAATTCCGACGAACAGCATCAGAGCCACAAACAGGCCGTTTCCCGCTCCGGATTTCAGCTTCTCGCCGCCCTTCTGGCCCTTCTCCAGGCAGAACCGGAAGAATTTCCCGATCACCCTCTTGTCGCTGCCCCATACCAGAAGCTTGCGGGCAAACAGATAGATAAACGGCACCGGGATCATATTGCCGATCACGGCGACGATGTAACAGGGAACGATCGGAAGCCCCCAGGCGAGGCCGATGGGAATCGCTCCTCGCAGCTCGACGATCGGGACCATTGAGATCAAAAACGTCAGCAGATAATGTTTAAACATAATAAATCCGTCTTTCTGTATGTTTCAGCCGTGTCAGAGCGCATTATTCAGAACGCCCGCCGCGACCAGGATCAGAACGAGAATTCCGAGGACGATCCGGTACCATCCGAAGACCTTGAAGTCATGCCGGCGGATATACTGCATCAGAAACCGGATGGCGAAAATCGAGACCAGGAAGGCGACGATCATGCCGACCGCCAGAACGGCCCCCTCCGTGCCCGTCAGTCCGCCCCCGAACTTCGCGATCTTCAGGACGGAAGCTCCCAGCATCGTGGGAATCGCCAGATAAAACGTGTACTCCGCCGCGACCGGGCGGGACAGTCCGATCAGGATGCCGCCGATGATCGTCGCTCCGGAGCGGGACGTTCCGGGGATAATCGCCAGCACCTGAAACAATCCCACAATCAGGGCGTCGGTCCAGGTAATCCCGCGAATCTTTGAGACGCGGGGCTCGCGTTTTTTGTTCCGGTTCTCGATCAGGATAAACAGCACGCCGTAGATAATCAGCATCAGGGCGATGGGCACCGCCTTGTACATATATTTCTCGACCGTGTTGTCCAGAGGCATGCCGATGACAACGGCGGGCAGGACCGAGACGATGATCTTCAGCCACAGGACAATCTTGTCCATATAAAAGTAGTTATTGGCGAAGCGCTGAAATCCGCCCGCGAATCCGGTCTCCGTCGGGTTCGCGAACCAGCTCTTCCCCGGCCTTTTCTTCTTCGTATGAAACGGCCAGAGCTTTCTGAAATAAATCACCACCACGGCCATGATCGCGCCGAACTGAATGACGACATTGAACATCTCCATAAAGGAATCGCTCATACCGAGATCCAGAACACCCCCGAGCAGGACGAGATGTCCGGTACTGCTGATCGGGAGCCACTCGGTGATTCCCTCGACGATTCCGTACAGCACAGTCTTCAGAAAAACGATCAGTGACATGGATATCCTCTCATTTCCCGTCAGGCCTTCCCGCGCCCGGCGATCGTGGCAATGTCGATGAGCTCCAGTTTCTGGATGTCGGTGTTCTCAAGAGAAGTCACGAGAGCTTCCGCTGTATCAATCGCGGTGAGCACATTGACGCCGGTTTCAATGGCGCTGCGGCGGATCACAAATCCGTCCTTCTTGTGCTCGACGCCCTCCTGCGGGATGTCGATAACCAGATCAATTTTGTGGCCGAGAATCAGATCCATCAGATTCGGGCTCGGCTGTTCGATCTTATTGACCGAAAGAGCGTTGACGCCTCCTGCGTTCAGCGCCTTCGCCGTCCCGCGCGTCGAGAAGATGCGGTAGCCCAGCTTCTCAAACCGCTTCGCGATCGGTACGATGGCCTCCTTCTCGGAATCGCGCACCGTGATGATCATGTTCCGGAACTTCGGCAGCCTGACGCCGGCTCCGAGGAACGCCTTGTAAAGCGCCTCGTTGAAGGAGCGGGCAATTCCCAGGCACTCGCCGGTAGACTTCATCTCCGGACCCAGGCTGATATCCGCCTCGCGGATCTTCTCGAACGAGAATACCGGCATCTTGATCGCGATGTAATCCGCATTTTCCTGCAGGCCCGGCTCATAGCCAAGCTCACGGATCGTGTGGCCGAGGATAACCTCCGTCGCCAGCGGGACGATCGGAATTCCGGTGACCTTGCTGATGTAGGGCACCGTCCGCGAAGACCGGGGATTGACCTCGATCACGTAAACCTCCTCGTGATAGACGATGAACTGGATATTGATCATGCCCAGCACGTGCAGGGCGTTCGCCAGCTTTTTCGTGTAGTTGGTGATCGTATCGGTCACCTTCTCCGACAGGTCCATCGCCGGATAGACCGAGATACTGTCTCCGGAGTGAATGCCGGCGCGCTCGACGTGCTCCATGATTCCCGGAATGAGGATATCATTTCCGTCGCAGACCGCGTCGACCTCAATCTCTTTTCCTTCCAGATATTTATCGACCAGAATCGGGTGTTCCTGCGAATAGCGGTTGATTACGCCGATGTAATTGTCGATATCCTCGTCGCTGATAGCGATCTGCATGCCCTGTCCGCCCAGTACGTACGAGGGACGGACCAGCACCGGATAGCCGAGCTCTCCGGCCGCCTTCTTCGCCTCCTCCGCCGTAAAGACGGTGCGGCCGGCGGCGCGCGGAATTTTCGTCTGCTGCAGAATCTCGTCGAAGCGCTCGCGGTCCTCCGCCGCGTCGACATCGTCCGCGGACGTTCCCAGGATGGGCACGCCCATCTTCATCAGCGCCTCGGTCAGCTTGATGGCCGTCTGACCTCCGAACTGAACCACGGCTCCGTCCGGCTTTTCGATATTGACCACGTTCTCCACATCCTCGGGAGTGAGCGGCTCGAAATACAGCCGGTCCGCGATATCGAAATCCGTACTGACGGTCTCCGGGTTGTTATTGATAATGATGGTCTCCCATCCCTCTTTCGAGAACGCCCACGTCGAGTGGACAGAGCAGAAATCGAACTCAATCCCCTGTCCGATGCGGATGGGACCGGAGCCGAGCACCAGGACCTTCTTTCGGTCGTGGTTGGCGACGGACTCGTTCTCCCCGCCGTAGACCGAATAGTAATACGGCGTGGACGCCTCGAACTCGGCGGCGCAGGTATCGACCATCTTGTAGGCAGCCGTGATCCCGTACGCGGTGCGGAGCTCTTTGACATGCTCCTCCGTCGTTCCGTTCAGTCCGGCGATGACGTAGTCCGGGAATTCCATGCGTTTCGCCTCGCGCAGCAGATCCTCCGTGAGCTCTTCTTTTTTCAGGCGCGCTTCCATCTCCGTGAGGATGGCGATCTTGTCGATAAACCACAGGTCAATTTTCGTCAGATCCCGGATCTTCTTCTCCGGAATCCCCCTGCGGCAGGCCTCCGCGATCCTCCAGATTCTCATATCATCAACGGTCGGAAGGCTTTCGATCAGATCTTCTTCCGAAAGTCCCGAAAAATCATAGGACATCAGTGAGTCGACGTGCTGCTCCAGCGAGCGGATCGCCTTCATCAGCGCTCCCTCGAAATTCGTACAGATGCTCATGACCTCCCCGGTCGCCTGCATCTGTGTGGTCAGATTGCGCTTTGCGCTGATGAATTTATCGAACGGCAGACGCGGCATCTTCACCACGCAGTAGTCGAGCATCGGCTCGAAGCTCGCAAACGTCTTTTTCGTGATGGCGTTCGGAATCTCATCGAGCGTATACCCGAGGGCAATTTTTGCCGCGACCTTCGCGATCGGATATCCGGTGGCCTTTGAGGCCAGAGCCGAAGAGCGGCTGACACGGGGATTGACCTCGATGACACAGTATTCAAAGCTTTCCGGATTCAGCGCGTACTGCACGTTGCAGCCGCCCGTGATTCCCAGCTCGGTAATGATGTTCAGCGCGGAAGTACGCAGCATCTGGTATTCTTTATCCCCGAGCGTCTGGGAGGGCGCGACGACGATGGAGTCGCCGGTGTGCACGCCGACCGGATCGATATTTTCCATGTTGCAGACGGTGATGCAGTTGCCCGCGGAATCCCGCATCACCTCATACTCGATTTCCTTCCAGCCGGCGATGCTGCGCTCCACGAGCACCTCTCCGACACGGGAAAGCCGAAGTCCGTTAGCCAGGATTTCCGTCAGCTCATGCTGATTGGCGGCAATTCCGCCGCCGCTTCCGCCGAGCGTGTAAGCGGGACGCAGGACGACCGGGTAGCCGATCTCCTCCGCGAAACGGATGCCGTCCTCGATATTGGTCACCACGCGGGACGCGGCGATGGGCTCGCCGATCTTCTGCATGGTGTCCTTGAACATCTGCCGGTCCTCTGCCTTCTTGATCGTGAGAGGCGTGGTACCGATCAGGCGGACGTGATTCTCTTCCAGAAATCCGCTGTCCGCCATCTCCATCGCCAGGTTCAGTCCGGCCTGTCCGCCCAGGGTGGGCAGGACGCTGTCCGGATGTTCCTTGAGAATCAGCTGCTCGACCACCTCGACCGTAAGCGGCTCGATGTAAACGCGGTCTGCGATGTCCTTGTCCGTCATGATGGTGGCCGGATTCGAATTCAGGAGAACGACCTCCACGCCCTCTTCCTTCAGAGAGCGGCAGGCCTGCGTGCCGGCGTAGTCAAACTCAGCCGCCTGTCCGATCACGATGGGGCCGGAACCGATCATCAGAACTTTTTTTATGCTTGGATCCTTTGGCATCAGCGATCTCCTCCCATCATCTCAATAAAACGGTCGAACAGATATCCCGAATCATGCGGTCCCGGGGAGGCCTCCGGATGATACTGAACGGTAACAATATTCTTTTTGATGTAATGCAGGCCCTCATTCGTCCCGTCGTTGACGTTGACGAACGCGGGCTCGGCGACAGACGGATCCACCGTGTCCGTATCCACCATATAGCCGTGGTTCTGAGACGTGATGTATACCCGTCCGGTCGCAAGATCCTTCACCGGGTGATTGCCGCCGCGGTGGCCGTATTTCATCTTCTTCGTGTCGGCGCCGGTAGCCAGAGCCAGAAGCTGATGACCGAGACAGATGGCAAACATCGGCCGGTCCGAATCGTAGAGCCGGCGGATCTCTTTGATGATATCGCCGCAGTCCTTCGGATCGCCGGGCCCGTTTGCCAGCATGATCCCGTCCGGATCCGAGGCGAGAATCTCGTCCGCGGAAGTCCACGCGGGATAGACCGTCACCTCACAGCCCCTCCGCGCCAGATTGCGCGGAATATTGTATTTCGCTCCGAAATCCATGAGGGCGACGCGGAAGCGGGGGTTCGGCAGCTCCGCGGCTCCCGGCCTTCTGTCTTCGCCCTCCTCGTTCCGAAAGCCTCCGGACAGTTCGGCGTTCTTCGCCGCTCTTTCCAGATCCTCCTCCACGATGCGGTCTCCGAACGCGACACGGGGATCGTCCTCCGCCTTCAGAACCTCCTTTTCCGTACAGGTGACGCGGCTTACCACATCCCCGGTACGGTACGCCTTCAGTTTCGGGATCACCTCCTCCAGATCAAAGTTTCCGTCGGTGGTAATCATTCCGTTCATGGTTCCGCTCTCTCTCAGAATCCGGGTCAGAGCGCGGGTGTCGATTCCGGCGATACCCGGAATGTCAAACCGCTTCAGGAACCTCTGTATCGTATCCTGGCTGCGGAAATTGCTCGGAGTCCTCGACAGCTCCCGGACAATGAAGCCGTCCATCCAGGGACGCAGGGATTCATTGTCCTCGTAGCAGATCCCGTAATTGCCGATCAGAGGATACGTCATGCACACCGACTGGCCGGCGTAGGACGGGTCCGTCAGGACCTCGAGATAGCCGGTCATCGACGTGTTAAATACAATTTCACTGATCGAAGTCCGACGCGAGCCGATACTCGTGCCGGTAAAAACATGGCCGTCTTCCAGAATCAAATAGGCTTTCATAGGAAAAATGTGATCCTTTCTGAGCGATGAATCTGCACGCACAGCCCGCGGGCGGCGCGCCATATCAGGATGTTTTTACAAAACAGGCACTAAAGTCTCCCCAGAAAGCCTTCAGTGCCCTTGCCGATTATACCATACCCCGCGCCGGATTCAATAAAAAAATTCCGGCGCAGCCCCGGGAGACCATTACAGCGTCTTTCCGGTGATCATGGTATATGCCTCTTTATATTTTTCGATCGTCTTGTCAATCACATCCTGCGGAAGGTTGTAATCGCTGTCCGGATGGGCCCTCAGCCAGTCACGCACAAACTGCTTGTCGAAGGACGGCTGGCCGTGGCCCGCCTCATATCCTTCCACCGGCCAGAAACGGCTGCTGTCCGGGGTAAGCATCTCGTCTCCGAGAATGACATTCCCGTCCTCATCCAGTCCGAATTCAAATTTCGTGTCGGCGATGATGATTCCCTTTGACAGAGCGTAATCCGCACATTTTTTATAGAGAGCGATCGTGCAGTCGCGGATTTTCGTCGCGTACTCTCTCCCCTTTCCCGGGAATTTCTTTTCCAGGACGTCAATGCTCTGCTCATAGCTGATGTTTTCATCGTGATCTCCGATCTCCGCCTTCGTGCTCGGCGTGTAGATCGGCTCCGGCAGCTTCTGACTCTCGGAGAGTCCCTCCGGAAGCGTGATCCCGCAGACCGTTTCGTTTTTCTGATAGCTCGCCCAGCCGCTTCCGGTGATGTATCCGCGGACAATGCACTCGACCGGGATCATCTGAAGTTTCCGGCAGAGCATGCTGTTTCCGTCGAACCGCTCCTGGCGGAAGAATTCCGGCATATCGTTTACGTCGACACTTACCATATGGTTCGGGACGATATCTTTCGTGAAATCAAACCAGAATTTTGACATCTGGGTCAGGACTTTTCCTTTGCCGGACACCTGGTTTTTCAGGATGACATCAAACGCTGAAATGCGGTCGGTTGCCACCATGACCAGCTGATCTCCCGTATCGTAAATCTCGCGAACTTTTCCCTCTTTGACCGGCTTGAATTCCTTCATAAAGATTGACCTCCCGGGCAGCGCCCCGATAATTCATGAAAAGGTGATTATGTTGTTGTCAAAATAGTCAGAAAGCATTATAGCACATTTGAAGAGAACTTGATACAGAAAATGCCGGTTCGCCGGACCGTAAAAAAAGCTGCGGAGGCGGGAAACCCGCCCTCACAGCTTTGTGAACGCCTGTTATCTGGCACTTACAGCGTACCAGCCGATGCCCTCGTCTCTCCAGCCGATACTGACGAGATTGCGGTGTTCGGTGATATTGGTCGTATAGTTGTGATTGTTTGCGTATGCGTTCGGGTTGTACTCCCGGTAAAGCGGAACCCTCGCCGCGGAATCCGAATACCACCCGATTCCCTCATATTGCCATCCTGCCTTTACGAGATTTTCACACTCCGTTTTGTTCAGCGTGTAGTGATGCTCTCCGCCGACTTTGTTGTAAAGACGGTACACCGGACTCGGAGATTTCTCGGGAGCGATCCAGCCGATTCCCTCGTCGTTCCAGCCGATGCGGATGAGATTCTGTCTCTCTGTCGGATTGGCCGTGTAGAAATGCTCACCGCTGTTCGGATTGTACAGGCGGTACATGGTAACGGTCTTTTCCTGGATCGTGCAGGATGCGGTAATGCTGGTTCCTTTCACCGTCGCCGTGATGACCGCCGGTCCGTTTCCGACAATCTTCACATTTCCTTTTTCATCGACAACCGCTGCGTCTGTGTTGCTCGAGCTCCACACGACGGTCTGATTATAGGCATCGGAAGGCACTACCGAAGCGGTCAGCGAGAAGGTGTCGCCATAGGTTTTCGAAACCGTTGTGCTGCTGAGTTTAAGTGCCTTTGCCGATCTGCGGACCGTCACGGTACAGGTGGCCGTTTTATTCTGATCTGTCGTGGTTGCGGTGATGGTGGCGGTGCCCTTCGATACTCCCGTTACCTTTCCGTTCTGATCAACTGTCGCGACTCTGGTGTTGCTGGATTTCCAGGTAACGGTCTTAATTGCCGCGTCCGACGGAAGAACCGACGCTTTCAGCTGAGCACTGGCTTCTTCCCCGACCGTCAGAGAAGTCCTGTCCAGAGTGATTCCGGTAACGTGTTTCATCACCGTCACGGTGCAGACCGCTGTCTTTCCGCTGTCTTTCGTCTTCACGGTGATCTTCGCTGTTCCGGGCGCGACCCCCGTGACCTTTCCGTTTGCGTCCACTTTGGCGACACTGGTATTCGAGGAACTCCAGGTCACAGCCTTGTTGGAAGCATTGGCCGGAGAGACCGTCGCTTTCAGTGTCTCGGAAGCATTCGGCCATATTTTTGTCGAGGTCTTGTTCAGACTCACTCCCGTGACCGGCTGCCAGATGGTGACATTGCATTTCGCCGTTGCCCCGCCGTATTTGGCGGTTGCCGTAATCACAGCGGTTCCCGGAGCCTTTCCGGTGATCTTTCCGTTCGAATCCACAGTCGCGATGGAAGAATCGGAGGAAGACCAGGTTACGGATTTATCCGTCGCATTATCCGGTTTTGCTGCAGCGGTCAGCGTCTCACTCTTCCCGACATTGATGGTGGTGCTGCTCTTGTTCAGCGACAGGCTGCTGACCGGCTCATAGACCTTCAGCGTCGCAGACGCGGATACCCCGATCGGAAGGGTCGCGCGAAGTTTCGTATTTCCTGCCTTGACGCCGGTGATCGTATCACCGCTGACGGTCGCAAGAGAGGTGTCATCCACCTCCCAGGTGAAGCCCGTGGTGACCTCGATACTGTTTAATATAATAGCTTTCCATTTACCAGTTTCATCAGAATCCTGGTCCTCTTTCAAGGTGACGGAGATTTTTGCTCCCGGAATCTTTTTGGTTTTTCCGCGCAGTACGATCACCGGATCTTCATTTACCGTCCCCGAATACGAATCTACCAGGGATGAAGAGACCGGAATTTTGACAGAAGATTCTTTGTCAATTGCCGCCGTCGGATCCGTATCGGTTTTTTTACTGCCGAATTCCTGCGCCCAGAAGGTATAACCGCCCTTCTTTACACAGGCGATTCCGATCGTCGTAAAATTGCCCGACAGCATGTTGCGCCGATGACCCTGGCCGTTATAGTTCTCGTTCTCTTCCTTCCACCCGTTGAAGACATCCTCCGCAGACGTATATCCGAGAGCAAGGTTCTCGCCGAGATGATCGCCATATGTATCAGAGTCCACTGCGGTCCACCACTTTTCCCCGGTCGGTCTGTAGTGGTTTAAGGAAAAGTAAAAGGCGCATTCTGCCGCACGCTGCATAGCGATTTTTTCCAGACCGTAGTCATACGTCAGCGCCGGAACGTGGATTCCGGTCGTTTTGGTCGTATTTTCCTCATCATTCCACAGCCAGCCGGTCCCGCTCGTCCGGAAATCATTCACATATTGAAGTACCTCCCGCGCACTGGTCTGACAATAAGTTACTGTCGTCTCCACCTCATTATCCCCGGAAGATGAGGCGGCCGCCGTCAGAGCTTCCTCTTCGGCAGCTTCTGCTGTCGGTTCCGCCAGCGCACCCTGTTCATCTGTTCCGGATGATGTCTGCTCCTCCTGCTGCGTACTGCCGGCGGACGCAAAAGATAACTCCTCCGCAAATGCGGGCGTGACTGCGAGTGTCAGCGTCAGGATGACCGGCAATACAATATTGCCGAAAAGCTTTCCCCCATTTTTCATTCTCACTGCTTCTCCTCATTTTGAAAATCATTAAACTGCAAAATACAGAAATATTGTCTCACTTTTACTTCAGAAATGCAACAAAACCGCGCTTTCGTCTCTGCTGAATCCCTTTTATCCGCGTGCCGAAGCCGAAAAAAATCCACGGAGCCCGCCTCTCCTTTCCAGGGAAAGCCGGTTCCGTGGATTTTTCCTCTGCTGTGTTATGTTCCGGATCACATGCGGTTGAAAACAGACGTCCTGAGGCTGAAGAAAATGTACTCCAGCGCGTGTGCCTTCGGAGAAAGGTATCGGATTCTCTTTCCGCAGAGGTATTTCACCCACTTATCGCGGGAGCAGTCCAGCTCCGGACAGGAAATCACGAGACCATTGCCCTTCATCACGCCCAGCATCGCTCTCCAGGCGTCCTTCTCCGCGACGTGATGTTCGGTCAGATACCGGAAAATGTCCTCGCGAAAAGCGATGAAATCCGCGGACTGATAGCCGAGCCGCGTGGCCATGAAGCGCGTCTCCCCGTCCCAGGCGCCCTGGGAATGAAGCAGACCGAAATCGGCGATCAGGTCGGCAAACGTCTTCGGCTCCGGCACATCAAAAATCAGGTTCTGCTCGCGGAAATAATCCAGCGCCACCAGGTCCTCCCAGCGGTCCACCGCGATGCTCCGGCAGGAAGCGTCGACCTTGTTGTTCTCGTCGGGGAACATCGTATTCAGATACGGATCTCCGGTGATAATGATCTGAGAGAGATGAATCATTCCGCCCTCACCGCCGGAATACGGTCTCAGATCAATCTTCGGCGTCTCAGACGTCGGCCAGAGCTCCGGAAGAGCCTCCTGCAGTTCGCCGCAGATGCGGTTCGGCACGCGGAGCCCGAAGAACGGCTTTTCATCTTCCCGCATGGTTTCTCCCTCTCCGGGGCATCCCCACATAGACTGCCACGGCACATCGTGGCCGTCTCCTGCCATCTCTTCTCCGCAGACGGGGCAGCGCGCGCCGGCGGGAATGTCAAACCCGTCGTAAACCGCAGCGGTCCGTTCATCCGAAAAGATTTTTTTGCATTTCGGGCAGTACAGATGCGGCGGAAGCGGATTCGCCTCCGTGACTCCCATCACATAAAGCAGAAACGAGGAGCCGCCCGCGCCGTTCACCCAGTAGGCCAGGTCCCGCTGCTTCAGCCAGTTCGTAATGTTGAAGAAAGCCGCCAGATCCGCCACGCATCCGGAGCGCTTCACCGCCTCCCACTCGTCATTCAGGCGGGCGAACGGAATATTGTCCGGTCCGGGCGTATCATCGTAGCGCTCCTGAAAAACTGAAACAATCTCCTGTTTGAATTCTTCCGCGTTCATAAAAACCTCCCTGTTCATACCATGTCCGGAATCATGATCCGCTCAGTCCGCGACATCTGCCTCACTGATGGTTTCGCCGTTCATGATCTTCTTCAGAAGCGCAGAGCCCCTGTCCACGGTCTCCTGGTCGGGGATCATGACATACGCGCGAACGGACGGCATGGAGTATGTGGTCTTGGAAGCTCCGCTTCCGTCCACGGCGTAGCGGCTGACACTCCACTTCGCGTTGTCTCCGAGCTGCATCTTCACCAGACCGGCTATCTCATCCGAGCTGATGTTCGTCACCATCATATCCTGAAGCGAATTCAGGATCTGGCTGTAATTGGTGAGGACGGTCGTTCCGCTCGTTATCTTTTCGATCACGGCGCGGATCACCTCCATCTGATTCTTGCCTCTCTGCCGGTCACCGCTCGCAAAGGAGTGACGCTCTCTCGCGAACGCCAGCGCTTCCTCTCCGTTTACCTGCTGCTCTCCCTTGTGGAACGAAAAACCTCCTGCCGAAAAATCCTCCGGAACCGTGACAGTAATTCCGCCGATCGAATCAATCAGATTTTCAAAACCGGTGAAATTGATCTGCAGGTAATAATTCACATCGGTGGAATACAGATTCTCCAGCGCCTGGATCGAGCAGTCGACGCCGTATAGTCCGCAGTGGGTCAGCTTATCTTTCGCGCCGCCTCCGGCCGGATTGTCCACGTAATAATCACGGGGCGTGTTCAGAAGGAGGATCTGTTTCGTCGTCGGATTCACCGCCATCAGAATATTGACGTCGCTGCGGCTGGTCTTCAGAATCTCGCTTCTCGTGTCCGAACCGCTGATATAGACGACAAACGGCTTCGAGACGATATCGCTCACGCCGTTTGCCGCGTTTTCCTTCGAGGACTGCTCCTGCGAACCGGAGCCGGACGATACGCTCGCATCATTATCGGAATCCTCGCTGGAAAAGACCGAAAATTCCGCCAGCAGGCGAGTCTCCGATCCGAAATTCTCGAATCCTTCGATATCCTCCAGTGCGGAGGCATATGCCTCATTGATCAGGATCGCATCCACCTGATCATCGTAGAGAGCCTGGGCGCTCTCCGTCACCGAGGAGAACTCGCTGGTCTCTACGTCCTTCCCGATCTCGGAATTCAGCTGGGAAAGTCCGTTCTTCGTATTCTCCTGATCGAACTCACTCATGATACCGAAGGTGTAATCCTTCGCGTCGGTCAGCGTCTCAGCCGGATCGTCTTTCATCACATACACCCCGATCACCGCCGAGAGCGTGTCCTCATCGCTGGTCACCTTATCCACCGAGGTGCCCAGGCGGGAAACCATCCATGAAACATAGCCGGATCCGGCTCCCACCACCACCGCGAGAATCACGGCAATGACACGTCTCGCCCGGCGCTTCCGGCTCGGTCCGTGCTTCAGCCCCGAAAAAAGAAGCACCGCCGTCACCAGGAGGAGCACTGCCGCGACAGCAAAGACGATGACGAGATATTTTATAGGAAGAATGTTCATCCGGATCACCTGGAACAGAGCAAACCCCTCCAGCACCGCCTGGATGAACAGAACTACAACCGCGATCGGAATCCATTTTTTATGTTTTAACATAATATCTCCTGAAATACAGAACTGTCACCGAAAAAATCCTGGTTCAGATCGGAAGGCACTCTGCTTTTCCATGGTAAAAAAATGAACTATTTACGGCGGAACCATACCATATCTCTCGTAAAAAAGCAAGAAATCGCGGTGACCTTATTGCAATTTATCCTTTTCCACTATAGAATGCTAATGGTATGGTCAAAATTCTGCCATTGAAATCAATCCGGATTACCGGATCAGGAACAGGAGCACCTTTATTATGGAAAATAACATGCATGCGACGCAGGGAGAAAGGGAAGTCGAGATCGATCTTGGGAAAATGTTCCGCGTCATCGGTCACAATATGCCGATTATCCTGCTCGGCGCGCTGGTCTGCGGACTCATCTCTCTTCTGATTACCGCATTTCTGATCAAACCCACCTACCGGACGGGTTTCACCGCCTACGTCAATAACCACAGCTCTTCCGATACAACTTCCTCACTGAACAGCGGTGATACAAGTGCCGCCCAGTCACTCGCATACACATACGCCGCGATCATGAGCAGCCGCGCTGTTCTGACCGACGCCGCAAAGCAGGCAGGTCTGGACTACAGCTACAGCGAGCTCTCGGGTTTCGTCACGACCAGTGTTCAGGAAGACACCCAGCTGGTGAATCTGAATGTAACCATGCAGGATCCGGAAGAAGCCTATCATCTGGCAAAGGTGATTGAGAACATCGCGCCGGATTACATTGCCGACACCGTGGAAGGCTCATCCATGAAGATCGTTTCGGGCTCCGTACTTCCCACCAAGCGTTATTCACCGAGCTACTCGAGAAATATCACCATCGGAGCTGTGCTCGGATTTCTGGTCATGATGCTGATCTTCATCATCCGTGAACTGACGGACAAGCGGATCAAAAACAGTGATACGCTGGAGGAGCAGTTCGGCATTCCGGTGATCGGAACCATTCCCAACTACGGGGAGGCATCCTCGGGAAAAACCTACAAGTATTACGGTAAATATTGACAGGCTGCTGATCGGATCTTCCGCAATTGCGAAAGGTTTTCATATTAGCCGGAGGAGGATTTTTCTTAATGGCAAATAATGATACAAAAAAGAGCGGACGCGGCGCAAATGGCCAAGACCTGATTTTATCGGATAAATCTCCCTGGGCGATCCAGGAGGCCTACAAGGCTCTCAGGACCAATGTTCTCTTTTCGCTTCCCGGGAATGACAGCAAGGTAATCGGAGTGACCAGCGCGTTCATGCATGACGGAAAAAGTACAAACGCCATCAATCACGCGATTTCATTCGGCCAGATCGGAAAAAAAGTCATGCTGATGGAATGTGACCTGCGCCGCCCGACCATAGCGGCAAAGCTGGGAATCAAGGGAAAACCCGGACTCTCCGACGCACTGGTCGGTCAGGCGAGAGTCTCCGAATGTCTCCGCCGGGTGTCTGATTTCAAAATCGACGTATTCACGGCGGGGAATCTCCCGCCCGATCCCACATGGCTCCTTCAGTCTTCGCAGATGAACGCCCTGATCGGAGAGCTGAGAAACCAGTATGACTATATTGTCGTAGACCTTCCGCCTGTGACCACCGTCGCAGACGCGTCGATCATGTCCCGCTACATTGACGGGTACCTTTTCGTCGTCCGTCACAATCTGACCGATTCCCGCGCCATTGCGAGCGCGCTCAAACAGCTCCGCCTGGCCAATGCGAGAATCATCGGCTTTGTATATAATGACGCCAGGCGCGAAGGAAGCGGATATTACGGCTCCGCCCGTTATTCATACAAATATACAAATTCTTCGAAGGATTGACCGCTGAATTTTCAGAGACAGGAGGACATCGTCCTGGCAGATAACGACAGTCCGTTACGGGTGCCGCGGCAGAAAAAATATGGAGGCTGGAAATAATGAATCACAGAGGCAAGGGAATCAGGATAATGGCCACGATACTCTGCATCATCGTGGCGGCAGTACTGGTTTTCGTCGCCCGATGGGCAAAGAACCGGGATTATCAGCGTGAAAGTGAGCTGAGAAAAAAGGCAGAGAGCATCAGCACAACGGATACCAGCAATTCCGAAGAAATTAACACGGTCTCCGTCAGTTCTTCCTCCTCAGAGGAAACGGCTGACCAGACGCTCTCCCCTGAAACCTCTTCCTCCTCTGAAAAAGAGGAGACGCCGGTCACTTCCATCAGCTGCCGCGGAGACGCTTTCAATACGGGAGCCGGGGATTCCGCGACCCTTTATCCTTCTGAACTCCAGCGAATTCTGAACGAGAACGGCATTACGTCCGTCACGGTGAAGGATTACACCTGGGATATGGTCGGAAGCCTTTCACAGCTGCGTTTTGCCGGAATTGATGAAGCCACGATCAACGATTACATCGCCAAACACCGGGCGAATCTGACCTCATCCCAGCTCGGGCTCACCGAGACTCAGCTTCGGACGGACATGGCAACAAAGGATCTCACCCGGGACGACACGGATGCCCTCCCCGTCATCTGTATCGGATACAACGGCGGATGGGGCTGGGACATAAATGAGCTCGTCGAGCAGGAGCAGAAAATTCTCAGCACTTACAGCAATACAGACCGCTACATCATCATGGGCTTCTATCCGAACGGATGGACCGACACCGCAGGGTACGATACCGCCCAGTCGACCGCCTTTGGAGAACATTATCTGCAGCTGAACCAGGCCATCTCCCACCCCGCCTTCTCAAATGAGGGGCGCTCCGAAATCGCCCAGGCCCTCTACGACAAGATGAACGAACTCGGCTATCTGGGGGATTCCGCCGGTCAGTGAACCGGAATGGCATTTTTTCATCCAATGGCAGAAAGTCACGCAGAAAAATACAGACGCTGGTCGCCGGGCAGTTCAAGCAGATCAAAACGAACTGCCAGGCGATTTTTTTCAGGAAGGCCGGAAGCACCGGCCGGAGGTCATAGTCATGAAGATATCGAATATCTGGGACATCCATCTTCACGCCGTTCCCGGTGTGGACGACGGATCGGACTCCCTGGATACATCCATGAAAATGCTGGACCGGGAATACCGCGAAGGCGTCCGGAACATGATTGTCACGCCGCATTTCCGCCACGGAATGTTCGAGACTCCGCGCGATCGGGTGGAAGAACAGTACCTTCTGCTGAAGAAAGCCGCGGCGGAAAAATTTCCCGACCTGAACCTGTATCTCGGATGCGAATTTCATTCCAATTTTGACATCACGGAAACGATCGATTCAGATGCCCGGTACCGCATGAACGGTACACGATATGTCCTGATGGAATTTTCCCCGGGCGCGCACAGACGCGATATCGTGACCCATTGCCGTGAAGTCAGCACCAGCGGATTCTATCCGGTCATCGCCCACGCGGAGCGCTGTGACGCCATACGCGACCACACGGACCTCATCGATGACCTTCAGGACATGGGATGCAGTCTGCAGATCAACGCCGACAGCATCATCGGTGACTTCGGATGGGGCATCAAGCGCTTCTGCGCCCGACTGCTGAAGGACGAGCGCATCGACTTCATCGGATCCGACGCGCACAACGTCCGAAGCCGCGTCTCCCACATGGAAGAATGTGTCAAATTTCTCACCCGAAAGTGCAGCAGCGGATACGCCGGGGCTCTGCTCGTCGGAAATCCGGAATGCATGATGCGCGGAGAACATCTGTGAGGGGCCGGCCCGTTTTTGTAGCAAGATTAAAAAACTTCACACATATTTAATAGATTCCTCATTATGTTTTTATCGAGATACACGATATCTATGGTAAAATCTTGGTAGTTGCGGCGATATTCTTCTCTGAATCGCCGCTTTTCCGCTGTATGAACAAAAAACGCAGGTAAATTTTATGAAAAAAGCTGTCTTACTGGAAGCAGAAGCAGTGAGTCCGGACGGTCTCTCCTGGGAACCGGTACAGAATCTCTGCGATCTTACGATATATCCGAATTCAACCGAAGAAGAAAAATGGGACCGGATCGGTGATGCGGAAATCGTCCTCACCAACAAGATAAAAATTGACGAGGCAACTCTCGGCCGTTTCCCGAAGATCCGCTATGTGGGCGTCTGCGCCACCGGATACAACGTGGTCGACCTCGATGCCGCGCGCAGACGCGGTGTCACCGTCACAAACGTCCCCGCCTACAGTACCTCTTCGGTCGCCCAGCACACCTTCGCTCTGATGCTGGACCTGGCCTCGAAAATCACCGTGCATGATGAGAGCGTAAAGCGCGGCGACTGGATACGCTCAGAGGTCTTCTGCTACTGGAACGAACCCGTCACCGAGCTCGAGGGAAAGATCCTCGGCATCTGCGGATTCGGCAGCATCGGACGGCGCGTCGCTCAGATCGCACAGGCCTTCGGGATGAAGGTCATGGTCAACACCGCCCATCCCTCCCAGTACCTGAACAGCATCGGACCGTCCCTGCGGTTCGCGGATTTCGGGAGCATGCTGCATTATTCGGACATTATTACCTTCCACTGCCCGCTTACGAAAGAGACCGAACAGATCGTGCGCCGGGAAAATATCGAGCGCATGAAAGACGGCGTACTGCTGATCAACGTCGCGCGCGGCGGTCTGGTCAATGAGCGCGATCTGGCCGAGGCGCTCCGCTCCGGAAAAGTCGCCGGAGCCGGCATCGATGTTATCTCCGAGGAACCGATGAAGCCGGACAATCCGCTTCTCCACGCACCGAACATCCTCATCACCCCGCACATCGCGTGGGCGAGCCGCGAAGCGCGCACACGCCTGATCGGATGCGTCGCGTCCAATCTGGCCGCATGGCTCTCGGGCGCTCCGCAGAATGTAGTAAATCCATAAAGATGCCTCTGTTGACACAGCACCATTTACAGACAGGAAACGGACATGTCAGAACGAATCAGCCCGATCGGGGCAATCAAAAATTCCGCATCCATCCTGATGGAGCGAACCGGGAAGGGACGTCCTCCGCGGCACACTTCCGGAAAAGATCACACCGAAAACAGGAAAAAGACCGCGAAGACAGAAAAAGTGCCCATTGAAAAGGTTTCGTTCGACAAGCCGGGAAACTTTCTGTATCCGGTTCCCTGTGTCATGGTCAGCTGCGCCGCACCCGGAGAAAAACCGAACATCCTGACGATAGCCTGGACCGGAACCATCTGTTCGGATCCGCCCATGCTCTCCATCTCCGTCCGAAAAGAGCGGTTCTCCTACGAGATCATCCGCGATTCCGGAGAATTCGTCGTGAACCTGACCAACAAACGGCTGGCGCGGGCCGCCGATTTCTGCGGCTGCCGGAGCGGGCGCGACATCAATAAATTCGAGGAGTGCCATCTGACCCCTGCCCCCTGCGAACACGTGAACGTCCCCGCCATTCTCGAGGCTCCCGTCAGCATCGAGTGCAAGGTCTCCGGCATCATGCCCCTCGGGTCCCATGACATGTTTCTCGGAGAGATCGTCGGTGTGCAGGTCGACCGCAGATATCTCGACCGCCACGGCGCTTTTCATCTGGAAAACGCCGGCCTGATCGCCTATTCTCACGGGAAATATTACGAACTCGGAAAAATCCTCGGAACCTTCGGGTACTCCGTACGAAAAAAGCACTGAACCTACAACGAAAAAAGCACTGAACCTTTATCATTATTTAAAATTAATGCATTCTGTGATATGATAATGGATGCATGAAACATCCATCGAATAGGATCGATAATAATAAGTGGTTCAGGGGGCAATCTAAGTGAACGCGGAAGAAAGGCGGGCAAGAAATATAGCCAGATACGAGGCTCGTGTCCGTCAGGTAAAAAGAATCAAAAGAATAATGGCGGTCAGTGCGCTGGCCGTCGTTTTAATTATTGTGTTGGCTGTTAACGGAGTCGCCCGGCGGCGCTCGGCAGAAAACACATCCGAAACGGCCCGGATCAGTCAGGATAACGGCGGAGCCGATGAATCCGTCGCGGCTCAGTCCGCTTCCGCAACGCCGGCGGAAACCAATTCCGTGACATCCGGTTCCGGAGAATCGGTATCGTCCAATTCCTCAGAGGCTGTATCATCCGGCTCGGCAGGGGAATCCGTAACGACTTCTGTCTCCTCTTCTTCCCGCGAGAAAAAGATCCCGTTCGGAAGCGTTGGTTCTTCCCTCAGTGAGGCCATTCTGGAACAGACCGGAACAGCCAGATCCAGCAGCTACATCTGGGCGAGCCCCAGAGGTGCGAAGAGCGGGACGACGATCGATCAGGTCATCAATGATGATCCGGCCAGTCTGGAGGGCACCGAAAAGATCATCTATCTGACATTTGATGACGGTCCCGGACCGTACACCGAGAACCTTCTCCAGATTCTGGAAAAACACAACGCGAAGGCCACCTTCTTTGTCACCAATCAGTTCCCGGAATACCAGGATATGATCAAAAAAGAAGCCGAGGCAGGACACAGCATCGGCGTTCACACATATCTGCACGACTACGGGACGATCTATTCCAGCACCGACGCGTTCTGGAATGATTTCGAACAGATGCAGGACGTTATTGAAGAGCAGACCGGACGACGCACCGAACTGATGCGGTTTCCGGGCGGAAGCTCAAACACCATCAGCGCGAAATACTGTACAGGAATCATGACCCAGCTGGCACAGCAGGCCGAACAGAAGGGATACACTTTCTTTGACTGGAATGCTTCGAGCGGCGACGGAAACGCCGACACTACGACAGAGTCCGTCCTCGAGAAGAGCGAAAAGGAAGTCAGCTACAACGACACGAGCGTACTCCTCTGTCACGACATGAAGGAAACCACCGTAGAGGCGATCGATCAGTTACTGTACTGGGGCGAGGAAAACGGCTATACCTTCCTCCCTCTTTCTCCGAACAGTATGTCCTGCCACCAGAAGATTAATAACTGAGAAAAAATCATATGAAACAGCACAAGGGAAACTTTCTACGATCCATACTATTCGGTATCCTGTCAGCTTGCCTGCTCTTTGCCGTCATCATGATGCGCAGGGATATCCGGATCCGGGAAGGTTTCTCCCCTTACGGCCTCTCCGACCCGGAAGAGGCCGTTTCTGCGATGAGCGGATCCTCTTCCGATTCTGAAAATTCCGGCGGCGAAACCGCTGCAGGCTCCGGTTACGCCGTAAAGACCGGAAGCACTGTCACATCCGATTCCTCAGAATCCGTCTCCGCGGAATCTGTCTCCTCTTCGTCCGAAAATTATCCCGATATTTCCGATCAGAACGGCACGGTCACGATCAGCGCGGCCGGCGACTGCACGCTCGGAACCGATGAAAATTTCGATCCGTCCGGCAGCTTCGACACCGTCTACGACTCCGTCGGGGACCCTTCCTATTTCTTCAGCAAGGTCCGCGACGTCTTTGCGAATGACGATCTGACCATCGTCAATCTCGAAGGAACTCTGACCGATTCGACCGACCGGCAGGACAAGACATATGCTTTCAAAGGCGATCCCTCCTACACGGAGATTCTCACCGACGGCAGCGTGGAAGCGGTCAATCTGGCAAACAATCACAGCCACGACTACGGCGACGAGAGCTACGAAGACACCGTTGAGAACCTGAAAGAGGCGGACATCACCAGCTTCGGATACGACAGCAGCCCTGTGATTGAAGTCAACGGCATCCGGATCGGGCTCGTCGGAACGTACGAGCTGGCGGACGGAATTGACTGCAAAGACGACATGCTCCAGCAGATCAAAAGCGTCAGGGAAAACGGAGCGTCACTTGTCATTGTCAGCTTTCACTGGGGAACTGAGCGGGCAGACTATCCCGACGACACCCAGGTCGAACTGGCCCACGCAGCCATTGACGCGGGAGCCGATCTCGTCCTCGGCCACCACCCTCATGTCCTGGAAGGCATCGAGACGTATCACGGCCGGAAAATCGTCTACAGCCTCGGAAACTTCTGCTTCGGCGGAAACAACAATCCTGCCGACAAAGACACCATGATCTACCAGCAGACCTTCCACATCCAGAACGGGAAAGTATCCTATTCGGACAGCGATACAGAAGAAGACAGCGACGTCCGCATCCTTCCCTGCAGCATCTCCTCTTCCTCTTCCCGCAACAACTTCCAGCCCGTCGTCCTCACCGGGGAAGAAGCCACGCGGGTTCAGGAACGCATCCGTGAGCTTTCCGACGGGCTGAGCACCGATCCCGATCCCGGCTGACTGCCCGGATTATGCGGAAGAGCTGCCGGAAAAACGCTTCGACGGAAACTTTGAAAAAACAATTGACATATATGTATCGATTTGCTAATATTACCAAGTGAGCTTTTTCGGGCTTACAAGAATTTAATATTTTTCTTATATATGCAGGAATGGCGGAATTGGCAGACGCGCAGGCTTCAGGTGCCTGTGGTAGCAATATCGTGCGGGTTCAAGTCCCGCTTCCTGCAGCTTTTTTTATCTCAGGTCGCGTCAGACCACATAAATCCAGTATCTTTTATCGCTGACTGATGAAAAAATTATTTCGGAACGTACCCGGGTGTCCTTCGTGCCCGGGGTTTTCAGGAAAAGCTCATGAATGACAGCGTTATATAATGCGTATGACAGAAAAGATGGAACCTCTATAAAAACGGCGGGAGCCGGAAATCCTTTTTTCAGGAATTTCCGGCTCCCTTTTCACATTGTACAATGAGAAGTATTTTTTATTTTACCGTGCCCAAAAATTAATTTTTCTTCGGTCCGTACCTCCAATGGGATATTCATCTTCCGGCTTTCTCGTCACCGGTTCGATGGTTCCAACAGCTTCATCTGTCGTTTTTTGTTATATTGAATATATCACAGAACGGAGGATTTGTCAATTTGTTTTCCGAATTTTTTCGTTTTCTTTTCTCTGATTGCTTGAGATTTGTCCTTTATGTGTGATTTATTCTGAAAATTAATTCATTTCCAGCTTATTTCATGGCTCTTCTGTCTCATCCAGCGTGTTCATGATGTACGTCTCCTGGCGCTCAATATGCTTTTTCATGATAGACGTCGCCCTGTCACAGTCGCGTTCCCTCAAAGCTTCGCAGAGCGAGATATGCTCCTGAGCGAGAGAATCCCGGCTCTCCTTGTCCTTCAGATATTCCACACGGTACCGGTACATCTGGTCCTTGATATTGCTCAGCATCTGAACGAGATGGTGGTTCTGCGTCGCCTCATAAATCTGAGAATGAAAATTTTCATCGGTCTCGGCCAGATCGATCAGACTGCCGCCCACCTCATTCTGAAAATCATACGCCGTCTTCTCGAGCTTCTTCATCTGCGCCGGCGTAATGCGCGTGATCGCGAGACGGACCGCCAGATCCTCCAGACCTCCTCTGACCTCGAGAACATCCTTCAGGTCCTTTGCGGTAATCTTCGCCACATGCGCGCCCTTTCTGGGCACATTGACCACGAGCCCCTCCAGCTGGAGCATACGGATCGCCTCACGGATCGGAGTCCGGCTGACACCGAGCCGCTCCGCGAGCTTGATTTCCATCAGACGCTCGCCCGGCTTCAGATCTCCCCGGAGAATACCCTTTCGCAGCGTATGAAAGACAACGTCACGAAGCGGCATATCCTGATATTCTGTCATCATTTTACTGAGTTTATCCTCTGTCATGAAAATTCCCCATTCCGCCGCCAAAACCGGCAGCACAGCCAATATTAACAGGTGAAAGGCGCGATCTCTGCTCGCATGTCCTCTCTGCCAAACACCAGAGAAAGATACACCTCCGGTTCTTTCCCGCATCATCCCGAATGATCTGATTCCAGATCCTTTCAAATGCCTGATTCAGGCTACTCTGCGACCCGCAGCGGTCATTTCCCTGCTGACGGTCCCTGTGCAATACACCTCCGCGGCCAATCCGGATCTGCGAACATTTTCCGCGACCGTTTCCGCCGCTGCTCTGCTCTCGCAGATGCCGAACACGGTGGGCCCGCTTCCGCTCATAAGCACGCCGCGGGCTCCGGCCGAGCGCATCTGTTCCTTCAATTCCCCGATTACGGGAAATGCAGGAACCGCTGAAGTCTCCAGGACATTGCCCAGACGGCTGATAATTCCGGAAACGTCTCCTCTCCGGACCGCCTCTGTCATGCCGTCAATATCCGGATGACAGGTACGCTCATCGATCACGAGATGGTCATAGACAAACTTCGTCGACACAGCAGCATCCGGTTTTGCGATCACAAGCGGCAGATCTTCCAGCTCCGGAAGAGCGGTCAGCTTTTCGCCGATCCCCTCCGCGAGCACTGTTCCTCCCAGGATACAGTAGGGGACGTCCGCTCCCAAACGAACCGCCCGCTCCATCAGATCCCTTTCCGAAAGACCGATGCGGAACAATTCATTCACGCCGCACAGAACGCCGGCGGCGTCGGTGCTGCCTCCCGCCATGCCAGCCGCAACGGGTATACACTTCCATAATTTTATATTAAGCCCTGATGGAATGTCAAATTCTTCAAGCAATAATTTTGCAGCGCGGACCGCCAGATTATCCGAACCCTCCGGAACACTCCCGGCATCCCCGCCCGAAGCTCTCACCGACGGATTTTCCAGCGAAAACCGGATCCCTTCACAGTCGCTTTTTTCCAGAACGATCCGGTCGCAGATCCCGACGGTCTGCATGATCATTCGCAGCTCATGGTAACCGTCCGGTCTCGTTCCGAGCACGTCCAGACCGAGATTTATTTTTGCGTAAGCCTTCAACTCCATAGCAATACTTTCCCCTAAACCAATGTCCGCTGAAAAAGCCAGTAAAGATCACCGGGAACCATTTCCGTCCGCATCAATCCGGTGTATAATAATAGAATCTTTTTGCAATGAACGACAGAAAGGATTCATCTGATAATGCTGCGTTTTATTCTGCTGATTCTGATTGCCATCCTCTACCTGATCATCACACTGCCGGTCCTTCTGGTTCTGTGGATCATGCACAAAATCAATCCGGACCGCGCGGAAAAGATCACCTCCGCCATGATCCGCTGGATCTTCGGGGTACTGACGGGCGGAGGCGGCGTGAAGACGACCGTCATCGGTCAGGAAAAAATTCCCACTGAAACCCCGGTGCTCTTCATCGGCAATCACAGAAGCATCTTCGACATCATGATCTCCTATCAATATCTGCCGAAGCGCATCACCGGATATGTTGCAAAAGAAACGCTGGGAAAGATTCCGCTTTTTTCGCTCTGGGCGAAATACATCTCCTGCCTGTTTTTCAGCCGCGAGGACCCGAAATCCGGCATCCAGATGATCCGGGACGCCGCCGGGCACCTGAAGGCGGGAAAATCCGTATTCATTTTCCCGGAAGGAACCCGCAACAAACAGAAAGAGGATCTCCCGCTGCTTCCGTTCCATGAAGGAAGCCTCCGCATCGCATCCATGGCCGACGTCCCCATCGTGCCGGTCGCCCAGAACAACACAGTCAATATCTGGGAAGCACATTTCCCGAAAGTCCGCCCGACGCACACCGTTCTGGAATTCTGCGATCCGATCTATCCGAAGGATCTTCCGAAGCCGGAGCGGAAACATATAGGGGAAAAAGCGAGCGCCATCATGACCGAAACCATTAAACGCAACCAGGATCTTCTGTAAGAAGCGCGATCAGGGCTCCATATCCTCAAAGATAACGATCTGACCGTCGCATCTCACATCTTCATACTCATGAATATCCCGGACGACAAAGTCCGCAATATGAACCCTGTAAACCAGCCTGCAGAGACGCAGGCTGAATTTTTTCCGGTCATTCATCGAGCAGGAAATAAAATCCGGCTGGGTACGGAAATTCATCAGCAGATTGCGGACCGCGAAATCACTCAGCTGACCGAGGAACGAATAGTCCGTCGTATAGGAACTGTCCAGAATCTGACCGCGGATATATTCCTCCCGCTGGGTGCGGAAAAAGTTCAGCACCTGCGGATTGATCGAATCAATCGCAAATACACCCTCGTATTCGTCCAGGACGTGGAACAGCTTTTCACAGAAGCGGTAAAGATTCTGTTTCTCCGGCTCTACGGTAAGGATGACCGGAACTTGTCCGTCGATGAGATCCAGCGTCTCTTTCAGCTGACGGTCCGACTGCACCTTCGTGCGGATTCCGTAGCCGTGATCGATCGCGGCCTGAAAAGCTTCCGGAGAATCTTTTGCCAATTTTCCGTCCCTGCCGGTAAATCCGTGATTCGCATAATCGTACCGCTCAATTTCGTGCATATCCGGTTTCCGGCTGATCCGCGGCTTCACCGCTAACGTGAGCGCCGCCGTGCCGCCGGCCACCGTTCCCAGAAAACGCCTGAAAAATTTCGACATGCCATAACCTCCTCAAGCAAAACGAGTTCGAGTCTGAAAAGACCATAATTGTATTATACTTCATACAAGAGAATACACAAACAAAATCATTATGAAAAATTTCCCGATTTTCCGGCGAACACTTCGTCCGCCGCAATGACAAGAATTTTACATTTAACCTTGACAACGAAAAACGAAACATGTACTATATTATTTGCTGATTCGTTCAGCGGATGTGCGTTTAGCTCAGCTGGATAGAGCGTTTGGCTACGGACCAAAAGGCCGGGGGTTCGAATCCTCTAACGCACGCTTCTCAAAGCCTTATAAATACTGGGTTTTTCAAAGAGTGGTGTCTCAATCGAGGCGCCACTCTTCTTTTTTGTCATTTATTTGTCATTTATTTTTTCAATCCGGCTATTGTCCCATTATAAAAAGAGGCGGCATCTACCCTACTGCAGACGCCGCCATTAGTCAGGCGGATATCCTTTCACTCTGCCAACAGACCCGTTTTATAAATTCTGCATCGCTCCGATCTTAGTCGAAGTATAATTGCATTCCGTTAATTTGAAAAAAACGCCTGTTGCTGCGTTAAAATAAATTACATGATTTGAGAAACAAATAGCACATATGACGCTATTTGTTTCAATTGTGGAAATACTCGGCTATGATGTAGAACGAACCTATGTGAAGAGAAAAAAACAGATAGGAAAACGATAAAATGAGAAATAAAATAATATTAATTGAAGATGACGAAGAAATCAGAACTATGGTGGAAGATTATTTATCCGCTGAATTCCAAGTGTTCCCTTTCTGCGATGGAGAAAACGCTGTTCACACTATTAAGAATTACGATGAATATGCTCTCGCTCTCATTGACCTGATGTTGCCAGGTATGAGCGGGATAGAGATCATCAAAACCATTCGACAGGTTAGCACGCTCCCCATTATTATCATCACAGCAAAAGATAGTGATACTGACAAATCATTGGGACTAAATCTGGGCGCCGACGACTATGTCGTGAAGCCATTTTCATTGATTGAGCTGACAGCAAGGATTAAGGCTAACATTCGGCGTGCCGGTGTATATCAGGGCACGTCAGTTGAAAATGCTGTCATCAAAATAAAAGATTTGGAGATCGATCCAAAAGGTCATACTGTCAGTCGCAAAGGAACATCGATAGAACTAACACCCATTGAATTTGAAATTTTATATTTGCTGGCAACGCATCCCGGACAGGCATACTCAAAAGAACGCCTGTATGAACTCATATGGAAAGAACCTTATTTGGGAAACGAGAATGTGCTTAATACACACATCAATAGGTTGCGCCGAAAACTGAAAAATGGTGAAAAGGACGCGACGATCTATATCAAGACATTATGGGGCATTGGTTACAAGATGGAGGATCAATAAATGTGGGTCTTATTTGCTGTTCTTTCTTCGGTATTGCTGAGTTCCGTTATATGGCAGAGAATACAGTATAAAAAGCTGGAAGATGAAATCGGTTATATCAGCGACAGATTGGAAACGCTCCCGATAGCTATTGAAAATGGTTTTGTCCTTCTGCCTACCGACCATTCCTGCATTAAAAAATTGGGGAATACCATCAACGCATTACTGCAAAATTTCTATGAAAAGAAATCGGAATATGCGCAGTCGCAAAAAGAAACGGCGCAGGTTCTTACGAACATCTCACATGATATTCGCACGCCTTTAACGGTATTAAAAGGAAACAGCGAACTTCTGGTTACGAAATCAAGTGATTTATCTATACCGAAAACCGTTCAAATGATGGCAGTTAATATCGATCATAAAGCAGATGATCTGATCAAGATAATCAACGACTATTTCACGATGGCAAAGATATCTTCCGGCGATATCCCCCTGGAGAAGAAAAAAGAGAATATTTCAAATATATGCCGTGATACCATTCTGGAATACTATGATCTACTTGAAAAGCAACAATTTAATGTAGATATACAGATACCAGATGCACCGATTTATGCGATAACAGATAAAAACGCCCTGCAGAGGATATTAAAAAATTTAATCGACAATGCGATTCAGCATGGCGGTGATGGACAGTACATTGCCCTGCGGCTTTTGTCAGCAGAAGACAGTACGATCATCGAAGTTGAGGATCACGGAAAAGGAATATCTGCTGAGCAGCAGAAACTGATTTTTACAAGAAATTATACGACTACCAGAAAATCATCGGGAAACGGTCTTGGATTGGCCATCGCAAAAAATCTTTCCGAAAAATTAGGAGCAGAACTTCAGGTTCACAGTATACAGAACGAGCGGACTACTTTCGCGGTCATTTTGAAAAGTTAGAAAGACGTTAGATTTCAGGCAGAGAAAAGAATAGTCTGTTTTGTATACTGAGATTCGCAGGAGGAAATACCAAATGGATTATATTATGGAAACCATTGGGCTGCGAAAATCCTATAAAGGTAATGTCGTTGTAAATGATGTAAATATTCATATTCCAAAAGGCTCAGTTTATGGATTTGTCGGCCCGAATGGTGCGGGAAAAAGCACAGTCATGAAAATGATTTTAGACCTTATTCAGCCAGATGCCGGAGAAGTACATCTGTTTGGTGAGAAGGTCACCGATCACAGTTATGAGATTTTCAAAAAGGTAGGATCAATCATTGAAAATCCTTATTTTTATGACAAATTAACAGCACGTCAAAATCTGGAGCTGCATTGTGAATACATGGGTTTTCCGAATACAGAACGGATAGACGAAGTTCTACGGATGGTGGATCTGCGGAATATTGAGGGAAAGAAGATCCGGAACTACTCCTTAGGCATGAAACAGCGTCTGGCCATTGCCAGAGCGATTCTTGCCCGACCAGAATTTCTGATTCTGGATGAGCCGACCAACACGTTAGATCCGGAGGGTATCCGAGATATGCGCAATCTGTTCCGGCAACTTAATCAAGAGTATGGAACGACAATTTTTATTTCCAGCCACATCCTGTCTGAAGTGGATTTGATTGCCGATAGGATTGGGATTATTAAGCATGGGAAGCTCTTGACAGAACTGTCAATTGAGGAAATCCATAAGCATCAGGCTGCATATCTCTTTTTGCAGGTTGATGATACAGCTCATGCGGCAGCTTTACTGGAACAAAGAGGCATCACAAACTTCAGTGTGTCAGATAAAGAAAATATCCAGATTTATGATACAGAACTTTCCGGGAAAGTTGTATCAAAATACCTCATTGAAAACGGTGTCGGTTTAGAGAGCATAGGCCGAAAACAGGACACTTTGGAGGACTATTTCTTCGAACTTACACAGGAGAAAGATTGATATGACACACCTGATCAAATTGGAATTGAAAAAATTCGGGATTAAGCGGAACATTATTTTTACTGTGGCAGCAATTCTTTTCAGTATTTTGTTCATCACTGTATCTTTATGGGACAGTGCAACGGATCCACAACAGACTAAAGACACGTTTGAGAGCACCTATCTTGTTATTGGCTTGTTGATGTCTTTTATTTTTCTTGTGTACTCGTCGATTTTAACATCTCAACTAGTTATTGGAGAATATAACCAGAGGACCATTACGATTATGTTTTCCTATCCTTTGAATCGCAGGGAACTAATCGCCGCAAAATTGATCATCATTATGTTTTATACGGCAATATCAATGACAGTGGGATATCATTGCTGCTGTGGCTATATTGTGTTTATAGACAGACGATCGAATTGGCTGGCGGGGACATTTCAGATTTCGATGCTTCAGGCATGGATACCTATGGCTATCAGTTCGGTGATTGTAGGTACGCTTCTTACACTCTGGCCATTCATTATTGGGATGTTGCGGAAATCCATACCAGATTGTATAACCACCTCATTCGTTGTATTAGTGATACGTCAAGTAATCATCAGCAAAAACATGACGAATAATTATCAGGAATCACTGATTCAAATCCTTTTTACTGCATTTATTACGTTTGCAGCAGCTCTGTTTATCTTCAAAAAGAAAGTTCCGGAGTTATATTGATACTTATATCGGTTTAGCGAAAAATTGGAATTTGGCTGTCTGACATTACACTTCTCAGACATACAAATTCCAATTTTTCTGCTTCTGTAAACCAGTTAAATTTGCATCAGGAGCCCATCGGGGTTAGGATACGCTTTCCCGGTTCGCCAAAACAACGATCCACTGGGGCAGCTTCCACAGAGGATTGATCTTTGGATCCTTCGCCTTTTTCAGCGCCTCCGGATCACGGATAAATTCATTCCAGAAGGTTCCCGGCAGAGCTTTCAGTTCCCGCATCTTTACAATCCGCATCTGATGCTGTCCGGCAATGGCATTGATGATATCTTCCGTTCGCCAGTGCCAGACCAGCGCCTGCGTAAAGGGTCCAATCTCATCATAGTCCTTCTTCAGTATAAGCCTGTCTGTATACCCGCCAAAGGGGTGAAGGCATGGATGAACATCGAACAAAAGATAAAATCCTCCCGGTTTCAGAATGCGCTGTACCTCCGACAAAAAGGCAGGAAGGTCAGAGAGAAAGGTGAGAAAACCGTTTGAGGTATAGACAAGGTCAAAGGATTGATCCGGAACGCCCTGCATGTTCATGGCATCCGCGCAGACCATGGTCACTGGTACCTTCAGTTCCCTGGCCACTGCCCTTCCCTGTCGGACGATCTGTTCCGACAGATCCACAGCCGTCACCTCTGCACCAAGCCGCGCGAGGGCAAGCGCCGCGACATTGTCACCGGTTCCGACAACACAGACCTTTCTGCCCTTCAGATCTCCCAGCATTTCCCGCACCTCAGGGTGAAAAACACCGTCCGGGTTGTCCATCATCTTCTGATAGACTCCTGCCTTCCGCTTCCTTGCATACCATTCCCCGGCCAACTCATCCCAGAGCTGACCTGTCACTTCTGCATTGTTCATCATCAGATTCTGCGGCCAGCATGGTAACCTTCATGCACAGCCTGAAGAATCTTGCGCGGCCGGTTCACATCACCGATCGGAATGATCTCCAGAGAAGTGTGAGCACTGCGCAGCTCCTCCAGGAGTTTCCGATCGGATTTCAGCCCCAGTGCACAGATCACGGCATCTCCTGTGTAGGTGACCGGCTTGTCCTCAAATCTGCAGTCCACATGATCTTTTTCAATGGCGAGAATGCTGTGATTCATCTTTTCATCCACATGCGCCTCAATCAGCTTCGCCCAAAGGGAATACCGCAGATAGAAGGCAGATTCCGGTCCTGCGACCTTCGCCATATCAATCATGGTCACATGTTTTCCATGCTCCGTGAGGAACAGGGACACTTCGCAACCGACGAGACCTGCACCGCATACCAGGATGTTCTTCCCCTCCGGAATATCACCATCCAGGACCTTGAGCGGATCGTAAATTCCCGTCGTTGCGGCAAAGGAGGGACGAAATGTCGTTGCACCGGTCGCCACCAGGACCGTCTCAAAGCCCTCCTTTACCAGCAGATCTGCCGTCGCCTCGGTATTCATACGGACTTCCACTCTGCTCTTTCCAATCTGCGTCTTCAAATACTGCAGATACGCTCTGAAATCCTCTTTAAAGCTTGGAATAGAGGCATAGTAAAGATCGCCTCCGAG